>JBBIRW010000024.1:0-8251 GCA_037441565.1 Deltaproteobacteria bacterium | reverse complement strand
ATTATTATTGAAAATAAATTTCAATTGCAATATCATGAATTTATTGAACCGAGAGATAATAAAATCATTATTTAAAGAAAAGGGACTGAGAATAACAAAGCAGAGGATTGCCATCATAAATACATTCCTTGAATCACTCAATCATCCAAGTATAGAGGATATCCTTAACAAGGTAAGAAAAAAGCATGGACGCATTAGCTATTCCACCGTGTACAGGACATTGAAGATTCTGTCAGACAGTGGCTTTGCTGATGAGAGACACTTTGGTGATGGATATACAAGATATGAGAAGGTAGTTCAGGGAATGCATCATGATCATATCATATGTATCTCATGTGGAAAGATCATTGAATTTGAGAGCGATGATATTGAAAGAATTCAATCAAGGGTTGCGAAAAAGTATAACTTTAAACTTATTGCCCATAAAATGGAGTTGTACGGGCAATGTCCTGATTGCAGAAAGGATTGATCGATCTGGAAAGATCAGAAGTGGCAGTTCTCATAGAGGAGTAATATGCATAATTGCGAACAATCTAAGGAATTAATACGCAATGAGGGAACAATCCTCCTTATCGGTAATCCGAACGTTGGGAAAAGTGTTATATTTTCATGCCTAACCGGCAGATACGTAACTATATCAAACTATCCCGGAACAACAGTGGAAATATGTTATGGAAATATGGAAACTCCGGAAGGAAGGTATACTCTTATAGACACACCAGGGATAAATACATTTATACCAAAAAGTGAAGATGAGAAAGTAACAAGGGATATACTTTTAAATGAGAAAACAAAAGCCGTTATTCAGGTTGCCGATGCCAAGAATCTTAGAAGAGCCCTCTTGATTTCTCTTCAGCTTGTAGAGATGGGATTACCCTTCATCCTCAATTTAAATATGGAAGATGAGGCATATGAAAGGGGCATTTCCATTAATTACAGGAAACTATCCGATATACTGGGCGTTGACGTTATTCCCACTGTCGCAATAAGGAAAAAGGGAATAGATAGGTTGAAGAATGCCCTGTTAAGGGTAAGAAGATCTTCGTTCAAGTTGATATACGATAATATTATTGAAGAGGGAATAAGAAGGATTGAGGATATCCTTCCTGTTGCGAATATTTCAAAAAGATTCATAGCCATGCTGCTTATTGCAGGGGATCAAAGCATTAACGAATGGCTGCAAAATAAGCTCTCAGTAGATGACATCAAGAAAATTTCTGAGATAAGGCGTGAGATCCAATCAAGATTCACCGAAAGCCTCTCAATCATAATAAATCAGAGAAGATTGAGGTTAATAGATGAAATAATTGAAAACGTTATGGAAACAGGAAGGATTACGGAAAAAAGGATGAATGAGCTTATAGGCAGATATTCGATGCATCCTGTGTGGGGCTATTTTATTTTATTGTTTGTGATATATGCAATGTACAAATTCGTTGGTGAGTTTGGTGCACAGGTGCTTGTTGATTTTTTTGAAGAAAAATTGTTCGGTGAGTATATAAATCCCTTTTTTGTAAAAATCTTTAGAGCAATTATTCCTTTCACAATAATCCAGGATTTTCTTATTGGAGATTATGGAATAATAACAATGGCTTTGACATATTCTATTGCAATTGTGTTACCGATAGTGGGTACTTTTTTCATTGCATTCGGGATACTTGAGGATTCAGGATATCTTCCTCGACTGGCTGTTATGGTTAACAGGGTATTCAAAATTATTGGTCTTAATGGAAAGGCTGTTTTACCCATGGTTCTCGGGCTGGGATGTGACACAATGGCAACACTGACAACGCGTATTCTTGAGACAAAGAAAGAAAAAATTATAGTGACACTGCTTCTCGCTCTCGGGATACCTTGTTCTGCACAGCTGGGGGTGATTATGGGAATGCTTGGTGCACTTTCAGTTAAGGCATCTTTAATCTGGGCAGCAGCGATAATCCTTGTTATTATAACTGTAGGTTATCTTGCAGCAATCGTTATACCAGGAAGAGGATCGGACTTTATACTTGAGCTACCTCCAATAAGGATGCCAGTATTTTCGAATATATTTATGAAAACGCTGGCAAGAATAGAGTGGTATCTGAAAGAAGCTGTTCCACTATTCATACTTGGAACGGCATTGCTATTCTTTATGGATAAGATAGGGATGCTTTCAATTACAGAGAAAATAGCATCTCCACTTGTTCAGGGGGTACTTGGTCTTCCTTCTAAGGCTACAGAGGCATTTATCGTTGGATTTCTTAGAAGAGATTATGGAGCAGCAGGATTATATATGATGGCAAAGGAGGGCTTACTTGATAGCAAACAGATAGTGGTAAGTCTTGTTACAATAACACTATTTGTTCCATGTATAGCTAACTTCTTTATCATTATAAAAGAGAGGGGTTTAAAAACAGCATGTTTGATGGCGGCTTTTATATTTCCGTTTGCATTTGCAGTGGGAGGTGCATTGAGATTAATTCTCAATTACATTAATGTTTCACTATGAAGATGAATAATAATATTAAATGCCCTTTATGCGGATATAGATTCAATTATGAAGATGTATGCAGATCGAGATGTCCCCTACATGGAAGATGCGATCTATTTTGTTGCCCTAACTGTAATTACACATTTCCGAGGGAGAAATCAGGGCTTGTTGATTTTATAAAAAAGTTATTCAGGAGGAGAGTGTAGCATGAAAAAATCCACGGGAAGATCCATTATGCTTGATGAGTTACTGGAACATATCTGGACACTTCGGGAGTCAGGCAGGAAGAGTATTGAAGAACTAATTGATGCAGCAAAGGAAGAGGAAGACCTGGAGGAGAATATCGGGAGACTCGAACAGACAGGATTTATAGAGATCAGGGACAGGGTAATAAGCTTTACTGAGAAGGGTGAAAAAAGGGCAGAGGAGATTATCCGAAGACACAGACTGGCTGAAAGACTTTTTGCTGATCTTTTTGATATGGAAGAGGTTCTTTATGAATACGCATCATGTGAGTTTGAACATATTCTTAGTGAAGAAGTTGTCGATAATGTATGTGCATTTCTTGGACATCCGCCATTATGCCCGCATGGAAAACCTATTCCTAGGGGGAGTTGTTGTGAAAGTTTTACAAAGGAAATAAGGCCAGTTGTTGTTCCTCTCTCCGAGCTTGAGCCTGGGGAGAAGGGAAAGATTATATTTATATCTCCGAGATATCATGATAGGATGGATAAGCTGGCATCACTCGGCGTTATACCAGGAACGGTTGTTAAAATGCACCAGAAGATACCGTCACTTGTTATAAGATTTGATGAAACGGATATAGCAATGGAGATTGAGATGGGAAGGGAGATATTCGTGAAAAAGATAAAATAAATTTTTTGGAATGAAATTGCAAATGAAATGCAAATTCATTATTCTGATGTCTATTATATCCTTTTTAATATTAGATTCATTTAGTACGGATATATATGCAGAGGAAAGCATTTTTTACATCATGGGGACATATGCATATTTTGATCTGAATGATTATCAAGAAAATATAAGGGCATACCATTTCATAAAGGATATAGAAAAAAAGCTTTCAGATTATGATCCAGGATCCGAAATATCCGAAATAAACAGAAATGCAGGAATAAAAAGAGTTGCTGTATCGGAGGAAACAATAAAAGCAATCAGAGAGTCAATTCTTTTCTCGGAGATGACCAGTGGCTATTTTGATATCACTATTGGGGCATTGACAATAAGGGCGAAGAGGAACATGGAAATAGGGGATGAGGAGGCCAGGAGATTCATAGACTTCAGGGACATTGACATCGATGAGAAAGGCGTTTTTCTCAAAAAGAAATATATGGCACTGGATATGGGTGGTATGGGGAAGGGATACGCAATTCAGAGAGCATATGAGTATTTGAAGCTTCCGTATGGATTCATTGCTATAGGGGGGGATATGAAAGTATGGGGGTGGAAAAGGAAGATATATGTCTACGATCCAATAAATAATGGGATTCTTCTGGAGATGGAGAACAAAAAAGATGCATGCATATCAACATCGGGAAATTACATAAAAAATCATATAGAAACAGAAGACCCACGGATACTTCAAATAACAGCTGTATCGGAAAACTGTTCCTTTGCGGATGGAATTGCAACAGCATTATTTGCAATGCCACAGGATGTGAGAGATAAATTTTTAAAAGCTAACAGAGATATTGGTGTAATTATCTTATATCATGATGGATCAATTTTTATAAATGATCGAATAAAAGAATACTTTGAGGAAATAAAAATCAGACCATTTCAAAAGGGAACGGGTCCAACATATTAGAAATATAAAATGGAGGTTGCTATGAAATTGAGGATTAAAGTTATTGTGTGTTATGTTTTTATTCTCTCATTATTTATACCCAAACTTTTATTTGCGGAGACAATAGAGGAGAGGATAAAAGGGGCGGAAGAGAAGCTTCAAAGGATACAGGAAGAAATAAAGGAATTGAAGGAACAGCAAAGAGAGCAAGAGAAGAAAGCAGGAGAAACCGAGATATTAAAAGAGGAGATAAGAAAACTGAGACTTGAGATAGCAATGCCTGAGGTTGAATTCAAATCTTATTATGGACTTGGGCCTGCGGCATCCAAGATTTATTATACACCTCGCGCTTTATCTATTGGGGGATATGGTGAGGCTGTTTATGAGAATTTTATAGATAATTCCAAGAATGATCGTGGTGATATACTGAGGTTTGTAGCATATCTGGGCTATAAGTATTCGGAAAACATATTGATGAACACAGAGATTGAGTTTGAACATGCGGGTATAGGTGAGATAGAGGATAAGGAACCGGAGGTAACCATTGAGTTTATGTATATCGATTTTATAATAAATCCCATGATTAACATAAGACCGGGTTTATTTCTTGTTCCATCAAGTCTTATGAATGAATACCATGAACCTGTAGTATATTACGGAGTATTAAGACCTGATGTTGAAAGATACATAATTCCAACTGTATGGCGCGAATTAGGGATTATGATTTATGGAAACATTAGTAATAATCTCATATACAAGGCAGGTATTATGAATGGATTGAGGACCGATACGATAAAGGATTGGATTAGAGAGGGAAGGCAGAAAGGTGCACAGGTAAATTTTGATAAACTCGCTGGTATTTTGAGATTGGAATACAGAGGTTTAAAAGGGTTAACAGCCGGTGCATTAGTTTATATTGGAGAAGGTGAGGATAAAAAGGGCAGTGGTGCTGATAGCGATGAAGAAGCACAATTCAATCTTAATCTTATAGAGGCTCAGTATGAACAGGGAAATCTGCATCTGAAGGGTCTCTATTCCTTTGGAAGGGCATGGGGAAATGAGAAATATAAGGTTTCTGGTAGGGCAAGAAAGGTTTATGGGTGGTATGTAGAGGGAGCATACAATATTTTTCCGCATATAAGGCCTGAAAGCATAATGTCACTTTCACCTTATATACGGTATGAGAGATACAACCTGAATGAAGATGTCTTCACGGGTATACCCGATAAGACAAAGGATAGAGAAGTTATTACAATGGGACTTGAATTTAAACCACATCCACAGGTGGTTCTTAAAGCTGAGTACCAGTTAAGAGACACGGATTCAAGTCTGTCGGAGGGAAAAGGGACAGGAAAAGATGAGTGGAAGATCGATCAGTTCAATTTGGGAATTGGATTTATATTCTAAATAACTCTCGCATTATTGAAGGTATATAGATGAAAAATAAAAAATCTTCAGTATTGATTGTGCCCCCTATTATGTTATTTTTACTCATATTATTTACACAAAGTTTATATGCAAAAGTATTTAAAAGACCTGAGAGGGCATTAAAAGATGCGTTTCCAGATTGTTCAATAGAAACAAGGAATATAATTTTAAACATCGATCAGGTAAAAAAGGTGGAGGAATTATCAGGGATTTCCCTTAAGACCAGACTTGTTACTTTTTATGTAGCAAAGAGAGAAGGAAAGGTAATAGGATATGCATTTATAGACACCCATATTGTAAGAACACAGCTTGAAACAGTTATGTATACAATAACTCGTGAAGGAGATCTTGATATTATTGAAGTTCTATCTTTTAATGAACCTCTCGAATATGTGCCTGAGGATGGCTGGCTTCTTCTGTTCAGGAAGAAATCGCTGGAGAAAGATTCTATCAGGTTGAGAATCGATATTCCGAATGTGACCGGGGCAACACTTACTTCGAAAGCAATAACTGATAATGCAAGAAAGGTTCTTTCAATATGGAGTGTTATTTTCGGAGGAAAATAGGTGCGATTTCTACTAACAGGAGAACTAAAGAGTAACAGCAGTATAAGACTTATTCTATGGTTTTTTATCATATTTGTGATTCTTTACTGGATTTTCAGCATTCTATTTTTCGTAACTAATTACAGAGAATCACTGATTGTAGAGCAGCTTTCTTTTGCATCCGTAATAGAAGAGATTCATGTGAATATATTTTTTAATTCCATGTTACTGCTTTGTCTGCTTTCAATTATTATTCATAGTAAGATTAGAAATACTTTTAAACAATATATTATAATCGGATCATTCCTATCCCTGCTTTTTGACTGTCTATCAAGTTTAATAGTGTTTGGTTATGGAGAATCTTTTTTATTCATAAAAATTTTAAGCTTCTTTTTAAAAAAGATCATTCTCATGATAAATATTATAGTATGCATTCTATATCTCTTGAATGGTATCAGGGAGGAGAATAATGCATCAAAAGGATTGTTTAAAAATATGATTATTTTATTTGCAATTTTTAATATATTTTTTGTATTAAGCAATATACTTTCTCACATAAAGTTAGGATTCTCAGTTAATGAAATTTCTGAATATTATCTTGGAAATAAAGAAAAGTTTATAAGAGCAAAAACATTTAGCGGTATTCTTAAAATATTCAATTTTCATACAGTTGCTTTCTCTATATATTTGTTGGCATTATCTCATTTTTTGCTTTTGATGGAGTGTAGATATTCGGAGGTAGTTAATATAGCTATTTTTTCATCAGCATTGGTTAATTTTATATCTCCCTTTTTTATTCGATATGTTTATGCTGTCTTTTCATACCTTAAGCTATTCTCATTTTATATAATGCAACTCTGTATATTGATTTCTTCAATGATTCTTTTTATTAAATCTTTCAAGTGGGAGGTATCAGAATGGAGGGGAAATCAAGTGGATTTAAAAAAAGATGTTCAAAGATATTGTTAAAAATGGGGTTATGTATGATATCAGTTATATCTTTACTGGGAGAAAACTCTTTCGGATACAGACCATATATAACTGAGGATGCGGGTGTTGCTGGATATGGTACTTTCCAGTTAGAGCATTCATGGGATCACATTCAATGGAGGAACGGAGAGAGGGAGGACATAATACTTCTTGTTCCCATATATGGTTTTACAAATAGTTTTGAAATGTCAGCGGAAATTCCTTACCTCTTTCATAATCCAGAAGAGGGAGGGTCTGAGAATGGTATCGGTGATATTAACATCGTGGGGAAGTATTTAGTCTTGAATCAGTCAGGATGGATTCCTTCTTTTACATTCAAGGGTGTTGTTAAGATAGATTCAGGGGATGAAGAAAGAGGTCTTGGATCAGGATACAGAGAATACAGTATATTTGCAGTTGCAACAGGGCATTTTGAAAAATTAAGCATCCACACCATGGGAGGGCTTACAATTAATGAAAGAAAAGAAAATGATAACATAAGGGATGTAACACATCAGTTTGGGATTGCACTGGACTACAGGATATCTGAACATTGGAGTATAGCCTCTGAGATACATACATTCAGACACCCGGACCGTGAGATAAATGATAATCCGGTGAGCCTCCTTATAGGGCTTATATACTATGTATCCGAGAAGATTGCCCTGGATATAGGATTGAGATTTGGTTTTAACGATCCAGCGCCAGAGTGGAATAGCTCGACGGGTATCACAATTACCTTTTGAGCCTGATCGGGAATCTCCAGAAATGGGAAGGATGGACCTTTCGTAAAATTGACAAATTAAAAAATTTGATTATAATAGAAATATTGTCTGACGCGGGGTGGAGCAGTCCGGTAGCTCGTCGGGCTCATAACCCGAAGGTCGGAGGTTCAAATCCTCCCCCCGCTACCAGTAATATCAGGGCTTCTGGAGAACCAGCATACATTCTTTTCCCCCAACTGTAACCAAACTATAATCATTCTTATCCATTATCCCTGAAAAGTCCCGAAAAGGGGTCAGGTCTTGCAAT
>JBBIRW010000023.1:0-13272 GCA_037441565.1 Deltaproteobacteria bacterium | reverse complement strand
TGGAGCAGCTACAGGGCTACAGCAGGATATGGCAAGGGCATTTCCTGTTTAACGAAGGACTGGATACTTTTACAGTTTGGCAGGGAAAGGGGAAAGTAGTAGATCTGTTAAAAGGATAAAGGCTGGGCAGGAAAATGTGATAATGCAAGACCTGACCCCGAATTTATTCATTCAGTCTTCAAGACAACACCCTTACCAAGGTGTAGATCACTTAATATAATTTTAACTTTTTCTGGTCTGTTATTCATTCTTCTATCTTTTATGATTCATTAATGAATATAGGAAAACGAGAAATGGAATTAAAAAACACAGGAGACACTTAACTATGATTGCCCATGCCAAATCAAGGTTCATGATATCCTCTTCATGGTTGATAATAATAAGAATTGGTCCAACGAAGAGGGTTATCTTTACTGTCTTTATAAAACTACCTGTTAATTTTATCTATAATATCCTTTTTACCGCTTCTAGATAAACACAACCACTGTGCTTCACATATCTTTCTATCAGGAGTCCAAGCACAAATCCATAGGCTAAATGAGCAAGACCGCTAACAGTTATAATCTCATATCCCTTCCCATACTTTATGCCGAAGAAACCAGTATCCATAGCAATGACCATAGGTGGTGTGACCATCATGCCAATTTCTATAAAAATACCCCAGATAAGTGGACCATACCAGCGAGTATGTCCGATAAAAAGGGCATAGGTAAGCCCAAAACATGCGCCCACCCAGTAGTGATATAATGAGCCGATTATATCAGATAGTAGAGATGGCCCAAGTGCCATCTGGTTTAAAAGAAGAACCCCAAACATTCTCGGCATATTACCAGGAAGCCATCCAATATAAAACCCGGATAGCCGTATGATGTCCAGCACTGAGGTGCAACAAGCACCTGACCATAGGCCTGTCCAGATGCGGTTTGTTAATCGTGATAGTCCAAGATAATAAGAAAAAATCCAAACAATCACTAGTAATATGAATGAGGGGAGAAGTAACCACAACCCAAGTTCATGCATCTTCGGCATACCTGGAGTAAGCGCAACAACAAGTATATTTGGGCCCACAGCAGCCGGTATTAAAGCAAGCGTGGTTAGTAGTAATTCTGTATAACTTACTGGTAATACTTCTTCAGGTTTTATCCTGTAAGGACAGGACTTCAAAGCAATAATGATAGCTACTAGCCCGGAAATCACAAAAAATATATCAATTATTGTAATAAGCATATTATTACTCCTCTTATTTAAATATTTACTCGGTGTAAAAGCGATTGCCAGGATATTGGTTCCAACAGGAGCAAAAATCGCGACGAATCTCAGGTAACAGATCTTTTCATGGAGAGGAGCTTTTGGACTATTGTAAAATCAGCCAGATAGAAAACAGAATCTCCCTTGGCATAAGAAATCAATAAATTTAAAGAGCATTGATGCTCCCCTTTTTATATTTACTTTGTTGCTTCGTTAGTTACCGCCTCGAGCATATCATCCATCATTTTAGCCATCTCAGCCATGCCGTAAGCGCCAAAGGCAACTGTAGGTTTATGATAGGATACCGTTGTTTTCCCTCCTGATTCGAAGATATAGATCTTAAGCGGCATTTCAAGACCAATAGCAGGATTCTTTGGCAGCATGTCTTTCATCATAGCCGGCTTCCCAAACTCTAGGGTATACGAACCATCCATCTTTACTCCCACCATTGAGAGCATCTTCTGGTGATCTATTTTACTTACAATCATAAATCCTTTACCTTCAACTGCTTTTTCTAATCTTTTAATTGTGGTCTTGTAGTCATATTTGGAGACCTTATCCACGCGGCTTTCCGGCATCTTCATTCCTTTCATCTGCGCATCTACCAGATAACCAATGAACACAAATGAAATTATACACACTAAATACACTAAGTTTTTAGTTAGTTTCATTTCTTCCTCCTTATTAACATTTTTTTATTTAAATTCATCACAAGCATTGAGACTCATCCTTCCAACTCAGTTGCCTGATCAGTTCTCTCACAAACTCATATGCCTCCTTCATGTTGAGCAGTCTTACAAGATCCCTGGAAGTATCTCCAAGGGAAGATCTCCACTTTTCAAACTCTGTAAGATTTCTGAAGAAGTTTATATACGAGCATATTCTTGAGGGAGTTGATGAGTTTTCAGGGAGCTTCTCAAGATCTCCCGTCACTGCTAACATATGGAGATTTTCAGGGGGTTTATCAGGATCTATCTCCACCCTATACGCAGATCCCATGAATGATGCCACATCCACAGAAATCTTTCTGTCCACAAGCATTGAGTACATTATGGTATCTGCGGCACAGTGGACATACCGCCTTTCATCAACATCAATCACCTGATATCTTGTAGATTCTCTGCTGGTTATCCTCTCTAAAACTTTCTCTTTATCAGTTGATTTCATATTTTTCCCTCTCCTTTACACATAGTTTTAAGGACTCCTATAACCTGCATTCTTTACTGCCTTCTTGAAATCATCCACATCTGCCTTTCTGCTATCAAATCTTATAAATACTTCACTCTTTTGATAGTCTCCCCTGACTTCTATCACTCCTGGGACCTTCTTAATCGCCATTTCAACGCTGGATTCACAACCAGTGCAGGTCATACCATGAACAGGAATAACAACCTCTCTGACCTCGCCTGCCTGTTGAACCTGAGCACTGGATTTAATTGTAAAATTAAGATATGGAAACAGGATGAGGAGCAAGAGAGCAAATGCGGCGATATACAAAATAATCCTGTTCCATTTTCTTGTACCCTCAACTCTGCATGTTCCGTCTTCGCACCTAACCTCCCTTTTCCCGTAAGTAAGGTAGAATGCAGAGGAAAGAAGGATCAGTGTAACTGCAATAAAGAATGGTCGCATGCTTACAAATTTGGAAAATATACCTGCGCCTGTGATACCTAAAAGGGCAAGGATGACAGGGCCGGTGCAGCAGAGGGAAGCGAATATTCCGGAAACAGCCGCACCAATGAGTGCTAACCTGCTTATCTTCCCCTTTTCCATAAATAAACCTCCTCCTACACACAGCAGGAGAGTTTTGATACATCCTTAATAAAAGAAAGTGCACAGAGTTTGAGTGCTTCAGAAAATGTCGGAAACACAGGTAAGGTCTCAATTACATCGTAAATGGTCATCCTGTTTTTGATCATGAGCATTGCCTGAGAAATAATTTCCCCTGCGTATGGAGCAAGGATGTGGACACCGAGAATCTCTTTTGTTTCCGGATGGATTACAAGTTTAACTGCTCCCTCTGTTCTCCCCTTGATTATTGCCTTTGGAACAGTTGAGAGCTCAAGGGTCCTGCAGGAACATCTGCCAACCTTCTTCATTAACTCCGCCTCTGTTAACCCTACACCTGAAAGCTCAGGGTCTGTAAAGATTGTATATGGAACATAACTGTAATCCATTGACCTCTTTGAACTGTTTAGCGCATTCTCAGCTGCAAGTGTTCCCTCCTTTCCTGCTGTTGTCTCAAGGCGCAGTGGCTTATTGATTGTATCTCCTGCTGCATAGATGTTCCTGTTTGATGTCTCGAGGTATTCGTTTACAATAATTGCCTTTCTCTTATCAGTTTCTACCCCTGCCTTCTCAAGTCCAAGTCCTTCTGTGTTTGGTATCTTTCCAGCAGCTACAAGTATTCCATCACCAGATACAGATTTCTCTTTTCCATTGATCAGATATGTAAGAACCTTTTTCCCTGATACCTTCTTTGCACTGACAACCTTTGCATCTGTCTCGATTATTATCCCTTCCCTCTCAAGGAGCTTATGAAGTCTCTCAACTATTTCTCGCTCTCCCTGCTGGAAGATCGTTGGCTGAAATTCAAGTATTATAACCTTTGTTCCAAAGCGCGAAAATAGCTGTGCAAACTCAAGACCCATGGGACCTGCCCCTATAATCATCAGTTCATGTGGCTGTTTCTTTAAGCTGAGTGCCTCAATATGGGTTATGAAACCAGTTTCTCTTAAGCCTTGAACAGGAGGAATCGCTGTTTTTGAGCCAACAGCAAGTATAAACTTTTCTGCTGTAAATCTTCTGCCATTAACATTAATCTCTTTATCTGAGAGAAACTCAGCAAACCCCTCAACATATTTGACATTCTTTAAATTTTTAAGAACCCTCTCATATTTCTCTTTCCGAAGAAGCTCCACAAGTTCAATTTCATCCCGAACTGCCTTTGAAAATTCAAAATTAACAGAAATATCAATCCTCTTTACACTGTTTCTCCTCGCAAGGTGGAGTATTTCCGCAATGTGAAGCAGTCTCTTTGAGGGAACACAGCCCACATTAACACATGTTCCGCCCATCGGAAGCCCTGCGTTCACCATCAGGGTCTTTGCTCCCAGTTCATCTGCTTTAATTGCTGCAGCAAACCCAGCAGCACCACCACCTATAATGATAAGGTCAAATCTATTACTCATATTTTTCTCCTTTTATCATCCAATGCATCAAGGATGGGACAAGGGTCAGTAATCTTTCTCTCCCTGCATGCCTCAATCAACTTCTTTAGTGTCTTTTTAATCCTCAAAAGTTTGCTGATTTTATCCTCGACATCAGTGAGTTTTCTTTCTGCCTTTTCCTTTATCCTTTCGCAATCCGTCTTTCCATCAACCCTCAGCGATAATAGTTCATGTATCTCCTTTAGAGAGAACCCGAGATTCTTTGCTTCTCTGATAAATAGCAACTGGTTTAGATCCCTCTCCTGATATATCCTGTAGCCATGCCCCCAGATGGAACTCTTCCTCTGAGGTTGAGGGAGGAGTCCTATGCGTTCATAGTAACGGATAGTTTCAATATTAACACCTGCTACCTTTGCGAGCTTTCCGATTGTATATCCTTTCATATTTTTTCCTCCTGTATAATTTAGACTCTGTACTATACTACGGAGTCAAGTCCTCATTTTTGCCTATCTACCTTCGTAAAAATTTCAATCCTATACTATAAGGCCTTTTGGGATAGAATGATGGAGCCTGGATATAGCGGTTTAACAAGAAATACAAAAAGGCAGGTCATCTTTTTAAAAGAAACACTCAACGCTAAATTGATTAAATGGAAAGCCACTTATTCGAGATTTGTAGATATCCGGTTCTGAATCCTGTAAGGGGATCCCAAATCCAGAGATAAGAAGGGGAGCTCCAGGTAAGCAGTACTTCTCAAGAAACCCTATCCCCTTCTTACCCCTGATGGGATCCTGGGCAGTTTGCAAAGAGTTTAAGCAATTAGGCGGTAAGTTCCTCAATATCAATATCATGCTGTATATCAATGCAACCTATTACGCTTTGGGCAGCAGGACACTTTATCAGATATGAATAAAATGCCTCTTTTGCCTCTTCTACCTTCCCACGGGGAACCTTAAGGTGGTATTTCACCCTTACTCGGGTAATCTTTAAAACCCCGTTTACATCCTCTATGTCTCCCTCAACATCTGCCCGGAACCGCTCTTCGTATGTTGGTATCTTTTTTCCGGCCAGCACCGTGGCCAGTGTTCCCATCATTCAGGCAGCAGTTGCTGCAACAATGTGATCGAGGGTTGCGGCATGTTCTTTCTCAGGCTCCACCTTATAGAACTTTTTTATACCTCCATGCACACCGTAATAGACAGGTTCATTGAAGCCTTCGATAAATGCCTTTCTCGTAGGTCCTTTTTCCCTTACGATCCTGATACGTGACGTATGCACTATCTCACCCATTGTGACCTCCTTAAGGAGGAGCCCGTATTCAGGCTCCTCCAATCAGTAAACTAAAGTTTTCTTAGCTCGCCCTTTGTGATCTTTTCAACAAGTGCATTCCATTCTTCTATACGGAGAATTACCATATTGCCTTCTTCACCAATTCTTACCTCGTTATCATATATCTCCACCTCAGGACAGGATCCACATGCGGAGCATAGTAAAACCTTCTCCTTTGGCATCATATCCGATCACCTCCTTTCTATTAAAACTCTACTATATTATAAAAGTCGGAGTATACTCAAGAATCAATAGTTTAAAAAACTTATCAGCTGACTCGGCTATATTATCACAGCATTTTAGTTAATCTGGGTTGGTTCAGCCTCCTTCACATATAATGATACCCCTGATTTTTTATCTGCGAAAGGAAGCAACCCTGGTTTCTCACTGAGGGAAATCCATGGTGCAATATGTCCAGTGGCATTTTAAAAAGCGGTAAAAGATGTGCAAAAAGATTTCTATTGCAAGATCTTAAAAAAGCTAATACTATGCCTTCTGGTCTGGAAAACAAAAAGTTAGTCTTATGACAAGGAGTTTTGATGAGGAAGGAATTCAATATAAAAAGGGAGATTTTAGATTTAAGCGGGATTAAAGGGATGGGTCGAAAATGGGGTGTTGAGATCAGGAGAAAGGAGGACGAGGTCTCGGTAATATTATCTATTCTGGATAATGCTGAGCAACCATCCACAAGTTCTATAATTATTATTGCCACAATTACATACAAACTGTACCTGAAAGAAACACCTCAAGAAATCATCAGATGGTTTCTAACCAGTAAGGGGAGAAAGGGTGAATATAAAGAAATTGCCTTCGATCTGAAGAACGGTTCACTCTCCAATCCCAGATTTCTCTGAGGATCCTTCTTCATGAAAGCAAGCCAGGAATATATTCCTTAATAATTGCACTGTTAAAGCCAAGTTATTATATTAAAGATGTGCCTATTTTCGTAATCCATGAACATCACGCAACCCATCTGCATTTCGATCTCAGGCTTGAAATGGATGGTGTTCTGAAATCATGGGCTGTGCCCAAGGGACCCCCAATGGACAGTTCTCAGAAAAGACTTGCAATAATGGTGGAGGATCACGACCTTGATTATGCAGATTTCGAAGGGGTTATCCCTGAGGGGGAGTATGGAGCGGGTAAGGTTTTAATACTGGACAGGGGAACATACAGAATCCTTAATGGGGATCTGAAATCAGGAAAACTGGAGTTTTACCTTCATGGGAAAAAGTTTAAGGGGGTTTTTGTCCTGATAAGGATGAAGGGTAAGGATAAACATTGGCTCTTCATAAAGAAGAAGGAAAGATTTAAACAGGGATAGATCGTGAGGACAGCAAATATTCTCATATGTGGCGCAGGGATAATAGGACTTACCATTGCAAGGGAGCTTTTGCGCCGCGGTCATGATGGGATAATAATCTTGGAGAAGGAAGCAGAAATAGGGAGGCATGCCTCGGGAAGAAACAGCGGCGTACTTCATGCGGGGATATATTATACCCCTGACAGTTTCAGGGCAAGATTCTGTATAGAAGGAAATAACCTTATGAAGGAGTACTGCAGGGAGTGGGGTATTCCTGTTTTTGAGAGTGGGAAGGTTATAGTAACAAAGAGTGAAAATGAGATTGTAACTTTAAATGAGATATACGCGCGTGCCATAAAAAATGGAGCGAAGGTTGAGATTATAGATAAAAAGGAACTTAAAAAAATAGAGCCTTATGCAAAGACCTGCGGGATTGCTATCCATTCGCCACTTACAGCAGTTGTTGATCCGCTCAGTATACTGTTTCAACTGCAAAAGGAGGTACAGGATTCGGGAAGGGGATCTATTTTAAAGAAATGTAGATTCATGGGATTGAAGGAATCCAGAAGGGCGATTACAGATCTTGGGGAGATAAAATTCTCGTTCTTTATAAATGCGGCGGGCGCATACAGTGACAGGGTTGCACATATGTTTTCTCTTGGAAGAAAATACAGAATACTTCCCTTTAAAGGCACATACAGAAAGCTCAATGAGAGGAAAAAGCACCTCGTAAAAGGAAACATCTATCCTGTTCCCGACCTCAGAAATCCGTTTCTTGGCGTTCATATTACAAAGGCGATCGATGGTTCTGTATACATAGGACCAACAGCAATTCCTGCATTTGGAAGGGAGAACTATAGATTTTTAAAAGGCATTGATGCAGAGGCTTTTGAAATTGCATACAGGGATATTGTATTATTCTTCACTAATATGGGATTCAGGAAGGTTGCACTGACAGAGCCGAAAAAATACATAAAGAATTATTTTTTCCAGGACATCGAGAAACTCGTTGAAGGGATAGAGATTGGAGACATAGAGTCCTCAGAAAAGGTCGGTATCCGTCCGCAGCTTGTTGACTGGGAAAGCAAGGAGCTTGTTACAGATTATCTAATACTCAGGGATTCAAACAGCATTCATATATTGAATTCCATTTCGCCTGCCTTTACAAGTTCAATGGCATTTGCAAGGTATATTGCAGATATGATGGAATCTGCATCTTGACATAAATAATATGTTAATTTATATTCTCATAAACTCAGGAGAGAATGAAATATCTTATCAGTCCGGATGCTATTCATATATTAAGAAACTTCCCTTACCTTGGTTTGTTTATCTTTCTTATACTTGGTGGTATAGGATTTCCCTTTCCTGAAGATGCTGTTCTCATAATATGTGGTTTTCTCATGTCAACTAATGTGATAAGTCCTGTTCCTGCAGTTGTCGTTGTTTATTCAGGATTGATGATTGCTGATTTTTCGCTTTTTCTGATCGGAAGGAGATATGGAAGAAGGCTCGTTCACCATGAAAGGTTTCGAAAGGTAATCTCGGCCGAAAAAGTATCCCTGCTTGAGGAAAAATTTAAGAGGATCGGTGCACTTTTAATCGTGCTTGGAAGACATGTAATAGGTTTGAGAACACAGATATTCCTTGTTGCAGGTCTTATGGGAATGCCAGCGCTTAAGTTCATTATTGTTGATGGTATAACATCACTTATAACAATGATTATCATGATAGGTGTAGGTTATGCAGGGGGTCACAGTATCGAGGTGATAAGGAGGGATATCAGCAGGATCGAACATTTTGCAGTTGTTATCTCAGTTTTGGTGGTCACAATTCTTTTTATTTTTATTTACTTTAACTGGAGACGGAAAAAAGACTTCCCCTGATTCTAGCTCATCTCCCTGATCCACTTTTCAAAAAACTGATCAAGGACGGTGACTTTGCCGATGGGCATATGACCATAAAATATGGAAAGCTGCTTCTTAGCTTCCCATTCAGGCTCCCCATCCATAACAACCTTCCATATTGCTGCAGCAAGCCCTGATCTATCAGCTCCATCTTTGCAGTGGATAAGAACAGGTTGAGGAGCAGTTCTGAATATCTCTATGAGTTGGTTTACCTCTTCCATCTTAGGTTCTCGTGTTGCAGATAGCGGGATATCATAATGGATAATCCCATACTGCTCACAAATCGTGATTTCATCCCTGTACCATCTCGCTTCTTTTTTGCCACCCCTCAGGTTTATAACGCTTCTTATGCCATATTTTTTTATGAAATGCTCCAGCTGAGCTTTATTGAGTTGTGCTGATCTGTATGCCTTTCCTGATGTTATCTCATGAAAGTTGCCTGAGTCCCGGACAAACATAACAAAGCTTCCTGTGATATAGATTACTGAAAGGATGACTCCTGCAATTATCTTTAATAATGATCTTTTCTTTTTCATTTCTGATGATTCATTACTAAATAGCTCCGTGTCCTGCAAGGACACCAAGGAAGATAGCAAGAAGGCTCATTATAAGGATAAACCAGTGAAAGATACTCATTCTGCGAAAGATTTTTGCTATGTCCGGACGATCCGTTTTTTTAAATATAAGCTCAAAGATCCTTCTTTCAAATGTGAGGATGAAGATGTAAATAAGCCAGACAAAAAGCATGAGCGTAACACCAATTCCTCCACCTGTAAAAAGCAGTTTGTGCATTCCTGTGAGGTAAAGAAGGATAAAACCAGATATCCCTGCGATCCATGCGTAGATCCTTGCCTGCCTGGCAAATCGATTCTCCACACGCTGAAAGAGCATGATCTTCTGCATAGGATCTTCAAGTCTTAAAAGAAGGGGAAAGACTATTATGGTAACGAACGCAACTCCACCTATCCATAGGACAACTGTTGTTACATGAATTGCAATAAGTATGGGGATGAGCATATCCCTATTTTCCCTTGCTCTTCAGCCTGGTTTCTATGATATCCATCATATTCGTAAGATTCTCGGAAAGGTCTCCAATACCATCCCTATCCCTTATCATTCACCAACCTTGAGCAATTATATGCAATCTGCAGAAATTTTGAAAGGACATTTGACATTTTTGATAATCCTGTGAGAATATAAAGGGATTGAAATCCGAAGGAAGGTTCATAAATATGGTAGAGCTCGGACTCATTTTAATTCTCATACTTGTTCTTCTTCTGCCTTTTCTCTCACACAAAGTGGAGGAAAATCTCGAGATTTTTTTATTCATTATGGGTATACTTTCATGCCTTATAACAGGCGTTATGGACTATCATATAATAAGAGAAGCGATCATTGAACCATGGAAGATAACGGCCGCCGTTTTTCTCTCAGGACTTCTTTTCAAATTTACAAGGCACTATTTAAGACAATCCATAGAGAAGATCCTTGAAGTGATACCAGAGCCTCTTTTTATATCTCTTGTTGTTGTTATTCTTGGGCTCTCTTCCAGTATAATCACTGCCATTATTGCATCCCTTTTCCTTGTCGAGATAATAAGCGCAATGAGATATGAGAAGTCCTACGAGACAAAGATTATCGTGATTTCCTGTTTCTCCATAGGGCTTGGCGCGGCACTTACCCCCATTGGAGAGCCGCTTTCCGCCATTGCCATTGCAAAGCTAAAGCATCTTCCGCATGTGGATTTTTTCTACCTCTTGAGATTGCTTGGGGTTCTTATTTTATCGGCAATTCTCATCCTTGGCCTGATTGCATACTTTATTAAAGGAAGGGAGACAAAAGGAACCCTGGGAATTCCTGAGGAGGAGGAAACCTATCTCGGTGTAGCTTTAAGGGCAGCAAAGGTGTATCTTTTTGTGATGGCACTCATATTTCTTGGCAAAGGGTTTACGCTAATTATAGACAGATATATTATCTTCCTTGACCCCGGGATACTTTACTGGATAAACATGGTTTCAGCCATACTTGACAATGCGACCCTCACGGCAGCGGAGATAAGTGATAAGATGACCGACATTCAGGTAAAAAGTATCCTTATGGGTCTTCTCATAAGTGGGGGGATGCTTATCCCTGGAAATATCCCCAATATCATATGTGCTAATAAGTTAAAGATAAAGAGCAGGGAT
Source organism: Deltaproteobacteria bacterium (assembly GCA_037441565.1). GTDB lineage: Bacteria > Desulfobacterota > JBBIRW01 > JBBIRW01 > JBBIRW01 > JBBIRW01. The sequence goes on along the minus strand of JBBIRW010000023.1, from coordinate 2,129 downwards.
TGGGCACGAACAGGTGTTCCCCTCGGACTCATAATGATGGTAATATATTTTCTGATCCTCTTTTATCTCCTCTGATCTGAATTTTATGTTTAAAGCTCACCCATCACTGGCACGTATTAAGGCATTAACTTTTTTACCTTATATTCTCTGGTAAACAAACAAAGTAGACACAGTATATTCTGGACAGCTTTAGCATTATCACTTGCCACATCACATGGTGATAATCCCCCCATTGTTTTTATTATATTTGGCATAGTTTTTGTAATCAATGGGATTGGCATGGCTATCTACAATTATAAAAATGCCTTTGGCAAAAACCGCATATCCGAATACGATATAGTTGAACCGGGTGAAGAAGGCATATCTGAAAGATCAACATGTAGCTCAGGCAGTTTTAACTACTGTCCCTATTGTGGAACATCAATAAATGAGGATTTTTCATTTTGTCCAAAATGCGGCAAGAAACTAAAAAATAAGGCGGGGTAAAATTTATGACAGGGAAATTCAAGAATCTGCTCAAGATAGCATATTTAATCTTTATCCTCTTGATTTGCAGTCTATCAGAGGCATCCACCCAAAGCATTGTAGATGCGAACAACAAATTTACCTTTGACATGTATGCAAATTTAAAGACAAAAAATACCAGCTCCATACCGCAAACACCCTCTGGGTTGAAAGGACATATAAACTCCTTGATAACTACTTAAAGACGATAGAGAAATACTACCAGGGCAAGGCAACAAATGTTGGCTTTATTGATGCAGGTGAAAGAGAACAATCAAGGATAATGATAAATGGGTGGGTTGAGTCAAATACAAATAATAAAATCAAGGAAATACTAAAACCTTTTCATTTAACTCAAGACACAAGGCTTGTTCTCATCAATGCCATATATTTCAAGGGCAACTGGGAGATGCAGTTTAATAAAGATGCTACGAAAGATGAAGACTTTAAAATCAGCCCTGATAAAAAGGTAAAAGTTCCCATGATGAGTCTTGATATGAAGGGGATTAATTTTCCAGAGTTCAGATATGTTGAGACAGAGGATTTACAGGCTCTTGAGCTTCCCTATGAAGAAAGGGAATTATCAATGTTGATAATTCTTCCTAAAAAAAGTTTAAGTGATGTCGAAAAGAAACTTAACTACGAAATGCTAAAGTCATTAAAACAGAAATTAGAAGTGCATCCTGTAGATGTCTATTTGCCTAAGTTTAAGTTAGAAAAAGAGTATCCCCTTAATGGTACCCTTATCAGTATGGGAATGCCCGTTGCATTTTCTAATTTTGCAGATTTTTCAGGCATGGACGGCACAAAAAGGCTTAAAATAAGCGATATGCTCCACAAGGCATTTGTAGAGGTAAACGAAGAGGGCACAGAGGCAGCTGCAGCAACTGCTGTGAATATGGTAACAAAGGTCTCCGTGGATAAACCCAAAAAGCCTTTTACCTTCCGTACAGACCATCCATTTATATTTCTTATCCAACACAACAAAACAGGCGCTATACTATTTATAGGAAGGGTCTATCAAAAATGGGGGTCAGGTCTTGCATTATCACATTTCCTCTCCACCCTCTATCCTCTTAATAGCTCTGCTAATCGTAGTATAATGAACACCAAGGTATTCAGCTATTTCTTTTAAGGTATATCCATATTGAACATGGGCTTTATAAACAGATTTGTCTATCAGTTTTTTCTCTTTATGTCCAAATATATCTTCAAGTGAAGGCTTTGTTATATATCTTTGTATCCTCGGTATTTCCTTCAGTGTCTCTTTTCCTTTTATTAGTCTTTTAATTCGGTCAATAAATTCTTCATTTCCAAGGTATATCTGCCCCTTTATCTCTTTCCATGGTGTCTCTGCCTTCAGCCCTTCACGCACAAACTCCCTGTATCGTCTTTCTGCCTTTTTCCTTTCCCTGCCAAACTGCAAAAGTATCCAGCCCTTTGTTAAACAGGAAATGCCCTTGCCATATCCTGCTGTAGCCCCGTAGCTACTCCACCGCCATTTTCCAGGATCATTAACAATCCCAGCCCTTACAGGGTTTAATACTATATATCTGCAAAGTTCAAGCAAATAATTGTCCTTGTCTATAAGAATCGCTTTATATCTTCCCTGTAAGAGATGTCCG
>JBBIRW010000022.1:0-21630 GCA_037441565.1 Deltaproteobacteria bacterium | reverse complement strand
CCTGATGGATAATCCTCGGCACTGCATAGTGCATCCTTGCACCGAGCTGGGCAATAAGCACTGTCATGGGTTATGAGTAATGGATTCCGCGGTTTTTAAGCTCTGTTAATATTGTAAGTATTTTTTTATGCCCTGTCATTCTAACCACCAACTTAAAACCAGAATCCACCACGCTCTTGACCAGTGAACTATCTGGTCTATTTGGTCTGTCTGGTCTGTCTGGTCTATTTGGTCTGTTTGGTCTGTTTGGTTCATTTTAACCACCAAGTCAGAACTGCACATGCCCAAATCCTTGACCAATGTACTTTATGATTATAAAAATCTTCTAAGAGTCTTTTGGTACAAGATCTATTGAAAAGGGTTGAACTATTTAAATTTTCTTCTATAAACCCTTTTAATTCATTTCGCATCCATAGGTCAAAGGGAAGGTAAAGCCCATCTTGGGACGATGAACAATTTCATCTGGTAGTTTATTATTTAGTACCTTTATTAATAATCTCTTTGGGTATATGGTTTTATATCTGGCGGGAATCTTAGCCAATAGTTCAACCAATGTATGGTCAACAAAAGGAACCCTTACCTCTAAAGAATGTGCCATACTGAAGACATCAGTGTCTCTTAAGAGTTGATTAGCCATATAAAATGTAGTTTCAAGCAGGCTGACCTGATTGTGTTCGTCATTTATTTCTGAACATTCTTGTAGATAAGACATCTGCTCAACTCCTTCCATTGCATGTCTAACAAAATCTTGATGAAGGAGTTTATAAATCTGCTCTTTTGTAAAAAGCCCTCTGTAGTTCAGGTAAATATCAAGTATGGATGAGGAATTAGAAACCATTGAATAGAGTTTTGCCGTTTTAAAGCTATTGGAATTTCTCAAAATAAACTGTGCTGTCCTTTTCCCCAACGGAACCCAAGAGAGTATTTTAAAAAGATGAAATAACCTGGGAATATGTGTAAAAGATGGATATCCCCAGAATATCTCATCTCCACCTACACCTGACATTGCTACTTTAAGACCTGATTTGTTAGTAGCCCATGAGACAAAATAGGTATTAACACCATCTACAGTGGGCTGGTCCATAATATAAAAATTTTTATCCATATGGTTTATTAAATCCTTACCAGTTATCTCAATTTCTGCATGGTCTGTATTAAATTTACGGGCAGCAATTTTTGAATATCTACTTTCATCATAAGGAGTATCAGGGAATGATATACCCATTAAAGATGTGTCTAAAAAACCATTCTTTAAATCATAATAGCGATTCTTCTTTAAGCCCTTTTCATCAATTATCAGAAAATGCCCTGGCTCAAGTGCAAATATCTCTTTGTATATTGTCTGAGGAGGAGGGATAGAACCATAGAGAAGGAAGAGAACCACTGCTTTGGGGTCTATTTCTTTTGACACCAATTTTGATGCCAAAATTGCATTTAACCCTGAGGCAAAAAGTAAGAAATCATCACAGTAAGAATAATAGAGCGGCTTAATTCCTATCCGGTCCCGGGCAAGGATTAGTCGTGAATAGTTAATCGTAAATCGTGAATTGTGAATCGTAGATCGGGGATCATAAATGGCAAAGGCAAACATTCCCCGAAGTCTTTGAAGTAATCCATCAACACCCCATTCCTCGTAACCATGAATGATTACCTCTGTATCTGAATTGCTTTTGAATTTATGACCCTTTTTGATTAACATTTCGCGGAGTTCACGATAGTTATAAATTTCCCCATTGTATGTTATCCAGATTGTTCCATCCTCATTACTCATTGGTTGTCTGCCAGCAGGGGACAGGTCTATGATGGCAAGCCTGCGGTGCCCTAAAACAATATTTTTATTTTGATAAAGCCCAAAATCGTCAGGCCCACGATGAATCTGTGCATCCATCATGTGCCGGACAGTCCCGTACTTTTCTGGTCATAAGTTCCTTGCCACCCAAACACCTACAAAAAATCCTACCATCATCCGCAAAATCTTCTCACCAAAAAGCCAGCTGGTGTTGGCAAAGTAGCGGTGCAAACCGGAAGAAGTGAACAGTGACTGTGACAGTGACTGTAGTTTTGACGGTGACTGTAGTTGTGACGGTGACTGTGATTGTTGATTAATAGGTACCGTCACTGCTTTCCCTCCAACGACTTAATCAAACCAAATATCATTTTTGATATAATTTGTGCTTTTTCTTCTAAATCATAGTATTTATCAATTTCAATATACTCTAAATCCTTTGAAAGCATTAAAAAAATACCACAAAACTGTTTAAATTCTTTTGTGTTATTCCTGTATGCGCCTTCTATCAAGTTTGCACACACAGAAGAAGCTGCTCTTTTCATTTGTCAAGATAATCCAAATTTTTCTCATTTGGGAAATTACTTGTAATTTTATATACTTCCAATGTCAATTCATGTGCAATTCTAAAAACTTCCAGGTCAGTTATATCTTGCAATTTTACCTCCCACTCTCACTCTTACAGTCATTGTCCACAGTCACTAAAAACTTCCTCATAAACCCTTCTAATTCCTTCCTCTAAACTAATCTTAGGTTGCCACCCAAGCTCTTTAATCCTGCTTACATCAAGAAGCTTCCTCGGTGTACCATCCGGCTTTGAAGTATCCCACACGATATCTCCTTTAAAGCCAACAATGTTTTTAATCAACTGGGCAAGTTCTCTTATAGTCAGGTCTTTGCCAGTGCCGATATTTATAAAAAAGTCCGCGATAGGGGATAAATCAGAGGCGTTGATGTTTTCCATTAAGAAAATGCAGGCATCTGCAAGGTCGTCAACATGGAGGAATTCACGATAGGGGGAGCCAGTGCCCCAGAGGGTGATGGTAGGGGATAAAGGATAAGGGGTAGGGGATAGGGGATAAGGGATAGTGATGCCGAGTTTGGATAATATTTCCAATACCTCTTTTTTATCCGGGTTATCAGATAGAGACAGCCCGAAGCCGATGGGACGCATTTTCAAGTCCTCTATTATCCCTTCAAAATTTCTTTCTTCAAGCATTTTGGCAAGGTGGAATTTTCTTAATAATGCTGGTAATACATGAGAAGTTTCTAAGTTAAAGTTGTCATTTGGACCGTAGAGGTTTGTGGGCATAGCAGAAATAAAGTTTGTGCCATACTGCTCATTGTAATATCTACAAAGTTTGATAGCCGCTATTTTTGCTATGGCATAAGGTTCATTTGTAGGTTCAAGCTCACCAGTAAGTAAATATTCCTCTTTCATAGGTTGAGGACAAAACTTTGGGTAAATACAAGAAGAGCCAAGATTGAGAAGTTTTTTACCGCCATATTTATAAGCCGAGTGAATCACATTTAGAGCTATTGCCATGTTTTCGTAAATAAATTCCGCCTTGTAAGTATTGTTTGCAAGAATACCCCCCACTTTTGCAGCTGCAAGGAAAACAAACTCAGGCTTATGTTCCTGAAAAAATTGTTCTGTTGCAGATTGGTTGGTCAAGTCTAATGGGATAAGGGTTAAGGGGTAAGGGGTAGGTGATAAGGGATAGGGGAAATCGGGTTTGCGGGTATTGTAGGTACCAATTATATTTGAATAACCTTTATCAACAAGCTTATTGATTATTGCACTTCCTACAAGACCTGAAGCACCAAAAACAACTATCTTACTATTTCTGTCCATTTTTAACCTTCTTATTTAATGCGTGCATAAATGAATTTAACATTTTGCTTATAATTTCACATTTAGATTCTAAGTTAAAATATTTTTTCTCATCATTATATTTTTAATCTTTAGATAGCAGTAAAAAATATCTAACTTCTTCTAATGAAGCATGTCCCTTACCCCATTATCCCCCTATTCCCTTACTTCCCTTACAAAGTATACTCATGGTTTGTATAGAGAAATCCTTTTTCAATACATGTCTTAATACCTTCACCAATAGGTTCAAGCCCTACCATTTTCATATCGTAATCAACCATTATCTTTATAAGTTCATCAAAAGTTGTTCGTGGTTGCCAGCCAAGTTTTTCCCTTGCTTTTGTTATATCCGCCTGAAGATTCTCAACTTCAGTGGGACGGAAGTATTTTGGGTCTATTTCTATTAAAACTGTGCCCGGGGAAACAGTAACTGGTGATGGGTGATGAGTGACGGGTGACAGGTGACAGATAAAGTGGGGAAGGGAAAAATCTACCGATTTAATTATACCTTTTTCATAGATGCCTTCTCCTTTCCATTCAATTTCTATACCTGCATAACTAAAGGCTTTTTCAACAAACTCCCTTACTGAGTGGCTTTCCCCTGTGCCCACCACATAGTCATCAGGATCATCCTGCTGAAGCATGAGCCACATAATCTCTACATATTCAGGGGCAAATCCCCAATCTCTTTTTGCATTTAAATTGCCGAGATAAAGTTTGCTTTGCTTTCCAGCAAGGATGTTTGCCAGAGCCCTGGTTATTTTTCTTGTTACAAAGGTTTCACCTCTACGAGGGCTCTCATGATTAAAAAGTATTCCATTGCAGGCAAAAAGTCCATAGGCTTCCCTGTAGTTTACTGTCATCCAGTAAGCATAAACCTTAGCTGCTGCATAGGGACTTCTGGGATAAAAAGGTGTTTTCTCATTCTGGGGTGGAGGTGATGCTCCAAACATCTCAGAAGAGGATGCCTGATAGAATTTTGTTTTTATACCACTTCTACGGATTGCCTCAAGCAGGCGGGTTGTGCCAAGGGCTGTTATATCTCCTGTGTATTCCGGGAGGTCGAAGCTCACCCTGACATGGCTCTGGGCTCCAAGATGATAAATCTCATCTGGCTGGATGTTATAGATAAGATTGGTAAGCTGTCCTGAGTCGGAAATGTCACCGTAATGCAGAAAAAGCCCTGCTCCAGGAGTATGGGGGTCAACATATATGTGGTCAATTCTTTGTGTGTTAAATGTGCTTGCTCTCCTTATAATCCCATGAACCTCATAGCCCTTCTCAAGCAAGAATTCGGCTAAATAAGAACCATCCTGACCAGTGATTCCTGTTATTAATGCACGTTTCACTTCTTCCTCCAGTTAAATCTAAAATTTTTTCTGTCTTGAATCCTCAAAACGATGGTAAATCCTGCATCTCGGTTTTGCAGGGACTTCATATCATCCAAACAAATACATCTTTCTTATTTCCGCAGGTATATGCAAGTTTTTGTAGTTCAACAAGTATTTTTATCTTCTCTTCAAAGGGAAGTTTTGCCATTTCTCTGCGACTGTTTTCTTTACCTTCAAATAGTTCTTTTAGAGTTATTATTTTGTTAAATCCGCCACCACCAGGATATCAACATCTGAACCTTCATTAGAGCCTGTAAATCTCTCGTCGATGACCAATGCCCTGTATCACTACAGTACTGCCTTCAAGTGTATAGATAACTCGCCAATCGCCAACACGGAGCTTGTAAACTTCCTTAAATGTTCCATTTAAGGGCTCCGGGGTGACCGTCATGAAATTCCTGGAGAACCATTCAATCTTCCTAAGGATTCGCCTTGCTACTTGTCTATCAAGCTTTTAAAGGTCACTTACCGCGGCTTCTGTCCATTTAATCTTGACCAAATCTGTTTAATACCTCTCGGTGTGAAATTTTCCTGGAAGGCTTTCCCAGGCGTTCTTCGAGCTTCTTTTTGAATTCCTCGGATAGCTCAAGCCCGGAATCCGGGTCTCCAAGCATCTCCAAAACCTTCTGCTCAATCAAATGTTCCAAGTCCTCCATGCTTAGGTCTTTGATGTTAGCCATCCCATTACCCCCTTCCTCGTAATCTTTATCTGGCAAAAAGGGGAAAGGCTACTTTTTCCAATTTTCAGCTCGCTCCTTGTAATGCTTATATGGTGCTCCTCAAGGATAGAAGGAAGTAGGTTTCCCATTATCAGCTCCCTACCTATGAATTGGGAACTGCGAGACGTGGAATGTGGGCCAGGGACTTAGACCATCAATACCAGGAGATTTTGGCTTTTATCCGATAGGATCTCCGATTATAACTTTTGCAATTTGAACTACAAATCTCGCACCCTCAGTAGCCTCTTTTGCATCTTCCTCTTTATACTCTTCAGTAGGTATAAAATCTATATCACCATAAAAAGAAAGTTCCCTTTCCTTCCTTAAGCGTTTCGATATCTTTGCTATTTTTTGTAAGTCATTCTCAGAAACCCTGCTGAATCTATCTGCATGTTCTAAAATAAGCGGACCTACATCATGATATTTTGGTGGCTCAATACCAACGGCCCTTAACATTCCCTTAAGTGCAAGCTCTACAATCTCTTGAGCCTCTCTTACCACATCAGAATATGCGCCTTTTTTAAAAAGAAGATCCAGTATGTCAAGCCTGTCTGTAGCCTTTCTGAGATAGCTTTGAGCAAGAGTGATATTTGTCATATCTTAAAAATATCTCCGGGCTTATAATCGGGTTTTAAATCCCAGTACCAGGCATCCCCTCTCCATATCCTTTTTGCACCAAGCTCATTTAACCTGACTTTAAGCTTTTCAATTACTTTTTTAAAAAAGTCATCTCTATCAAAAAGTATTTTAGCATCATCAACCATATCGAGAAAAAGGGGTGATCCTGAGATGGCTTCTTCAGGAGTCTTTATTACTGCTGATATGTATGTATTTATACCCTCCCTGGAAAGCTCTTTTAGAAATGGTTCAAGCCTTTCCTCTACCTGTTCAAACTCCCTGATCCGTTTTATCCTTCCCTCTGGAAGGTCCTTAGCAATTATTAAAACATCCACATCTGAATCGTGTCTATGTGTTTGCCTTGCAACAGAGCCAAATAGCACAACAGAGGTAAGCCTATCTCCATACAAATAGATAGTTTCCCTGATAAGAATAGATTCTATCTGTTTAAATCTTTCTTTAAGCATAAATATTTTTTAACAATGGCCCTTTCCCTTCGGGGCTTTTGTGATTGAAAAGAATACTATTTTTGCAATGGCATAGGGGGATTCAAGGGCAGGCTACCGCCATTTCTTTTTAAAAAAGCCTTTAAATTTAATAACTTACGAAGCTTCACTTTTTGAAATCAAAAGATGTTATGAATATATAATATGGATGATATGCTTTATTGTCAATACAAATTACATGATCTCTCGATAATCACTTATAAAATGCCCCCTTATCTCAGGCTTTATCTTCTTCATCTCTTCAAAGACCCATCCTCTGTTTTTCCCCAGCATTATCACCATGTTCTTCCTTCGTTTCAATCACCGGAAGATATATCCTGAATGTGGATCCCATACCTGGTTCACTATAAACATCGATAAATCCTTCATGTTGCTTCACTATCCCATAAACAACAGAAAGTCCGAGTCCGGTTCCCTTCCCCTTCTCCTTGGTTGTAAAAAATGGCTCGAATATCCTCGCTCTGATATTCTCGTCCATCCCTATCCCTGTATCACTAACAGTTAAGATAGCAAATTTTCTCAGGGCCATATCAGCCTCAACCTTTTTAAGTGCGTTTTCAGGTTGGGCCCTTGCTACTTCAATACTCAACAGACCACCATCCGGCATCGCATCCACTGCATTGCTGACAATGTTAAGCAGCACCTGTTGCATCTGATTTTCATCAGCCATAATCACAATGCTTTCATCAGGCACAGAGATCTTCATTTCTATATTCTCCCTTGTCAGTCTTTTCAGCAGCTCTTCTGATTTCAGTATCAATTTTTTAATATTCAGAGGCTTTTTCTCAAGAGGCTGCTTTCTTGCAAATCCGAGCAGATTGGAAATGAGGTTTGATGCCCTTTTGGTTGCAGAGAGTATCGTCTCTATGTCATGCTCCACATCCTCTCCTCTTTTAATCTTTATCTGAAGTAGACGTGTATAACCTATTATGACCGTAAGGATGTTGTTAAATTCGTGTGCTATACCAGCTGTCAAGGTTCCGATAGCCTCCATCTTCTGGATTTCCCTCATCTGCTCTTCCATATTTTTTCTGAGGGTAATGTCCTCCTTCACAGCAATGTAATTTATTATCTCGCCTTTCTCATCTTTCATAGGGAATACAACTTGATAGTCATAGAAAAGTTCTCCATTTTTCTTTTTATTTATAAGTTCACCTCGCCATTCTTTGCCAGATCGAATCGTGCTCCACAGGTTTTCATAAACCTCTTTTGGCATCTTTCCAGATTTCAGAATGCGCGGATTCTTTCCGATTACCTCTTCCGGTCTGTAGCCTGTAACCTCTGTGAATCTTGGATTGACATACTCAATGTTTCCTTCTGGATCGGTAATCATGACCATTGTATGCATTAGTTCGATGATCTTTGTAAGCTTTATTAAACTCTCTTCCTTCCTTTTTCGCTCCGTGACATCTATCAGGGTCCCGATGATTGCTGGTCTGCCTTTCCATTCTCCCCTTGTTCCGTGAACTTCTAAATAGATAACCTTGCCATCTTTTCTAATCCCGCGGAAGGTATAGCGGATATCGCGCACCTCCCCGCTTATTCTCTTCTGTATAGCTTCCTTAACTATATAGTGATCTTCTGGATGTGTAAGATCGAGTGGGCCGAGTTTATTAACAATTTCGTGAACCTCATATCCGAAGATTGATGCGAGTGCATTATTTACATACCTGAAGATGTTGTCCTGGATCAGGTAGACACCATTCAGTGAGGATTCAGTTAACAGATAGTATATTGATTCATCCTGCATTAAGCATATTATAATTTTTTCAGATTCTGGGTGTCAATCGAATATGTTATGTTCTATTTGTATAACATTTTTCCCTCTTGACTTTCCAGAATTTAGAATTAAAAATTGGAAGGGACCTATGAAAAAACTCGTTTTACTGCGTCACGGAGAAAGCCTCTGGAATCTTGAGAACAGATTCACTGGTTGGGTTGATGTGGATCTATCAGAGGGCGGTATTCAGGAGGCAAGGGAAGCTGGCAGGCTTCTGAAATCCGAAGGATACACCTTTGATATTGCATTTACATCCGTGCTTAAAAGGGCTATCAGAACCCTGTGGATTGTGCTTGATGAGCTTGATCTGTTATGGATACCGGTCTACAAGTCGTGGAGACTGAATGAAAGGTTCTATGGTGCGCTGCAGGGTCTGAATAAGGCTGAGACTGCCAGAAAATATGGGGAGGAGCAGGTTTTCATATGGAGGAGAAGCTATCACATAGCTCCTCCGCCTGTGGAAAGGGATGACTGGAGGCATCCATCACACGATATCCGCTATGCTGAATTGGCAGAACACGAACTCCCACAAACAGAAAGCCTCAAGGATGTTGTTGAAAGGCTTCTTCCCTACTGGCATATGTGCATTGTGCCGGAAATCAAAAAAGGCAAAAGGGTCCTCATTGTAGCCCATGGCAACAGCCTGCGCGCCCTGGTAAAACACCTCGATAACATATCCGATGATGAGATCCCGATGGTAAACATACCAACGGGTAAACCCCTCGTATATGAGCTTGATGAGAATCTGAGACCGATAAACAAATTCTACCTGGGTAAAAAAGAAGATATAGAAAAAGCAATCAGGCAGGTTGCAGATCAAGCAAAGATATAATATGTCATCTTATAAAGGGTTCTTCAGGTCATAAAGATATCAAGCAGTTCCCTTGCCGATTTTTCCCAGCTGAATAACCTACTCCTTTCTTTTCCCCTTTCTATAAGATGTTTTCTTAAATTCTCATCCGTAATCACCCTGTGTATCCCTTCAGCGATGCTTTCCCTGCTCCATGGATCAATATAATATGCAGCATCACCACATACCTCAGGAAGGCTTGATGTGTTTGATGTGATAACAGGACATCCGCATGCCATCGCCTCAAGTGGAGGAAGCCCGAATCCCTCATAAAATGATGGAAAAACAAAAACAGACGCAAGATTGTATATCCTGGCGAGATCCTCGTCAGGGATATATCCGAGATATGTCACATCTGGTTCCTTTCCTTTTATGAGATCCATGACCTCCCTGTTTTTCCATCCGCTAAAGCCAGCAAACACAAGTTTGTATTTTGATCTGATATTTCCATCAAGAGATAAATATGCATGTATAAGATTGACCAGATTTTTTCTCGGTTCAATAGATCCTGCATAAAGGATGAAATTCTCTGGAAGCCTGTACTTCTGCTTAACTGGTGAAAGCTCATCTCTTGAATAAACTCTGAATGTTTTTCTGTCAAAACCATGATATATTGTTCTTATTCTTTCCTCAGGGATATTGAATAGATCAACAGCTGTTTTTTTAATAAAGTCGGAAAAGACTATAATTGTGTCTGCGGAGCTTATTTTTTTAAAGAAGTTTTTATTAAAGTAATGAGCCCTTTCCTCAGGATGCCATTCAGGATAAAGTGCGAATGAGAAATCATGAACAGCAACTATTACACGATTGGCTCTAATTCTCAGGGGAATAAAATTGGGTTCAAAGTAAATATCGAACCTTTTTGTTGTAATTGCAGGCATTAAATCCTTAAAACTCCTTGCTAAGGGCATTAATCCTGGTATTTTTGTGATGAGTCCTTTTATTTTAAATGAGGTAACTTCTTCCGATTCGGTATAAAAAAGCTTCTTAGAATAGTATCCATAATAGTAGATGTACTCATTTATCTTGTCCATCTCTTTCAGATTCTTTGCAATCTCATATGTATATCTCCCGATTCCTGTAAGGGGAGAGAGAAGAGGGATGGTATTTATTACGATGTTCTTTTTCGAAATCCCGGTTTGCATGAATGATTAAATTTTAAATCCCTTTCCGCGCCCTTATAAGGGATTGCTCAATTCTATTTAACATAACTTCAAAAGTGAATCGTTCTTCCACAGTCCTTCTCCCATTTCTTCTCAGCATCTCAAATAACTCTTCCTCTTTTAGAAGAAGCATAATATTCCTTGCGCATGCATAGGCATCACCTTTCTCAAATACTAAAGCATTGAACCCATGATCAAGTATCTCGGTGCTTCCTCCTGTTGCTGTTGCAACAACAGCAAGCCCGCACGACATCGCCTCGAGGAGAGTAATACCAAAAGGTTCATCCCATATTGACGGAAAAATCAAAATATCATGTTCCCTATAGATGAGATTCATTTTCTCGCGAGGAACTAAACCGGAAAACGAGACATTTTTATCGAGATCATATTTATGAACAAGATCCTTAATGTATCTTAAATAATCCGGGACTGTTGTTCCTCCTGCAATAGTAAGAATTAATGAGTTATATCCATACTCCTTTACCAGGATTCTCATTGCTTCTATTACGGTATGGACTCCCTTATGAGCAACTATCTGTCCAGCATATAACAGCCGTTCTGGCTTACGAGCAGTTGCTTTGAAGGAAAAATATTTAGTATCTATCCCCCAGTGAATAACTCCCGCATCCTCCACCCCTTTTAAAGTCCTGAGAGCTTCTTCTTTTAGATAATTACTCGCAAACTGGACATGCGATAAATCCAGCGTTCCTGAAGTTATAAAACCCAGGAGCTTCAGAAAATGATACAATCCCGCCTTAAATAGCCTCCTTCCAGGCTTAACCTTCCTAAGCTTCCATAAGGAATACCAGGGATCGCTTTCCCATTTCGAAAGCCAGGAATCAAAGACATAATAACAAGAAGTGATTCCCATATCAGCTGCAATGATTGGTATAGAAACGGAGATATTTGCAAGATTCCATAGGTAAACTATTTCAGGCACGAATATTTTGCAAAGCTTCTTAAATTTGTTCTGGTTATTGATCTCCTTCCTGAGTAATTTTAAATAATAGTGCCATGAGCCCTTTACCTTCCAGAATATCTCGGCATCCAGCCATCGATAAACATTCCCATCGACATAAGCTTTTTCTAACCCGAACTTACTCGTAAGCACCGCTACCTCGTGCCCCCTTGATTTAAGTCCCTCAACAATATCGCGGCAACCAAGTTCATAACCTCCGATGTAATATGGCGGGAAGAAATTCGATATTACAAGAATGCGCATTTTCATTTTTAGTTTTCAGGCCACTCTGTGTTTTGCCTTAAGTAATCTATGTTTAAGTTTATATATCATTTTTCTCACAATGGCTACCGTCTCAAGCATCTGTATACCTGCTGGAGAGCATCCATTATTTTTAAAGTTTATGTCATCTAAATCTGCACTTCCCATAGTCACAAGGACCTTTCACGATACCTTTTTAATTTTGAAACCCATTTTCCTTGAAGTTTTTTCCAGCGTCTTAAGAATGGTCTCCATAATGCCGCCGGCATATCGGGGCGAAGCATTCCATAGGTCCAGAAAAGCCTATAGATGGGCGTCCATAAAAGCCACCTGTACTCTTTGTCATTTTGGAGGATAAATCGGATGTCGTTCAGTATAGAATTGCACCAGGTCTTTATGGCACCACGTATGGTCATCTCCCTATTTTGGTACAGTAACTTTTGGGCTAAAGCCTCTCTATAACACCGCTGATAAACTTTAATAAGAGATTCATTGTGCGAGTGATACACCGCTGCCTCAGGTTCATAGATGATTTTGTGGCCAAGTTTTAACATTGCTCTTGCCCACTCCCAATCCTCGCAGACCGGTAGTGTTTCATCAAACGGGTGTTTCTCCCAGCATTTCCGTCGTATAGCGGCGTTTACATTAGAAAAGAAATGGTCTCGAGGCTCATTTGGATCCTTCTGAACTCGCATCTTCATCCCATAAGGAGCATTCAGATAATCCCGTTTAACGGGTGGCCAAGCATCGGGATGAGGTAACTGTCGTCCATAGACTCCTGCCACTTGCGGATCATCGAAGTGCTTTATCAGATGCTTCAACCACTGCTTGTTGCAAGGAAATGCATGTGCACTAAGCGACACGGCAATATCTCCTCTCGCTGCTTCAAATCCGATATTTAAGGCTCGACCAAAAGTGAAACTTTCAGAGTTAATCTCAACTAACTTAATATCACCATGAGCACGAATAATAGAAACAGTCTCATCAGTTGAACCAGAATCAACAACTACAATTTCGAGCCCTTCAAGGTCCGGTATTTTCGATTGCTCTTCAATTAGATGTAAAGTCCTTCCTATTGCTTTTGCTTCGTTCTTTGTGCGAATGGCTATTGAGACAATCATTATAAAGTCACCGACTAATGCTTAAAAGACTCACTCCCTTATTTGAGGAAGGAAAAGGAACACCCAGAAGATCGCATATCGTAGGACATAGATCAATCAAATGTGCTTCATGAAAGACCCTTCTTACAATCTGTTCACCATAAATAATTGCCATGCCTTTCATCTCATCAATTGATGGTTCATAGCCATGCATTGCCCTGTATTGCTCCCAGTGCCCATGGAAATAGTCTGGATAAATCAGTACCCCTGGAGAAGCCCACCAAACCAAATCACCGTATTTAGGGTCGGGATAGGGAATACGATATTTTTTTGCAATTTCGGGAGAGAGCCACTTACCTCGGCTTAGCATCTCATGATCGTTTTTAAGTGCTTCAAAAAAGTTACTTATGGCAGAATTATCTTTTAACTTCCATATCCTTGCCAGCGTCGAATCAAGAAAAAGGAAATAATCCCGTCCGTGCTTCAAGCCCAAGGATTTTGCTAAGCTATGAATGATAGTTGCCACATCAAAATAATCTTCAATATTCATCATTCCATGATCCCCAACTATCACCAAAGTAGCCTTACCAACCTTTCGTTCCACAATATCCCAGATATCGCGTATCTTTCGGTCTATTTCGCCAACCACTTTCCGACGCATCGTACTTTCTGTCCCATATTTGTGAACGTAAAGGTCTGAGTCCGAAAACTGAAGAAAGTAAATATCCGTTTCTTCCTTGCTATTGTTAATATGGTTAATTACCATTTCATACACTTCATCATCCTGGCAGTTTACCACAGGGAACATAAAATAAAGAAAAGTTAACCTCATCCTCTGGAAAATATCGAAAATCGATTCCACCTTGAAAGCATGCTGTTCGTAAATGGGCTTCTGATCTTCCGTTATGCTTATATCGGGAAGCAGATATAAAGGTATCTCAGCAGTTGGTGGATGAACAGCATATTTTGAGGCGCGAGGATAGATATATTGATATCGAAGCCATAAGTTCAGTCTCCTCGATCCTCTCTTTCTTTTATCAATAAATTTCTGGGCAAACCTAAGCAGAGGGGTCATCTTTCTCAAAAAACGGAACGGTGAGTGGGCAGGGTCATAAGAAAACATGGTAAAGTTTCCCGTCTCATTCGGAAATGTTCCACAAAATAATGCGGACCTTTGCGTAAATCCACTTGTCGTGATAAGTTTTTGAACATACAGCCCAGAGTGAGCGCAATTCCAAAGGAAAGGTGTATCAATAGGATTCAAATAGTCCCACCGAAATGCATCAACTAATATAAAGACAACAGGCTTATCATATTGTATCATTGAGTTTCCTTCCTAACTGCTTCCTAATGACAATGTAATTCCCAGAATGAATAAACCATATTTCTTGCCTGATCCCATGTGAGCTTTCTCGAATCTGAAGTCCAACACAAGAACCTTCTAAACGATTTAAAAAGAATGGATTGTTGCTCTATTGGGGCCCATGGACCACTAAAAAAAATCAAAGGAACCATCGTATAGCATATATGAATTGGTGCAGCTGGTAAAAAATTAAGTCTATGATATCTTTTAAGTTGTAACATAACCCCAATAAATCGCTTGAGATACTGGGGTAAGGAGAACCAGTGAGATTTATAATAGAATTTTATCGCTTGAACCAAATTGGGAACATTGCGGTCTAAATAACATTCAATGACACGTAGGTATACTTTTTTTGCCAAAACTTCAACCGAAGATAATTCTGCTTCTATATTATGTTCTGCAAGCTGATTTGATTCCCACACCCGTAATTTTCTTTTATAGGCTTCGGCTATCATCTTAAGCTCTGATTCCTCCAACCAGTTTATGCATATAAACAAACGCTTCAACCTCTCCTGATAAAGATGATGATAATTACTGGATAACATTAGAGAAGCATCACCACAAGCGATCAACATATGATCGATTTGAACTCTAAACCATCTCAGGTTTTCAATGGCTAAGAATCGGCTCTCTTCATTGTAACGTAAGGAGCCTAATATTCCAGCCATACGATTACAAAGCAATTTTATAGCTTCCCAGATAGGTATCCGTTCAGGAGAAAATTCAGGTATCAGTTGCAGCAAGTTTTGATCCCCAAAAATGACGCGGGAACCATATTTCAAATCATATGCCCATTGGGATATTGGCAATTGGCTTAGCTTATCTGGACTTATGATCCCTACATCCACCAATTCCATTCCTAAAACATTCGCTATTTGATTCCCCAGCTTTTTGGCATCAATTTGAATCTTATTACTCACGATCAAAAAGTCGTAATCATTAACCGGTTTAACCTTGTGTCCATTATTAATAACAGTTCCTTCCCCACGTCCAAACCCACCACATAAAATAATTCCTATAGGAGGCTCCTTCAGATGTTGCAGAATAATCTTAACAGCAATATTCAGTTGATCATGAATGTATTGTTCAATTAAAGGATCAGCCCCTAGTGTATACGTCATTACTTCACCATTTTCGAATTAACTTTATTCCAGACCGCAGGAATGTCGACAATACCATGATATCTATTAACAATCAGTTCTTGCTTCTTGCTTATTATGTAAAAGGGAAGGAAGTTTCCATCATCCCATCCGAGTGAATCGTAAGGCCATCCTGTCTTTGCATCAAAAATGCGAACACGAACCAAATACGTTCCAGGCACTAAAGGCAATTCCGGAATAATACATTCTACTGCACCCTCCCCTTCCAAAATTCCAAAATCTGCTTTTGCAAAAAATCTGCTGTCTATAGTGCAAATTCGCACTCCATCATCGGTCCAAAGCGTTATGCCAAAATATGGATTATTTACGGGAACAAAGGCCTTATAATGGATGCGAATCCGCAATGTATCATTATACTCAAAGGTTTGGCTAATCTTCCCCTCTTTGTCCAGCAGTTCAACACCAAGTATTTTGCAGGGTGTAGAGGAATCTGAGGCATCAATAGGTGTCGATCTTCCCATGATTGACATGCTAACTGCCCTTTGTTCGTTAAGATGGTCCAGGTAAGCCGCTATAACCTCAGCTGCACGTCCATCCTTGCGAATCCTTCCCAAATCCAAGAATATTGCTCTCTTTGCCACCAAATTTACAGTAGACATATTATGAGAAACGAAAAGAATTGCTCTTTCTTCCCCTGCCAGTTGTTGTATCTTATTGATACATTTACGTTGGTAATCATAATCCCCCACCGCCAGCACCTCGTCCACAAGCAATATCTCAGGCTCAAGATGAGCAGCAACAGCAAATGCGAGGCGAACAAACATCCCGCTTGAGTAGTACTTAACCGGGGTGTCAATGAACTTCTCCACTTCGGCAAATGCCACGATCTCATCGAATTTACGGTCGATCTCCTTCTTCTTCATTCCCAGGATGGCACCATTGAGGTATATATTCTCACGCCCTGTGAGCTCCGGGTGGAATCCTGTGCCTACTTCAAGAAGTGAACCCACCCGTCCATGGATCTCCGCATAGCCTTCTGTGGGCTCTGTTATTCGGGAAAGGATTTTAAGAAGTGTGGTCTTCCCCGCCCCATTTCGTCCAATAATGCCCAGAACCTCACCCTGTTTCACCTCAAAGGAGACATCCTTGAGTGCCCAGACGTAAGAGGGATGGGGGAGACCGCGCTTTGATTTAAAAAGGGTGCGAAAGGGAAAGGATATGGCATCAGCAAGAGTATCCCGAAGGGTCCTGTATGGAACGCGCTCTCCAATCCTGTAACGCTTTGATAGGTTTTCAACACGGATCGCAATATCACCCATGGTTAACCCACTACCCCATCATATCTATAAAACTCTTTTCCCTGTACCTGAACCATATTATCCCTGTTACAAAAAGCAAGACCCCCACAAGGGCAGAGATAAACAGCAATTGTGAAGGCCCGGACCCTTTCCCTAAAAGTGACCAGCGGAATCCTTCTATTACACCAACCATCGGATTAAGTCCGTATATAACTTTCCAGCGTTCGGGAACAAGGGTGCTGGGATAGACAACAGGGGTCAAGAATAGCCAGAACTGGTTCAGGAATGGGATAACATACTGGACATCCCTGTATTCCACATTTATGGCTGAAAGCCAGAAACCCACACCGAGTGCAGTCATAAGGAGGAGGAGTGTAAAGAACGGCAAGAAAATAGTTTCCCATCCTGGCCTTATGCCATAGATTACTATGAGGATTATAAGCATACCTGATGCAATGATGAAGTCAAGGAGTGCAGAAAGGATCGTGGAAAGGGGAACGATGATTCTCGGGAAGTAGATTTTTGTAATGAGTCTCTGGTTTGTGATAAGTGAATTTGTGGATTCACTAATTGCCCTTGAGAAGAGTTGCCAGGGAAGAAGTGCAGTGTATGCAAAAATTGGATACGGGAGACCTTCGGATGGAATCTTTGCCAGCTTTCCGAAAAAAAGGGTAAATACGAGCATAAGGGCAAGGGGCTGAAGGATTGCCCAGGTAACACCGATAGCTGTCTGTTTGTATCTTACCTTTATATCACGCCATGTGAGGAAGTATAGCAGTTCCCTATAATGCCAGATCTCCCTTACATCAAGAAAGCGAAGACCTCTCGTCGGACGGATTATTACCACAGGGGTGTCGGTGGTGCTTGCACGGGTGGTATTTAATGTTTTCATGATTTCTCACCCATCTTCTCGAGCTCCCGTATTATCCTCTGTCCATAGCTCAGTGTATTCTTAATCTTAAATAGTACTGTAGAAAATTTCTTCTGGTCAAGTGCCCCCTCAATCGCCTGGAACTCTCTTTCAAGGATATTCAATACTGTCTTAAAATCTTTCGCTATGTTCATCGAAATCTTTCCGAGAAGCTTTAGTTTCTCGTGATAGAAAAGTATGCTATTATTGCTCTCAGCAGTTTTGCCTGAAGTGAAACAGGCATTTCGGCTATTTCATCAAGAAAAAAGCACGTTATGAACAGATAAACTAACTAAATCATAAATATCCCGCCATTAACAGGGATATACTGACCATTTATAAAGTCTGAAAGTGAGGATGTAAGAAACAGAACAACTCCTGCAACATCCATTGGCTCACCTATCCTTTTGAGAGGCGTCATCTCCCTTACCCTTTCATGCCACTCCTTCGGCTGCCATGAAGTTGCATCTGTAAGAATAAGACCTGGTCCAACAACATTTACTGTTATTCCGTAGGGTCCAAGTTCCATCGCCATAACCCTTGCGATGCCGTCCATTGCCGCTTTTGCTGCAGCATGAGCTGCAAACCCGTATCCAGGATGACGAGAAAGGCCGCTACTTATAAAAATGATCTTTCCACTTCTTCTCTCCATCATATGCTTTAGAACTGCACGAGAGCAGTTATATAATGCTGCCATCTCACCTGTTATCTTTGAATGTATCTCATCCCATGTAAGCTCAACAAATGGCTTTATTGGAAATTCTATGTTTGCATTGTTTACAAGAACATCAATGCTTCCAAATTCACTCATTGCTATTCCAACCATCCTTTCAACATCCTCCAGGTTTCTCACATCGCCTTGAATAGCTATACCCCTTCCTCCCTCATTCCTTATCTCATTCAAAACACTTTCAGCTGCATCCCTGTTTCGAATATAATTCACAATGACATTTGCTCCATAACGGGCAAGCAGTTTTGCACATGCTGCTCCTATCCCTCTGCTTCCGCCTGTAATAATTGCTGTTTTTCCATTAATTCCCGGATACATTGCGAACCTCCTTGCTTATTTTTCGATTCCGTATTTTTTTATCTTGTAAAGAAGTACGTGACGGGGGATTTTCAGAAATTGTGCTGCTTTTGTTTTATTCCAGTTATTTTTTATAAGCGCATTCAGAATGGCCTCCTTCTCGATCTCATGCAACGAACATCCTTCCTCAGGAATGTTCAGAATTTTTGTCCTTGAACCATAGACCCTTCTCTTAAAATCATCGGGTATATCAGATAGTGTTATGTGATTATCTTTCTTGAAAATGGCTATCCTTTCACAGAGATTTTCGAGCTCCCTTACGTTTCCCGGCCATTCGTATTTTTTCAGACATTCTATAACATCGTTGCTAATTGATAAATCCCTTCCCTTCGTGAATTTCTTCAAAAAGTGAAACAGAAGTGCTGGTAAATCTTCAATCCTCTCCCTCAGTGGCGGTATATTTATAGGAACAACATTGAGTCTCCAGTAAAGGTCCTCCCGAAATCGCCTCTCTGCAATAGCCTTTTCAAGGTCAGTATTTGTAGCAGATATGATTCTTACATCGATCCTTTTTGCCTTTATGTCTCCTATGGGCTCGATCTCCTTTTCCTGAATAACCCTCAAAATCTTTGCCTGAAGGGAGAGTGGGAGCTCACCTATTTCATCAAGGAATATAGTTCCTCCATCAGCTATTTCAAATTTCCCCTTCTTATCCCTTGTTGCACCCGTAAAAGAACCTTTGAGATGTCCAAAAAGTTCGCTCTCAAGAAGATTTTCAGGGATGGCAGCACAATTAACAGTAACAAATGGACCGCTCCTTCTCGGGCTGTTATAGTGTATTGCGTGAGCAACAAGTTCCTTCCCTGTTCCTGTTTCACCTGTTATGAGCACAGTTGCATCTGATGCTGCAACTTCCTTTACCATTGAGATAACCATCCTCATCTTATCGGAAACAGCAATGATATCATCGAAGCTAAACTTCTCTATAAGCTCGCTCCTCAGCCTTATATTTTCCCTTTCAAGGGCTCTCAACCTTATTGCCCTTTTCGTAAGCAGTATAAATTCATCCCTGTTAAACGGTTTTGTTATGTAGTCGAAGGCACCCATTTTCATGGCATCTACTGCCATCTCAACCGTAGCATATGCAGTTATCACAATAACAGGCACTTCAGGGGATAAAGCCTTCATCTGTGAAAGAAGTTCCATGCCATCCATGTCGGGAAGCTTTATGTCTGTAATAACAACTGAAAACTCTCCCTCCTTGAATCTGGAAAGCCCCTCCTCTCCTGTCAATGCAATGGTAACATCAATTCCTTCTTTTGTGAGGTGATACTCCATAATCTTCAGCAAGCTTTCATCGTCATCAATGATAAGCACTCTCTCTGCCATCTAATCTCCTCGCTGTCTTGTTTCCATCCACAGGAATGATCACCCTGAAGATGCTTCCCTTTTCCTTTTCACTCTCAACTGTTATCATTCCTCCATGCTTTTCAACAATCCTCCTTGATATGGCAAGTCCCAATCCGGTTCCATGAGCTTTGGTAGTAAAGAAGGGCTGGAAAATCTTTTTGATCTTATCATTATCGATACCCTTGCCTGTGTCACTGAAAGTTATTTCTATGAATTTACGACCATCACCGGACTCATTCAATGAGGTGTTCACATTAAGTGATCCTCCTCCCTCCATAGCATCGATGGCATTTTCAATGATGTTTATAAATACCTGTCTCAGTGAATCAGCATCAGCAAGGATCTCAGGAATGTTACCCCTGTTAAAGCGCACTGAAATGTCATTCCTTTTTGCCTTTGGCGCAGTAAAATACAATGAGGAGTTTACAAGGTCATTTATATCACAGGTTTTGAAATCACCAACTGGTGATTTTGCACTCTTAAGTATTGCATCAGTAACCCTGCCAAGTCTTTCCACCTCCTTTAGCAGAATATCCAGAAACTCCCGCCCATCTCCTCCGGATGGGTATTCCTTCATCAGTATCTCAGCTGCCCCTTTCACATTTGCAAGCGGACCCCTTATCTCATGGGCAATTGATGCGGAAATCTCACCAAGTATGCTAAGTCTCTCTGCATGTCTGAGCTGACTTTGAATCTGGGATATCCTCTCCGATTGAACCCTGAGCTGTTCCTTTTCTGATTCCAGCCTTTCAGCAAGGATGCCTGTGATGGTTCCGATAACAAGGAACATAAGGATTTCGGCAAACTGACCGAGAACTTCGGGAGTATCCAGGCTATTTATAAAGAG
Source organism: Deltaproteobacteria bacterium (assembly GCA_037441565.1). GTDB lineage: Bacteria > Desulfobacterota > JBBIRW01 > JBBIRW01 > JBBIRW01 > JBBIRW01. Next base: position 670 of record JBBIRW010000022.1, on the reverse strand, counting down.
AAGGCGAGGTGCATAAAAAATAGAAGCGATAACTGAGGAGACCAGGCCTCCTTTTAGCCCGAACCAGAAAGATGATAATATGATGAATATGCAGAAGAGGCTGTGAGAGAACGGAGAGTGATATAATATGAGCTTATGTAAAGCCACAGTTGCGAAAATAAGGGAGATAATAAACAATAGCCTGTATATCTTTTCTTTCTTAAGTAAGGCCAATAGAAAATATCTCAACTATTCCCTCTCCGTTAGATAATTTTAACATAATCACACTGGTCATGTCAGCAAGTGCAGACTCCCGCCATTAATAGGGGTCAGTATTATTGGGGGTCAGTATTACTGGGGGTCAGGTCTTGCAATATAACAAGTAACATGCTATTATTCCATACTCAAATATGGCAAGACCATTACGAATAGAATTTCCAGGAGCAGTTTATCACATAACATCAAGGGGAAATGCAAGAGAGGAGATATTCCTTGATGAAAAGGACTTTATAAGTTTTCTTGATCTCCTATGTCTGGCAGTAAAAAGATACAACTGGATATTGCATGCATACTGTCTGATGAAAAACCACTATCACCTACTGATAGAAACCCTAGATGGAAATTTATCAAGAGGGATGAGGCAGTTAAATGGGATATACACCCAGCGATTTAACAGAAGGCACAACAGGGT
>JBBIRW010000021.1:0-1063 GCA_037441565.1 Deltaproteobacteria bacterium | reverse complement strand
GCTTGAAGATGTCTATGTAGGGAAACAGTTTGTTGATGGAGAGATAGCAAAAAACATTGGTTCAATAAAGGAGGCCGCCTAAATGGTTTTTACACACCTATTGACAAAAGCCCACCCAGTTTCAGGGACATGGAATTTTGATCTAATACGATTTGCGGCATATTAGACCACAAAGTTGTAGTTACTTGTAAGGTCTTACAGCACGGAGAATGGGGCATTTTACCATAGGCGGTGTTCTCTCCCACGAGACCCCGAAATGTGGCATGGGGAAGAACTTTTGTTATTCTTTGTAGCCCACCTATATTGTGAGGGGGATTTTATAAGGGGGAGCACAGCTCCCCTTAAGCACAGAAACCAGCTGCTAAGTCTCAAAATTGTTATAGTTTAATAGTTGCAGTTCTGTTGGCAGATTACGGGATAGTTGTCACGATTTGAAATTCTTAGGAAACAATCCTTTCTTGAAGAGATTATTTTTGAGGAATGCCCTGTATTAGATTATTTTGGACAGATGTGTATTATTCTCTGAAATTAATTAACGCCAAAAAGAAATCCTACCCCTGTAGATATCATAGTGCTTAAAATGCGGAATATAGAAATTTCCTTGAAGATTTATGTAGTGTCCATTAATGAATCAACCTCTTCTGGGGCGGGGCTTTAGCCCCGCCCCTTTTCTCAGTCCCTTTTACTACTAAGGCTGGATCGTAAAATAGGCATTACTTGCATCACTCCCAACCACATTGCCAGCACTGTCCTTGAGCACTACCTTTACCTTGCACTTGGTCTTGGTGGTTGTTACTGTCGGAACTGTCCATGTATATCTGCCAGGATTACCCTCTCTAATCGTTGTTATTGAGTTCCATGTAACTCCTCCATCCTTTGTATATGACAGAACTACCTTTGCAACAGGTCTCTTGGTTGCATTCGTTGTCCAGGTGATATCATAGGTATTACCCGATACAAGGGTCTCTCCACCATTGGGTGCTAAAACCTTTAAAGTATGCCAGGCGTTATAATACATCCTCACGGATTCAATGATCGAGGTGCTGGCGTTAAAACCCCCCAT
>JBBIRW010000020.1:0-1216 GCA_037441565.1 Deltaproteobacteria bacterium | reverse complement strand
GCTCATACCAATTTTCAATCTGCCCTGAACCTTGATCCAGACCATCAGGGTGCAAACCTTTTTTATGCTATGACTCGTATCCTGATGATATCGAAATCCTCTGCATTTAATACACTTCTTGATAGAGCCGGAATGAGCTCTACAGGGCGGGATATTTTTAACTGGACGGCAGATTTTCAAAAAGACCCTGAAGGAAGAATTATTCTACCCCCAGATACACCTACAGGAGAAGAGTTACAAACATTTATAAAGAACAACATACTTCCTGAAGTTAATGGAGCCTTAGGGAATCTATCAAAAGTGACAAATAGTTATGGAACAAATTACAGATGGATATTTGAGAGTGGATCAGGTTCGGTTAGTAGCCCGAATATCCTTACTGACCCTACAAAAAATTGGGAATCCAATGAACTTGTTGGAAATAAGATAGTAATTAATGGTTCAGAAACAGAGTATACAATCACCTGGAACGATGCCCATACAATACAGGTTACTCCCAATTGGTCAGTTTTACCTGGGACATATAGCTATGAGATTTATGAAAAATTTGAAATTGATTATGGTGATGTGCTTGTAACGAGAGGTTTATTTTATTCTACAAAGATGGCTATAAATATTATCTCCTCCTATAATCTCAATGTCGATATTGACACAATATTTTCACTCTTCAACCAGAGGATATTAAGTTTCCAGCATCATATCATAAATACCTATCCAGATTTTTTAAAACTCATTCCTTCTCACCAGCTTGCTCAGGCAGAGTCTGACCTTAGCGAGGCAATAAATACCTTTAAATCTGCTATCAATTTTATCCTGTCTGAAGCAGACTCTCAGGAGGATGATTTATTTCTAATTGAGGATCTTAAAGAGGAGACGTTCTGGCGTGAACTATTTGACGATTTAAATAATTCATTAAGCGGAACAACTTATATAAGGGCGCTTAAAGAATATGTAAATCTAAGCCAATTCTTTGATTCACCAAAAAATCTGAGAAGTTATCTCCCAACTTTCAGAGGACTTTATATAGAAAGAGATACTTATCCTGATCCAACATTTGGTGGGATTCTACCATATATGACAACAAATATTTTAAACCAGAAGCTGGAGAAGGCATGTATTCTTGTTGGTCCTTTACCAGGACTTGTCGCCTATGATGATTTTTCAGGTGCATATATTGATAAAAATAAATGGAGGTATGGAGAATATGTAAGGGAAA
>JBBIRW010000019.1:0-1661 GCA_037441565.1 Deltaproteobacteria bacterium | reverse complement strand
CCAGTGATGAATTCATAGACTTCTATTTCGAGAAAGAGAAGGCAACCCTCGCATGGGTCTTTCAGTACATGCCGATTGGCAGGGACTACAGCCTGGATTTGATGATCACGCCTGAGCAGAGATTGAGGCTTCTCGACCGTGAGCGGGAGTTATTATGGAAAAAGAGACTATTCTATGTCGATTTCTGGAATAGTGGTCCTCTGGCTGACGGCTGTATTGCAGCGGGGAGAGAAGGTGGCTATTTTTACATAGACGGAAATGGATGGGTGATGCCATGTCCCTATTATCAATTCTCTCCTGTCAATATTTTTGATATCTACAAAAATGGAGGAAACCTTAATACGATCTATGATCAGCCCTTCTTTGAGGCCATCCGAAGATGGCAGGATGAATATGCATATGCAAGGATGGGAAGGGAGATGGGGAATCTCCTTAGGCCCTGTCCAATCAGAGACCATCATAAAAAGGCAATGGAGATTATTCGTCAATACCAGCCCAGGCCAGAGGATGAGGATACTGAGCGATGGCTCAGAGATGAGACGGTTCATCAGGGTCTGATAGAGTTTGATGAACAACTGGCCAAACTTATGGATCCTTATTGGGAGAATATCTATCTGGGGGGAGTATCGGATGAGTTACAGTCAAGGGATTCTTCTTATCTCAAAAGAGAGGTTGAGGCAGGAGCGGTGGTTTGAATGAAGATCCTTTTGATACAACCTCGAAGCGATGCAATTGGCTTTACCGGCTTGATCCTGGGGGAACCTCTGGGCTTGGAGATGATCGCTGGAGGCATTGATCGACATGAGGTGAAAATTTTAGATCTTCGTCTCCAAAATGATCTCCTTTCTGTCCTATCCTCTTTCAGACCCGATCTTTGTGGCATAAGCTGCTCATATACGATAGATTTTCATTCTACTCTGAAAATTGCTGAAACGATAAAGAAATCTATTCCTGAAGCCTTCATCGTCATTGGTGGGCATCATGCCTCCCTGAACTATCAGGATTTTGCGCTAAAGGAAATCGATGCCTTGGTCATAGGGGAAGGTGAGGAAACATTCAAGGAACTCGTTGATACGCTTAAGAAAAAAGGGGACCTCAAAAAGATTCCAGGTCTTGTCTTGAATCAGGAGGGAGTGCAGGTCATCACGCCTCCGCGTCCCCTCCAAAGAAATCTTGACTCCCTCCCCTTCCCCCTTAGAAATGGGTTGGAGAGAAATCGCTATCACCTCGGCTTCCAGAGGCCGGGGGCTTTGGTTGAAACTTCAAGGGGATGCACCTATCAAAGTTCATTCTGTGGGGTGTGGCAATTTTATCAAAGGACATATCGCAGCAAAACTCCAGAGAGGGTGGTTGAAGAATTAGCCAAAGTCAAAGAACCTTTTATTCTCTTCGTTGACGACAATTTCTTGGTCGACGTCCAGAGGGCCGAAAAGCTGGCTAATCTGATAAAGAGCGAGGGTATAAGAAAGACTTACACCTTTCAGGCCCGAAGTGACAGCATCGTAAAACATCCTCAAATCGTAAAACTCTGGAGAGATATTGGCCTAAGAACCGTATTTATTGGCTTTGAAAAGATAGAAGATGAAGGGCTACGTGCCCTTCATAAAAATAATTTCGTTGAAAATAATGATATGGCATTAAAGATATTAGAATCTATGGGC
>JBBIRW010000018.1:0-1857 GCA_037441565.1 Deltaproteobacteria bacterium | reverse complement strand
AGTAAGCTCAAAGAGATATCACAAGCTGAGGGGTTCGATGTGGAAGATGATGCATTGAGACTGATTGCAAGGCATGCGGATGGAAGTCTCAGGGATGCCATTGTCTTCTTAGATCAGATGGTAAGTTACAGCAGTGGGAAGATAAGGGAGGAAGATGTAAGGGGGTTTTTAGGGCTTACGGGAAGATCCTTCCCATTTCTTATATTAAAGGCTGTGGTGGAGGGAAAGACAGCAGATGCCCTCGATGCATTGAGAAGGGCATATGAAGGCACATCAGATATAAAGTTTCTATACAAGACAATACTGGAGCATCTAAGAGATATGCTTATATTTAAGGTATGCGGAGAAAAGGGGGATATTTTTCTCTCAGAGGAGGAATTGAAGGAGCTTGAGGGCATAGCCTCATCTATCTCTAATGAGGATGCCCATAGATACTTTACCATTGCCCTTTCTGCAGAGTATGAGATATCAAGGACATCGTATGGTAAGGAGGCACTTGAGGCGCTTTTAATAAAGCTGTGCACCCTGGAGAAGATAGTTCCTTTAAATGAGATCCTGCAAAGACTTGAGGCAATAGAAAGGGCAATTTACCTGGGTGGTGAGCGGGTTTTGAAAGAGGAAGGGATGCAGGCTCAAAATGTTATAAAAAAGGAGGATTCTGTTAAAAATCATTTGAAAGGGTGGGATGATTTGCTAATATATATTAAAGAGAAAAAGCCCACACTTTTCGATGCTATAAAATCCGTAAAGGAGGTTGTAGAAGTTCAGGAAGGGGTTGTTAATCTTCCCCTTCAGGATTTTTTACTTTATGGGGAGAACGAAGAATTCATCAGAAAGGCATTTAATCAATTCCTTAATAAGGAGGTGAGGATAACCCCTGTAAAAGGGAATTTCATTCCTGAAAAGGGGGAGAGGGGTTTTAAAGAATCCGATCTTGAACGAAGGATCAAGAAGGAGATTTTGGAGCATCCTGCTGTGGCGGAGGCAATCAGGGTATTTGAGGGGAATGTGGAGGAGGTAAGGGTTTTAGGTGGAAGAATAAAAAGATCTAAAATTGAGGAATAAGTTGTGGAGGAAGAGGTGAAGAACATCGGTGAAATTGTAAAGCAGGCACAGAAGATGCAGACGCAGATAATGAAAATGAAGGACGAGCTTGCAAAAAGGAGGGTTGAGGCTACAGCAGGTGGTGGGATGGTAAAGGCAATTGCGAGCGGGAATGGCGAAATAACATCCATTGAAATAGAACCGCAAATTATCCTTTCAGGGGATAGGGATATGCTCCAGGATCTCATAGTTGCTGCGGTTAATGAGGCATTAAGAAAGGCAAAGGAACTAGCTGCTGAAGAGTTGTCAAGGATCACAAAAGGGATCAATATTCCGGGACTTTTCTGAAGCCCCTTTTTTAAATATATGCTTAAGTACCCTGAACCTATTGCTAAACTGATTGAGGAACTGAAGAAACTGCCAGGAATAGGGGAAAAGAGTGCATCCCGCCTTGCATTTTACCTTCTAAGGGCTCCTGAGGAGAGCATCAGGGAACTGGCCCGAAGCCTCATAGATCTAAAAGAGAAGATAACACTGTGTAAAGTCTGTTTCAACATAACGGATATAACACCCTGTTACATATGCAGGGAGGAGAGAGAGGAGATTATCTGCGTTGTTGAGGATCCCCTTGATCTTATAGCCATAGAGAGGAGTGGTGCGTACAAGGGAAAGTACCATGTGCTTCACGGTGTAATAAATCCAATTGATGGAGTCGGACCAGAATCGATAAAGATAAGGGAGCTCATCGAAAGGGTAAAGAGGGAGGCAGTAAGGGAAGTGCTCATTGCTACAAATTTTACTGTTGAAGGAGAG
>JBBIRW010000017.1:0-2509 GCA_037441565.1 Deltaproteobacteria bacterium | reverse complement strand
AATTCCCCAAGAAGTATCAAATGTACTTTCCAACCCTGAAGGTGCCATTGTAAAACAAAGAGAAGCTATAAAAGCAAACCCCAACTCTTATTTAGATTACTTCTCCTTAGCACACCTCTCCCTTTTAGCAAAAAAGTATGATGATGCATTGGCAGCAGCAAAAAGGGCAATAGAACTAAACCCAAAAGATGGAGCCGCTTATGTTCTCCTTGGCGATATCCAGAGGGATCTGAAAAACTACCCACAGGCAATTGAAAATTATAAAAAAGCCATTGCAATAGCCCCCAACTACTATGCATGGTATAAAAGACTATCCAATATTTATGACCTACAAGAAAACTACTCTGAGATGATTACTCTCTGGCAGAAGGCTGCATTAGCTAATCCTAATTGGAATCTTCATCCATACTTTGCCTCTGCTTATACTAAAGTAGGAAAATACAATGATGCCATTGTCAGTCTCAACAAAGCAATAGAACTTTCAACTATAATTGGAATTGGGACGAGTATATCCATTGAAGAAAACTATCCTGTTGTCACAGAAGTTGTTGAATCAGGTCCTGCAAAAAGGGCTGGGATTGAGGTTGGAGATAAGATAGTAAAAATAAACAACCAATCAACCAAAGGCTGGGATGTAAACAAAGTTGCTCAAAATCTCCGAGGTGCTGAAGGAACTCAAGTTAAATTGACCATACAAAGAGGTGATAAGGAACTTGAAAAGGTTATTACAAGGGAAAAGATTATACAAAAAAAGGCTGCTTCTTTATTTGGTTTTCGTAGTCAGATTTACGCAGTTATAGGAGATTTTGAAAAATCTTTTAAAGATGCTGAGATGGCTTATTCCCTAAATCCAAATAATTATGATGCTAAAAGGGGTATGAGCCTTGTCTATATCCAAAAAGGAAAACCTGATGAAGCTATAAAGATGCTAAATGATTTAAAAGAAAACTTTGATAAACTTCTTCTTGCCATTGCTTATGAAAAAAATGGAGAAATAGAAAAAGCTGCTACAGTTTATAAAGGCATACCAGAAGATTATCTTTCTTCAAAAAGTGTTTTTAGAAATGACTTTAAAAAAATGGCTCTTCATTCTATGAAGCCATACATTGAAGAAAAGAGAAAACAGGCAGAGACACTTGAAGCAAAAGGTCAATATAAAGAGGCATTGAAAGAGTATGGAGATCTTATAAAATTTTTAGATGAAAAAGAAACAAAAGAGTTGCGAGCACACATCGCAAAACTTTTAAAGGAAAAGCCCTATCTTCGTGAACTCCCTGAGGAGGCAAGGAAATTTGCTATAAGAGCAGAAGAATTTACAAAAGAAGGGAAGTTTGAAGAGGCTGTCAATGAGTATAAAAAAGCTTTAAGCATTGCTCCCTTTTATCCAGAACTCTACAAAGCCCTTGCCCTTAACTACGGTGGAGCAAAACAGTACAGTAAAGCCATAGATAGCATGAAAATCTATCTGGAACTCTATCCAGATGCACCCGATGCCAGAGCTGCAAAAGATGAGATTTACAGGTGGGAAGCCCAGATGGAGAAGGAGGGGAAGGGTATATGACTTGTGGAAATAAAATCGCTTTTAGCCCTGATGGTAAGTCTATTGGATGAGCCATAAATATTCAGTGATAGGTAAATACAATGATGCCATTGCCATTCTGGATAAAGCGGTAGAATACAATAAGACTGCTTCTTCCATCGCTCTTCGTAACCTGGCTTATGCAGCCATGGGCAACCTTGACAAATCCTTTAAAGATGCAGAGATGGCTTATTCCTTTGATCCAAACAACGGTGAGGCTAAAAGCGCGATAAGCTTTTGCCTATATTTAAAAAAGTTATCCTTCTTTCAATTGCCTTTGCTATAAAAGGAGAAATGGAAAAGGCTGTTGAGCTCTATAGAAACATACCAGATGATTATCTGAGATCAAAAAGTGTCTTCAAACAGGACTTTAAAAGATTCAGTATTACCAACAGCATAGCAGATAATTACAGTAACAGTGATTTTGATGTTTACTGCTCACAAGAGACATACAAGTTAAGAGGAAAGGTTCCGGAAACTGGTGAACAACAAAAGACAGTAGTGTAAAAACAATAACCTCAAGGGCCTAAGCTATCTTCTGGCTCTTGACTATTGCTCCAAAAGTTGCTAAATAATATATCTGTTCATCTGTGGGGCTGTAGCTCAGTTGGGAGAGCGCAAGGCTGGCAGTCTTGAGGTCAGGGGTTCGATCCCCCTCAGCTCCACCAGAAATATTTTACCCTCCTCGATAAACTGGTGAGGTCCTCACATATATTTTAGAAAAAAAATTCTAACCAGAATGCCCTATCTTCTTGCGAATCTTCTTATTTACTCTCTCGATCGCCTTCCACACCTCCCTTACCTCTTCTGCCATTTGCCACTCATCAGGGGGTGTTGAGTGCTCCATCGCCTCCTCTTTTAGCCTGTAAAACCATATGATACATCCCCGATACTGCTCATTATCACCATTCCACCTCAAAACAGCACCTG
>JBBIRW010000016.1:0-2866 GCA_037441565.1 Deltaproteobacteria bacterium | reverse complement strand
ACACTGGGTGCATATAAGGACAACGAATGTAGTGGAGTCGCCGTTTGCATCTGCAAGGTTAAGAACGGATGCGGCGAAGAGGTTTAAGAGGGTTGACAATGCGACAGCGATGTTATGGAAGCTATTAATGGTAGCAGAGAAGAACTTCAGGGCATTGAACAGTCCGTGGCTGCTTGAAGATGTCTATGTAGGGAAACAGTTTGTTGATGGAGAGATAGCAAAAAACATTGGTTCAATAAAGGAGGCCGCCTAAATGGTTTTTACACACCTATTGACAAAAGCCCCAGATATGAAAAGGAATCAACCCAACACATAAAAAGACTCATCAGTCTTTTTGAACCACTGATGATAATAATAATGGGGACTATGGTAGCCTTTATAGTTATATCTATGCTTCTTGCGATATTCAGTATAAATGAGATGCCTCTCTAATCTGGCGTGAAAACTATTGCACTATTGGGTTATAGTATTTTGATCTAAGCTCCCATGACTATTATCCTGTGGCAAGAATGGATTGAATGTGCTGAGGTATCCATCGTTTCAGGTTTTCCATATCGTCTATGTCGTACCATTGGGGGAGCAGGGAATATGAAATCCTTTTTCTTTCTGCAATCTTAATCGTGTCTGTCAAAACTTCACTGCTACCCCATCTTATATCTTTAAATAGACTATCTATGGGTTTTCTCAATCCAATGAGATAATAACCGCCGTCTTCTGCTGGACCTATTACAAGCTCACTGGTATTCAACCTTAAAAATGCTTCCTGTATGTAAAAAAGCGGGATATCCGGAGAGTCCGAACCTATCATGATAACCTTTTTATAACCTTTTTTAAAAAGCCATTTAAAGGCATTTAACATCCTTTCTCCGAGATCTTTGCCTGTTTGTGGAATGTTCCGGACTGTTTTGAGGGTATCCAGATTTGCTGACAAGCTGCCTTCGTAAAAACCATAAATGGCCACGTTGGATAATCTTGAGATATTCTCCATAGTCTCATGGAGCATCATTTTGTATATTTTAAGGGTTATCTCGTCTCCAATCTTTGCTGCAAGCCTCTTTTTAACTTTACCATGCTCAGGTATCCTGAACATTATCCCGAGTGCTGAGTTATTATTCATTTTTATCTGACTGGAGTTTTTTGAATAGCGATCTAAAGGCAAAAGGCAAAAGCAATGCAACGGTTGCTATTAGTATTCCTGTGACAAGGCCTTTTATATTTCCCTTAAGGATTAACTCACCCATGGAGCTCCCAAATGCCACATAGGCAATACATGCAGGGAGCATAAATACGAATGAACTCCAGACATAATGTAAAAATGGTATCGGTGTAATACCAAAGAGATAATTAAGAACAGGATAAGGAAATATCGGGACAATCCTTGTGAATGCCACAGTCTTCCAGCCGTGTTTTTCAACCATATCCTTTAGCCACTTGTATCTTGTATAACTGAATCTTTCTCTTATGGCATCACCAAGGATATATCTTGAGAGTAGAAAAGGCACTGATGCACCTATGGTAGCTCCGATTATAGAAAATACCACTCCCCAGAATGGCCCCCAGAGGAAACCTGCGCCGAGTGTAAGCGGGAGGCTCGGTATAAATATACTCGGACCTATCGCATAGATGGCTATAAATAACGCTGGGGCAATGAGTTTATATTGTTTGATGAATTCAAGAAGCGATTCTCCCGAGATATAGCCGATCTTTCTTAGATAGGTCGCAATTATAATAGCCATGATTACTCCTATGCCTAACAAAAATCTCTTGTTTTTTAATCTCTGACCTGTGGCGAGGAAGAGTCTGTTTATCCATTTTTGTCTTCCTGAAGCAGGCTTTTTTAAAGGCTTTACATCTGTTATTGTTTCAAGGATGTGATATGCCTCTTTGCCCTTTTTGAGAAACCTGTTTTTGCATCCCATACAGTATGTGATTATTGGTTTTTCTTTTGAATTTTCGATGACCCTATGAGTGAAACTATTTGAAAGACTTTCTGATAGTGCATAGGAGCCGCCACCAAGTCCACAACAGTTGGGCAGAGTTGATTGGTTGCTAATGATAGTTATGCCTGAAATCAGAGTACTTGCTCTTTGTCTTATGTTATCAAATCTAAAGGAGGGACATGGATGGTGCAGATAGATGTCCTTAAAACCTAAAGAAGGATTAGGTATGCCGTTATCTTCAATTGCCTCGAGGATATGCACAGTTTCTATCTCCGGCATAAAAAAGGAGAAAATCTTTTTACAATTGGTGCAGCCAAGAATGAGTCTTTTAATTCCGTGCCTTTTAAGTCTCTCTTTTATTCTTTCTGACGCAGATTTTACTTCATCAAAGTCTCCATGATGAAATAGCGGGTCAAAACAGCAGTCAAGGGCAAGTCCTGTTTTGCTATAGTGACTCTTTAACAAGCTAATAATCTTTTTTACCAGCGCAGGGCTTGTCCCTGCCAATGAACAGCCTGGCCAGAAGGCTATTTCGCATGATGAATAATATGCAAATGGAAATCTATGCCCTCTCATGGTAAATGCACGCGATGACTGAATAAGGTTTTTAATCTTGTCAGAAATATTGTTGGTTTTTATTAACACTTGTTTTAGGTTAAGCAATGCTTCAGATGGTCTCAGTCCAGAAGGGCAGAGCCTGTCGCACGCCTTGCAGTTTGCACAGAGAAACACATCCTCTGACATGGATGAAATGATTGTATCTGGGGTTCCGAATTTCTCTAAAAAAGGGCATGCACTTGTGCATGCCCCGCAAGAAGCACAGTTTTCTAAAAAGGTGCTGATGCCTGCGTATTCATTCATAAGCTATATTAATAATACAGCCTTAATAGTCTGTGTGGACTTACGCCGAGGATAAAAAGTAGAGC
>JBBIRW010000015.1:0-4496 GCA_037441565.1 Deltaproteobacteria bacterium | reverse complement strand
TTTGATATTGGATTGGGTCATCTGGTTTGAATACATATTGGGATTCATCGCAGGAGCAATGGCAACCGGTGCTCTGGTTGCTAATACTGTGGTTGAAAGCAGATCGTCAGCAATGCCATGAGCTAATTTGGCAATGATATTGGCCGTAGCAGGAGCAATTAAGAAAAGGTCGGCTATATCAGCCAGGGCAATATGAGCAATATTCCATTCCCCTCGTCTTTCAAACATATCTATTGCTACAGGATTCTGGGAAGAGACCTGCAACGTCAGGGGAGCGATAAATTGTGTTGCCGATTTTGTCATAATGCAATAGACATTTAGCCTGAAATCCCTCAGCCTCCCGATAATCTCCGGCACCTGCCAGGCTGCAATCCCTCCCGTCACGCCTAAAACGACTGTCTTTCCAATAAGCACTAAATTAATCCTTTATACAAATTCAATTAGCAGGGCCCGCGGCTGGAACAGTTCCGACCAAAGTCAAAACCTGCGGAATAAGAGATCACCTGGTTCGTCTCCTGAATCAGGCCGATAGCATCCTGTTGGGCTTCGGACCAAGCCATGATGGTGGGGTTAGATTGAAGTTTGTCCTGGAGTAACTGTATTTCAGCCACTATATCTCCTCGAACGTCTCTCCCACTCATCCGCTCTTCCTGAAATTCCCGTTGTTTTTTCTTAAACTGTTCTAAAAGAGATTGTGCCTCCTTATCCCGATTGAGCTTTTCTTCAGCAGAATAAAATTTCTGAAATTCCTGAGAGGAGGCTAAAATTTTGGCAAATGATTTTGCCTTCTCTAAAATGGAATTGCTTGTGAGAATCCCCATGATTATCTCCTTTTTAACAACAGCCTGAGCTGGAATTACTCGCAAAGTCTATTCCTAAAAGATTGGAGATTTCGTTATTGAGGGCAACCAAGGTCTCCTGTAACCTCTTCTGGGCGTTCATAAGATTTCCGATAATAGAGTTCGAGTTCATCTCGGCCTCAATACTTCTTAAGCTCTCCAATTTATCTTTGGGTACTCTTTCTCCCCACATCTGGGCCCTCTGAACCGAAAGCTGGAGGGATTGGTAGTCGGATATGAGTTTCTTTGCCCTCAGATCTCTCCTCAATGCCTCCTCCGCTTGCTCAACTGCCCGACACTCCTCGCAGTTGGCGAGGGCCTCGCCGAATTCTTTGGCTACTTTTATCACCGTATCTCTTGTTACGACCTCTGTATTTCCTTCCATCACAGATACCTCCTTCTTAGCAGCAGCCAGGGCCTGCTGTTGGGCCACAGAAGGGTGGTGGATTCCCGCCCCTTGAGGAACCTCTCACGGCAAAATTGCTAAAAACTTGAGCCATCTTCTTACTCCTACATTTTGGACAGGATAGCTTCAACCCTTTCTCCTTCTCTGCGATAGAAGCCCGCACCTCCATTCTCTCCTCACATTCTATACAAACATATTCATAAGTTGGCATGGTTTTACCTCCTTAAATCTGATTCATCTTCTCTTTGACTGCCAAAACCGCCTGTTCTTGCGTTGGGACCCCCATCGAAACCACTTCCCCATCCAGTGCGATGATGGGTAGAGCCGCGGGGCCAAAGGAGCGGAAAAGACGGACAACAGGAAGATGATTCTTCATATCAGTCCCTTTTGTAATATCGATCACCTCTACCTGACATTCGAACTCCCTCTCTAAAGCGCCTTTGAGTTTCTGGACTTCTTCCTCGCTCTGTCCGATTGGCCCGCAACAGGAAGATTGCGGTCCGCAGGGAAATTGTTGGGGCATCATGAAGATCCTTAAAGTTTTGTGATTAGTTGACATAATTTTTCCTCCTCTAAAGAATATTGTATAAATATCCTGCAATCACGCAGCCCAAGAAACTTATTCCAACATAAAGGGCTAAGAGCCTTGCCTTGAAGACACCAGAGAGCATGGCGATGGAAGGCAAAGATAATCCTGGTCCTCCAAGAAGGTAGGCCAATGTTGCTCCTCCACCCATTCCTTTCGAAATAAGGGCCAATGCCGTTGGAACCTCCACATAAGTGCATACATAGGCTAAAACGGCTACAACCGATGAGATGAGAACTGAATTCAATTGTTCACCGCCCACAAGGCTTAGCACAATACTTGTGGGGAGAAGAACTTTGATGGCCCCTGCAATGATGACAGCAAGCACGAGGTAGTAGTTAAGCTGAAGGAACAAATCCCAGGCAGTTTGAATCATCTTGATGAGTCTCTGTTTAGAACCCAGCCTCATATCGCCGGTAGGAAGAACGAAGCAGGCTCCTGCCGCATCGGTTGAGACTTCGTTTACTTCGGGAAGATGCCAGAGGCCATTCTTATCCCGATCCAAAATCCCTGCCTCTGCTAAAAGATAAAGTTTCTCTTCCTCCCCTGGAGCTAATTTCTCAGTGGGCAGTTTACCCGGATTTTTAGAAAGTGCCATGGCAGTCTTGAAGGCAAACTGCTGAAGCTCTGCCGGCAGGGTTGGAACGACGCTCAATTTTATAAATCTTCTCAAAAATCTCTCTCTCCTCTGCCAGTACGAGACAACTCCCCCAACGGCGAGGGCAATCCCAAAGGTACCAAGAATCCTGCCAATCGCCAGGGGCCACCCGAGAATTCCTGCGGTCATAAAGACGGCCGGAATATTGAGCATCGGTGCAGCAATGAGGAAAGCCATCGTCGGCCCCAATGGAATTCCGGCCTCCACCATTCCAGCCAGAACAGGTACAATCCCACAGGAACAAATAGGAATGATAGCCCCCGCTGTTGCCGCTGCAAAATTGGAGCCTATGCCACCTATGCCCATTCTCTTTTTTACCTTCTCCCAGGGGACAAAGACTACCAGGGCCGCGGCAATCAACATCCCGACGATCCAGTATTGAAAAAGCTCTACGAGAACAGCAGAACCTTTAATATAGATAAACCAGAGCACCTGAGGGATATTCCAGGAGAGGGGGGTCTCAATCTCTAAAAGCCTTGCCTCATCTCCTGTAATCCCCTTAGGTTGGAGAAGCCCATAGTAATAAAGTGAACTCATCGAGAGATTATGGATATAAGCATAAAGAAGACCACTTCCATATAGAAGCGCCACCACCAACAAATAGATCCATTCCTTTCCAATCGGTTTTCTGAACATGTATGTTAACTCCTCTTTTTCGATTTCTTTAATTTCCTTGTTAACTCCAAGCATTTCTGGTTATCATAACCTACAACACACCGGCCCCCTTGCCTCAAGCGCAACCTTAATTTTAGTCTTTGATAATCCTCCTTAAACACCTGCCCATCTAAATTCTGCTTTATTGTTTCAATCAGTTGATAAATCAAAGCTGTTGGTTGATTGGGGATCGTATAGCTTACCCATGTTCCGTTCCGACTGTCTTCAACCAACCTTGCTCTTCTGAGGATATTGAGGTGGCGTGAGATCAAATATTGAGGTAAATTCAGCGAATCCACAATTTCACAAACGCAAATAGGTTTTTTGAAGCTTGTCAAGAGCTTCATGATTCGAATACGCGTCTCGTCAGAGAGCGCTTTAAATAATTCAACTTCGGGTTTCATAAATCTATATTTACATATTTACATATCTTTGGAGATTTGTCAAGAGCAAGACTTCCTTATTTTTCCATTACCCACAGCAAGAAGGCATCCCTTTAATCATGAAGCCATTCTTGTAGTCAAGGGTGGCCTTAGAAAGGGCCTCATGGGCCGCGGGCTCCACATAGATCTTTAAGTTATTTTTTTCTATTAATAGATCTCCATCCTCCCCTTTTTCTGTCACGTCAAAACCATAAGAGGCGCAGCACCCTCCGCCAGAGACAAAGATCCTGATATTGGAATCCTTCGCATCTGCTTCGGAGAGGATCTTCCTAAACTGCTTTACTGCTGCATCCGTGACCTCTAACATGGGCTCACCTCCTGATTCTTTCATTAACCAAACTGTAATGTTATTGGCTTTCCGGTTTTTAAGGGTTCAATGCCCAACTCCTTACACAATTCTTCATACAGGGGATATTCCCCTGTCTTGAAAACTTTTCCGTTTACGATAGTGGCCGGCAGGATTTTCTTGCCGTTTCCATGAAGCAGATCAGCGATCTTCTTGTTAGCCAGAAATACCTTCGGCTGCTGTGAAATGTTGTACCGTTCAACCTATCAACCTAAACCACCTGTTTTTTCAATCCCAGGACCGCATCATTCATTTTAACAAGAAGCGAGGCGGACCACATTGTGACTCACGCTTCCCAGAAATATCTCCTTGATGAACCCGCTGCCCTGGCTTCCCATCACAATCAACGAATATTTGTCCTTCTGAGATTCTTTTAATATTTCGCTGATAGGGGCACCATACGGTAATGCAATCTTTACTTGCTTTGCCCCCTTTTCAATCAGCTTCGCTTTCAACATTTCAAGTCGTTCCTGATCAATCTTTTTCGATTCCTCCAGCCTGTTTTCTAAATGTTTTCCAATCTTGACGATATCCTGCACATGCATCAGGGTTGTTTTCTTCCAG
>JBBIRW010000014.1:0-4994 GCA_037441565.1 Deltaproteobacteria bacterium | reverse complement strand
GGTGATACCTCCTTCATTGAGGATTTAATTCTGATAAGAGGGCCATGATATTACGATCCCACATGAGTATCATCAACATGTATCTGGATGGTGATAAAAATATTACTTACTTCTTTTTTAGTAAGAACGAGAGGGATTTTTGTCTTTTTGGAAAAACTTGCCTATTACGATTTATTTTTATACCATATTAAATTTTGATTAACAACTCTCTCCTTTTGTATTCTTCCAAAATAATATGATGAATTTCATCAAGTGAAACGGTATTCAATATTTTCTTGGCAATCCATTTACATCGTTTATACTCAATAGAACGAATGATTTTCTTTGCTTCCGGAAGAGCATAGGGGTTCATGCTTAAATCAGTAAGACCTAATCCAACGAGAAGGGGAATATATTTTGGGTCCCCTGCCATCTCTCCACATAGAGTCACCGGTTTATTGGCTTTCTTGGCCACTTCAGTCACATTTCGAATCAATCGAAGGACTGCGGGGTTAAGAGGTTGATAAAGGGAGTTAACGAGATCATTATCACGATCTACAGCCAGCGTATACTGGATCAAATCATTTGTTCCGAGGCTCAGAAAATCCACCTCTTTAATAAACTGATCCGCAATGATTGCCATTGAAGGGACCTCAATCATAATCCCAAAAGGAATTGTTTCGTCAAAGGAGATTCTCTCCTTTCGAAGCTCCAGCTTCGTTATTTCAAACAGCTCTCGAACCTGACGGATCTCCTCGATGCTTGAAATCATCGGGAAAAGGATTTTTACTTTGCCATAGGCGCTTGCCCTGAGGATGGCCCTCAACTGCTGTTTGAAAAGGTCTTTTTCTCTCAAAAAGACACGTATCGAACGATACCCTAAGAAGGGATTCTTCTCCCTCTGGCTTCTTCCGTCCTCAAAAAACTTATCCCCTCCAAAATCAAGGGTTCGGATGGTCACCTCTCTATTACTGGCCTGGATTAACACCTTCTGGTAAAGGAAAAACTGCTCATCCTCTGAGAGGAAACGCCTCCAAACCAGGAAGGGCAATTCCGTCCTGAAGAGTCCAATACCATAAGCTCCGAAATGTAAGGCGTATTCAAGATCCGCCAGACTTCCGATATTAGCCCATAGACGAATTTCATAACCATCGATTGTCTCTGAGGGCAGGGGAATGATCTTCTTAAGTTCTGAGCGGTAGATTTCTCTTTTCTTTTGAAGATCGTGGTAATTTTGAATAACCTCCTCGGGTGGGTTAATCATCAGCAATCCCATATCGCCATCCACGATGAGGAGATCTCCCTTCTTAACTTTTGAGACCAATCCTTCAAGCCCAACTACCGCGGGGATTCCGAAAGAACGGGCTAAAATGGCAGCATGGGACTCCCTTCCCCCTGATTCCGTTGCAAAGGCAAGTACCTTTTCCCTATCAAGTCTCACTGTATCAGAAGGAGTTAATTCTGAAGCTACGATGATAACGGCTTCGGATAGATTACAACCGTCTTGCTGTAACGGCATCAATTTTTGGATGACTCTTCTTCCGATATCACTGAGGTCCTGAGCCTTCGCTTTGATATAAGGATCGTCCATTTTCTCAAAGGCTTTTTTAAACCCATTCATCTGCCTGAGAACCGAAGCTTCCGCATTTATACCGTTTTTAAGAATATCATTAAAAATCTGAGAGATAAAATAGGGGTCTTCAAGAATGGCAACGTGAGAAAGGAATATCTCCGCCTCCTTCTTTCCAATTTGTTGAGAAACGCGGAGATTGTCCTGAATCAGTTCATTGATGACCTGGCGTATGGCCTGTTTGAGGCGGGAGATTTCTTGTTCTGCGTGTACTCCCTCGATATTGCGTTTTTCTACAAGATAGAGAATATCCTGAAAGACACATGCCTTCCCTATGACGATTCCCGAGGAGGCCGGAATTCCTTTCAAAAAGCGTTTCCCAATATCTTCTTCCATGTTTCAGCCCGGTCTAATTAGGCCGCCTTCTCACCGACCCAATCCATCAATATCCCCATGATAAATGCAAAAATAATTACAAAACTGAGCCTGATCAATGCAAAAGGCCATCCTAAAAATTTTGTCTCCAGAGGTAGAAGAGGCGCTTTACCTCCCCATGCTGTGATAAAAGATGCGATCGCGCCCTGTCTGGCTCCTTTCTCTCTAAGGGTCTTCATCAGTGGAAAGACTGTAAAAAGGGAGCCTCCCATGAGAATGGGAAAGGTGCAGACAAGGATAAACCCTTTTAGTCCTGATCCTTTCCCTAACCATTTCACAATCGTAGGTGGTTTCACCCAGACCTGGAAAAGGCCTATGAAAATCGAAACAGCAGTAACAATGTCAAGAACTTCTATAAAAGTCTTGTAAACAGTGCCTGTAACGATTGCCCCTTTCTCGATACTTAATCCGTATATGATTAACGTAATTACCACACTGAGAGAAAGGAACTGGAATGCGTCGTTTTTTAGCAACTTCTTCATCTCAGAATCACCTCCATCAAAAAAGCTATGAAAAAAGCAAGGACAAAGGTAAAGATATTTCGAAAGATGGTAAACCTTTTTCCTAAAAGTTTGAATTCAAGGGGTAGTGTCGTAATACCGATCAGAATCGCTGTAAAGACAAATCCTGCAATCGATCCGAAGCTTGCCCCATTTTTTAGAAGATAGCCTCCAAAGGGAAAAACAGCAGGCGGCATAAACAGGGCAATGCAACCAACAATTTCTGCATAAAGAATTCCGAGAACCCCGCTTTTTTGACCCAGAATAGATGCAATCGTATCTCTCGAAATATAAGCCTGGATGAGACCCATCAAAACAAAGACAAAGATCAACACTGGCATGACGACATAGAAGATTTTAAAGGTTGCCTTGATGGCCTCTTTGGTTTTTTGTTTTTCTCTCAATAGGGAAATCCCCAGAAGAACAAGTGCAATGATAAGATATATGGTTCCTGCTCGCATCCGTTTATCTCCTTTATTGTCTCCATTTCACTTCATCAATATTATTTTTTACCCATAACAAAAGGGTTTTTTATGAAATTCCTTCCAAGAGAAAAAATTTTCTAATGGACTGCAATTTCTTAAAGGCCGATATATTTTTCAAATCGTTCAAGCTGGGTTTCCAGGGCCTGCACTTCTTTATAAACCATTCTTGCCTCTTTGGCCAAATCCGTATTTTTAGCCAGTTGAGCCATATGACGAGACAGACCACCAATTGCAGTGAGTCGGTTTCGGAAGGCATGGGCAGTTTCCCGAACCATTATCTCTTTCCTTCTGTACGATTCAATCAATTGCTCAGTTAATTCAGCTTTACCGATGGAAGTACCTACTAATTCTCCCACCAGCTTCAGATACTCAAAATCTTCATCTGAGATAGGAACGTCTTTTTTACCAGAATCAACAATTAAGGCCCCGACTCTTCTTTCCTCCTGGGTTATTGAATCGACATACCAGAGAGGGATCACGGCTTTTATTTTTACCTTTTCTGCCAACGTATGACTGTAACCCACGCATTGATGGGTCTCTGTAAGGTTAACAGGGATACCATCTTCCATCACTTTCCATACAATACTCTCTTTGCAGATAGGAACTTGCTCCATTGGACAATAGTACCTTCCCACCCAGCAATGAAGCTTCAATTCTTCTCCATCTTTGATTACACATCGAGCCCGCATCCCTAATCTCTTGCTAATATGATCGAGACATGTTTTGATGAGATATTCACGATCCGTGCACCAACTTACCAAACGGGCTATATCGAGAAGATCTTCACAACGATTAGCAAGAATCTTTTCTTTAGAAAATTCATCGGAGCATATTTTTTCCATGATTTAAACCTACACTGGAAGTCTTTCAAGGTTACATCCAATTTAACCCTTAGCAAAATATCAGATTTTTAGGACAATCAAGATATTTTGTCTCCGTTCTCATCCTCTTCAATATTCAAAAAAAAGCAATCCCTTTTGTTTTTCATGCATTTTGATCCATCAAGCCTTTCGAGCATTACTGTTTGACCTGTAACGCTTATGATTTTGTATTCATCTATCGTGTTCAAGTGAATATCTTTTATTTTCACCTTCTTTCCAATAAGATCTTCCCAGAAATGGAATTTCATGCCTCATCATTCCTGTAAAAATTGATTTATTTTTGCCTTGATAGCCTCTTTCACCTTATTCACATCCTCATCAGAATATTGCAACGTGCTAAAGGGCCCCAATTTCTCTATTTTCAAATCGTTTTCGAGATTCACATATGCATCATGGGATAAGGACAATTTTTCGGCCACCTTCATTGCACAGGAGTTTCGGCATCCATCAATGATGATGAGATGCTTGAGATCCTTTAGGGTAAGCACCTGCCTTGGAATTTCGTTTGCTAACGCTGGAAAGGAACATATTCCTATCACGTCGCCACCTAAATCTTTCAGGATTCCCATAGCGGCAATCCCCGTTAACATCCCGGAATTGGAACTTCCACTATTACAGACCAGCAATCCAATCTTTGGAACCTTCATCGAGCACCTCCAAGGTAATTTTAAAAATTATTCCTCATAGGCTTTTCATCCATGATCTGAACGATGAGGTCAACCACCTTCCCCATCGCAAACTTCTTTCCTTTCTGTGTAACCTTCATACAGACTTCCCCTGATACGATTGTATTGCATTAGGGAGACTCCCATGGGCCACGAGATAGCATTGAGGATCAGATAACTTCTTTGCCGCGCAGAGCATATTAAAAAGGTGAAATAATTCTGTCCCTGGCAAGGGTGTGAGAATGGAAAAAGTAGGGGTTTTTATCTTACGAGTGATGATATAATCTTTCAACCTCCTGAAGTCTTCAAGGTCATAATCAGGGTCCACTATAAAAGCGGCCCACACATCAATGCCCATAGATTCTAATATCTTTAATGCCATATCATTATTTTCAACGAAATTATTTTTATGAAGGGCACGTAGCCCTTCATCTTCTATCTTTTCAAAGCCAATAAATACGGTTCTTAGGCCAATATCT
>JBBIRW010000013.1:0-9388 GCA_037441565.1 Deltaproteobacteria bacterium | reverse complement strand
ATAAAAGGTATCTCCCTGAGCAAAAGCTATTTCAGATGCAGCTGAGGAAATAATTACAGGAGAACCACCTCTTTTAGGAATAGCTTTGAAACTACTATATGAGGGGGAATATATGATTATATAATTAGTAGTGGCAGCAGCTAAAGCATTGGCATCACCTCCGTTATAGATTTGTGAGAGAGTAGTTTCTCCATGGTTAAGCCTGTATATGTCTCCTGAGGAATCAATCCAGTAAAGAGCAGTTCCGTCACTTGCATATTTATTCCGATTACTACAATCTATAGAACCTACAGGGTTTAGATTGGAACCATCAAAAACATGAAGTTTATTGTCCACACATATATACTCATTTCCATTATTTGGGTTAGCTTCCACCCTAAAGACATAATTTACTCCTGATTTGAGTGTTGAACAGTTTGAAAGGTTTGTGTCACACTTCTCTATACTTCCACCATCCATTATAAGAAAACCGGAAATAGCAAGATTTGAAAGACCTCCACTAAATGAGGTGATAAGAGATTTACCTGTCATGTCCATAGGTGAATCGCTACTGCCCATTCCTGAGTGGATCAATTTAAGCCCATCGTCAGGTGTATTACAGTTTCCATCACTTCCAGCAGTACTTATGAACATCCACATTTTTTTGTTGACCATATCAATATCACTGGCTTCAATCTCACATGCATCGGTTATGTTGCTTACCTGCTGAGGGGTAGGTGTACCAGAGCCTTTTACCATTGAGACCATTTTGACAGCACCCTTGCCTGTTCCATCATCTACTATATAGAAAAAAGTCTGTGTATGAAGGTCTGTATAACTTTTTGTGGATGGGTTGTAACTTCCTAAAACAATTAATGTGCTGGCGTCATTTATATCTCCAGATTCAACCTGGATGGGTGAAGCAGGGTTTGCGGGGTCAACAATATGCACACTTGCGCCGTAGAGTAAGTAAGTTCCAGTTCCTCCCCCACCAGTTCCTCCCCCACCACCTCCTTCATTACAACCCAATAAAAGCGCAATGATACAGAGGAGCAGAAGGGATAGCGTATTGGTTCTTTCCTGTGATCCTGTTTTCCTCATATTACACCTCCTGTAATGCATTAAGTAGTGGCAAAGTCTCATGATGTCCATAAATTATTAAAATATATACTCCTTGTCAAGATAAAACTTATTCAAGTTACAAGTGAGATGATCTTAGTTCCACTGTCACTAAGGGACATGGTTTTACAGAGATTTCTCCTGTGGCAGCATTTAGAATTATACCTTTTTGAATTTGCATAATTTATGTTAGAATATCGCTAAAGATTCTTGTAACTAATGATACAGGACCAATGCATAAAGCAATTGATATAGATATGAAATCAATAAAGATACAAGCAGGTTTTTTACCATAAAGGAGCCAATATCGTGAAGATAGCTTTTTATAATCTTACTTCCACAGTCAAAATTGGAGGAATAGAAACTTTTAGTCTTGAATTAGCAAAGAGACTTGCTGAGAAAGGATATGAGATCACTTTTATATGTGGAGATTCTCCTGTTCAGATTGATCATCCAAAAAATATGGAAATATTTAGATATCCTTTCTGGGAAAGAAATAGATTTCCCTATCTTGGATCTCGTCTTAGAAAATTTATGGAGAGGGTTTCTTTTTCTTTTCATTCATTGCCCTCAATCTTAAAAAACAAAGAAAAATACGACTTTTTCTGCATTTTTAAACCTTATGATTTTCCAGTTTCAATGTTGATTAAGAAATTTAACAAATCCAATAAGCTTATATTTTTCTCAGGAGGAACAGAATTTTTTCCGGGATATAAGTATATGGCAAAAAAAATGGATTATCTTTTCGCTTGTAGCAAATTTAATGCTTTACAGATAGAATGTTATTGCGGTATCAAGCCATTAATACTTCCAAATGGAGTTGATGTTAAAAAGTTTAGTCCACTTGAGCCCGATTTAAATCTCAAAAAAAAGCTTAGCCTTAGGGATGAAAAGGTTATAATAACAGTTTGTAGACTTGTTGGGTTGAAAGGTGTGCAGTATGCAATAAAAGCTATTTCAAATCTAATAAACAATGGATTTATTAATATAAAATATCTAATAATAGGAGATGGAGAATATCGAAGAGAGCTTCAAATCTTATCAAAAAATCTAAATATTGACAATTATGTTATGTTTTTAGGAAGAGTTGATAATGAGAATCTTCCGAGTTTCTATTCTATTTCTGATGTGGCTGTCTTTCCGAGTATTGCGCATGAAACTTTTGGAATTTCAATTGCTGAAGCTATGTCATGTGCTGTTCCTGTTGTTTGCACAAACGTAGGAGGAATCCCTGAAGTTGTAGGAGATGCTGGTTTTTTAGTCCCCCCTTCTGATGATAAAGCTTTATCTGATAAAATTAAAACTCTTTTAACAGATGAAAATTTGAGGCAACAGATGGGTTTACTTAGCAGGAAGAGAATTGTTGAAAACTTTAGCTGGGATATAGTAGTGGATAAATTTTTGGAGTACATTAATTATGCCCAAAAAGGTGTTAATGTTTCCAGCCCCTGTTCATCCTATTCCTCCACTAAAAGGGGCTGCTGTTGAGACCTGGATATATGAAGTATCCAGGAGGTTAGTTTTTTATGAGCCTCATATAGCTTGTATTGGTAGTGCTTTTCATCCGAAAAATGAATTTAAGGACGGGGTTTACTTTCATAGAATAACTTTTGGAAAGTTTTATAAGAGAATTTTTCAAAAAATAACAAGGGTTGATCCATTATCTTATCCTCGCAGACTCTTGAAAATTATAAATGAAATAAAGCCTGATGTAATTCATATGCATAACTCTGTTAAATGGTTTTTACCTATCATAGAAGCTGTTAATAAGAATATGAAAAATACAAAAATAATTTTGCATCTTCATAATGAGGTTGAAATAAATAATGAAATTGTCGTAGATGCTTTTATGGGATGTAGCAAATATATTGTCGATATTTATCAGGAGAATAAAAAAATAAAAGCAAAGTATTTTAAATATATTTATAATGGCGTAGATCTAATAAAATTCAGACCATATTGGGAATCAGAAGGTGTAAGAAAAGATATAAGAAATAGATTTAATCTGACAGACAAGGATTTCGTAGTATTATTTGTAGGTAGAATATCTCCTGAAAAAGGCCTGGAATATATCATTGATACAGCGCATTTGATTAGAGATATTCCTAATATCAAATTTCTTGTTGTAGGAGAAATTCCAACCAGAGGTAGCCGATTGGAATATGCAAAAAATATTATTCATAAAGCTCAATCGTTAAAAGATAAAATATTTCTTACAGATGTTTTCCCGCCGTACAAGATGAATTTAATCTATATGGTAGGAGATGTAATATTTATACCTTCGAATTTTGAAGCATTCGGCATGGTAGCTTTAGAGGCTATGGGCTACAGGACTTCCAGTTATTGCTAGAAAAAGGGGGGGCTCAATGAATTTATATTGGATAATGAAAACGGTTTTTTTGTTAGTGAAAACAATATTTCAAGCGAGGCAGCTAATATTATCGAAAGTTTGATGCTGAATAAGGAATTGAGAAGAAGTATAGGGGAAAAAGCCAGGCAAACAGCTGAAAAATTTGATTGGATTTACATATCTGAGGAGTTAGAGAGATTTTATACACAAATTTTGAGCTGAATATAAAAAGATAAGGTGCTCCGCTCACCCACTCATTCATCTCCTATTTCTGTGAACAATGAATTTCTTAGGCATGATTAATTGATTCAGGTATACTTAATTGTTATTATCTTTTAAAAAATCCAGAACCATAAACAAAAATGGACAAGAAGCCAAAAGAAAAGATTCTGTTTTTATGGAGTGGCGGGAAGGACAGTGCCATGGCCCTCTATGAGCTAATGAGCACTAGGAGTTATGAGGTATCTGCACTTATAACCACAATTACAGAGGACTTTGACAGGGTATCCATGCATGGGATCCGTAGGATTTTTCTTGAACAGCAGGCCCACTCCATCGGTCTTCCCCTTGAGAGGATCTATATAAGTAAGGATGCATCCAACCATGAATATGAGGAAAAGATAAAGGAGAAGCTCCTTTGTTATAAAGAGAAAGGTATTCTTTCAGTAGCTTTTGGAGACATCTTCTTAGAGGACATAAGGACCTACAGGGAAGAGAACCTGTCAAGAATAGGAATGAAAGGGCTCTTTCCACTATGGAAAAGGGATACCACTGAACTTGCCAGGAGATTCATAAAGCTGGGATTTAAGGCAGTTATTACATGTGTTGACTCATATGTGCTTGACAGGAGCTTTGCAGGAAGGCCATATGATGAAAGATTCTTAAGGGATCTTCCTCCAGGTATTGACCCATGTGGAGAAAACGGGGAATTTCATACTTTCGTATATGATGGATTGATATTCCGAAAGGCAATCCCATTTAAATTAGGTGAGGTAGTCCTCAGGGACAGCCGTTTTTACTTCTGCGATCTGATACCCCTTTTGACAGAGAATGTGTCCTTCCATGATAATGTAACATCCCTTATGCAAAATTCAGAAGGGATATAACTCTCAATGGTATAAACAAACCCCAATCTCCGGGAAAAAGGGATAATTGCATTCATGAGAGAAGGTTTAATAAAGGAGAAAAAAGTTATTGAGAATTGATTATTTGCGGGATGCTTTATGTAAAAGTGTGCTAAAAAAGCCTTGTATCCCTCATCGCTTCAAAGTCAAGATTGGCTCCCCGGGCAGGACTCGAACCTGCAACCCTTCGGTTAACAGCCGAATGCTCTGCCGGTTGAGCTACCGGGGAACCACAGAAGCCACATGTAAGGGCTCTCTATACGGAAGGATCCTGCACTCAAAAGCTTATTAATAATACCAGAACTTCCATTTATCAGTCAAATATCTGCCCCCTCCATCACCTCTTCTCATTATCCCATCTTCCCGACTTCTTATCCCTCGATCCTCCACTACTTATCTTCCGCCCCTCTTAAGTTCAATAAGGATGAGCTTAATAATCGCCTTCAGGGTTTCGAATACACCTTTCCCCACACTTGCTACAGCCTCAAAATCAGGAACACCTCTTGGATTCAGAATTGCCCTCATTTCAGAGACAGGCAAGATGTTTGAAAGGTCCCTTTTATTATACTGTATAACAAAAGGGATAGAAAAAAGGTCAATCCCCTGATCCTTAAGATTTCTCTGAAGATCCTCCATGCTCTCAATATTTGCATCCATCCTTTCTATCTGCGAATCCGCAACAAATACAACCCCATCAAGCCCCTTCAGAATAAGCCTCCTTGATGCTTCATAGAATACCTGCCCTGGAACTGTATAAAGGTGGAATCTCGTTTTGAAACCCTTTATATCTCCAAGGGATAGCGGAAGAAAGTCAAAGAAGAGTGTTCTTTCAGTCTCTGTTGCAAGGGATATCAGCTTTCCTCTACTTTCAGGATTCACCTTCCTGTAAATATATTGAAGATTGGTTGTCTTACCACAGAGCCCAGGCCCGTAGTAAACGATTTTACAGTTTATCTCTCTCAGTGAATAGTTTATGAATGACATCTAAACATTTGCAACTTTCTTAATGATTAAACAGCTTATCGATATCCTCCTCAGTAAGATCGGGCAGAACCATACTTTTCAGTCTCTCATCAGATCTCCTCAGAAGCACATCAAATATGTTTGTAAGCAGATCACTCGCCTTCTTCACCCTGAGTCTAACAAGACCAAGAGATGTCCTGTTATCAAATATCACAACAAGGATAATGCGCGATCCTATGAGGGAAAGGTGTATATGATCTTTTTCCCCCTCATGGAAAAGGATCGTAAACTCCTTCTGTCCAAGGATCTTTGCGAGTCCACTTGTTGCTGCAATATTGCCTGCGGCAAGCGATGCTATGGAGAGTGCATCAACCTTATCTTTTTCGCCTGCACTTGCTATGAGTTGACCGTTTCTGTCAACAAGAAATACTATCTTTGCCTGCGCATCTTCAACAAGTCGCTGAAGGATGCTATTTATCTGCTTGAATTCGTCCTCAAAAATTATCAGCTGTGGATCGGTCATCAATCCATCCTGTGCATCATACTTTGGCCTTGAAGTAAGATAGCGCAATCTTCATTCCATCTAATTTTAGCAACCTCTCCCACTCCTCATCAACCCTTTTTTGTATAAGATCGATAAGATGCCTGTTCTTTTCCTCGAAAAGGTGCTGGAATCTTCCCTGCATCTTCAGCCATTCGACAACAGGTTTTTTCTCCTTTGGCTTGTAATTTATCCTCAGCACACCTTCATCCACCTCATAAAGCGGCCAGAAACACGTCTCAACAGCCATTCTTGCAATCTCAATCGTATCCTTCGGTTCGAATCTCCACCCTCTGTCACATGGAGAAAATGCATTTATAAAGGTTGGACCATCCTTTGCGAGTGCCTTCTTTACCTTTATCATAAGGTCCCGCCAGTCATGAATACTTGCCTGTGCAACGAAGGGAATATTGTGGGCGATCACAATATGTGTGAGATCCTTCCTGTCCTGAATCTTTCCAGGCATCGCTTCACCCGGTGGTGCTGTTGTTGTAGCAGCACCAATGGGGGTGGAACTGCTCCTCTGTATACCCGTATTCATATAGCCCTCATTGTCGTAACATATATAGAGGAAGCTGTGCCCCCTTTCAAGTGCACCTGAGAGCGACTGAAGACCTATGTCGTATGTTCCCCCATCTCCACCAAATGCAATAAACTTTATCCTCTTCTCCTTCGGTATCACTCCCTTCCGTTTCAATGCCCTGTACATTGCCTCAACACCACTTATAGTTGCAGCAGCATTTTCAAATGCATTGTGAATCCATGGAGTCTTCCAGGATGTATAGGGAAATATGCTTGTTGCCACTTCAAGACAACCCGTTGCACATGCAACAACAACAGGATCATCAGTTGCAAACAGTGTCTGTCTTACAAGAACAGAAGCACCACAGCCTGCACAAAGCCTGTGACCACCTGTGAGTTTCTCTTCTTTTTTAGATGCTTCTTTGAGATTTACGTTAAATTTTGCCATTCCACACCTCTTAAAAATTCATTATTCTCTGATTGTAATGTAATCAAACTCCCTGGGAGGAACTCCTCTTTCAAGACCCTGAAGAAGCTCGCAGAAAACAGCCTTTATATCATGGACGAATATGTCCCTCCCTCCTAAGCCAAATATCCTGTTTACAATTATGGGCCTCCTCGGAAGGTTGTATAGACTTGATCGAAGTTCAATAAAAAGCGGACCTCCCTCTCCTCCGAAGGTCTCTGCCCTGTCAAGAACGGCAATTGCCTTCACATGGGAAAGTGCATTTGCAAATTCCCTTCCAGGGAAAGGCCTGAAAACCCTTGGCTTGAGTAGCCCTGCCTTTATACCCATTCTTCTCAACTCATCAACAGCAACCCTTGTTGTCCCTGCAGTGGAACTCAGAACAACAACTGCTATATCGGCGTCATCCAGCATGTACTCATCGTAAAATCCATATTCCCTTCCAAATTTCTTTCCAAACTCCTTCCCCACATCAAGGATAACACCCTTTGCTATCTCCATTGCCTCTCTCTGCTGCCTTTTGTGCTCCATGTAGTAGTTCTGAAGATCAAGTGGGCCAACAGTTATGGGATTGTCAACATCGAGAAGCGAGTACAAAGGTTTGTATTCCCCTACAAACTCCCTCACCTTCTCATCTTCAATCAGTTCGATCACTTCAAGTGAATGACTTATTATGAACCCATCAAAACAACTCATAACAGGAAGCCTCACATCCGGATGCTCCGCAATGCGAACAGCCTGAATGGTGTTATCGTATGCCTCCTGTGCTGTTTCACCAAAAATCTGTATCCATCCCGCATCCCTCGATCCCATTGCGTCTGAGTGGTCGCAGTGGATGTTAAGTGGTGCATTGAATGCACGGTTAACAAGCGTCATAACTATCGGAAGCCTGCATGATGATGCAACATATAGGACCTCCCACATGAGTGCAAGTCCGCATGCAGACGTTGCTGTCATAACTCTTCCGCCTGCAGCAGCAGCCCCGATACATGCACTCATCGCGCTGTGCTCACTTTCAACAAGCACCATCTCTGTTGTTACTTCACCCTTTGCTACATAATTGCAGAACTCCTGCATGAGATCAGTGGATGGTGTTATGGGGTATGCTGCGCACACATCAGGATTTATCTGTTTCATCGCGTAGGCAACAGCCTGATTTCCCGTTAATGCATCCCTTTTTTTTGCGACATACATCTCTTATTCCTCCTCATGAAATTTCGATTCTGGAACCATCCTTATCGCACTGAACTTGGGTGGGCACTCCCTCGCACATATACCGCATCCCTTGCAATGATCCAGATCAAATCCGATCATTTTTCCATCTTTAACTATAATTGATGAGTCAGGACAGAATATCCAGCATATCAAACAGCTTGTGCACCTCTCGGGATCAAGAACAGGTCTTTCCGTCCTCCAGGATCCTGTCTCATACTTCTCCGATGTTCCACCTTCCGGGATAATTGCCCCGATGGGAAGTTCCCTCCATCCCATCAACTTGTTGGTATCAAATTTGTATTTCATCCTCCCTTTACCTCCTCGGCCCCTCTAATTAAAGCCTTTATATTGCTATCAACGATTTTCTCGCTGAATTTTTTACTCAATGTTTTTCTCAATTGCTCATTGATATCAGAAATGGAAACCAGACCTGTAACCTTAACGACCGCACCAAGAAGTGGGGTATTTGGTATATTCTTCCCGAAACATTCAAGTGCAATCCTTGTTGCATCAACAGTGTATACAGGATTACTGTTTACCTTCATCCTCTTCTTGATCTTTTCCGATTCATCAGGCGAATTTATTATAAAAACGGTATTTTCCTTTATCCCCTCAACAAGTTCCTTTATGCCAATTAGCGTTGGATCAACAACAGCAACAACATCAGGAAAAAGAACACCGGAATGTATATGGATGGGCCTTTCACTGATCCTGTTGAAAGCCTTCATGGGTGCACCACTTCTCTCAGGGCCGTATTCGGGAAATGCCTGGATGTGCTTTCCCGCCTCCATGAGTGCCTCAGCCAGCATCTTTGCTGCTGTAATGACACCCTGGCCTGCCCTTCCATGCCATCTTATCTCCACATATTCTTTCTCATTCATACCTCCTCCCTGAAGTTTATATTTACAGCTCCCTCCTTCCCTGGAGGGCCCTTGAAAGCGTGTATCGATCCGCATATTCTATATCGGATCCTGCAGGAAGTCCCTGTGCTATGCGTGTTACCTTCACCCCGATGTTTTTTAATAGATCAATAATATATACCGCTGTTGCCTCTCCTTCAACAGTAAAATTTGTAGCAATGAGCACTTCCCTTACTGCCTCCCTATTTA
>JBBIRW010000012.1:0-18794 GCA_037441565.1 Deltaproteobacteria bacterium | reverse complement strand
TCCAACACGTCCTTTGGTGTTTTGAGCCTACCTATGAGGAATTGAAACTAAAAATCTTTCATCATCTCCCCCATCGTTCTAATCGTTTTGAGCCTACCTATGAGGAATTGAAACCTTAGGATGGTTTCTTTGTTTCTTTGTTGACCTATTCTCTATTCCTGTTTTCTTAGTTACTGAGTTACTAAGTTACTAAGCTTCCAGGTTACAGACTAAGAGCTTACCTATAAGTAATTGAAGGAGGAAGCTCAGGTGGGTGAACAGTGATCTGAAGACGATCTACTCATCAAATACAACCGAAGATAGAAGTAGCAGTATGGAAAGAAAAGGTTATGGATGATGACTGAATCAACCTTAGAAATATTGCAGCTAAAATGCTTGAGTTCAAGTCTCCAGCCGTTAAGGGTTCAGATATGCACGGCGAAA
Source organism: Deltaproteobacteria bacterium (assembly GCA_037441565.1). GTDB lineage: Bacteria > Desulfobacterota > JBBIRW01 > JBBIRW01 > JBBIRW01 > JBBIRW01. The sequence continues at coordinate 18,371 of JBBIRW010000012.1, read as the reverse complement.
GGAGGATTCGTCGGAGAAGTTAAGGAAATTCCTCGTGGGGGGATTTTGCGTTTTACAAAGTTTCGCTCTCTCCTTGGTCTGCGATTGGAATTGCGAGACACTCAGGGGCAACTCGTTATCTTTCAAAGAGCTCCAGGTCTCTGGCGTAAAGGATATGACATGTTAGATGCAGACGGACGATTCCTGTGGCGGTTTCAACCACGGGGGCTCTTCGCATGGGAATTGTATGACAGTTCAGACCGGTTTGTTGCCTCTTTGAATTTTCGAAATCCCCTGATTGTGGGTCCTCAGGCGGGGCACCTCCAAAACATTAAAAAACTCTTATTAGCCGAAATCCGATGGCATTCGATGGGGATCTTTTCCACTTTTCCGGAGGGGAGTGTGCTTCTCCTGTATGATCCGGAAAGGTTCCGCCTGGCTGCCATCGGGGCAGCACTGATACGTCTCTGTGATATCCAGCAGCGATAAATCTGATGCCCTATACCGAGCATTATACTGGAGACTGTGATCTTCGCGCTGCGAACTGTGCATCATAAGTCTACCTGAGAGATTCTTCTATTACCATAATACTGTCAACCCTAGTAGTGGCTTCGCCGAATCCACCTACAAAATTTGCATATACACCAATAAATCCTCTTTTAATCCTGTCCACTAAAAATGGACCTCCCTTTAGTTCCTCGTCATTCCAGTAAACTCTGACCCAACCTGATCTTACTTTAACAGAAATCTTATGCCAATCTGATTCCTTAGGTATTCCCCCTGGTATTTCACCCATTCCCCAGAATTTTAAATAAACAGGGTAATTCCTTGTATCAAGACCAACATAGGCAAGATTAATGGTCGGATTATTTGTATTAAAGTCACAAACAATTCTGTAAAATCTACCTCCTATAGGATCAATCAAGAAGGCTATCCCTGAGAGAGGACCTTTGTTTCCTTCAGTAACAGGGCAGTAAATCATAGCCTCGAGATGAAAGTTTTCAAGTTGTTTTGTTACAGCATAACTGAGACTGGCAAAACCGCCAACATTTTTATTTCTGAGAATGCCAATTCCATTATCTCCATCTGGAGCTTTGGGATCCTTTAAACCCTCAAGATTGTCAAGGTTAAAATATGGAAAAAATGACCATCTGAGCTCAGGCCTTCCATGGGGAAAATTATCCCTTATCATTGATTCTTGTGAAAACACATCAAATGGTCTTAATAAAATTATTGATAATATTAGAATCCTTAACATAACAAAGCGTACGATATCTGATAGAAAATTTTCAGACTAAAACCTCTTCTCAATTTTATTCTGTTGTCTATATAAACTTTTAATTTCAAGTAAATCCTTCATCTTCTGTATATTATCATTTAGCTCCCACCATCCCAGTTTGAAGGTGGTATAATCTGGAGCACCAGTCATGGCAGAAGCATATCTTATAGAGTTAGAATAAAAGAGCCACTGCTTTATCCAGAGTTTTTCGATAGCCTCGTCAAAAGGATTCGTCTTATCAGCAACGCCCTTTTCCCATGCCTCAAGGATTAGTTTTGTTGCGGCAAGGATCATTTCATTAGTTTCTTTTATTGTTGAATCAAGCTTTACAAAATGTCCATCGATCCAATCTGTGCTGTGACAACTATTACATATTGCCTTCATTCTGGAGAGCCTCCTGTCCTGTTCTTTTTTATCAATTAGATATTCTGATGCTGGTTCACCAAGAAATGTAACAGGAAGGGAAACACCATCTTTATTCTTGATAATTGTGGTATTGCCTGATATTGGTTGAGCATGACTGTAAATCAAACCAAATAGCCTTACCCACAGCCTTGAACCGAAGTCATGGGTCCTCTCAGCGATCACTTCCCCATTAGGTGATACAACAAGACTATTATGACAGGTGGAACAGGTTGGGGCTTTAAAATCCTTACCAATTGTCCATGGCACTGCATTAAAATTCCATTCGTTATATTTTGAGAAATAAATGTTTCCATGTTTGCTCTCCTTATAAACATTCCATGCTGGCACATCGGGTTCAAGATGGCATTGTGCACAGGTATAAGGTTTTCTTGCTATTTCTATTGAGAAGCTATGTCTTGGATGGCAGGCAGTGCATGCACCCAGGCTTCCATCAGGATTTTCCCTTCCAACCCCCTGATTTGGCCAGTTCGTTAGAATTGGGACGGATATATCTCCCATCTTTGTATTAATCCTCTTCATGCCCTTTACATCAACTTTTGTTCCGTGACATCCCAGACATGTTTCATGAAGCGTTACTTCAGATGGTTTATCCTGGATTAATTTTTTACCCTCAAGCCTTATAATCCCATCAGTTGTGTTAACAAGGATTCGATACACAGGATTATCTAAAAGGTTTTTCATAGCATGGGCTTTTTTACTATTTGAATATTGGGAAACCTCCGCTGGATGGCAGATCTTGCAATCATTTGGTGACACTACAACATTTATTCTGAAGCCAAAATGTTCAAAATTATCTTTGTGATTTGATGAATTCAAACTGTGGCATTCATAACATCCTACAGCCTTTCTCTTGAGATTGTCTGGTATGTTCTCAGCAGATATCCTTCTCTTTAAAGGGGATAATTTTAAAGCATCTTCAGGAGATGTATTTGCATGTCTACTTGACTGCCAGTCCTTTACTATTCCGGGTGTAACAGATGAATGACAACCCAGACATGATTCTGTTTGTTGGGTTACTCTTGGCATATCTGAGGCATTTAATGAATAATTAAAAAGAAACATAAAAAGGGATAGATAAAATGCAGTAAATGATAGTCTTTTCATTGCACCCCTCCTTCATAATGATGCGGGTATAAGAGTGTTTCAGCTTACTGCTTTAGCAAGCTTATCCTTTTTCAACCTTTATGGCAAGATCATTTATCCCTCCCTTTGATATGGCAAGGTGGGTGCGATAGAAAATTTAAGAAAAAGAATATATGCTCAAGGTATTTCCCATAAACAGATCATCTACCTTAATCTTTATGACCCAAGATTTCTGCTATGTAATACAAAGGAAACAGAATTAATTTATGATACAAGAAGGTTCGGAATCTTTCTAAGGAACTCCTCATATTTTCACTGAATGCATTTTAAAAGTGGATAAGAAGGATATTGATTTGAGGTGCAGGATAAAATATATTGAAGATTAAAAACAAAGGGGGTTAACATGAAGAATCTGTTTATTTTAGGGGTAGCAGTATTACTCGTTTTCGGGACAACTTTTTCATTTGCGAAGATGGGTGGGAAGATTACGTTACCTAAGGATTGGAGAAATTTTATCCATGTAAAATCAATGGTGATACCTGATAAAAATCACGGATTGTATGGATTCCATCACATATATGTAAACAAAACAGGATTGCAGACACTGAAAAAAGGAGGTTTATATCCTGAGAAGACAATATTTATTGGTGTCTTTTATGATGTGATCACAGAGAAAGATGGATCAATACATCAGGGAAAGAAACTTTTCTATGTTTTGATGAAAAAGGATAAGAGGGCAGTCGATACGGGTGGATGGATATATGCCGCTTTTGACGCTGATGGGAAGTATATGGATAAGGATGTTAAGAAGGAATGCTATGACTGCCATACAGGAGCAAAGGATTCAGATTTTGTATTTTCAAAGTTTGTCGACTGAAAAAGTTTTGAAATTTCGAATAGAAAGGGGGTGAGGGGATGAAGATTTTGAGGATAATGATGCTTTCGATGATTGCAATTGGATTGATGCTTTCGGGTGTATTTGCTGCTGATGTAGAAAGGGGAAAGGCACTTTTTAATGATCCCAAGTTTGCAGGTGGCACATCTGGTAATTCCTGTAATTCCTGTCATCCAGGTGGAAAGGGACTTGAGAAGGCTGCTGACAAAAAGGAATTTAACATCATGGGGAAAAAGCAGAAGGGTCTTGAGGAGGCAGTAAACTTCTGTATTGTGAATGCCCTTAAAGGAAAGCCCATCGATCCAAAGGGCGCTGATATGGTAGATATAGTTGCCTATATCAAGTCTTTAAAGAAACAAGCAGCGCCAAAGAAGTAAAAGGCTATCGAGAACTGTTAATCTTCTCTTAAGGAGGGGCGGAAGCCCCTCCTTTAATCAAGGATGTATCTGGTGCTCCTGGGATGAATAATGAATTTATATAAAAAAGGAGGTAGATGGAGTTTGAAGGCATTAATAATAAGTGCGAATAATTTTGAAGATTCAGAGTTACTCGTCCCTTATTACAGATTAAAAGAAGAAGGGATTTCTGTCGATATTGCATCAATTAACAGAGGAAGAATAAGGGGTAAACATGGATATGAAGTTGAAGCAAACAAATCCCTTAAAGAAATAAGCCAAGATGAGTATGATATATTAATCCTTCCAGGCGGTAAGGCACCCGAGGTTATTAGAAAAGAAAAAGAGGCCCTTGATATAGTTCGCCATTTCTTTAAAAAGGACAAGCTGGTAGCAGCAATATGTCACGGTCCTCAGATCCTTATCTCTGCGAATCTATTAAAAGGCAGACATACCACATGTTACAGGACAGTTGTAGAAGAAATTAAAGCAGCAGGTGCCATATATGAAGATAAAGAGGTTGTTGTTGACGGAAATCTGATAACATCGAGACAGCCTGAGGATTTACCTGCATTTTTAAGGGAGATCATGAAGAAGCTGAAGAGGACGTAGATTGTTGATCTTTGTAGTTGGGATCCTAATAGATGAGAAAATAGAAGGGATTGATTTTGTTTTTGAGATATAATATCATTAAAATGATGATATTACTAATATTATTCTCAGAACCATGAAGATATCCAGGACTACTGATTACGCACTGATGCTTACTGTATGCCTTGCTAAGGTTCCATCTGGTGAGAGAACCAGTGTAAAGGAGGTTGCTGCAAGCTGCAACATACCTCAGAGGTTTCTTGCCATTATTGTAAACAGACTTGCGAGATCAGGGATAATAAGAGCGGTAAAGGGGATGGGGGGAGGGATAAGCCTTGCGCGGAGGAGTTCTGAGATTACGGTAAAGGATGTTGTTGAGGCAGTTGAGGGGAGACTTGATATAGTGGACTGCGAAAGAGAGTATGAGGTGTGCAGCATGAAAAGGATATGCTGTGTGAAACCCGTGTGGAAGAGGACGAGGAAGGCGATCCACGAGATACTTGACAGTGTTAGCATTGCGGATATAGCGGGTTCATCGAAAATAAAGGTGAAAACAATAAACAAAAGGGGAAAAGGAGTCGTTTATGAATTCAGCGGTAAAAGACAGTAAATCGCTGCTTTTGATAAGGGATCTTCATGTAAGTGTTGAAGGTAAGGAGATCTTGAAAGGGATAGATCTCGACATAAAAAGGGGAGAGATCCATGCCATAATGGGCCCAAATGGCTCAGGCAAAAGCACACTTGCAATGGCAATAATGGGGCACCCTTCCTACAGAATTGAAAAGGGGGAGATCCTGTTGAAGGGGGAGGACATCTCCCGACTTCCTGCAGATGAAAGGGCAAGGCTGGGACTTTTCCTTTGTTTTCAATATCCTGTTTCAGTTGAAGGGGTATCTGTTGCTAACTTCATGAGAAGTGCACTTTCTGCTGTAAAAGGCAGGGAATTTATAGAAAAGATGTCCATACCGAGGTTTAAGTTATATTTAAAGGAAAGGATTAAAGAAATAGGTCTAAATCCTGAATTAGCAAAGAGATATGTAAATGATGGATTTTCAGGTGGTGAGAAGAAGAGGTTTGAAATACTTCAGCTCCAGCTCCTGGAGCCCGAAATCGCAATCCTGGACGAGATGGATTCAGGACTTGATATCGATGCCTTAAAGATTGCATCCGATGGGGTTATGAAATATTTCAATCCTGAGCGGGCAATCCTGATGATTACTCACTATCAGAGAATACTCAATTACGTAAAACCCCACTTTGTTCATGTGCTAATGGATGGAAAGATTGTCCAGAGTGGTGGTCCTGAACTTTCCCAGCAACTTGAAGAGAAAGGTTATCAGTGGGTGAAGGAAAACGGAGGAAAGGATGGAAAGGTTTAAAATCATCGACGATTCGTATAAATACGGATTCAGGGATCCTGAGAAGTATGTGTTTAAAGCAAGAAAAGGACTCAGCAGGGAGATAGTTGAGGAGATATCATGGATAAAGCAGGAGCCCGAATGGATGAGGAAGTTTAGACTCAATTCCCTTGAAATATTTATGAAGAAGCCCATGCCCACATGGGGAGCTGACCTTTCAGAAATAGATTTTAACGACATCTACTACTACATAAAACCATCAGAAAGGCAGGGGCACAGCTGGGATGAGGTTCCCGAATATATAAAAAATACCTTTGAAAGACTTGGCATCCCTGAGGCGGAGAGGAAGTTCCTTGCAGGTGTTGGTGCTCAGTATGAGTCAGAGATGGTCTACCACAGCCTCAAGAAAGAGATAGAGCAGATGGGCGTTATCTTCCTTGATATGGATACAGCACTCAAGGAACACCCTGATCTTGTTAAGGAGTACTTCTCAACAGTTGTTCCGCCAACAGACAATAAATTTGCAGCACTCAACAGTGCTGTATGGAGTGGTGGAAGCTTTATTTATGTTCCTGCAGGTGTTAAGGTGGACATACCCCTTCAAGCTTATTTCCGGATAAACGCACAGAATATGGGTCAGTTTGAAAGAACACTCATTATTGCCGAAGAAGGGAGTTTTGTTCACTATGTTGAGGGATGCACAGCACCTGTATATGCGAGTTCATCTCTTCATGCTGCTGTTGTTGAGATAATTGTAAAAAGGGGAGCAAGGGTGAGATACACAACGATACAGAACTGGTCATACAATGTTTACAATCTCGTTACAAAAAGGGCTGTCGCCTATGAAGATGCAGTTATGGAGTGGATAGATGGAAATCTCGGAAGCAAGGTTACGATGAAATATCCATCAATAATTTTAAGGGGGAAGGGTGCAAAAGGGGAGGTCTTATCAATTGCACTTGCAGGAAAGGGTCAGCATCAGGATGCAGGAAGCAAGGCGATACACATTGCCCCTTATACATCATCCCAGATTGTGTCCAAATCCATAAGCAGAAATGGAGGAAGGACAAGTTACAGGGGGCTCGTTAAGGTTATTAAAGGTGCAAGGGGTGTAAAGACGAGGGTAAAATGCGATGCACTAATACTCGATGAGAGATCGAGATCGGACACTTACCCTTATATGGAGATCGAGGAGGACGATGTTACTGTTGAGCATGAGGCTACTGTAAGCAAGATAGAAGTAGAGCAACTTTTTTATCTGATGAGCAGGGGTCTTAATGAAACAGAGGCATCAACAATGATTGTAAATGGATTTATAGAACCATTTGTGAAGGAACTTCCCATGGAGTATGCAGTTGAAATGAACAGACTGATACAGCTCCAGATGGAAGGAGCTGTTGGATGATGTTTTTAAGGGAGTGATTTATGAAGATCAGTGAGATCAGAAGATCAGATATTGAAAGGATCTCGACTTTGAAAAAGGACCCAGCCTGGTTAATGGATATAAGGCTTAAGTGTGTGGATCTTCTTCAAAGGATTGAACCTCCCTCAAAAAATGATGAGGAGTGGAGGAGGACCAATCCAGAAGGTTTCATGCTGGACAGATGGGAGGTGGATCTCGAAGGAAGATACGGTAAGGATGGTGTTACTGAAGCACTAAGGGTTCCCCAGGGATATCGGGAAAATAATGTTATTTTTGATAATCTTTTAAATATCGAGGATAAAAGGGGCGATTTTATCCGTTTGTTTCTTGAGGACATGATAAGCGGTGAGAGTAGATATTTTGATGCGATGAGGATTGCATTTCTCAACGGCGGGATCTTTATCAATATTCGGGATGGAGAAAGAGTTGAAAAGCCGATCTACATTAAGGAGTATTTCAAACCATTTGAAAAGGCGATATTTGCGCAGATAGTAATTCTCTGTGGAAGAGAAAGCAGTGTGAGTATAGTTGATGACCTTTCTTCGGATAAAAATGGTAAGAGGAGATTTATAAACAGCGGAGTTGCAATATACATGGATGAGGGCTCATCGGTTGAATATCATGTATTAAATAGACTTTCGACAGATGATCTTCTTTACAGGTATGAGTTTGTAAACCTTGCACCATCCGCCAGTCTTAATCTCCTTGAGGGCATTGCTGGAGGTGGAATCATAAAGAAGAAGACATTAATAAACCTTGGAGGAGGAGGTGCAAGGTCAGATGTAACTGGATTTTCTATTGTCTCGTCTAATCAGCATGTTGACATCTCCTCCCATATGATTCTTCGATCGCAGGGGACAGGCGGTAATGTTGATTTCAGGTCAGTGATCGATGAAAAGGGGCGTTTTGTATTTCAGGGTTTAATAGACATACGGAGAGGGGCATCGAGGGCAGATTCCTTTCTTTCGAACAAAAACCTTCTTCTTGGCGAAAGGGCAAGGGCAGATTCCATACCTAAACTCCAGATAGATACAAACGATGTGAAGGCAGGTCATGCAGTAACAACGGGAAGGATAGATGAAGAGCAGCTTTTCTATCTGATGAGCAAGGGGATAAAGAGGGACGAGGCCGAGTATCTTATTATAAGTGGCTTCCTTGAACCAATATTTAAAAATGTAAAGAATAGATCAGTAAAGAGGCTTTTTAATGAAATACTTGAAAGAAAGCTCGGAGAATGCAATGTACAGGACAATAGATGCTGATATAATAAGGAAAGATTTCCCTATTTTTCAGAGGATGATTCATGGTAAAAGGCTTGTATATCTCGATAGCGCAGCAACAAGCCAGAAACCTATCTCAGTTATCAAAAGCATTGATGAATTTTACAGGATGAGTAACGCAAACATACATAGAGGTGCATACCTGTTAAGTGAAGAATCAACAATACTCTATGAGAATGCAAAGAAGAGGGTCTCATCATTTATAGGGGCAAAAAGCTTCAGGGAGATTATCTTTACAAGAAACACAACCGAAGCGATAAATCTTGTTGCATACTCATGGGGAAGAAAAAACATAACCGAAGATGATACTATAGTTATCTCCGAGATGGAACACCACAGTAATATCGTTCCATGGCAGATACTTTCAAAGGAAAAAGGGTGCAGGCTGCTTTATGTCCCCTTCGATAAGGATGGAATGCTTGATCTTGAGAGACTTGAAGGTTATCTAAAGAAGGGGGTAAAGCTCCTCTCCATAACCCATGTCTCAAATGTGCTGGGCACAGTAAATCCCGTTCATGAAATCTGCAGGATGGCAAAGCAATACGGCACAACAGTCCTCATCGATGCCGCACAGAGTGTTCCACATATGAAGGTGGATGTGTCCGAGATAGGATGTGACTTCCTCGCATTTTCAGCACACAAGATGCTCGGTCCTACAGGTATCGGTGTGTTATTTGGAAGAAGGGAGTTGCTTGAGGAGATGGAGCCTTTTATAACAGGAGGTGATATGATAAGCAATGTGAGTTTTTATGAGACAAGGTGGAATGAGCTTCCATGGAAGTTTGAAGGTGGAACGCCAAATATCTCAGGTGCTGTTGGTCTTTCAGGAGCGATAGAATATCTTGATAAGATAGGCATGGAGCGTGTATATTTGCATGAAAGGGAGATTACTAAGCTTGCATGGAATAAACTCTCAGAGATGGAAGGAATAGAGATTTACGGTCCGGTTCCTGAGAAAAGGGGGGGTCTTATAGCATTTAACATCGATGGCATCCATCCCCATGATATTGCGACCATCCTTGACAGGGAAGGGATTGCTGTCAGGGCAGGGCATCACTGTGCACAACCACTCCATGAAAGGCTTGGAATCCCTGCATCAGTCAGGGCAAGTTTTTACATATACAATACAGAGGATGACGTGGATGCACTCATCCATGGATTGAAGAAGGCAAAATCTTTATTCGGAACGTAATTGCCTGATGGATGACCTCTACAGAGAACACATACTTGATCATTTTAAGCATCCCAGGAATAAAGGAACGATCGAAAACCCTGATATTACCTTTGAGGACTCAAACCCACTGTGTGGCGATGTGATAAGAATGGATATAATATTAAAAGATGGCTATATTGATGATATAAAGTTCAGCGGTAAGGGTTGTGCTATAAGTCAGGCGTCTGCATCGATGCTAACAGAGGCAATCAAAGGTGAGAGGGTTGAGAATGTTAAGGCGATTTCTAAGGAGGACATCTTCGATATGCTCGGGATTCCACTGAGTCCATCAAGGATAAAGTGCGCTCTTCTTTCCCTTAAGGTTCTGAAGGCAGGTCTTTACGGGATAAAAGGCTGGCCTGGCGAGGAGGATTAATGGATTTTGATTCGGGATATTTTTGTGTAGAATAATATGGATACCGGTTAAGGAAGTTGGAAAAGCTCATAGGCATAATAAAAACAGGATCAAATTCAGAAATAAATGTTTATCTCAGGGTTAAAGATGGTGGAGCAACTGTTGTTTTCCGCTCCTCAACAATGGGGGTTGAGGGATCTGAGGTTTCTTTTCCACTTGCAATGCTTGTTGAACTAAAGAAGATAGTAAATGTCCTGGAGGAGGAGTTTGTTGAGAAGGGACATTCAGAAGAGTTTGAGACAAGGAATGAGCTTAAGGAAAGAAGACAGATTGTCTTTTCCCATCCAAGTGAAGAGGAGTTTGCGAGGATTCTGGATTTTTATCAGATAAAGTGGGAATATGAGCCGAGAACATTTCCCATCGAGTGGGATGAGGATGGGAACGTTACGGAAAGTTTCACACCTGATTTTTATCTTCCTGAACAGGATCTATACATCGAGCTTACAACACTCAAACAGAGCCTTGTTACAAAGAAGAACAGGAAGGTAAGGAGGCTGAAGGAGCTTTATCCTGATGTAAACATAAAGATATTTTACGGAAGGGATTACATGAAGCTCCTTGAGAAATTCGATGCACGAAAAAAAGGAATAGATTAACGGATGAGCAGTGTTCCAAAGCATCTTATCGGCGATATCCTCTTTACTGAGGAACAGATTAAGAAAAGGGTAAGGGAGATAGGTGAAGCCATATCCCGTGATTATGGTGGAAAACCTCTTGTCCTTATAGGCGTGCTCAGGGGTTCCTTTGTATTCCTTGCCGATCTAATAAGGCATATAACGATCCCCCACTCCATAGATTTTATTGCAATTTCCGGATATGAAACGGGAAACAGGACGGAGAAAACGGGTGTTGTCAAGATACTCAAGGATCTTGATGAAAACATAGAGGGGAAGGACGTACTTATAGTTGAGGATATTGTTGATACAGGACTCACCCTTGGCTATCTCATAAGGACGCTGAAAACAAGGAATCCATCATCACTCAAAGTATGTGCACTTCTTGACAGAAAGGTAAGAAGGATAGTTGAACTTCCTATCGTATATGTGGGATTTGAGGTTCCTGATAGATTTGTCATAGGTTATGGGCTTGATTTTAAACAGAACTTCAGAAATCTTCCATTTATCGCACTTCTCAAATAGTGAGATTGGATAATTTGTTTGAGATTTCAAAAGGCGATATTCTGCTTGTTCTTCTTTCAATATTCATGATCCTTTCTGTAGCATTTTTTTCATTGATGCTGCGTATAAAGGATATATTCTCTCCATTCACCATTAGAAACCTTGTTCATATCTCAGGAGGATCCTGGATTTTTATCTGGCTAAACATGGAGAATAGATACATAACAACACTCCTCTGCCTTTCAGTAACAGTAACTGTTGCTGCCCTTTCATTTGTGAAGCGAAAACAGGAAAGGGGTGGTTTTTTAAAAAGGGCAGTTGATGATCTTTCCTCAGGGGATGAAACACTCGCAGGCCCAATCCTATATGCGATATCTATAACAGCTCTAAGCTATCTATTCTGGGAAGAGAAGCTTGCTGGTGCCTCATGCATGCTTATATTATCGCTTGGTGATGGTATGGCAGATCTCATTGGAAGAAATTTTGGGAAAATATTTTACAGGTTTCCATGGGGGAAAAGAAAAACCGTCGAGGGATCGCTGGCATTTTTCATCTCCTCTGCAGTAGCACTACTTATCGCTGAATGGGTTACTTCCACATATCTGCTCTCATCCCAGGATATCCTCCTTATTGCATTGACAGGAACATTTGTTGAGGCGATAAGTCCTGAGAATTCAGACAACATTCTGGTTCCAGGGGTTGTTGCACTGATCTTCTATCTTTTGCATTAACGTGGCATATATATTGCATTATATCCAGACGGAGGTGAAATAAATGGCAGCTTCGACCCAGAGGATAAGAAAGGATTATGAGCGAAAAGAGGATCTGAAGAAAGGGAGCATGGGTGGTGAAACTGCAGCTGAAAGGGCTGAAAAACTTAAAGAAAGTGTTGAGAAAATAATCGATGAGATCGATGAGATCCTTGAGGAGAATGCAGAGGAATTTGTTAAAAACTTTGTCCAGAGGAGCGGGGAGTAGCATCCCTCCTGTTTCCCTTCTGAAATAGTCCCACTTCTGAAATTTTTCAATTTTAAAACTTTAAAAAACCGAATTAATGAATTATAATCTAATCTGCAAAGGATATGCTCTTTTAGCAGAGATAAGGGTGACGGAGATGGAGGGTAACGGAAAGAAGGCGTCTGATTTTTATATAAAGGGTATCAATGCCGATATAATACTGAATTCCATAAATGATGGTGTAATTGTAATTGGGCTGGACAGGAAGATAAAATTTGCCAATAAGGCAGCCCTGGAAACGATGGGATACACACAGGAGGAGATCAAGGAATTTGAAAGGTGCAGGGACTTCATGAAAGGTGATTGTTGTCAGGGGAAATGCCTTCTTGAGAGGACACTTGAGACGGGGGAGGGTGTTTCAAATTATGAAACAGTTATGAGAAATAAGAGGGGCATTGAAATACCCGTTAGTGTGAATACAGCACTTGTCAGGGATGAAACAGGGAAGATTGTGGGTTCTGTTGAGGTATTCAGGGATCTTTCCCTTGTCAAGGAATTGAGTGGAAAACTTCAGGAGAAATTCTCCTTTGGAAATATTGTTGGAAAGAACTACAAGATGAAGGAGATATACGATATTCTTCCTGCAGTCGCAGCAACAAAGGCTACGGTTCTCATTGAGGGGGAAAGTGGAACAGGAAAAGAGCTGATCGCACAGGCTATCCATGAAAACAGCCCGAGGAAGGACAAGCCCTTCATAAAGGTTAATTGTGCAGCCCTTGCTGAGGGCGTTCTTGAGAGTGAACTTTTCGGACATGTAAAGGGCGCATTTACAGGTGCGATACACGACAAGCCTGGAAGATTCGAACTTGCACATAGAGGCACAATATTTCTCGATGAGATTGGGGAGATACCGCCATCAACACAGGTGAAGCTTTTAAGGGTGCTTCAGGAGGAGGAGTTCGAAAGGGTCGGTGGCACACAGAGGATAAAGGTTGATGTAAGGGTGATAGCTGCAACGAATAAGGATCTCACAAAGGCAGTAAACAAGGGGGAGTTCAGAAAGGACCTCTACTATCGACTGAGGGTTGTTCCCATCTATCTGCCACCACTCAGGGAGAGGAAGGACGATATACCCCTTCTTATTTCCCATTTTCTGGAAAAGTTCAGAAAGGAGATGGGAAAGAACATAAATAATATCTCCCCGAAGGCGATGGAGATCCTTATGGATTACAACTACCCGGGAAATATCAGGGAACTTGAAAATATCATTGAGCACGCCTTTGTGCTCTGTCAGGGAAATACGATCCTTCCCGAACACCTTCCAAAGGATATCCAGCGCAGGGACTTTGATATCGTAGAAAGGGTGATTGATGAGTCCGATCCACTGAAGGCACTTGAAAGGGAGCTTCTTTTGAGGGTCCTCGAGCAAACAAACTGGAAGCTCAAGGATGCGTGTGCAAGGTTAAAGATGAGCAGGACCACACTATGGAGGAGGATTAAGGAGCTTGGTATTAGAAGGGATTGAATTTACAGGAAAGAAAACTTTATTTCATTTCTGAAACAGTGCATACCTACATTCTCAAAGACTTGCCCCAGATAGATCCATATAAAAATCCTTAAAATTCACACCGTTACGGAATAAAGGCATCCTCAATTCATGTTGGCATCCCTATTGCGTATTCATCTTTACAGACAAAGGAGGGATTCAAAATGGGAAGTATATGCATAAAGAAAAATCTTCCTGCAGGGGCTGCATCCACCGGGGGTGAATCCGCCCCCTTTGAATACTTCAAGCCGATTCTCCCGAGTCAGCTCTATGAGAAGGACTCCTATATAGAGCTGGATGCGGAGAGAACCCTTATGGTTGAGGTCATGATGGATGCTATAAAGTGCTTGAAAAAGGCTGTTCGTTCCAGAAATGGTATAAAAAGATCGCTATACGAGAAGACAAAGAGCTGGTTCCTTGATGACTCAGAGGACTGGATCTTTTCTTTCAAGAATATCTGCAATGTGCTCAATTTGAATGCGGATTATTTGAGAAGGAAGGTTGATGAGATGGAGAAGGAGATCATGAAGAACTCCAGTGCGTACAGAAAGCGGTGGTATAGAAGTCCAAAGGGAAGGATAAAATCCTTTTAATTTTCCTTCGAATTACTATAAAATTTGAATTTAACAGGATATGAAGCCCATCAAATCTCTTGTCTCCTTTCAGGATGCGATGTTCATAATCATGGAAAACGTAATCCCTATTGAGGCAACAGAGTCTGTCATGCTCGAACATGCCTCTGGTAGGGTTCTTTCAGAGGATATTGTTGCAACGGTGGATGTGCCTCACTTTCCACGCGCTGCAATGGATGGTTATGCAGTTCATGCAGAAGACACATTCGGTGCAGGACCACTTAATCCTGTATTGCTTAAAATAGTTGGGACCATCCATGCAGGGGAGGTATTTAAAGGAACCGTTCCGAAAGGGTATGCGGTTCAGGTTGCAACAGGATCCCCCATTCCGGAGGGAACAGATGCGGTTGTTATGGTTGAGGATACAGAAAGGGAGGGCGATTGGGTAAGGATATATAAGAAGATACCTCCTGGCGGAAACCTGAGTCCTGCAGGGTCTGATATAAAGAAGGGTGATCTGATTTTTGAACGGGGAACACTTTTAAATCCTCCAAAGATAGGAGCGATTGCTGCTGTAGGATTGAGAAAGGTTCCTGTATTCAGGAAGCCGCAGGTTGCAATAATTTCAACAGGTAATGAGATTGTTGAGCCGGGAGAGAGACTTGGTGATGCAAATATATATGATGTTAATAGCTTTACTATTCTGTCCCTTGTTAACGAAAATGGTGGAGAGGCAAGGATATACACGCGTGTTCCTGATGAGAAGGAGGAGATAATCAAGGCGTTGAATCATGCACTGTTCGCTGATATTGTTGTTATAACAGGAGGTAGTTCTGTTGGTGAGAGGGATATATTGATTGAGTGTATAAAGGAGAGGGGAAGAGTTCTTTTTCACGGTATAGCTGTAAAACCCGGAAAACCAACAATATTCGGACTTATTGATGGGAAACCTGTTTTTGGATTGCCTGGCAATCCAACATCATGTCTTACAAACAGCTATGCAATGCTTATTCCAATCCTGAGGAAGATCGGCAGATTGCCAGAAAAGAAAAGAAGGATCGAGAGGCTGCCAATTTCACGAAGAGTGACATCAACAATAGGCAGGCATCAATTCCTTCCTGTTCGTGTTGAGAACGGTCAGGCTCATCCGTGCTTTAAGGAATCTGGTGCAATAACAAGTATGAGTGTTGCGGATGGATATATTGAGATCCCATCCCATGTTGACCTTGTTGAAAAAGGTGAACCTGTTGAAGTGATATTTTTTGACTGAATTCAGGTGGACGATGGTTAGGGAGATCAGGGTTGAGAGAGATACACTTGGCGAGAAGGAAGTTCCTGCAGATGCATATTATGGTATCGAAACACTGCGGGCTATCGAAAACTTTCCCATAAGTGGAAGAAGGGCACATCCCTTTCTTATAAAGGCAATGGTTGCGATAAAGAAAGCAGCCTGCCTTGCAAATAGATCCATCGGACTAATTGATGAAAAAATCTCATATGCGATATTAACCGCCTGTGATGAAATACTGGCGGGAAATCTTTCTGACCAATTTGTTGTTGATGTTTTTCAGGCAGGTGCAGGAACATCATTTAACATGAATGTAAATGAGGTAATTGCAAACAGGGCAATAGAGATACTTGGTGGAAAGAGGGGTGATTACCGAATTGTTCATCCGCATGATCATGTAAACATGGGGCAGTCGACAAATGATACATTTCCCTCCGCTATGAAGATAGCATCGATAATGCACACAAATAGACTTGCAGATGCTATGAATGGGTTGGAGGAGGCCCTGTCAGAAAAGGCGATCGGGTTCAGAGGTATAGTAAAGGTAGCAAGAACGCACCTGCAGGATGCTGTTCCGATCAGCCTTTCAAGGGTATTTGGTGGATATGCACTAACAGTAAAAAAACATAGGGATCTTATCCTTCGTGCAAGGGATCCGCTTTATGAGATGAATCTCGGGGCAACGGCAGCAGGGACATCAGTTGGTGCACATCCTGAATTCGGCAAAAGGTGTGTTGAATTCCTCAGAGAAATAACATCGTTTCCATTGAGGAGTGCGGAGGATCTTGTTGAGGTAACGCAAAGTATGGCATGCTTTTCAAATCTTTCATCGATCCTGAAGAATTTTTCGCTGGAGCTTACAAGGATATGTAATGATCTCAGACTTATGTCGTCAGGTCCAAGGGCGGGTCTTGCAGAGATAAGGCTTCCTGCTGTTCAACCGGGATCATCACTTATGCCCGGAAAGATAAATCCATCGATTGTTGAGATGGTCAACATGGTATGCTATCAGGTTGTGGGAAATGATCTTGCAGTCTCAATGGCTGTTCAGGCAGGGCAGCTTGATCTCAATGCTATGATGCCCTCAATTGCGCACAACCTCATGGATTCATTTGAGATAATGAGGAATGCACTTTATACCTTAACAGAGAAGTGCATTAAAGGGATCACAGCAAACAGAGAGATCTGCGAAAGATATGCGGAGATGAGTATTGCGCTTGCAACTATCTTTTCACCATATATCGGGTACGATAAGGCAGCAGCAATAGCAAAGGAGGCGCTTGAAAGGGGTATAAGCATAAGGGAACTTGTAAAGGAAAGGGGTCTTCTTTCTCAGGAGCAGATAGATGATCTTATGGATTTGAAGAAATTATCGGGGGAAAATAGATAGTGGGCTATGAGAGAAAAGGGGATAGTGGTTGTGCTTACGGGAGAAGGGAAGGGAAAGACAACATCTGCCCTTGGAATAGGGCTCAGGGCAGTTGGCAGGGGGATGAGGGTATTGATGGTTCAATTTATAAAGGGTGAGTTGGAGAGTGGGGAGTGGATGTCCATAAAGAGGCTCTATCCCGATTTTGAACTCCAATCCATGGGAAGAGGTTTTGTTGGTATAATGGGAGACAGAAAACCAAGAGATATTCACAAGGAAGAAGCGCAGAGGGCACTTAGTTTTGCACTTGAGAAGATGAAGAGCGGTAATTATGATGTGATAATCCTTGATGAGATAAACGTAGCAGTTTCCCTTGGATTGATACCCGTAGAAAAGATATTGAATTTTATAGATGAAAAACCATACAATATACATCTCATAATGACAGGAAGGGGCGCATGCCCGGAGATACTGGAAAGGGCAGATCTCGTAACGGAAATGGTGGAGGTAAAGCACCCATTCAAGGAGGGAAGGGGTGCGATAAGGGGGATTGATTATTAATGGAGATAAAAAAATTTGTAACAGGTCCCATTGAAAATAATGTTTTCCTTCTCATTGGTGGAAATCGAAGGGAGGCGATCATTATAGACCCCGGATTTGAAAGCGAGTCTGTCCTGAATTTTATAACAAAAAGGAAGATAGAGCTCATCTATATCATCAATACACATGGACACATTGATCACATATTCTGCAACAACTATTTCAAGAAACAAACAGGAGCAAGGATTGTTTTTCCTGAGGCAGAGAGGGATTTTTTGAAAACAGTTTACAATCAGGCGCAGTTTTTTGGGATAAGAAATATGGATCCTATTGTCCCGGATATCTTTGTTAATGAAGGTGATATAATCGAAGTTGATGACTGGAAGATAAGATTTATATTAACACCCGGTCATACGCCAGGAGGTATGTGTCTTATTACGGATAAAGGTGTATTTGTTGGAGATACAATCTTTGCGGGCTCCATCGGGAGAACGGATCTTCCTGGAGGTTCTTACACAACCCTCATCAAATCGATAAAGGAAAAGATATTATGTATGCCTGATGATACGATCCTCTTTCCCGGTCATGGGCCTGAGACTAAGGTTGGATGGGAGAGGATGCATAATCCATTTCTAAATGATGAA
>JBBIRW010000011.1:0-22273 GCA_037441565.1 Deltaproteobacteria bacterium | reverse complement strand
GCATTCGTAATGCACAGGTTGTGGGTTCAAATCCCATCCCCGGCTTTGGAAAAGGCAGGGGGGAGAGGGATCTATTGGCTTAAGCATTGAAAAAGGGGGAACTATGCAGGGCGATATATTGGACATAATAAAAACAAGAAGGAGCATAAGAAGGTTTAAGAAGGAGATACCCGGTGAGGATCTCATCAGAAGGTGCATAGAGGCAGCCTGTTATGCCCCGTCTTCAAAAAACTCCCAGCCCTGGTTATTTGTCATAGTAAAGGACAGGGAAAAGATATCGGAATTAAGCAGAACACAACCCTATGCGGAGTTTCTCCAGAATACACCCGTTGTGATAGTTGTTCTTGCGGATGAAAAAAGGAGCCCCAATCACTGGATCGAGGACTGCTCATGTGCAGCAATGCTTCTTATGCTTGAGGCCCACAGCCTTGGGCTTGGCACATGCTGGTGTGCCGTATATCTCCCCGATACACAGAAAAGGGAGGATTATGTGAGAAAGGTCCTTGATATATCTGATAAATTAAGGGTAGTTGCAATGATAGGGATAGGTTACCCTGATGAGGAACCTGAATCCAAAGCCATAATGAGCTTCCATGAGGTTGTTATAAAGACCATTTAGTTCAGTCTCCCATCTCCCCTCATCCTTCCACATATAGATCTTCACCGGGATCTCAGGGGTGCAGATCTCTTCCTGATGATTTCCCCTATAATGTTATTAAAATAAGCTCATCCCGAAGTATAGTGGATGATATAAATATGATTTCACAGAAGGGCAGGTCAAATTGGGGTCAAGTCTTGCAATGTAGCATAACAAAATGTGAGCTATATTTGGGCATGACAAGGCTATTGCCAATAGAACTTCAAAGAGCAGTCTATAACATAACATCGAGAGGAAATGTGAAACAGGGGATTTATCAAGGTGAATGAGTAGAAGATATATTTTGACATAAAGATAAGAAATTTCTAAACAAGGCTTTTTTATGAGTCACATATTCAATGTTAATATAATTTAAAAGAAAAAGGTGAGTTGTTAGCGTGCTTCATACTACAATTAGCAAACCTATTAAGATGGTAGAAGCGGAGGAATAAAATGTGATATTGCAAGACCTGACCCCCAATTTCGTTTTTCTTTTTATGTTATAAGCCTTAAAATATTTGTATATAACAAGGATGAATGAAAATTGGAAAATCATGCTACTATCGATCCTTTTTATCCTGGCATTTATCTCACTCCTCTGTGGTCTCACCACCTTATCACTCAGATTCGAAGAGCCCAGGAGGGTGATCATCGCTTATGAAATGACAAAAAGGGGCTCATATCTTCAACCTACATTCCTCAGTGAAAATTATTATAAAAAGCCACCCCTTTTCAGCTGGTTTATAATAATCTCCTCAAAGATATTTGGATGGAATGAGTTAACTACATTACATTTTCCGATATCCTCTACTGGTATGGATGGCTCGGTGAGATCGACACAACACTTACATTCTTTATCTTTTTGATGATTATCTTTCAGTATCTTGGGTTTGAGAAAAATTCTAAGCTTTATATATTCATCTCCGCCATTCTCTGCGGGATCGCCTTCATGATAAAGGGCTTTCCCGCTTTTGGCTTTTTTGCCTTAACCTATCTCATAATTTGCATCTACAGAAAAAAGGTCGATATACTTATTACCCCATCATTTTTGATCTCCTCACTCCTTGCAATCATAATCCCCATTTCCTGGATCATTAGCACGGATGATCCCTTCGTATGTTTAAATACCCTTTTTATGCAGAGCCTTTCAAGGGTGAGTGAGTCAAAGGATGCAGCAAAATTTGTCTTTCATCTTATAAAATATCCCCTTCTAAATGTAAAACAAACACTTCCTACCAGCATTGTTTTGATCTACCTCCTGATAAAGAAAAAGATATCATTAGATGAAAAAAGCAGGTTGATCATGCTCATCTTCATCATCAACTACACCCCATATCTCCTCTCCGCTGGAAGTAACGGAAGATATATAATCCCCATATTTCCCTTACTTTCGGTTGTTTCTGCAGGTATCATCATAAAATCGGACCATATTATACAGAGATCGCTTTACCTTTTGATAATAGTATCAATAATCGGAAGATCACTTTATGGATTATATGGGCTACCCGCCATAGAGAAGAGAAAAGGAGCACCCAGGGATACTGCAATAAAGATTGTGGATATTATCGATAAGGAAGCAACAATTGCATTCGATTGCAAAAGGTATAAATCGATCTGTGCATGTATCGATATTTACACAGGAAAGGTGCTTATCTCCCCTGATACAAATAAATCCTGGGATTATGTTATTTCCTGCTCGGGAAGGATATATGATAATACGAGGCCTGCTGGTAGCTTCTTCCTCAATGGAGACAGGATTTATCTCCTCAGGAAGGATTCAGCAGATTAGCAGTTTTGGCTATCTCTATAAAAATCACTCTTTCCTCTCGATTAGTTATAATGCATTAACTTCTGGTTAATTTCTATTGACATGCTTTAATAAAATCATATAATATGTAAGGCCTTACCGGCAATTTACCTTCTCGCAAGAGCATCCATGCTTAAAAAAACAATTTCTGCAAAAACCCTCAATATTATATCAAAGTGTGATGCTGTTGAATCATATCTCATTGAAATATATGAGAAATTCAAAGAATATTTTGATCATGTTACCTATGGAATCGACTTCCATCAACCCTTTCTGGTTGAACCCCTGCTTCCAAAAAACACGATAATGGTCTGCTGTAAGATCCCATCTTCAATAATCCATGATTCAGATTGCTTATTAATTCTCTCTGATGGTGAATCTTCCTTTGAAGGAAGACCACCCTCTGAGGCAGAAAAGGTTTCCATAACTTTAAATCCATGGAATACCCCAAAAATCCACTATATCCGCAAATGCAATTTGCTTTCTATATCAGATGAAAGGAATAGACTTGAACATAAAGAGATAGACCTTATCATGGATATGCTCTCAGATATATTGGAAGTGATAGGACCCGCAAAGGTAAACTGTAGAAGCATCATCGATGTTACAATCGGAACCGATCCTGAATTTGAGCTCCTCTTCCCTTCGGGAGATTTTGCCACTGCACGGTCCTTGAGAATCCCTCTGGGATGGGAGATAGGCCATGATACATCTGGCAATCAGCTTGAGGTAAGACCAAGGCCATCTATTAATCCAGGCATTGTGGTGGATAGGGTATGGATGCTTCTCAATGATGTAATGGCAGAAAAGAAAAATGTAGTTCCCTGTGTTTCAGGACATAAATATCCCCTCGGTGGGCATATCCATATAGGGCACCCCTTTATTAATACTGATCTCTTCCCGGAAGAAAAGGTGATCGAATTAATAGATGATTTTATGGGAGATCTCGTTGAACTCTCAGGAAAGGCGAGGTCAATCTTCAAAAAGAGAAAGTCCTACAGAACAAAACCCTATGGTGTTGAATATAGGACCCTTCCATCAGTTATTTTCTATTCAAAGCATATAGCAACCATAACCCTTACCATAATAAAGAAGCTCTCTCAGCTTCTCCTCGATGGAAAGGAGATAAGCTACCATATCCCCCCATCTCCCGGAGAGATCTCAGAGATTATTGGCATTGAAGAGGCAGAACTTAATGGGTATTTCAGAGAACTCAAAAGGCTCAGGGAAGATATTGCAGGAGAGAGGAATATCATTGTATCCGACATTGATCTGGACCATTGGATCTCAATGAAATAAAATAAAAATCAGAAAAATAAATAAGTGAGCCGTTATGAAATATTTTGCATACGGCTCAAATATGAACCCGAGGAAGATGTATGAGTTAGGTATTAAATTCACCGAAAGGATTCATGCGACCCTTAGGGGTTATACACTAAAATTCAACAAAGCCTCATCATTAAATCCTGAAGAAGGTTTTGCAAATATTATTCCTGATGAAAAAGGTTCGGTTGAAGGCGTGCTTTATGAGATATCCGACTTCGATCTCCTAAAGCTTGATGAGTATGAAGGACATCCGCAACATTATAGAAGAATAACAGTCAAGGTTGAAACGGAAGAGGGAGAGCTTTTCGATGCCGTAACATATATAGCATCTCCTGATAAGATAAAAAATGGGCTTAAACCATCAAAAAAATATCTCAAAAACCTTATTGTTGCAAGGGATATCCTTCCTGAATCTTATGTTAGAAGACTCGAAGTGATAGAAACCCTTTAAAATATCTCCCTGAGCCTTTCCGCATATTCTTCAGGAGATACAACAAGGACCTCATCACCTATCATCTTAGGGAGAAACCAGGTATCATAATTCGCGTATAGTGCCTTGAAAGCAGGTCTTGCAGCAAGTCTCACTTGAAGTGGAAAAAACTCTCCTGAACCCTCTTCAGGAGATGAAAGAAATGAGAATGTAAATGCATAATGGCCTTCTTTTTCGTAAAAGGAGATTACCCTTGATATCCCACTGCCAAAATCTTCTGCCACATCATAAGGGGCATCGAAAAAGCTACCTTTACCTAAATAAATACCCCAGACCTCCTTCTGATGGGATGGTGCAAAGGGAACAAGCCAATGAACATCGCCCATCTTGCCAATGTATCTTTTTCCTTCCGATCTCTCTTTCTCAATCAATTCGGACCAGTAGCTTCTTTTATGTTTATCGTAATAGTCTTTACTGATATTTACCAATCGTGATATACGTGAATATGGAATTCTTCTTACCTGGGCTTGAAAGTGAGGATGAGGAACGCTCGATCCACCTGGATGAAGAAAATTCATACCCATCACATGGTGGATAGATAAAGGATCATGGCTTCTTGCCCTAATGATAAACTCCATACCCACCTTTATAGCATTCGCAATGTCACTGCCTGCGATCTCCGAAGGAAAAAGCTTATGACATTTAAAATTAACAACTATTACCGCATCAAAACCTGCCTTTGCAAAAAGATTAGGCACCGCAACGGAGTTTCCGGCACTTATATATCCTTTTTCAATAAACTCAGTCAAGAATCGTGTTCCTTTTTCCATCACGGTGCAGAAAGGACATTCACTCTTTGATTCTTCCTCGAGCCTCTTAAGTAACTCAAGATCAGCGTTGCCAAGAAATGTTCTGGCTTTCTCACCCAGAAAGCTGTTTATTGTGCAAACTGATGAATCCAGCGGATCAACACTGTGTTCTATAATCTGCTCAATTCTTTCACCTGATGGTCCGATCATGTAAACCTTTTCAGTAGAAGATATAAATTCCATCCACCTCCTCCTATAATCTCAATGATTGATATTTCAGTCTCCTTTGACCTGATTCATTCGTATCACATCCTGCACACTTATATCTCCGCGTTAAATTCGCAAGCTTATTGAGCAGTGGATAAATTGTATAAAAGACCATCCCTACGTGGTATGAAAAACCGAGGTATTCACTAATCCTCACCGATGCATTCTTTCCCCAGTATATACTTTCGCCATCGATAAAGTAAAGGGAAAATGGCGCCATTCCCTGCCCAAACTCTCGGTCCAGAAACCTTCTGCATTTCCTATCATGAATGGAGAGAATCAAGATCTTCTTTCCTGACATCCTTGAAATGAAATCCACGATAGCAGAAAAAAGTCTGCACATCCCGCATCTTGAATCGAAAAACAGAAGAACTCTTCTTTCCATAACTCCCTCCTTACCTGATAGGTTATGATCTCTTAAGTTCTCCATCTTTCAAAGATATTATAGGCCCTGGTAATACAGGATTTAATGCACCCCCCTTTAAAAAAAGGAATGATGGAATAAAATAAGAATAAAATCCAAAAAGGAGGCATGATGAAAAGGATCGGCATATTAACGGGGGGAGGCGATTGCCCTGGTCTCAATGCTGTCATAAGGGCAGTTGTAAAAAGGGCGTATCAGCTTGGTAACTATGAAATTATAGGAATAAAGGGAGGCTGGAGAGGACTTGTAAATGGTGAGATGGAGCCGTTAACCATACAATCCGTAACAGGTATCCTCCATCTGGGAGGAACAATACTCGGCACATCGAGAACAAACCCATTCAAAATCGAAGGTGGGGAACAGAAGCTGATGGATAATTTCAAAAACTGGAAGCTTGATGCACTGATAGCAATTGGTGGTGAAGATACACTTGGGGTTGCAAACAAGCTTTATCAAAAGGGTATTCCGGTCGTTGGTGTTCCAAAGACCATAGATAATGATCTTCAGGCAACTGATTTCACATTTGGTTTTGATACAGCTGTTTCAATTGCAACCGAGGCCATCGATAGACTGCACTCTACCGCTGAATCGCATGAGAGGATTATGGTTGTTGAGGTGATGGGAAGACATACTGGGTGGATAGCAACATATGCTGGCCTCGCAGGTGGTGCCGATGTTATCCTGATTCCCGAGATACCCATAGATATAGATGCTGTATGCAATCTCCTCCTTAAAAGACTTCACAGGGGGAGGCATTTCAGCATAGTTGTTGTTGCTGAAGGGGTAAAATTTCCGGAAAAGGATATGATAACTCTGAGTGAAGAGAGAGATGAATTTGGACACGTTCGTCTCGGAGGTATTGGATACCTTGTCGCAAAGGAAATAGAGAAAAGACTTGGCTGGGAAACAAGGGTAACAGTGCTTGGCCATCTTCAAAGGGGTGGATCACCAACCGCTTACGATAGAATACTTGCAACACGATTTGGTGTATTTGCTATGGATCTTGTGCACAAGGGTGAGTATGGAAAGATGGCTGCTCTCAAGGGGAATGATATAGTTGCTGTGGATATAGAGGATGCGGTATCAGAACTTAAAAAGGTGGATATGAGAATATATGAAATTGCAAGTATATTCTTTGGCTAAATCAATAAGAAAAGTTTCCAGCTGCCTCAAATGCATTTTTAAGGAGCCTTATGTGGTGATTTTTTCCATCCTCCTCAATTGAGACAACATCAAAACGAATAGGAACATCACGCAGACCCTTCTTCTTTAAATAGAACAATGCTGTTCTTATAATTCTCTGTTGTTTCTTTGCTGTTACAGATTCAAGAGGGGAGCCAAACTGTTGACTCTTCCTCATTTTCACTTCGATAAATACATAACTCCTTCTGTCCATTGCAATGATATCTATTTCTCCAAATGGTGATCTAAAATTTTCTTCCAGTATTAAATAGCCTTTTTCCTTGAGAAAAAGTAAAGCTAACTCCTCACCCTTCTTACCGACTTCCCTCTTTTCCATATTTAAGTTAAAGTAGTTTTAATTCACTTACTGGTCTGAAGCTCTTCCTGTGATATGGAGACGGTCCATACTTTTTGATAGCAAGAATATGCGCTGAAGTGGGATAACCTTTATGCTTCTTAAAATTGTATTGCGGAAACTCCCTATGAATCTGCTCCATTATTAGGTCTCTCTCAACCTTGGCAATGATTGATGCTGCCGCAATACTCAAACAGTACCTATCGCCCCTTATAATGGATCTCTGTGGAATCTGTATATCAACATGTGCTTTTCCATCGATAAGGATGTAATCTGGCTCAACTGATAGTGATTTAATCGCTTTCAACATCGCCTTCAGAGATGCCCTGTAGATATTTATCCTATCAATTTCCTCAACTGAAACAACGCCAACTCCAACAGATATGGCCTTCTGCATGATCCTTTCATAAACACACATCCTTTTCTTCTCATTTATTGTCTTTGAGTCAGCAACATCCGGGTCACTCCATCCGTATGGGAGTATAACAGCTGATGCAACAACAGGTCCCGCAAGTGGACCCCTCCCCGCTTCATCAACACCAGCAATAAAAGCAAAACCCATCTTCCTTATTTCATCTTCAAAAGGGAAAAAGCCGGGGGTGTTAATCCTTGAGTTCCCCTTCACCCTCTGCTCCCTCTCCCTCAGTGGATACTGCGGGAGTCTCCCCTTCTTCAGCAATAGGTATTCCTGCCCTCTCATACTCAAGCCTCGCAGCCTTTCCCTTGAGGTCTCTGAGATAGTACAGCTTTGACTTCCTGACCTTCCCCTTCTGTAACACTTCGATCTTCTCAATGGATGGTGAATAAAGCGGAAAAATCCTTTCCACTCCCACACCATAGGAGATCTTTCTTACAGTGAATGTTGACCTGTTTCTTGCGTTTCTCTTCGCAATTACAACACCTTCAAAGGCCTGAATCCTCTCTCTGTCCCCTTCCTTTACCCTTGTATACACCCTCACCTTATCCCCGGATCTGAATTCAGGGATCTTTCTTTTCATCATTCCCTTTTCAACAATATCCATTGTGCTACTCATATCACTCCTCCTGATTATGCCCCTCCTTTTTAATTTCCTCAATCAATTTTAAATCCTCTATTGATAATTTCATCTTCTCGATTAAATCAGGCCTCTTTTTTATTGTCCTCCTTAATGCCTCCTTCCTTCTCCATCTTTCGATCTCCATGTGATTTCCAGATAGCAAAACATCAGGAACCTTTAACCCCCTGAACTCCCTTGGCCTTGTATAATGAGGGTGCTCAAGGAATCCACAGTGAAAGGATTCTTTTCTTGCCCCTTCCTCAAGTCCAAGAACACCCGGTAAAAGCCGACTTACAGCGTCTATAATTACAAGGGCAGCAAGTTCACCACCTGTTAATATGTAATCACCAATTGAAACTTCATCATCGATAAAATACCTTATCCTATCATCAACACCCTCATACCTTCCACAGAGAAGTATTATGTGAGACTGTCTTGCAAATCTCTCTGCCATTTCATAGTCAAATCTATTTCCCTGTGGAGATAGGAGGATGGTGTATGTTTCTTCTCTTCTCAATGCCTCAATTGCCCTTACAAGTGGCTCGACCTTCATCACCATCCCTCCTCCACCACCGTAGGGATAATCATCTGTGACCCTGTGTTTGTCCGTTGTAAAATTTCTCAGATTGTGAACCTCAATCTCAACATAACCCTTTTCCCGCGCAATCTTGAGTATGCTTTCCTTCAGTGGTGATTCAAATATTCCGGGAAAGAGGGTCACAACATCAAATCTCATCTGTGCCTCAAATAAGACCCTCAACAGGCTCTATAATTATCCTCCTCGCCCTGAGATCTACCTCCCTTATAACTGTATCAATTGCTGGAAGAAGGATCTCCTCCTTTCCTCTTACACAGACCCAGACATCATTGCTTCCTGTGGGGAATATCTCCCTTATACAACCATAGAAATTTCCTTTCCCATCGTAAACATCCATTCCCAGTATATCCTCCCAGTAATACTCCCCTTCAGGAAGCGGCGGTAGATCGCTCCTCCTTATATAGATCTCAAAATTCCTTATCCTTTCTGCATCGGATCGATTCTCAATCCCCTCTAGGGAAAGAATTACATCCTCCCTCTTCCAATGAACAGCCCGCACAATGAGAACGATAATATCCCCTCCCTTTCCTTTAAGAAAAACCTCTTTTCCAATCTGAAAAGGGTGTGGCGATAACAGATAGCGGCGGGCCTTTACCTTTCCTCTTACCCCGTGAGGCTTAAGGATTCTCCCCACAAGGAGAAATTCCTTATCCATAAAACCTCTAAGGGCTTTCAGGGTATCATTCAATTATCTCAAGCACAGCCCTTTTTCTTATCTTCGTTGATGCAGCACTGAGAATAGTTCTCATCGCCCGTGCTGTTTTTCCCTGCTTACCTATAACCTTCCCCAGGTCTTCCTTTGCTACCTTCAACTCAATAACAGATGTTTTCTCCCCTTCCACCTCTGATACCTCAACCTCCCCTGGCCTATCAACAAGTGCCTGTGCAATAAACTTAATTAGGTCTCTCAATTTTTTTCCTTCATCCTCATGGGCAATAGGAACCATCGGAACACCTCCCGCTTTTTGATTACTCTATGTCACCAACTTCCTGTTCTCAGATCCTCTTATTTTTCCCCATTATACCCATTTTCTTCAAAATATGCATTACTGTTTCCGTAGGCTGTGCACCCTTTTCCAGCCATTTTCTCACCTTCTCCTCATCCAGTTTTATCTCCGCAGGGTCCTTCAGTGGATTATAATACCCCACCCTTTCAATGAACTTTCCATCCCTTGGAGACCTGCTATCTGCGACAACAATCCTGTAGATTGGCTTTTTCTTTGCACCCATCCTCATCAATCGAATCCTGACAGGCACCTGCTCACCTCCTCATTATATTTTAAAAGGGTACTTTAACCCCCTTATACCACCTTTTCTCATCTTCTGCATCATCCTTTTGATCTGAAAGTAGTTTTTTAATAATCTATTTACCTCCTGAACCGTTGTTCCACTGCCTTTTGCAATCCTTAATCTTCTTGAGCCATTTATAATCGATGGATTCCTTCTTTCCTGCTGTGTCATGGAATTGATTATAGCTAATGTTCTATCCAGTTCCTTTTCAGGAATAGCAATATTTTTTTCAGGAATAAGTCTCCCCACCCCAGGAATCATGCTCAATATCTCCTCGATGGATCCCATTTTCCTGAGCGATAATATCTGGTCCTTAAAATCATCAAGTGTGAATTCAGCCTTTTTTAATCTTTTCTCAAGTTCACGCGCCTTCTTTTCGTCAACAGCAACCTGTACCTTTTCAATCAGTGATAAAACATCACCCATTCCCAGTATCCGTGATGCTATCCTGTCGGGATAGAAGTGCTCAATGGCATCAAGTTTCTCACCTGTTCCAATAAACTTGATGGGTTTACCTGTGACTGCCCTTATGGAAAGCGCGGCACCACCTCTCGCATCACCATCCATTTTAGTCAGGATAATACCACTGATGTCCAGCGCCTCGTTGAATCTAATAGCAATATTTACCGCATCCTGACCCGTCATGCCATCAGCAACAAGCAGAATCTCCTTCGGCTTTGTCTGCATCTTTATAACTTTCAGTTCTTCCATGAGCTCTTCATCTATATGAAGCCTTCCTGCAGTATCCATGATTACAATATCGCATCCAATGGAAAGTGCATCATTAATGGCAGAAATACACACCTCAACTGATTTCTGTCCCGGAGATGGTCTGTAAACCGGCACGCCAATCTCTTCTCCCAGTTTCAATAACTGCTCAGCAGCAGCGGGTCTTTTTACATCAGCAGGAACAAGAAATGGGTGCCTCCCTTTTCCCTTTATGAGTTTCGCAAGCTTTGCACATGTGGTTGTTTTACCTGATCCCTGAAGACCGACAAGCATTATTCCCACAGGTACCTTCCCTTTCAGGTCCAGATCTGAATCAGTATCACCCATGATACTAACAAGCTCATCTCTTACGATCTTTATAAACTGCTGCCCCGGGGTAAGACTCCCCATTACTTCCTGACCCAGTGCCTTTGACTTCACCTTTTCGATAAAATCCTTTACAATCCTATAATTCACATCAGCCTCAAGCAGCGCAATTCTGACCTCGCGAAGGGTCTGCTCTATATTCTCCTCCCTGAGAATCCCGTATCCTGATATCTTTCTTATTATTTGTTGAAACTTCTCAGAAATCCTTTCAAACATGGCTTTACCAATCCTCAATAAAAACTAAATATTATCTTTTTTCCTCGCCATGGTCAATAATTACCTCTGCCAGTTCCACAAGCACACCATTGCAGCTTTTCGGATGAAGAAAGGCTACCATGCAGTTCTCCGCACCCTTTCTTGGCTTCTCATCAATTGTAACAATACCTGAATTTTTACATCCCTCCAGCACATTCCTAACATTATCTACCTCAAAACAGATATGATGAAAACCTTCGCCTCTTTTTTCCAGAAATTTAGAAACAGGACTGTCTTTATCAATGGGCTCGAGTAGTTCTATTTTTGTTTCCCCTACTTTAAGAAATGCAACCTTTACACCATCCCCTTTAACCTCCTCGATTCCCTTAAGGTCAAGTTTTAACACATCTCTATAGAGAGGAAGACTTTCACTGATGCTTCTTACAGCAATTCCTATGTGATGTATTTTTCTAATCATGGATGCCTCCAGAATTAATCCCTTTTTCCTGAACTTGCTCAAGAAATAAAAAGCCTCGCAGGTATTATACCTGCGAGGCTTCGCAAGGGCAGATCTATCTTAATACATATCCTCCATACCCCTTGGTGGACCGGCTTTTTCCTTCTCCTTCGGCTTTTCAGCAACAAGGCACTCCGTTGTAAGGAGCAGGGATGCAACACTTGCTGCATTCTGAAGTGCACAGCGGACAACCTTTGTGGGATCAATTATACCTGCCTGAACCATATCCTCATATTTTTCGGTCTGCGCATTGAATCCAATATTGCCCTTCTCTTTCTTCAGGTGTTCAACAACAACTGAGCCCTCCCAGCCCGCATTGTATGCAATCTGCTTCGTTGGCTCCTCAAGCGCCTTCTTTACAATCTCCACACCGAACTGTTGATCACCTTCGAGCTTCAAATTCTCAAGCGCTTCAAGTGACCTCAGATAGGCAACCCCGCCACCAGGAACAATCCCTTCCTCCACTGCTGCCCTTGTTGCATGAAGTGCATCTTCAACCCTTGCCTTCTTCTCCTTCATCTCTGTTTCAGTTGCTGCACCAACATGGATCACTGCAACTCCACCAACAAGTTTTGCAAGTCTCTCCTGCAGTTTCTCCCTGTCGTAATCAGATGTGCTCTCCTCAATCTGTGCCCTTATCTGTTTTACCCTTCCTTCGATATCGCTCTTCTTTCCAGCACCATCTATTATTGTTGTATTCTCTTTGTCAACAACGATCCTCTTT
Organism: Deltaproteobacteria bacterium; assembly: GCA_037441565.1. Taxonomy (GTDB): domain Bacteria; phylum Desulfobacterota; class JBBIRW01; order JBBIRW01; family JBBIRW01; genus JBBIRW01. Next base: position 9,580 of record JBBIRW010000011.1, on the reverse strand, counting down.
GCCCTTCCAAGATCCTCTACACCGATATTCTCAAGCTTAATCCCGAGCTCTTCGGCAATGCACTTACCGCCGGTGAGTATGGCAATGTCCTCAAGCATAGCCTTCCTTCTATCACCAAATCCAGGTGCCTTAACTGCACAGCACTGCAGGGTTCCCCTCAACTTATTCACAACCAGTGTAGCAAGTGCTTCACCCTCCACATCTTCAGCAATTATGAGAAGCGGTTTCCCCATCTTTGCAATCTTCTCCAGTATCGGAAGCAGATCCTTTACATTGCTTATCTTCTTCTCATGGATGAGGATGTATGCATCTTCAAGCACACACTCCATCCTATCAGCATCTGTCACAAAATAAGGTGAAAGGTATCCACGATCAAACTGCATACCTTCTACAACCTCAAGTGTTGTTTCCATTCCCTTTGCCTCTTCAACAGTGATAACGCCCTCCTTTCCAACCTTGTTCATAGCCTCAGCAATTATGTTCCCTATTGTTTCATCGTTATTTGCAGAGATTGTTCCGACCTGTGCGATCTCCTTCGGATCCTTTGTTGGCTTTGACATCTTCTTCAGCTCCTTCACAACCTCCTCAACCGCCCTGTCAATCCCCCTTTTCAGATCCATAGGATTGTGTCCTGCTGCAACAAGCTTTATCCCTTCCTTGAATATAGCCTCAGCAAGAATCGTTGCAGTAGTTGTCCCATCACCAGCAATATCGCTTGTTTTACTTGCAACCTCCTTCACCATCTGTGCACCCATATTCTCAAACTTATTCTCAAGTTCGATCTCCTTTGCAACTGTTACACCATCCTTTGTGATTGTTGGTGAACCAAAAGACTTTTCGATAATTACATTTCTCCCCCTTGGACCAAGTGTAACCTTCACCGCATTGGCAAGTGTGCTGACACCTTTCAGGATCAAATTCCTCGCATCCTGTTCAAATTTTAGTTCCTTAGGCATATCTATCTACCTCCTTTTTCAACATTTTTTTGTTTCTGACTCTAAGACCTACTCAATAATGGCAAGTATGTCATCCTCCCTCAATATAAGATGCTCCTCCCCATCGATCTTCACCTCTGTTCCCGCATATTTACCGAAGAGTACCTTATCCCCCTCCTTCACTTCTGGAGGATGAATCTTCCCATCATTGAGAAGTCTCCCTCTACCAACTGCAATTACCCTCCCCTGGATAGGTTTCTCCTTTGCCGTATCCGGGAGGATTATCCCTCCTTTCGTCTTTTCCTCCTCTTCAATGCGCTTCACAATTACACGGTCTTGAAGTGGTTTTAGCTTCATCTCTCTTCACTCCTTTCTAAAAATTTATTAGCACTCATAAGGAATGAGTGCTAATAATTATGTAATGAAAAATCGAAACTCATTCAAACTCCCTTTGGGATATTTTCTGGCTCATATCTTATGATTAAGAAAAATAATATTATTTTTTTTACTTTTTTTCATTTTTTCAAATTTTTTCTCTGATTTTCTCAATTTTTTCATCTATTGATCCAGTCCCTCCAGTTATCGCTTATTATCCCCTTTATCCGATACCTCAGCATGGCATCCTTGCAGGGACAGTTTCTTTCACTTCCATTGATATCCCTTACTGTCTGCCATATAAGGGAAGGGAGGAGCGAGATCGTTCTCTTTACCCTTTCCACATATTCTTCAGGAAGGGTTCCTTCAAAAAGAACACCCTTTTTGTAGGGAAACTCCTTTACTCCCTCTGCATAATTGCTTATATAGCAGATTGCAGAATAGCATATCTCCAGCTCTTTTGCGAGAAAAACTTCAGGAACAAGTGTCATCCCCACCATATCACCACCAATCATCCGGAAGAACCTTATCTCTGATGGTGTCTCCAGTCTCGGACCCTCTGTGCATATATAAATCCCTTTCCCCCTGTACTCCTCATACCCTGAGAAGACAGCCTCCATGGCAGTCATAATCTCCGGACAGAACACAGAACTCTGCCTTATAAAACCGAGCCCCTTTTTCTCAAAAAAGGTAAGTGGCCTCTGCTTTGTAAAATCTATGATATCCTGCGGAATCATCATATCTCCGGGGTGGATATCACCAGAAAGGCTTCCAGGGCCACTCCAAGCAATTATCCTTTCCACACCAAGTTCCTTTGCTGCATAGATATTTGCCCTGTAATTTACAAATGGCGCTGATAGACTGTAATAATCTTCACCATGCCTCGATAAATAGGCATATTGAATTCCCTCTTTTTCATAGACCCTGATAGGGGATGGTTCACCAAAGGGTGTCTTTGGGATAAATAAACCGAGCTCCTTTCCCCATATCTCGCCTGGAAAATTATAGGCTTCACTTCCTCCAATTACAAGCACTCTCGGCATAAGATTCACCCCGCACCATAGATTTTTGACTTTTATTAAAAATAAGCATTAAAATAAATAAATTATTGAATCGTTCCATGAGCTTATTAAAAAGACTCCTCCAGTATACAGTTTTTTTTGCGCTCCTGCTATTTATCATATATGCATCCTATCTTTATGCAACCGTTACAACGAGATTTGAGGGGGAAAGATCCATCCTTCCCATAAGGATTTATTCAGATGTACTACCCCTTTATACCGGTCTCGATATTGTTAAAATGAACCTCTTTGCAAAACTTAACCGACTGGGCTACACCCCTGTGACAGGTGCTGCTTTGAAGCAGGGGGAGTATAGATTTGGCCAGGATTACCTCGACATATACCTTAAACCCTTTTCATATCCTGAAAAGGAAAACCCCTCGGCACCATATAGAATAAAGCTCAACGGGTCCAGAATAATCAGCATCATCAATATGAATACCCTCGAGGAAACCCCATATCTTGAAATAGAGCCGGAAATCCTTGTTGAAATCCTCGGAAATGGAAGGGAGGAGAGGGTCACTGCAAAATTAAAAGATATCCCCCAGCATCTCATCTATGCAGTAATCTCCATAGAGGATGAAAGATTTTATCGCCACTTTGGAATTGATCCGATAAGTATAATGAGGGCTATGCTGATAAATCTCACAAGGATGAGTATTGTCCAGGGGGGGAGCACAATAACACAGCAACTTGCAAAGAACTATTTTCTCACCCCGCAGAGAACCCTTATAAGAAAGATGAAAGAGGCACTCATAGCGGTGATACTGGAATTGAAATATTCAAAGGATGAGATCCTCGAGGCATATTTAAATGAAATATACCTCGGACAGAAGGGACCAACCCCCATATATGGCGTCCAATCCGCAGCCCGATTCTTCTTTGATAAGGATGTAAAGAACCTAACACTCTCAGAGGCAGCATTAATAGCAGGGCTCATCAAATCCCCCAACCGCTTCTCACCCTTCAGGAGTAAGATGGTTGCAATGGAGAGGAGAAATCTTGTATTGAAAAGGATGTTCAAACTGGGAAAGATAAATGAGCATCAATACAGGATGGCTATAAAGGAACCCATTAATGTAAAGGGTGGTGCGGAAAGCGGAGGTGAGGCTCCCTATTTTCTTGATTATGTGAGGCACAGGATTGAGGAGATCTACTCAGATGACATCTGGAAGATGGAGGGGCTGAAAATATTTACAACCCTTGATCCTGATATGCAAAGAAATGCTGAAAGGGCAGTAACAAAGGGACTTGCTGAACTCGAAAAAAATTATAGATCACTGAGAAACAAAAATATTCAGGCTGCAATTATTGCAATAGAGCCTGAAACAGGATACATAAAAGCGATGGTTGGTGGGAGAAACTACTATACATCCCAGTTCAACCGTGCTGTTGATGGTATGAGGCAGCCGGGCTCTGTCATAAAGCCCTTTGTGTATCTTGCTGCACTGTCACCTGATGAAAATGGTATGCCACCGCTGACACCATCCGCAATAGTTGAAGACTCTCCGATAACACTCACTTATGATGGCCAGGAGTGGACTCCCAGAAACTATGAGGATGAGTATTTGGGAGATGTCACAATAAGGATCGCCCTTGAAAAATCACTAAATATTCCCACAGTAAAAATTTCCCAGCAGATAGGCCTTAAAAGGGTTATTGATACCTTCAAAAAGGTGGGGCTCGGAAATAAAATGGACGAGGTTCCCTCTGTAGTTCTCGGTTCTCAGGTTCTTTCACCCATGGATGTTGCCCGTGCCTTCTGTGTGCTCGCAAATAAGGGATATCTCGTACAACCAACACCTATAAAATATATCGTGGATAAAAATGGAAGGTATGTGGAGTTCCCACAGCAGCAGAAAATACAGGTTGCAGATCCAAGGGGCGTCTTTATAGTTACAAAAATCCTTCAGGGAGTTATTGAAAGGGGAACAGGCTATCAGGTCAGGAGGATGGGTATAAACAAGACTGTTGCAGGTAAAACAGGCACAACGAGTGATTTTAAGGATGCATGGTTTGCAGGTTATACGCCAGAAATCGTCTCTGTTGCATGGGTTGGATTCGATGAGGGCGGTAAATCCGTTGGTCTCTCAGGCGCACAGGCTGCCCTTCCCTTATGGGTTGATTTTATGAAGGAAGTGCTTAATGGAAAACCCGACATCCCCTTTAATGCGCCTCCCGGTGTTGTATCGATAAAGATTGATAGACTAACCGGTCTTCTTGCAACTGAACACTGTCCTGATGTTATAGATGAGTACTTTATTGAAGGAACAGAGCCCAGGGAATACTGCAAACTCCATCAGCCAGGTATCACAGATGGTTTAAACAGGATGATAGACTGGATAAAGGGACTGCTCAGGGAGCAGAAGGATTGATGGATTCAGAGTGCCTCTTAGAGCTATTATATAATGGAAGAAAAATCCGAAATCTGGAGGAAGGATAGATGGATTATAAAGAAACCCTGAATCTGCCGAAAACAGATTTTCCCATGCGGGCTGACCTTCCGCGAAAGGAAAAAGAGATACTTAAAATATGGGAAGAGATGGATCTTTACGAAAAGATTAAGGAGAAGACAAGGCAAAGACCCATGTTTATCCTACACGATGGCCCTCCCTATGCAAATGGAAATATCCATCAGGGGCATGCACTGAACAAGATCCTTAAGGACATCATCGTGAAGGCAAAGATTATGGATGGTTACAGATGCGACTTCATCCCGGGATGGGACTGCCACGGACTTCCCATAGAGCATCAGGTTGATAAAATGCTCGGGAAGAAAAAGGAGGGTCTCACAAAATCTCAGGTAAGAAAACTCTGCAGGGATTATGCATTGAAATTTATAGACATACAGAGGGAGGAGTTCAAAAGACTTGGTGTTCTTGGGGACTGGAAAAACCCATATTTTACGATGCATCCACATTATCAGGCAACGATAATAAGGGAATTCTCCAGGTTTCTTCTTAATGGCTATACATACAGGGGGAAAAAACCGATACACTGGTGCTGGTCCTGCCTTACTGCACTTGCTGAAGCTGAGGTGGAGTATGAGGATAAAACCTCACCATCAATTTACGTAAAGTTTCCCCTTGCAGAGGATGCAATCTCAGCATTGCCTGGTGTAAAACCAAGGGAAGCATCCATTATAATATGGACAACAACCCCATGGACGCTACCAGCAAATCTTGCGATTGCACTGCATCCATCACACCCCTACGCAGTTGTTGAAACAGAAAAAGGGATATTCATAATTGCAAAAGCGCTGGTTGAAGAGGTGATGTCGAAGTTGCAGATGCGGGATTTTAATATTATTACAACATTTCCCTCAACAATACTTGAGCAAAAGAATGCAATCCATCCCATATACGGAAGAAATTCACTGATTGTTCTTGCGGATTATGTCTCAATGGATACAGGAACAGGATGTGTTCATACAGCACCAGGACATGGTCAGGAGGACTACAACACAGGGATTCAGTACAATCTCGATATATATTCACCTGTTGATGACAGGGGAAGGTTTACAGAGGATGTGAAATATTTTGGTGGGATGTTTGTATTTGATGCCAATCCTTCTATTAACGATTTCTTAAGGAAAAATGGATCCCTTCTCCATGAAGAAACAATCGTTCATTCATATCCGCACTGCTGGAGGTGCAAGAATCCTGTAATATTCCGTTCAACAGAGCAGTGGTTCATCTCCATGGAGAAGAACAAACTCCGTGAAAATTGCCTCAGGTGGATCGATAATGTCAGGTGGATACCATACTGGGGAAGGGATAGGATATACAACATGATAGCAAGCAGACCGGACTGGTGCATTTCAAGACAGAGATCATGGGGGATCCCAATTACGGTATTCTACTGCACATCATGTGGAGAGATGTTGTTTAATGAGGATATTTTAAATCACATAATATCCCTTGTAGAAAATCATGGTGCTGATATATGGTTCGAAAAGGATGCAGATGAAATCCTTCCAGAGGGAGTTCGATGCAAAAAGTGCGGAAACGATAAATTCAGAAAGGATGAAAACATTATAGACGTCTGGTTTGATTCAGGTGTTAGCTGGGCAGCTGTTCTCGAGAAGAGGGAGGAACTCGGCTTTCCAGCAGATATGTATCTTGAAGGGAGCGATCAGCACAGGGGATGGTTTCACAGTTCACTAATCGCAGCTGTTGCAACAAGGGGTTGTGCACCTTACAGATCGGTTCTTACCCATGGATTTGTTGTTGATGGTGAAGGAAGAAAGATGTCCAAATCCCTTGGAAATGTTATCCATCCCCAGGAGGTAATAGATCGCTACGGTGCCGAAATACTCAGACTATGGGTTGCTGCTGAGGATTACAGAAATGATGTAACCCTATCCATGGAAATCCTTGAAAGGCTTGCAGAAGCGTACAGAAGAATAAGAAACACGCTGAGATTCATCCTTGGAAATCTCTATGATTTTGATCCTGAATCACAATTTGTTGATTTAAAGAAAAGGGAAGAGATAGACAGGTGGATAACATCACGCCTCCAGCATATTATAAAAAAATGCATCAATGCATATCGAAATTACGAATTCCATATCATATATCACACGATACATAATTTCTGCACAGTTGATCTGAGTTCACTCTACTTTGACATAATAAAGGACAGGCTTTACTGCTCCCGTGCTGATTCATCCGAAAGGAAGTCCTGCCAGAGCGCGCTTTATGAGATCGGATTAGCGATTATAAAGCTCATAGCGCCAATACTCTCCTTTACTGCGGATGAGGTAAGTAAGTATATGCCTTACTCGCTTAAACTTGGCGAGAGTGTTTTTCTTAATTCATTTCCTTCAATTGAGGAAGGCTCCATTGACTATGAGCTTGAGAAAAAGTGGGAGGTGCTTTTAAAAATAAGGAGGGAAATCCTGAGGGCACTTGAGATATTAAGAAAACAGAAACTTATAGGATCATCCCTCGATGCACTTGTTGAGATACTGTCCCCTCAGGACATAAGGGAATTTGTAAGTGAAAATCTTGAAACACTAAGGATGATCTGTATAGTATCCCAGATGGAGATCATAGAGAGAGATAAAGGAGGAGGTATGGAAGGTGAGGAAATCAAGGACATGAAGATCTGGGTATCAAGGGCGAGGGGATCCAAATGTGAAAGGTGCTGGACATATAGCACAGAAACAGGGATGGATCCTTCCCATCCGGGAATCTGCCCGAGATGTCTTGAGGTTTTGAGTTAAAGGGATTTTCCATGATATGAAGAGATCGATCAAAAAATATATAATCTTTTTAATATCTGCTTTTTTAATCCTTACACTCGATTTTTCTACGAAAATGATTGTGCAAACAAGGCTTCGTCTATATGAATCAATATCGGTTTTCAAGGGTTTCCTTAACATAACTTTGATAAAAAACACAGGTGTTGCTTTCGGTCTTTTTTCCAGCAATCCATCAACAGTGAAAACAGCATTCCTTATAGCTATAACAACAGTTTCTATAAGTGTAATTCTCTACCTTATCGTCCTCCTCAAAGATGGAACAGCCTCCTCGCAGATCTCCCTTGGAATGATACTCGGCGGTGCAATTGGAAATCTTATAGACAGGATCAGATTTGGGGCTGTTATAGATTTCATAGATCTCCATTATGGAAATATCCACTGGCCTGCATTCAATGTAGCAGATGCTGCCATAACAGTTGGCATAATAGTCATCATATGGGATGGTTTCTTCAATAAAAGATCTAAGGAGGACACATATGTATCCAATCCTTTTTGAATTCAAGGGTATCGCTATCCACTCCTATGGATTGCTCCTTGCAATAGCATTCATCACCGCGCTTCTCCTATCATCGAGGGAGGCGAGGCTTCAGGGATTAAATCCCGATAGAATCATGGATCTCGGATTCTATGTAATTCTCTCTGCCATCATAGGTGCAAGGCTGTTCCATGTTATTGTATTTCACGATATATACATAGCTGATCCTATTGAAATCTTCAGGATATGGAATGGTGGGCTTGTTTTTTATGGAGGCCTTCTTCTTTCCATCCCTGTTGCACTGATCTATATAAGAAAACATGCCCTTCCAATATGGAAGCTCTCCGATGTTATTGCACCATCCCTTCCACTCGGTCTATCCATAGGAAGGATAGGATGTTTTATGGCAGGTTGCTGTTATGGAAAACCCACAATGCTTCCATGGGGTATAGTTTTTTCAGACCCGCATTCCCTTGCAAGGGCTCACCTTGGAGAGCCCATCCACCCAACACAGCTCTATGAATCCGCTGGAAGCTTTCTTATATTTCTTTTTATCTTTTTCTATCTCAGAAAAAGGAAACAGTTTGAAGGGCAACTCTTCTGGACCTTCACACTACTTTACTCCTTCATGAGATTCTTCCTTGAGTTTGTAAGGGATGATCCCAGAGGGTTCCTTATGGGACTTTCTGAATCACAGGCAGTAGGAATCCCCCTTTTCCTTTTTTCAATCTATATGCTCCTTCGCCTGAGAAAAAAGGGAACCCTCATGAAGTAAAGTCAGAATGGGCAAGGATCATTGATCTACTGAATGATCACCCTTATGAGGTTATGTCCGGTATCGGAAATATAGATGTTTCCATCTTTATCTATGGAAAGACCTCTTGGACTTGAAAGACCGACGGTTGTGGCATACTTACCTTCATCGTAGCTATTATATGCGGTTGATCCGTTTCCTGCAATGGTTGTTATGGTGCCTGAGGGTGTGATCATTCTTATGCGATTGTTGTTGAAATCGGCAACATATATATTTCCGTTTCCATCAACCTCCACATCCATGGGATCATTAAAGGATGCAAGAAGGGCATTCCCGCCATCCCCTGAAAAGCCCTTCGCCCCTGATCCTGCAACAGTGGAAATGGACCCATCAGCTGATACCCTTCTGATCCTCTGATTTGTTGTATCCGCTATGAAGAGATTCCCGTATTTATCAATGGAAAGACCATTGGGAGAGTTGAGCATCCTTTCTGTTGCGGGATAGCCATCGGAATAGCCCGCTGCCCCTGTTCCAGCGTACAACGAAATCGAATATGCATTTTTAAGAACCCTTATCATATGATGATACGTATCGCAGATATAAAGGTTTTGCCCCCTGATGTATATCTTATTAGGCAAATACAGGCTGAATGCCGTAGCCGGTTCACCCCCTCCGTTATAAACCGTATCCCCGTTTCCTGCAACTGTGTTTATA
>JBBIRW010000010.1:0-27584 GCA_037441565.1 Deltaproteobacteria bacterium | reverse complement strand
CCTTTTCTGTGGAAAGTTCTACAAGAACTGGCATGCAGATCGGCTTGTGAATGGAGTCATATTCCCAGGTTTCTTCAAGCGCAACAAATTTTTCATACATTTCTGGATCGAAAAGAAATTCATGCAGCGGTAAAATGTTTCAGGGGTCAGGTCTTGCAATATCACATTTTCCTACCAAGCCTCTACCCTTTTAGTAAATTAATCAATTATAGCACTAATTGTAGTATAATGCACACCAGGGTATTAAGCTTCCTCTTTTAATGTATATCTATATTGAAGATGGGCTTTATAAATAGCCCTATCTATTAGTTTTTATCACAATATATTCTCTACCCCTTAGTTTTTCACTCTTCGGAATATTCTAAGACAAGCTGCCCCTGAAAATCCTATTCACAATAGTCCTGCCATGGCTGATTGTAGCTCACCTTTTGTTATGTTATATTGCAAGACCTGACCCCCAATCAGATCTTAAGACCTGATTGGGAGGCCGGATTACGATAATATAATGTGTCCAATATGGAGCACGGATAGGTGACTGATTCTGGTCCTTATAAAGAGACCCTTTAAGGAACGGCTTGACTAATGATTCGCATTTCTAACTTGACAGCCTTTTTCATAGGTGACCCCAGATCAGATTATGACCCCAGATTAGATTCCTGAGATTTTATTTTGCATAAAAGGATGGAAATAACAAGTGAAAGGATCGCCACCTTTATTTATGATCCAGTTCGGTAACTCATAAGAAACTCAGGATAACCAATCTTCTGATGTATTTCTAAGAGTAAATTCTTTATAAGATCAAGGTTTCTCTTTTTATCTTTTCACTGTTTTACAATCTCTACTCGCCTATTCTTAGAACGACCCTCTTCCGTCTCATTGGAGCTCACAGGTACCAGAGGACCAACACCAAAAGCTTTCAATCTATCCTTTTTAATCCCATACCTCTCAACAAGCTCCTTTACAACGGCATCCGCCCTTCTTTTTGAAAGATCAATATTGTAGTCAAGCTTCCCTATGTTATCTGTATGCCCTACAATATAAACATTAATTTCTGGGTTATCTTTTAGAAACTTAGCTATTTCCCTTATGACTGGCCCTGACTCTGGTTTTATATCAGCCTTATCAACGTACTCCCTTATATACCAAGAAAACAGTTGAACCCAACTTCACGCATTAGATTTTCCGAGGAGAATCATCAGAAGAATTTCGGATTTGCTTGAAATAAGTGTCTTTGGAACACTTCACTTCTCGGGGGAGTGTTGAAAGGATGGAAGGTTTTTTAAAAATCCATTTAAGGGTGATCCATTATTTTCAGGACGTCCCCAAGGGGATTTGAACCCCTGTTACCGCCTTGAAAGGGCGGTGTCCTTGGCCTGACTAGACGATGGGGACGACATCCGTATCAAAGATTCAAAATGAGCCGCGCAGGAATCGAACCTGCGACCACCTGATTAAAAGTCAGGTGCTCTACCGACTGAGCTAGCGGCTCAATATGTAACGGCTTTTTCTTCGTAAGGTTAAAAAATACCATTGCTTTCCGGGGATGTCAAGAATCATCCATTGCCAGTTGCCCAAGAATTAAGCTTCTGAATCAATTTCTGAACGTCATAAGCATATTGTAAATGAAGATGACCACAGAGATAAATAGTATCAGTCCAAAAATTAAGAGACCCACCTCATCGAATTGAGTCATTGAGGTATATCTCAAATAGTAAAAAAGACTTGTTCCCAGAAGTCCTATATTCGAGAGCCAGAAGTGGATATATGCAAGGGGAAAACTGTAAACAGAGCCCTTCATTGCAAACCCCGTTGGAAGGAGCTTGTAACCCACACCAAAGATCATCATTGACACCCACCCTACAAAATTTAAATGCACATGAACAAAGGTAGGGATATTTCCTATATCGGAAAGGATCAAAAGTCCAATAAGTGAGCCTGCAAAAAAGTAGAGAAGACTCGCTATTATAAAAAACTTGCAGATCCTGTTTGTCTTCTCCATCTCCTCCTTTGTCGGTATATGAGGGATCGGTTTTTGAGTAACAGTCTTATTCATCTCACCTACCATCCATAGTTTTGTTGTAATTATTAACGAATGGAAAAAGTATATGTTATGACGGAGATCATATCTCTATGAAATTCCGAACTCACAAGGATCTACTGAGGAAAGTTTAGCACAAGCAGCCTCAACTCCGTCATCTCCTCAATTGCGTAACGTATACCCTCTCTTCCCAGTCCCGAATCTTTAATACCCCCATAGGGCATGTGATCTATACGGAATGTAGGTATCTCATTTATCATGACTGCTCCAACCTCGATCTCTCTGAATGCCTTGAATACATTGTTAATATCCTTTGTAAACACACCTGCCTGAAGTCCATATCTGGAGCTGTTTACTCTCTTTATTGCCTGATCAACATCATCATAGGGCTCAATAAAAACAACAGGCGAGAATGCCTCCTCGCAGCAGATCTTCATATCAGCTTTCGTTTCTGTTATTACTGTTGCCTCAACGAGATTTCCCTTCCTCACACCACCTGTAACAATCTTTGCGCCCTTTTTCCTTGCATCATCTATAAAATCTTCGGCCTTTGAGGCTGCGTTCTCATCTATCATAGGGCCATAGTCCGTATCCTCATCAAGGGGATTGCCGAGTTTCAGTCTTTTTGTTAGCTCCACAAATCTTTCAAAAAACTCTAAAAACACATTTCTGTGACAGTATATCCTCTGGACCGAAATGCAGATCTGTCCTGAATAAGCAAAAGCCCCTGTTACAGATCTCCTTATTGCATAATCAAGAGGTGCATCATCATGAACAATCACTGCTGCATCACCACCAAGTTCCAGAACAACCTTCTTCTTTCCGCAGATTTCCTTAAGATACCAGCCAACTTTTGCACTTCCTGTGAATGAAAGCATCTTAATCTCATCATTCCTTACAAGATACTCAGCAACATCAACATCGCAGGGAAGAACAATAAATGCATCTTCTGGATATCCTGCCTCACGCACAATATCAGCAAGTACAATTGATGTTATTGGTGTTTGTGGTGCAGGTTTTAGAATCATTGTTGACCCAGCAGCCATACAGGGTGCAACCTTATGGGCAACAAGATTGAGTGGAAAGTTAAAGGGTGTTATACCAAGAATGGGTGCAACAGGATAACGCCATGTTATCCCTTTTTTCTCTTCAAATCCCTGCATGAGATCCAGTGGAATTGCCTCGCCACCTATCCTTTTTGACTCCTCAGCGGCAATTGTGAATGTATTAATAGCCCTTGAAACCTCCGTTCTTGCATCTCTTATGGGTTTGCCCGCCTCCCTACAGATAAGCCGAGATATCTCCTCCTTTCTCTCCATCAAAATAGATGCAACCTTCGAGAGGATTTCATATCTCCTGTACGCTGAGAGCTTCTTCGTTTTCTCAAATGCCTCCCTTGACCTTTCTATTGCCTTTTCAGCCTCAATCCTTGATGCAAGATGGACAGATCCTATCGTATCTCCCGTATATGGATCCTTTATCTCACTCCTCTTTTCCGTTTTTATATGATTACCACCAATAAACAGCGGATATTCGTTTTTCACATCCACCTCCACTGATAAAAACTTTACTCCTTAGTAATCCATTTTAGATTATTGTGCCTGTAGATGAAACTATCTGAACGGATTTTTCATCATGATGGTCTGGTGCCTCTGTGGACCAACGGATATCAGACAAACATCAATACCCGTATATTCCTCTACCCTCCTTATAAACCTTTTTGCGTTTGATGGGAGGTCATTGAAGTCCCTGCATCCACTGAGGTCTTCCTTCCACCCCTCAATCTCCTCATAGATGGGCTCGCAATTATCAAGGCATTCTGTGCGTGAGGGAAATTCCTCAAGAATTTTTCCTTCAAGTCTGTATGCAATGCATAGCTTTATTACATCAAGGCCGGAGAGTATATCCAGTTTTGTAAGTGCTATTCCATTGAGCCCATTTACCCGGACTGCCCTTTTCAATACAAGTATATCAAGCCATCCACATCTTCTCGGCCTCCCCGTCGTTGCACCAAATTCACAACCCCTCTTTCTCAGATATTCACCAACGCTGTCCTTAAGCTCTGTAGGGAAAGGACCCCCACCTACCCTTGTTGTATACGCCTTACTTACTCCAATCACACCATCAATAAGTGTGGGACCAATACCAGCACCGGAACAGGCACCACCCGCAACAGCATTAGACGACGTCACAAATGGATAAGTCCCATGATCCACATCAAGCAGTGTTCCCTGAGCACCCTCAAAAAGGATGCTGTATCCCCTTCTTATCATGTTGTGAATGAATATGGATGTATCGGCAAGATGTCTTTTAAGCTTCTCTCCATATGAAACATATTTTTCGAGGATTGCTTCAGCATCCATCGGCTTTTCCTTAAGTATGTTTGTAAGATAATAATTCTTCTCCTGCAGGTTTATTACGATCTTCTTTCTCAAAATCATCTCATCAGTCAGATCGATCATTCTTATGCCTACCCTTGCCATCTTATCCTCGTATGCAGGACCGATACCCCTTCCTGTTGTTCCTATGCTTCTTCCAGATCTCTCCCTCGCTATATCTATTGCCTTATGATAGGGAAGTATAACATGTGCAGTCTCACTTATGACTAACTTTTCATCATCTTCAAGATAGCCCCTCTGCTTTAAACTATAAATCTCCTCTAAAAGAACCTCGGGATCAATAACAACACCATTGCCAATCACAGCATATTTACCTTTATGAAGAATTCCAGATGGAATGAGATGAAAGACAAATTTTTCTCCATCAACAACAAGTGTATGACCTGCATTGTTCCCGCCCTGATAACGCACAATCGCATCAGCATAATAGGCATAAATGTCAACAACTTTACCCTTACCCTCATCTCCCCACTGTGCACCAACTATAACTATGTTTGCCATTACTTAACACCTCTCACTATTCTGAGAAAATCCCTATCTCCCTTAATTATTGAATTTATATTGAATATTTCCATTTTTCCGGACTTTACTGTCATAACAACTGCCTCATCATCCCTGTATCCCTTCATTCCAAGAAGTAAAACAATCGGGATCCCATTGATCCTTGCATATTCAACAGATTCTTCCCATGGCCTCTTTATGATATCCCTTGCGACGGAAAACCCCCTTTTTCTCAGGGTCTTTGCAATGGAAAGTGCGTCCTTCTTGTCGTTCTTCATATTTATTAAGAGAATCCTTGCACCTTCCAATTTAACATCAATGGATTGGGACTCCATTGCGAGAAGAATTCTCTCCATATCAAAAGCAAATCCTGTTGCTGCACACTGATATCCATACTTCTCTAAAAGGTTATCATATCTTCCTCCACTGCAAACACTCCAGGGCATTTTCTCAACAAACCCTTCAAAGATCACACCGGTATGGTAATCAAAACCCCTGACCTCACCGAGATCAACAGAAATATATCTCTTTAATCCATAAAGATTTAAAATGTGTAGAACCTGCCTCAGATTTTCTATAGCCTTCTCAGACAATTCATTATCAACAAGGCTATATGCCTCATCCGGTATATCATCACATCCTGTTAACATAGGAAGATGCATCAATGCCTTCTTTCTCTTCTCAGGGATACTCAGTTCTTTAATAATGGAATGGAGTCCGGATATATCTTTCCTGTGTATATATTCCCTTATTATCCTTCTCTCATATGGCTTCAGAAGGTCGTCATTGAGAAAACCCCTCAGGAACTGAACCTGACCAACATCGATTCTTATCCCCTTAAGGCCGAGGGTATTCATCCCCTCAATGGCTATTGCAATCATCTCTGCATCCGACTCAGGAAGATCAATACCTATCAGTTCAACACCTGCCTGAAATATTTCCTTTTCCTCCCTTCCCTCACCTTCAAGATCCCTGAGAACGCTTCCTGTGTAACATATCCTCAGAGGTTTTGGCATCTCTTTAAGCCGGGTAGAAACAATGCGGGCAATCTGTGGGGTAAAATCCGGCCTGAATGCAATGAGCCTTCCTGTTGACCTTTCCACAAATTTATATACCTTATCCTCAACATCACTTCCCATCCCTTTTGTTGCTGACTCAAGATATTCAATAAAGGGGGTAAATACCCTCTGAAACCCCCATCTCCTGAATATATCAAGAAGCTTCTTTTCTATATACTCAAGCCTGAAAGCCCTTTCCGGGGGATAATCCTTTACCCCTTTTGGCAGGAAAACTGGGGGTAGACTTGAAAAGTAAAATTCCATCTTTTTTGCTCCCCTTAAAGTTTCACAAGTCTCGCATCAATAATATTGGGGAGCCTTTTAAGCTCGTCAAGGATCTCCTCTGTAACGATATTATCAACAGTAATAAGGGAAAGCGCCACTCCTCCGATCTCCTTCCTTCCAAGCTGCATACCTGCAATATTTATCTCCCTTTTTCCGAGAAGTGTTCCTACACTCCCTATAACACCTGGTCTATCATAGTTCTGCATAACAATCATGAAACCCTTTGGTATCGCCTCAACCATAAAATCGTTTATCCTTACTATCCTCGGGTCAGCTTTTCCGAAAAGTGCACCGGCAACAAGATGCTCTTTGTCATCAACGGTCTTAACCCTTAAATTAATCAGGCTCGCAAAATCCTTTGTCTTACTGCTTTTGGACTCAATAACCTTTACACCCCTTTCCCTTGCAATAAGTGGTGCATTCACATAGTTAACATTCTCCTGAAATATGGAGAAAAACCCCTTAAGCAATGATATGGTAATCGGTGTTACATCCTGATTGGCTACATCCCCTATGAATTCAACCCATATCTCAGATGCAGCCCTTGTAAGAAGTTGCGCCTGGAATGAACCCATCTTCTCTGCAAGCAATATGTAAGGTTTAAGGGCCTCATAGAGCTCTTTTGGAATAGAAGGAACATTAACAGCATTTCTTACTATATCATTTTTCAGGAAATCAACTATCTGTTCTGCAATCGCTATCGAAACCTTCTCCTGAGCTTCTTCTGTTGAAGCGCCGAGATGTGGTGTTGCAACAACCTGCTCCATCCTTGCAAGAGTCCAGTCATCAGGGGGCTCCTTTTCGAAAACATCAAGTGCGGCTCCAGCAACATGCCCTTTACTTATTGCATCCATTAGATCCTTTTCGTTAACAATACCACCCCTTGCGCAGTTTATAATGTAAACCCCTTTCTTCATCATCCCTATTGTTCTTGCATTGATGAGATTCCTTGTTTCTGATGTAAGAGGGGTATGGATCGTTATAAAATCAGAATTTTTAAGTAGCTCCTCAAATGAAACAAGTTCAACACCCATCTTCTCCGCAGCTTCTTCTGTTATATATGGATCGTAGGCTATAACCTTCATCCTCAGACCATGTGCCCTGTCAGCAACAACACTTCCTATGTTTCCAAGACCAATAATTCCAAGTGTTTTGCCATAAAGCTCAACACCCATAAATCTCCCCTTCTCCCATCTACCACTCTTCATCGAGGAATCCGCGAGGTGAACCTTCCTCGCAATTGCAAAGATAAGTGCAAGTGTATGCTCTGCTGCTGTGATAGTATTTCCGCCAGGCGTATTCATAACAACAATACCCTTCCTTGTTGCTGCATCAACATCTATATTATCAACACCAATGCCAGCCCTTCCGATAACGCGCAGTTTTTCGGCAGCATTTATGATGTCTGAAGTAACCTTCGTTGCGCTTCTCACAATCAGTGCATCATATTCAGGGATAACCTCCATAATTGCATCATGAGGAAGCTTTAATCTTAAATCTACCGCTAAGCCTCCCTTTTTAAGTATCTCGATCCCTTTTTCCGAAAGGCCATCCGTGATAAGAACCTTCATCTCTCCTCCCTGTGTTAAAATTTATCGCAGATACTCCTCCATCGTTTTTACACCAATTCCAAGATCAAAACTGTATCCGAGTTCTTGAAGTGTCATCTCAAGTGCAGATATAGCCGTTATCAGATCAAACCTGTCAATGTAGCCCATATGTGATATCCGAAAGATCTTTCCCTTTGCCCTGTCCTGCCCTCCGGCTATTATTATCCCGTGTTTGTCTCTCATAATTCTCACAATCTTCTGTGCATCAATCCCTTCAGGGGCAAGAACAGCTGTTACAGCCTCGCTGGGGGATTTGGGTGCATAAAGTTTAAGACCAAGTGCCTCTACAGCAGCCCTCGTTGCCTCAGCAAACCTTCTGTGTCTCGAGAAGACATTCTCAAGACCCTCCTCCCTTATCATCTTCAGTGATTCATGAAGACCTATAACAAGCGATACCGCGGGTGTGTATGCGCTCTGATTTTTTATAAGATTCTTAAGCTCCTTGCGAAAATCAAAGTAATATTTAGGGAGATTTGACCTTTCCACCATCTTCCATGCCTTCTCACTCAAACATGCAAATGCAAGACCCGGTGGAAGCATAAGGGCCTTCTGAGATCCTCCAACAAGGAGATCTATGCCCCACCTGTCCATAGGAAGATCAAATACACCCACCCCTGTTATCCCATCAACGACAAGCGCTGTTTCAGGAAGGTCTCTTATGATTTCTGCAATCTCCTTCACAGGATGTTTTACGCCTGTTGAGGTTTCCGTTGCCTGCATGAAAACTGCCCTGACATCCTTGTTTTTATTAATCATTTCTCTAATTATTGCGGGATCAACAGCTTCACCCCATGTGACATCAATATTAATAACCTCAACACCATATGCATTACATATCTCTGCCCACCTCTCACCAAATTTTCCACCCCTTACCACTACTGCCCTGTCCCCCCTGGACAGGAGATTTACAACAGCACCCTCCATGGCCCCAGTTCCTGAACAGGCAAGTATAAGAACCTCTTTCTCTGTCTGGAAGAGATATTTAAGATCACTCCTCACACCTTCCATTATCGACTCAAATTCAGGTGTTCTATGATGCATCATCGGTAAGGACATCGCCTGGAGCACCCTTTCTGGAACAGGAGTTGGACCAGGCGCAAGAAGATATCTCTTTTTCATAAATTTAACCTCCCTTTTCCTTTAATGCCTTCTTCTTCCTCTCTGCCTCTTTTTTAATAGAACACTCCTCACAAGCATACTTAACCTTATGCCTTACAGTTAGCCTGTCGTAATCCTTATCGAGCGCAACCCTTCTCACATAATCAGTCTCTTTTCCACAAAAATCACACTTCATAGCCTCTCCACACAAAAATTAATCTATCATACCAGAAAGAAAAATTACCATGATTATTTTTCCCGTGTCAATTGCGTAAAACCTCCATCCTATTAAAGTTGCATTTTTCGCATGCTTCGATAATAATTTCAGATCGGAGGCAAGGATGAGGGGCAGGATATCCCGCTTCTTTCATTTTGATGAGGCAGGAACGAACCTTAAGACAGAAGCAATAGCCGGAGTTACAACATTTATGACAATGGCTTATATAATATTTGTGAACCCGGCCATTCTTTCTGTCCCTCCACCTGCTGGTTCAGGTATGGATTTCGAATCAGTCCTTGCAGCAACATGTATAGCCTCCGCATTTACAACACTCCTTATGGCATTTATCGCAAATTATCCCATTGCACTTGCACCTGGAATGGGAATGAATGCACTTTTCAGCTTTAATATATGCGGTGCAATGGGAGTACCATGGGATATTGCACTGGGTATAGTTTTCCTCTCGGGTGTGTTCTTTGTAATACTGACAGCATGGGGGATAAGGGAGAGGATATTTGTTGCGATTCCTGACGCAATAAAGTATGGAACAGCAACAGGTATCGGGCTTTTCATAGCATTCATAGGCCTCAAAGATGCTGGAATTGTAGCATCCCATCCAGAAACCTTTGTTACCCTTGGAAATCTCAGCTCCCCACCAACGCTCCTTGCCATAACGGGGTTTGTTATCACAGCATCACTGATGGCTATGAGGGTGAGGGGGGCAATACTTATAGGAATAGTTATAACGGGACTTCTTGGTATCCCTTCGGGTATAGTTAAATTCAGCGGCGAAATTATAAAAATCCCATCGATCACACCAACCTTTGGAAAATTAAAAATACTTGAAGCCTTAAGACCTGCTTACCTGGCACCTATCTTCACATTCCTGTTCTTCGCAATGTTTGATGCTATTGGAACGCTCGTTGGCGTTGGTGAAAAGGCGGGCTTTATTAAAGAGAGGGAATTTCCCCGATTGAACAGGGCACTTTTTACAGATGCCCTTGGGTCCATAATTGGGGCCCTGTGCGGTACATCAACGGTTACAGCCTATATTGAGAGTGCATCTGGTGTAGCACAGGGTGGAAGGACCGGATTTGCAAATATAGTTACATCGATCCTGTTCCTCCTTGCACTCTTCTTCTCCCCTATTGCCATTATGTTTGGGGGAGGATATCAGATACCTGGAACGCAAACAAGATTATATCCGATAACAGCCCCCGCCCTTATTATCGTGGGAAGCCTTATGATGGAAAGCATAACGAAGATAGACTGGAAGGATTTAACCGAGGCTATCCCTGCCTTCCTCACCATCATAATCATGCCCCTCACATTCAGTATCTCCAACGGATTAGCGCTGGGATTTATTGCTTATCCTGTTATGAAATTAATGGCGGGTAAATGGAGGGAGGTCCACTGGCTTGTATACCTCCTTGCACTGATATTTATAAGCCGATACATCTTTCTCTAATTTAAATCCTTACTTCCATCCACCCCCTTTTCTTAAATATGAGATAGGAAATAAAGGAAAGTGAAAGGATGTAGATTACCCAGCCACCCCATGCACCGATCAACCCAAGATTAAGCCTGAGGGAGAGGAAATATGAAATGGGAATGAATATTCCCCATGTTAATATGGAATCAATAGCCATAACCAGAAAGCTCAACCCCACACCCTGAAGGAGATGACATATTATATATCCCACGGATTCAAAGATCTGGGCAACCCCCATTATCATTAATCCCATTGCCCCGAGTTCAAGAACCCTCAGATCACTGGTAAAGAAACTCATAACCCATTCGGGAAAGAAAAGGAATACAGCGCAGATGATAGCACTATATCCCGTGCCCATAAAAATTGCAGCCCAGCCGCATAAACGGGCAAGCCCCTTCTTCCCCGCACCCAGATATTGCCCTGCAATAATGGGTGCGCCATACCCTATTGCAGCAACAGGCATAAAGACAAGTGAGCATATCGATGAAAGTATATGGGCTACTGCAAGCTCCTCAACACCGATCAAGGAAATAATCCTGTAAAAGAAAAGGATGGAGACCATCCCCAGGAAAGATTGAATGGCAACAGGCCATGAGAGCATAAAAATCTGGGAGATGTGATTAACTAACGCATGATGTAAAAGGTTTGATAATCCTTTTTTACTATACTTAGTCCTCAGTGCTGAATATATGAAAAAGAACATACCAGTAATCGTGCCAATTGATGATGCGATTGCTACCGCCTTAACACCGGTTGATGGATTAATGATTCCAGATGCAAGAAAGATCACGCAGAGGATGAAATTAACAAGATTTATTAATATCGATGCCCTCATATCGACACGCGATTCGCCTATGCCATAGAAGAAGTTCTGCATTGCACAAGAAATGGAAAAGAATGGGATGGATATCATTCTCCAGTTTACATAATCATTCACATACCCCTCTAATCTGGAATCGATGCCCATCCTATCAGCTATCAAAGGCTGGGAGATTCTAATAAGGACAACTGCAAGCAAGCCTGTTATAAATCCATAAATAACGGCACTCCTCAATATCTTTGCGCACTCCTCATCACTGCCCTCACCTTTCCTCCTTGCTGCAATAACCTCTATTCCAATAGTTAATGCACATAAAGGACCTGCAAAAAGCCAATAAATCGTGATTCCTAATCCTGCTGCTGCCTGTGCATCTGGACCAATATATCCAAGGATAAAGGTATCCACAACTCCCATCAGCGATTCGGCAAGAAAGCCAATTAATATTGGAAAAGACATATTTATTATGCGAATAAAGATCTTTTTCGAAATCATGGCAATAATCGATTAAATTTATCATTTTTTTATAATTCTTAATAAATTTATAAGAGAATTTTCTATTTTTGAATTTATTAGGATTTATTTAAGATTAATAATCCTTAATTACAATTTTCCTTCATTCTTAATCCTCTGTCAATACCCATGGGGAAGATGGTAAAATGTAAAAGGGATGGAGCTAATTAAAGACGTTCTTGAAAGGGTAATAAACAGCCTTGAATTATCCGCACCCCTGTTGGCACAGAAGGCAGTTGAGATATGGGATGAGATAGTCGGCATCAGAATAAAGAGGAATACCTTTCCGGAAAAGGTAAAAAATGGGATTCTCTATGTTTATGTTATCAATTCCATCTGGGCACAGGAGCTCCATCTGATGAAAATGGATATCCTTGATGCGATAAATAAAAAACTGGGAAAAGAACTCATTAAGGACATTATCTTCCGTGTTGGTGAGATACCTGCCCCAAAGCCTGAAATAAAAAGGAAAAGGGATCCTGAATTTTTCAGCTGGATGAAGGAGGAGGCAGAAAGGATTGCCTCCCATGTGGATGATCCACTGCTACGGGATTCTATAATCAGGGCCTATATATCCTATCTTAAGAAGAAGATCTCAGGAAGCAGGGATAATGCGGGGAGGCAGGATAGATAAACCCTCCCTTCCATCCTTTATTCCCTCCAGTAAAAAAAGGATCGCATACCTTTCCAGGTGCGTATGGACAAATTGCAACCTCTTAGGCTCTACCCTCCTTTTTCTCAGTTCCTCTATCATCTCTGCAAGTCTTTCAGGAATAAAAACGAAATAAGCCCTTCCCTTTGATCTTAAGAGATAGGAGGCTGCATAGATCCATCTATCAAGTGTTCCCATTGTCTCCTGTCTCGCAATACTCCTTCGCTGATCAGGACTGCATCTGCCCATGGATTTCTTTATATATGGTGGATTTGCAATCACAACATCGAAGATGGAAGGGGGGGTTATTGTTTTTATATCCCTTATGTCCCCCTCTATTATCTCAACAGAGTCCTGAAGTCGATTCAGATCTATATTTTTTCTTGCTGTTTCAACAAGTTCTTTTTGAATCTCTATACCAAGGATTCGGGAAGCCTTCCCCTCCATCCCTATAAGGATAGATATAAGCCCCGATCCACATCCAAGCTCGCATACTGCATCCCCCTTTTTTATTTTTATAAAATTGGAAAGAAGGATGGTGTCTGTGGTGATTAAATGACCCTTTTCAGGCTGTATTATCTCCGGATCCTTTTTAAACATCGGCTATCTCTTCTTGATCAATACTGTTAAAAAGCAAACCTGTTGGAAGCTTTGGCCAGAAGTATGTTGACTTTTGTGGCATTTTCAACCGTGATGTTGCGATCCTTCTTATCTGCTCAATCCTTGGAGGATTGAGCAGAAAGCACATCCTGAATGGCCCCTTCCTTACGCTGTCGATTGCCTCATCGAAATCCTTTGTATATGTGATATACTTTTGCTCTTCCTGTGCCTTTTCCCCTATGCAGAGATACCTTTTAAGTATCATATAGTGCAATATATTCACATCCAGTTCCTTCAGTGGATCAGGGGTTTCATCGCCCATTACTTCATCAATAAGTAATGGGCTCTTCAGTTCTAAAAGCAAATATGAAGGCAGATCCTTGATTATTAAGCCAAAAACATGTCTGTCTCTCCCCCTTTCCTCAAGTGCCTCTCTCAGTTTCTCCCTTGTCTTCTGTTCACTCTCCTCTGTAAAAGGGATCTCCAAAATGTTGAATTCGTTTTTAACACCTTCGAGGAAGGCCCTTTCAAGGAAAAACGGTGGATCCTTTATGAGTCTATGTGTGGGAAGTATGGTAAGTCCATCAGGGTCGTCCATATTCGTCATATACATCATCACATAGTTGAATGCTTCCTTCCCTGTTGAGTTGGGGATTAAACTTCGCATCCTGTTCCTGTAAAGAAGCGCACTTTCATATCTATGATGACCATCAGCAATAAATAGGGTCTTTTCCTCCATCAACATCCTTACCTTTCTGATGATTTCAGGTTCATTGATAGACCAAACGTATGTTTCAACACCCTCATAGTCAACGGTTGATATAAGCGGCTCTGTGCCCCTTATCTTCTCCTCGAGCATCTGTGTGATCACACCTTTTTTATCAGAATAGAGACCAAATATGGGGCAGAGATTTGCCCTGCATAGCTCAAGCAATTTCAGTCTATCCAGCTTGGGTTTAAGAAGTGTGCCTTCATGTGGTAGTATCCTGTCAGATGAAAACTCCTCAAGACGTGTCAGGGCAATGAATCCACTCCTCTTCCTCACACCCTTCCCTTTCAGATAAAACCTTTGATGAAGGAGATAGATAGAAGGGTACGGGTGTCTTTTCAATATCCCCTCCTTTTTCCACTCATTAAAAATCCTCGCACAATGTGCATACCTTTCATCTATATCCTTTTTTTCAGGGTCACCAAGAATAATCCTGACAGCATTATACGGACTCCTTTGTTCAAGAATCCTCCAATCCTCAGGGGATATAATGTCATAGGGTGGTGCCAGGACAAGGGAAAGGTCCTTCACTATTTCACTGTTATATATGAATGCCCTGAAGGGTTCAATGTATGCCATGGTTATTCCTTAATTATCATCCCTTTTCAATGCCGGATAAAACTGCGCTTATCTCATCAGTACTTATCTCTCCATCCCTTATTATTTCAATTGTATCTTCAGTGACATCAACTATCGTGGATGGCCTCCTTGCTTTTAGATCACCTGCTGTGAATATATATGATACCCTTCCAGAAAATACCTCTACGATCTGATTTTCATAGACAGGATCCCCTGACCCAGAAAGATTTGCACTTGTTGATATTATCGGTCCGCCAAGCTCCTTTGAAATCTCCCTCGCAAACATACATCCAGGGACCCTTACAGCAATCCTGCCACTGCCAGCTGTAAGGGATTCAGGAATCCTTGATGATGCCTCAAATATTATGGTAAGAGGTCCTGGCCAGAAATTCCTGATCAGGTGACTTGCAGCAAAGGGAATATTGGTAACAAAGGTATAAAGCATCCCCTCATCCGATATTATAACAGGAAGGGGCTTCTTATAATCCCTTCCTTTAAGAGTATAAATCCTTCTAATAACACCCTCTCTTAAGGCATCACCTCCCAATGCATAGAATGTATCAGTTGGATAAATGATTATCTGCCCCCTCTTTAAAGACCTTCGTGCTTCCTTTATCACATCCCGCGATGGATTCTCTGGATCTACCCTTACAATTTTTGTTATGATCTTTTTCCCCATTCCTCTAAGCCTTTTCCCTGTTCTCCATTAAACCCCTTATCCCTGCCTCCATCTCCTTTTTGAACTGCTGATATTTTCTCCTCAGCGTGGGATCCTTTAAACCGAGTATCTGAACAGCAAAAAGCGCAGCATTCGCGGCACCTGCCTTACCTAATGCCATACAGGCAACAGGTACACCTGAGGGCATCTGAACAATAGATAAAATGGAGTCAAGCCCTTTAAGACCCGATTGATCAAGAGGAACCCCTATCACTGGAAGTTCCGTTCTCGATGCCAGAACTCCAGGGAGGTGGGCAGCTCCACCTGCCCCGGCAATTATCACCTCATAGCCCTTTGCCCTTGCACTCGAGGCTATTTTTGTTGTTAACTCCGGGCTCCTGTGGGCTGATGAAACAACAGTTTCATAGGGAATATTAAACCTATCAAGAATCCTCGCTGTCTCCTTCATTATCTCCCAATCCGACTGGCTTCCCATTACAATAAGCACAGCCGCCCTTTTCTCAGCCATATGCCATCTTCTCCTTAGTGTTTAAAGTGGCGCATGCCTGTAAAAACCATAGCGATTCCATGTTCATCAGCTGCCCTTATAACCTCCTCATCCCTTATTGAACCACCTGGCTGGATTATCGCACTTACACCTGCTGATGCTGCAAGATCAACTACATCCCTGAAAGGGAAAAAGGCATCCGATGCCATCACTGAGCCCTTCAGTGGAAAGCGCGCCTTCTCCATTGCAAATCTTGCAGAATCGATCCTGCTCATCTGTCCTGCACCAACACCGATTATCCTATCCGCATAGGAATAGACTATCGCATTGGACTTTACATGTTTGCATATCTTCCATGCAAAGAGAAGCGCTTTTTTTTCTTCTTCTGTTGGTGATTTTTTCGTAACAACCTGCCACTTTTCTGTATCTGCCATATCCCTTTCTTGAATAAGGATCCCGCCGCTTACCTTTCTCATCTCAGGCACAGATGGCAACTCTTTCACAAGAGGACCTGCTTTCAGGATCCTTAAGTTCTTCTTGCTTCTCAATATATCAAGTGCCTTTTCTGTAAAGCCAGGGGCGATTATCGCTTCGATGAATGTTGAAATAACCTCACTGGCTGTCTCCTCATCAACTTCCCTGTTGAACCCCACTATCCCCCCATAAGCGGAAACGGGGTCACACTCCCTTGCCTTTATATATGCATTTTTAAGACTTGTGGTGGATATCGCAGCACCGCATGGATTTGTATGTTTAATTATAACAGCACATACTTCATCAAACTCCTTTACCAGCTCAAGTGCGGCATCAAGATCTAGTATATTTGTATAGGAAAGCTCCTTACCATGAAGCTGCTCAGCTGTTGCAATGCTTGAGGCAGGGGGGTATATATCCCTGTAAAAGGAGCCTTTCTGATGGGGGTTTTCTCCGTATCTTAAATCCTGAACCTTTTTGAACTGGACCGTAAAGGTTTCCGGAAAATGTTGTCTCTTCCCGCCCTTTTCAATGGATCCAAAATAGTTGCTTATAGCCCCATCATATCTTGCAGTGAGCTGGAATGCCTTTCTGGCAAGTTTAAATCTCATCTCGTAGGGAAGATCACCGCTCCTTCGCAATTCATCCAGGACAGATCCATAATCCTCAGGGTCAACAATAACTATAACACCTGAAAAATTCTTTGCAGCAGCCCTTATAAGCGTGGGACCGCCTATGTCAATATTCTCAAGGGCATCATCAAAGCTTGAATCCTCTCTTTTCACTATTTCTTCAAAGGGGTAAAGATTCACAACCACCATATCTATGGGTTCAATCCCTGCAATCTTCAATTGGTCCATATGGGATTCCTTTTCCCTGAGGGCAAGGATGCCACCATAGACCATCGGGTGAAGGGTTTTTACCCTTCCATCGAGGATCTCAGGGAACCCTGTAAATTCACCAATCTCCTTTACCTTCATCCCTTTACTTTTTAAAAGCGATGCTGTTCCACCGGAGGCGATAATTTCATAACCAAGGGACTGGATTCCCATGGCAAATTCAACAATATCTCTTTTATCCCATACACTTATTAATGCCCTCCTCATAACATCCACCCCACATTTATGCTTTGGGAAATTATCCCTTTAGACAAAGAGTTAGTCAATATTTAAGAGGGGATCAGTATTCCAGAATAATAAAATGCTCAGAGCTCTGAAAAGAAAGACTGAAGGCTCTTTGCAACATCCTCCAGTGTTTTTATCATACTTGATAGATTGTTTATAACCTCTGTAAAGTCTCTCGGGGGTTCCACCCTTTCTATATAGTCACCATCCTTGAGAAACCCCTTTGAATCACTTCCGGGTGTAATATCGATGAACCACTCCCCTAATAATCCCTGAATTTTTGCAGAGGCAACAGAATCTCTGGGAATTTTATATCTACCGTCATCTATAAAGATTGTTAGAATAACATCTTTTCCTTCAAGGGAGATACCTTCCACCCTCCCGATCCTCACCCCTGCCATCGTAACCTTTGCATCCTTCTCTATACCGAGTGCTGTTGTCAGCTTTGCATAGATCCTGTAGGATCCCTTATATCCTATGGGGGTGAATTTCCCGATCACAACTGTCCCCATAATAAGCAGAATTAAACCGGCAAGAACAAATATTCCAACAGTTGCCTCAACTGGTAATCCCCTTTTCATGTCTCCCTCCTGTATATTTCCATCTCATCTGTTATTGGACCCTTAGTCATACCATATACGAACTGTCTTACAATGGGATTGGTTGTGAGTTTTATCTCATCAGGAGTCCCTGTCTGTATAATCCTTCCCTTATAAAGCATTGCGATTCTATCAGCTATTTTATAAGCAGCATGGATGTCGTGCGTTATTGATATACTTGTGATTCGGAGTTTATACTTCAGATCAAGAATAAGATCCGTAATTATATGGGTCATCACAGGGTCAAGTCCTGTTGTTGGCTCATCATATATGATGATCTCAGGCTCCATAGCGATAGCCCTTGCAAGGGCAACCCTTTTTTTCATCCCTCCGCTTAGTTCTCCAGGCATAAGGTCCTCAACACCATAGAGCCCGACAAGCCTTAGCTTCTCAGATGAAATCCTCCTTATCTCAATGTCAGAAAGATCTCTTGTCTGCCTGAGTCCAAATCCCACATTCTCCCATACCGAAAGGGAATCAAAAAGTGCGCCTCCCTGAAACAGCATCCCGAACTTCTTCCTGACCTCGCCAAGTTTATCCTCATCGAGCCTTGTTATATCAACCCCATCCACATATATGCTTCCCGAATCGGGTTTCAGAATACCTATTATACATTTCATAAGGACACTCTTTCCCGCACCACTTCCCCCTATTATAACCATGCTTTCACCTGAAAATATTTCCAGGTCGACCCCTCGCAGGACCTCATTTCTACCAAAGGATTTATGGAGATTTTCGATCTTTATCTTTACAATCTCTCCATTGCCTCTCAAATTTTCTCTCCCTTTCTAAAAAAGATATGCGGTGAGGATGTAATCAAAAATAAGGATCATGAGTGATGAATAGACAACAGCCCTTGTTGTTGCCCTCCCTACACCCTCCGCACCTTCTGTTGCATTGAAACCCTGACAGCAGCTTACCGTCGCTATAATCATACCAAAAACTGCTGCCTTAAGAAGTCCGAAGTAGAGATCCTTTAGCACCGTATATTTTGTTGTATTCGTTATAAATACTGTTGCATTGGTCCCAAGAATATATACAGCCACCACATATCCTCCTATTATACCCAGTAGATCTGCAAAAAGGACAAGAATGGGAAGCACAATGGTTGATGCCAAAAATCTTGGCACTATGAGATACTGAATGGGATTTGTGGCAAGGGTAACCAGGGCATCGATCTGCTCTGTAACAGCCATCGTTCCAAGCTCAGCTGCCATTGCTGATCCGATCCTGCCCGAAACCATAAGACCGGAAAATACAGGACCAAGCTCCCTCAGCATCGATAGCGCAACAACTGTTCCCATGAGGCTTTCCGCCCCAAATCTCCTGAAGCCACTGTAGGATTGCAATGCGAGCACCATCCCCGTAAATGTTGCAGTTATTGCTACCACAGGGAGTGATCTCACTCCAATTTCTTCCATCTGTTTAAGGAGATTTCTCCAGTAAAAGGGGCGCCTGAATAGATACTTCAGTGTCTTTATAAAGAATGTAAAGACGCAGCCCATTTCGCTGCAGAACTGAATAAAAGATGCCCCCACAGCTGTTACGCCAGAGATTAAGCGTGACCCATTCGCCATAGTCACCCCAGGAATTCATTTTAATGCAATTCATTCATAGATGTAAATGCGAGGAACCCTCTTACCTATAGAACAAAAGATCTCATAAGGTATGGTTTCAGCCCAATCTGCCCACTGCTGTGGTGTGATCTCCTCATCTCCCTGCCTTCCCAGTAGAACTACCTCGTCTCCGACTTTTACATCAACGATATCAGTTAAATCAACCATTGTCAGATCCATACAAACCCTGCCTACAACAGGAGCCCTTCTTCCTTTTACAAGCACATAAGCCCTGTTTGAAAACTTCCTTGAATATCCATCCGCATATCCAAAGGGGAGTGTCCCGATAATACTCCTCCTTTTTGTTATGAATGTTCTTCCGTAGCTTATGGAGAAACCTTCACCGACTTCCTTTAGATGAAGGATCTTTGTCTTTATGCGCATAATGGACCTCAGTGTTACCTTTTTCATAAATGAAGGGGAAGGATAGGCACCATAAAGGGTTATGCCTGCCCTTACCAGGTTGAAAAGTGATTCAGGATATGAAAATATCGCAGCACTGTTTGCTATGTGAAAATATGTGGGTCTTATCCCTGCACTTAAAAACTCATCCCTTAATTTCAAAAAAAGCGAAAGCTGCTCCCTCGTAAATTTCTCCTCTTCCTCATCCTCAGCTACAGCAAAGTGGGAAAGCAGACCTTCGATCAATATCCCATCGAGATGTTTGATCTCCCTTATAAAGCCCTTTACCTCATCAGGCATAAGTCCTAACCTTCCCATGCCTGTGTCCACCTTTACATGGATCTTTCCCCTGATACCCCTTTTTTTGGATGCCTCGGAAATCGATGTTGCATCATTTATATTGAAAACAACAGGGGTTAAATTCCATTCAAGAAAATGCTCTTCATTTCCCCCAACAGAACTGCAGAGAACAATAATAGGAACCTTAATCCCTGCCCTTCTCAATTCCACACCCTCCTCGAGATATGCAACAGCAAGAAAATCCACACCCATATTCTCAAGCTCCCTTCCTATTGCAATGGCTCCATGGCCATAGGCATCAGCCTTAACAACCGCCATTATACCTACACCTTCTGGAAGCCTTTCTCTGATTGCATGGAAATTATCCCGGAGGGCCTGAAGATTTATTTCGGCAAATGTTGATCTTGAGTGCATGATAAAATCGATTTTTAATTTTTGCACCCCATCTATAAAATGTAAAGGATTAAAATTGACTTATTATAATATATTAATTAACTTCAAACTGTATGAAAACGATTGTGAGGAGGTTCATTATGCAAACAAAAAGCTATCTCTTGCTTGCCTCACTACTGATTATATTAAATCTTTTATGCATCTCAGTATGCCATGCAGAAACAGATGGACTTGATCTATCTGATTGTATAAAAAAGGCACTCTCAGATAATCCTGAGATAAGGGAGGCGGAGCTAGGAATAAGGATAGCAAAAAGCAGGGTGATTCAGGCAGAGGCTGCATCAAAACCAAAGGTTGATCTGCTTACATATACAGGTGTTGTTCCAAGGGCGAGGGGTGATGCAGTATATTCACCTGACAGTGAAGACAGTACAGAGCCTTACAGGCACCTTAATATGTTTATTGCAGGAGAAATGCTTGCAATACAACCTGTATATACCTTTGGAAAGATCACATCAGCAAAAAGGGCTGCATATCATGGAGTTGAGGTTGAACAGGGTGGAGTTGAGGCAAAGAGGTCCGAGATAATATTGAAAGTCAAAGAATACTTTTATGGTTATTTACTTGCAGTTGAGCTCCTCGACCTTGTAAGGGAAGTGAAAAAGGAGGTTGATGAGGCAAAGAAGATTGCAACAAAACTTTTTGAAAAGGAAACAGGAACAGTCACTGAGCTTGATATCTTCAAATTAAATGTGGCATCCGCTGAGCTTCAAAAATATGAAGAGGAGGCAAAGAAAGGCACTGAGCTGGCAAAGTCTGCACTGAAGATGGTAATGGGTCTTTCACAGGATGAGGATATTAAAATAAGGAAAGAGAGGCTTGAGCCTGAAAAGGTTGTTCTCCTTGACCTTGAGGCCTATATTGCAAAGGCAAGGATGAATAGGGCTGAATTCAAACAGATAGCAGCAGGTCTCATAGCAAAAAAAGCCCTTCTTGAAATGGCAGAAGCAGAGAAACTTCCCGATCTCTTCATTGCAGTAAGGGTTGCTGGTGCCTATGCACCTAACAGGACGTATCAGGATAACCCTTTCTACGATGATCCATTCAGATACTTCCATGCAGGACCTGCGATAGGGTTAAGATGGACTTTTGATTTCGGAACCGTAAAGGCTAAGGTTGAGAGTGCGCGTGCGGAATACGAACAGATATTGAGAAAAAAGGATTTTGCTGATATAGGAATACCACTGCAGGTAAAAAAGGCTTACCTTGAGGTTGTTGAAAACAGGGATAAAATAGGCATCGCTGAAGAGGGTATAAAGAACGCAAGGAGCTGGATGGTCAGTGCCCTTCTGAGCTACGATATGGGTATTGGAGAAGCAAGGGATGTGCTCGAGGGGCTTGCCGCTTATGCCAAGCAGAAGAGGGATTATTTTGAGGCTATTTATCATTATAATATGGCAGTTGCAGAACTTAGTAAGGCAACAGGTGAGGAGGTGGCAGCTATAGAATATTGAATATCGTCCTTTGAGAAACTGTCTTAAGGTTGAAGGAGGTATATGCAATGAAAAGGATATTGATATTTATTATAGCGTTTTTAGTCCTTCTCTCTCCACAATCCTTTGCGGGTGAGCCTCTGGATCAACTGAAAGAGACTGTAACAAAAGTAATGAAGATACTTAACTCAAAGGAATATAAAGACCCCTCAACCCGAAAACATATGGAGGAGGCGTTAAAAAGGATTATATATGAAAGATTTGACTTCAGAGAGGCAGCTAAACTATCACTTGGACCTCACTGGAATGAGAGAACAAAAAAGGAACAGGATGAATTTGTAACCCTTTTTTCAGAACTCCTGGAAAGATCTTATCTTAAAAAACTTGATAGATTTGCTGATAAGGAAATAAGGTATGTAGGGGAAGAGATGCAGGGCCATAAGGCAACGGTTATTACAATGATTAAGATGGAGAAGGAGGATGCAAAGGTAACCTATCGCCTGCATAAAATTAAAGGGAGATGGCTTGTTTATGATGTTGTATTTGAAAATGTAGGGTTGGTTAAGCTATACAGAACTCGATTCAATAACATAATAAAAAAATCATCATACAAAGAGCTTGTCCAGAAGATGAAAACGAAGATAGAGGAGGAAGAATAGGTATGATTGACTTTAGCAATCCGATCTGATAAATTTTCATTAACGCTGGGGGTGCCCAAAAGGAACACCGGGCTGAGAGTCATTTCGGCCATATGGCCAGGAAATGACAACCCCTTGAACCTGATCTGGGTAATACCAGCGTAGGGAAGCGGCAAAAAATAAAATGAAAAACTATATTTTTAGCCGCATCCCGTTTCGATGCGGCTTTTAAATTTTATAGGGAAGGAGGAAATATATGGAAAGGAAACCAATCTTCAGTAAAGTTCCGGAAAGGGAGATAACAAGGGCTATAGTGAACCGGTTTTCAAGACAGTTTGAGGAGTATGTGGAGTCAGACTGCATAATTGTTGGTGCTGGGCCTGCAGGTCTCATGGTGGGAAGGGAGCTTTCAAGAGAAGGGTACAAGATCCTCATTATCGAGAGGAATAACTATCTTGGTGGTGGCTTCTGGATCGGCGGTTACCTTATGAATAAAGTTACACTTCGGGCACCATCACAGGAGATACTGGATGAGATAGGTGTTCCCTATGAGGAGGTATACGATGGACTGTATGTTGCTGATGGTCCTCATGCATGCTCAAAGCTCATCGCTGCTGCCTGTGATGCGGGCGTAAAATTTGCGAACATGACGGTATTCACTGATCTCGTATTAAGGGAAAACAGGGTCTGTGGCGTTGTTGTTAACTGGACACCTGTTGAAGCACTACCAAGGGAGATAACCTGTGTTGATCCCATAGCCCTTGAATCAAAGGTTGTTGTTGATGCATCAGGTCATGATGCATGTCTTATAAAAAAGCTTGAGGAGAGAGGCCTCTTCAAGACTGTAGGTATGGGTGCAATGTGGGTTGAAATGTCAGAGGATCTTGTTGTTGAACATACGGGTGAGGCATTTCCTGGACTCTTTGTAACAGGTATGTCTGTAAGTGAAACATATGGACTTCCAAGGATGGGGCCTACATTCGGAGCGATGCTGCTTTCGGGAAGGAAATGTGCACAGCTCATAAGGGAGAGCCTAAAGAAACAGTAAGGTATGGGAGAAGAAAAGGAAAATTTAAGGATAATAATTTACAGGGGCGAAGGAAAGGACAGCATAGATTACGATGAGCTGAAAGCATATCTAATATCAAAAACAGGCATTATCGTTGAACTGCGTGATAGCTTTATTTCCTGTAGATTAACTTCTTGTGAAGATACTGAAAAACTCCATCAGATTGAATGGCTTGCATCATCATTTGCGGAAATAAGGGTTACAAATGTCAATCAGAGGATAAGGGAGCGCAATGTCCTTCCAGGTGAAGTCCTCTACGAAAAAAAGAGACTTTCATGTAATTCTTCATCTGCGACAGGAATGCTTTATGATGGAGAACATATGCAGTGCCTTTTCAGAGACCTCATACCTCAATACGAGAGAAGCCTCAGGTTCTGCCATATAATCTTTACCAATCAGTTATTTGGTTCTTTTGACGATGCAAACAAGAGATACCATGCAAGGGTTTCAATATATGGCTTTCCCAATCTCATATCAACAACAGGCATTATTGAAGCCCCTGCAAAGCCAAGGGAGTTTTATCTTCTGAAGGGACAGCTTCAGATGCTTGGTGGAGGGAGTTATCTTATTGAAGAGGCAAAAAAGGCACTCGGGGACAGAATATTAACCTATAATGATAGGAGAATGACAGAGGTTATGAAGGGTTATGTAATGCAGGCAATCCTCTATCACCTGACTGGTGATCCATTTTGCCATGATCCCGATTGCAGACTCTTCAATGCCCACTGGCAGGAGGAAGTAATAAGGGCACAGATTAAAGATGGTGAGAGGGAATTCTGCGAAAAACATGAATTATTTCTGAAAAAAATTAAAGAAATATGGGGTAAACATTAAAATGACACAAATTTTGATGGCAAAAAAGGGGATAATAACAGAAGAGATGAAGAAG
Source organism: Deltaproteobacteria bacterium (assembly GCA_037441565.1). GTDB lineage: Bacteria > Desulfobacterota > JBBIRW01 > JBBIRW01 > JBBIRW01 > JBBIRW01. The sequence continues at coordinate 2,790 of JBBIRW010000010.1, read as the reverse complement.
GTTGCACTGAAGGAATCAGTTGATCCGGAATTCATAAGGGAAGGAGTTGCAAAGGGAACGATTGTTATACTGAAGAATAACAGACATACAAATATTGAGCCTGTTGGTGTTGGTGAGGGTCTATTTACAAAGGTAAATGCAAACATTGGAACTTCATCTGACCTTGTCGATACCGATGGAGAACTGAGAAAACTCAGGGCAGCAATCACTGCAGGTGCGGATACTGTTATGGATTTAAGCACAGGTGGTGATCTCGATGAGGTGAGACAGTTGATATTAAAAGAATCCAGCGTCCCTGTTGGAACAGTTCCTATTTATCAGGTTGCTGTTGAGTATACAAGGAAAAACAGAAAAATTGAGGAAATAGAAATCGAAGATATATTCCGTGTTATTGAAAAACATGCTGGGGATGGAGTTGATTTCATGACCATCCACTGCGGTCTCACAAGTGAGGGGCTGAGAAGACTCAGAAAGGAAGGAAGAATCCTTGATATAGTGAGCAGGGGTGGTTCCATACTTGCGAGATGGATGGAAAAAAGAGGGAAGGAAAACCCTCTCTTTGAATACTATGACACCCTCCTTGATATAGCATTTAAGTATGATGTTGTCCTTAGTCTCGGTGATGGTTTAAGACCGGGATGCATATCCGATGCAACTGATAGGGCTCAGATACAGGAACTTTTGACACTTGGCGAACTTGCAGAAAGGGCATGGGAAAAGGGTGTTCAGGTAATGATAGAGGGTCCAGGTCACGTGCCAATGGATCAAATTGAGGCAAATGTGAAGCTTGAAAAAAGGATCTGCCACGGGGCACCCTTCTATGTCCTTGGTCCCCTTGTGACAGATATTGCGCCGGGATATGATCATATTGTGGGTGCTATCGGTGGTGCCATCGCTGCTGCAGCAGGGGCTGACCTTCTCTGCTATGTGACCCCATCAGAACATTTAAGGCTTCCTGATCTCCAGGATGTATGGGAAGGGGTAATGGCATCGAAGATAGCTGGTCATGCAGCTGACCTTGTAAAGAGGAGAATGCATGTAATCAGGAGGGACGATCAGATGGCAAGGTACAGGAAAAGGCTTGATTGGGAGGGGCAGTTCAGGGTGGCAATCGATCCAGGAAAGGCAAGGAGACTGAGGGAAAGCTGCAGACCTACTGATGATGAGGTCTGCACCATGTGTGCGGATCTCTGTGCCATAAAGGCTCAGAAAGATATTGGCTCTGGAAAATAAATGGATTGGCGGGTGAAGGCCCCTGTATAAAGGAAACCCTCACCCTTCTTACCTTGAAGGGAAATCAGGTAATTTTCGCGGAAAATCCGCAGGAGCACTGCCACCACATCCCCTGACTCTTGCCTGATGAGGAATAATACTTGACCGCATTAAGTTCTTTGCTACATTTTGGACAGTTCGGCTTCTTCTGTGTGACCTTTGCGTGCCCCATCTTGTTCTGCTTCTCTGCAGCCATTTGCAAACCCCCTTCTTGAAATAAATTTTAAGACATACAAATTTATCATTTTATTTTCCTATTCAAAAAAATCAATACCTTTTCCCTTCCCACCCTTATTGTAAGTATCACCGTTTTTATCCCTTACTCATGAAATCTGGCCTGTATCCTACATCATTATTGACCTTACCAGGTCGCGGTGATAAAAGAATATTAAGCCGGGGTAGCTCAACGGCAGAGCAGTGCATTCGTAATGCACAGGTTGTGGGTTCAAATCCCATCCCCGGCTTTGGAAAATCCTAATAATTTCAATATATTATGGATATACTTCCTGCCCATCCAGTGCCTTATCACCAAACTGTGTCAAATTTGTGCCAAACTCCCTCTCAAACCTCTCAATAGCAAGCCTTAATGATAAGGTAGAGTGGTGGGCATATCTCTGGGTGGTTCTTATATCCTTGTGGCCAAGGAGCCTTGAGATGGTGAAAAGATCTACACCTGCCTGGGCGAGCCTTGTTCCATAGGTATGCCTGAGGTCATGGATCCTCAAATCCTTTATCCCTGCCTTCCTCAATACCTCCCTGAATGATCTCCTCAAATTGGATGGCTCAAGTGGTCTTCCCGTTGGAGAGGTAAAAACAAGATCAGTATCGATCCTCCTTACCCTTGCCCTTCTTTTAAGCAGTTCAAATACCTTCTGATTCATGGGAATAACAACGGGCTCTCTGTTCTTTGTCCTCCTCTGACCTGTCCCACCGATATATATGAGCCTTTTATGCATATCCACCTGATCCCACTTAAGGGAGATGATATTGCCGAGCCTCATCCCCGTCCATGCTGCAAAGGTGATAAAGTCCCTTAACCAGTCTGGAGAGGAGGAAAGGAGCCTTTCTTCCTCCTCGAAGCTAAGCCACCTTTCCCTCTTTACCTTCCCCTTCTCCTCAGATACCTTCTTAAATGGGCTTTCCTTAAGCCACTCCCACTCCTTTACAGCAACTGTAAAGGCATGCCTCATGATTGATAACTCCCTGTTTATCGTATCTGGCTTTACCCCTTGAGAATACCTCTTCTGCTTGTAAGCATTGATCAGTTTTGGTGTTATTTGGGAAAGAAAGTAGCTTCCAAAGAATGGGATAAGATGCCTATTTACCCTAAGTATCTCCTTTTCAGGGCACACCTTCTTTGGTGTGATCTCCTCTATGTACCTCTCCATCATTTCACTAAAAGTTATCATCTCCCCGGGGATCCTCTCAAAGTATCTCCCTTCAACTATCTCTGTAACTACCTTGGCATAGATCCTTTCAGCAATCCTTCTGTCTTCTGTCTCAAGTGATCTCCTTATC
>JBBIRW010000009.1:0-38744 GCA_037441565.1 Deltaproteobacteria bacterium | reverse complement strand
AGTTCTCCCATTTCAGTTTCCTCTTTTTTGCTTTTCTTTTTCTCATCCTTTATGTTATCCTATTTATGCTATATTTACTCTACTGTGAGAGTATCCTATTAATAGACACAATTCTTATTATACTCCCGTGGACCCGGGCACATATGCTATGGAATTTAAGAAAAATTATCCAGAACTTGATGTGACCATATATGACCTGTCCGAGGTTATAGATATTACTGAACAATATCTTAAAAATAGGGGGTATACAGGATTGATCAAGACCATCAGGGGCGATTTTCTAATGGAATCCATCGGCTCATCCTATGATGTAGTCTGGATATCACAGGTCATCCATATGCTTACAGAGAAGGAGTGTTCGCTTGTTTTTGAAAAGGTTTACAATGCACTAAATCAAAGAGGAAAAATAATCATACATGATTTTCTTCTAAGTGATGATGGGCTTCATCCACATGATGCTGTTATATTTGGATTACACATGATCGCAGTTAACGGAAAGGGGAAAACATACAGATTTTCTCAGATTGAGGAATTATTAAGTCGGACAGGTTTTAAAGGGATAAAGCGCCACCCCTTTGTAACACCTGTAACATCCCTTATCACTGCTGAAAAGGAATGATACTCATTAAATAAAATTCCCACCCCTGTATTTTGCCGCCATCTCTTTTAACTCATGCCTTTTCTTTACAAATCTTTCCTTCATTGAGATAAGCCATTCCCTGTGTTCTTCCATCTTTTCAGCAGAGAAGAGATCAATTCCTGTATCATCTATTTTCTCTATCAAAAAACTACCATCTTTATGTATTGCCTTAAATCTTGTTCCACATATCAAACACGAAAGCACACCCGGCTCAAAAAAATCAAAGCCTGTCCCCCCACAAACAGTGCATCTTATCCACCCCTTCTCTTCAAGAGGCTTGCCAAAGATTGCGGCTGCAAGGGATCTTGCCTTCCTGAGATTTTCCTCATCCAGAAGCACCTCACCCGGAAGAGCCGCATAGAAAAGACCCATACCTTTTATATCTGCTCCTAAACGGAGAAGAAAGTTCCGTAGCGCAAGCATTGTATAACCCTGCCCATCCCTCATACCTGCTATGCCAATGCCTATTGCTGGTTTATTAACAAGCCTGGGATAGATGGAATAGAAATGGAGCCCCCTGTCAAGGAAAAGCTTTAAGGTCGCATTCTCCCCAAAGATATATGAAGGAACAGCAACAATAAGCCCATCTGACTCAAGGATTGCCTGAAGTATACCTTCGAAATCGTCCTCTTGTGGACACCTATCAGTAAGGCACCTGTAACATGCACGACAGGGCTTAATATTCTTAGACGGCAACCTAACAAGCAAAAGATCAACACCGCCAGGGATATGATGTGCTATATAATTACATATGATCTCGCAATTCCCTCCTGACCTTGGAGAGGCAAGGATAGCAAGAACCTTTTTCATATTATTTCTCCCCGGAAAATTTTTTCCATTCTATTCCGGGGATCAACTAAAGGCAATACACACAGATCTACCCTTATATCATGTATGTATCGTGATCATTTCTTCAGTGCTTCGTAGACTTTTCCCACGAGTTTTGCTGATGGCTTGAGTGTCTTTCCACCCTGCCTCCACCCTGCAGGACACGCCTCATTGGGGTTTTTGCTCACATGGATATGCGCAGAAAGGAGTCTCAGCAATTCCTCTGAATTTCTTCCCACAGGATAGAAATTTACCTCCCCAAAGACGAGTTTTCCATCAGGATTAATAATAAATGTTCCTCTGAGGGAAAGACCTGTTGACTCATCGTAAACACCAAATAATCTGGACACCCTACCAGTTGGATCAGCACCCATAGGAAACCTTACCTTTTCCAGTAGCTTCTCTTCCCTCTGCCATGCAAGATGTGTAAATTTTGTATCGGTGCTTATAGAGATAAGCTCTGCACCAAGTTCCTTTATCTTTTCATACTGATCTGCCAGATCAGCAAGCTCTGTTGGACAGACAAATGTGAAATCAGCTGGATAAAAGAAAAGGACCGTCCACTTCCCCTGCTTTTTTATTGAATCAATCGAAAATTCCCCGAAATCACCCTTAACAGGCTCAAAAGTATCGAGTTTAAACTCAGGAACAATCTGTCCAACCTTTATTTCATCTGCCATTTTTACCTCCTTTTTTAAAATTTTTTGAATTTATCCCTTTTAACACCACATATGGGGCATCTATCAGGCGCCTCACCTATAACTGTGTAACCGCAGATCTCACAAATGTTGATCTCACCTATTTCCATATCCTTTCCTGCTTTAACAACCTCCCTTGCCTCTGTGTAGAGCGCTGCGTGGATCTTTTCAGCCTCCAGTGCATAATTCATTGACTTTACTGCCTTCTGCTCCTCCTGAAGCTCTGCAACACTTTTGTATGCAGGATACATTTCTTCGACCTCAAATGTTTCACCGTCAATGGCCATTCCCAGATTCTCTACAGTTGATCCACAACCATTAAGAGCTCGCAGATGATTTGATGCATGAACCCTTTCTGCATATGCAATTGCACGGAAAAGCCTTGCAACATTCCTCATACCCTCATCTTCCGCCTTATCCGCAAAGATCAGATACTTCATGTGTGCCTGACTCTCGCCTGCAAATGCTGACTTAAGATTCTCTCTTGTCATTGGACGCATATCCTTACCTCCCTGTTATTTTATAGGCGCCACTATTCGGGCTCCTTAGTATATCTCTGGCATCTTTCACACAGACCAAAAAACTCGATCCTGCTTCCATAAATCCTAAACCCCCTGAGTTCTTCCTCCGGCATATCTATTCTTATATCCCTGAATATATCATGGATCCTTTTGCACCTTTTACAGATAAAGTGGTGGTGAGGCTGTATGTTTGGATCGCATCTTTTCCTTTCAGGATCAACCTCCAGGATCTCTATAAGTCCCTTCTTTCTCAAGATATCAAGCGTATTGTAAATGGTTGCAATGGAAATTCCCGGGAATTTCTTTGAAACAGCCTTGAATATATCCTCGGCTGATGGGTGATCTGTGTTCCCCTCAAGGAACTCTACAATTGCCATGCGCTGCGGCGTCATCCTCAATCCTGCGGACCTTATTTTGTTTTTAATCATTTTAAGATTGAATTTATTTTAATTTAAAAACAATTATAATCAAATCAAAATATCTGTCAAGTAGCAAAATCCTTTTCAAAAATTATTTCAAAAAGTACTTATTAAATTTAAATAAACTAAAATTTTTCATCTATTTTTAAAACATTTTTTAATAAATACCTTGACAAAGCTAATCCTTATTTTTATTAATTAATTGAACATTTTTAAAGGGGGTTATTATGAAACGTATACCTTTCGAAAAATTATCTATCCTTCTTATTTCATTAATCATCATCTTCGTAATACCATCAATAAATGAGGCGCAGCAAAAAGCCATTGTCATAGGTTCACCCCTTTCAACTGCCTTCCTCTATGGATGGGATGCAGAAAGGGGGATAAGGCTTGCTGTTGAGGAGATCAATGCTAAAGGTGGCGTTAATGTCGGTGGTGTCAAGAGGCCTTTTAAGGTTGAGGTTATAGACACAAGGGACCTTGAACCCGGTGTCCCCGTAAGTGAGGCGCTTCTTGCCGTGGAAAAACTCATCCTTGAAAAAAATGCAGATTTCATCGTTGGAGGTCCTGTCAGATCAGAGGCAGCACTTGCTGCAATGGATCTACTAACTAAATATAAGAAGGTAAGCATACTCACAACAGGTGTGCTTACACCCCTTTATCACAAAAGGGTTGAGGAAAACTATGATAAGTATAAATACTGCTTCAGGATCACAAGCCATGTTGGTGTTATGGTTAATGAATTCAAGACACTCCTTGATGAAATAAAGAAGAATTACGGATTCAAAAAGGCCTATATCATGGTTCAGGATGTGGAGCATGCAAGAAAAGGTGGAGATGCTATGAAAAAGGTGATGACTGAGACTGGATGGGAGGTAGCGGGAATGAAGGTCTATCCTACTGGTACAACAGACTTCTCCGTTGGTCTTATTGAGGCGGGTAAGGCAGGGGTCCAGATACTTTTCTTATGGATGGATATGCCTGAATCAGCAATCCTTCTCAAGCAATGGAACGAAATGAAGCTCAAGTGTTTACCCATGGGATTTGTCAATGCAGCCGAGCAGCCTGGTTTCTGGAAAGCAACAGAAGGGAAAGGGGAGTATCTTATTGTCAATCTCGTAAATGGTGGAAATGCACCTGCAAAAATAACCCCTATGACTATGAAATTCGTCGATGCATATAAAAAGAGATGGGGGATAGAACCCGAGGGTTATGGAACATCATCAAGTTATATGGGAGTTTATGCACTTAAAGAGGCCATAGAAAAGGCTGGAAGTACAGATCCTGCTGCTGTAATAAAGGCACTCGAAGAGATCGATATTGAAGGTGTTTATGGAAGGATAAGATTTGATAAAAAATCACATCAGGTGATCCCATCCCTTGATCCAAAGGAAGGAGCTGTTACCTGTATAATACAGTGGCAGAAGGGAAAAAGGGTCCAGATATTTCCACCAAAGGTGGCATCCGGCAAACTCATGCTTCCACCATGGATGAAGTGAGGGGGAGTATTGGAAATAATCATCTATGGGACGATAAATAGTATTATACTTTCCCTCCTCTCGCTGGGATTTGCCCTTACATACAGCATAAGCAGGCTTCCCAACTTTGCCCACGGCTCGCTCTTCATCCTTACCGGATATGCAACCTGGCTTTTTATGAACAGATTGCTACTTGGATATCTGCCCTCCATACTCCTTAGTATCCTCATTACAGCAATTGCAGGTCTACTGATCTACAACCTTATCCTTAAAAGGATAAGGGGTATGGAAATATCAGAAATAATTGCAACATATGCGATTGCCCTTGCAATAATTGAGGGGCTCAGATGGGGAGGTTTAAGAGGCGCAGTTCATTCCCTTCCGCCTTTTGTCAGTGGTTCCCTGATGATCTTTGATGTCCCTGTTGACTATCAGAGACTCCTGATCTGTGCCCTCGCGTTGTTTACATATCTCTCGCTCTACATCTTTACGAAATATACAAAGCTTGGACTGGCACTCAGGGGGATTGCACAGGATGAGAGGGCTTCCATGATGCTGGGTATCGACTCAGACCTTGTTGCCTCTTTATCCCTGGCCCTTGGCTCTGCCCTTGCAGGATTTTCTGCTGTTCTAATTCTCCCGCTTGGAAATATAGTTGTTGAGGCAGGGTACAACGTTCTTATCTCCTCAATTGCTGTATGTATTGTGGGAGGCCTTGGAAGCTGGGCTGGAACATTGATTGCTTCCTTTCTTATTGGATATGCCCAGATCCTTACCGAGAGATTCCTCTCATCGCATTTCCAGATGGTAGTTGCCCTCTTTGCAATCATTATAACCCTCATAATAAAACCTTCAGGGCTTTTTGGAAAACAGAAGGAACTCGAGGAGAGGGTGTGAGGTTTATACCATGGTCGCCATAAGAAGGGAGAGGATAGACAGGGGTGTTAAGGTAAGAACAGAAGGGATCTATGCGATCTCCAGCTTATCCGATATGCTTTATTTAATAGGTCCTCCACTTACATTTATCATTCTGCTCCTTTCCCTTCCCATCCTCCTTGAGTTTGCCCCTTACTGGAAGAGGGTTGTAAATATAATGTGTGTCTATGCACTCCTTTCCATCTCTTTCGATTTCCTTGCAAACTGTGTTGGTCTTGTATGTCTGGGTGGCTCATTTTTTATAGGAATAGGTGGTTATTTTTCAGCAATCTTCAATATATACTTCTCCCTCCCCTTCTATATTTCAATTCCGCTCGCATCGATAACGGGGGCAGTGTTTTCAACATTGCTTATATTCCCATGCCTTCCCCTGAAGGGTGTTTATTTCGCAATAGTAACGCTGATGTATCCGCTACTCTTTACAAGAATTATAGAGGCACTGGACATCCTTGGTGGAACAAATGGGATCACAGGCCTTCAGAGTTTTCCTGACCCATGGACGGAGCAATACACAATCATCATCATCACAATCCTTATTCTCTTCTTCATGAGAAGATTCATGAGGGAAGACATAGGGCTTGTGCTCAAGGGTATTAAGGACAACGATCAGTCTGTAAGGGCATCTGGCATAAATATTACTCTAATGAAGCTTCTTTCTGTATTCATTGCTTCCCTTATAGGATGTTTTTCAGGTGCATACATTGCACATCTCTACATGTGGGCAGGTATTTCACTCTTTGCACTTGATTTTTCCATCATCCCTATTGCTGCAACAGTAATCGGAGGTGGTGGTATCTTTACTGGATCGGTGATTGGTAGTTTCATCCTGGTTCCACTTTCAGAGTTCTTGAGATTCTTCGGAACATTTAGAATCGTAATTTATAGCATCATCCTTACCGCATTCATAGTTTTAAAGAGCGAAGGCATAGTTGTTTACCTTCAGAGAAAATATCACCAGTTTGAAAGATGGGTTAAGATATGAACGGGGAAGTCATACTTTCTGTTCGATCCCTAAGCAAATCCTTTGGTGGCCTTAAGGTGCTTTCCGATGTGAGTTTTGATGTAAAAAGAGGGGAGATATTCGGTATCATTGGTCCAAATGGTTCTGGAAAAACAACACTGATTAACTGCATTACAGGGTTCATAAAACCCGATTCCGGGAGGATCTTCTTTAAAGATAGGGAGATCACAGCACTTCCTCCACACAGAATCTCTCACCTGGGCATCGCAAGGACATTCCAGATAACAAGACCATTTTTTACACTTCCCGCTTTTAAAAATCTCATCATACCGCTTTTCTCCTCGAGGGCAAGGAGTATCGGTGGATGGAGGGGAGCAGGGAGGTATGGAAACAGGGATACCGTCGCTGTCGATATCCTTGAAGAAGTGGGCTTTGAAAGGGACTCAAGGGTTCCTTTCAAACTTGCTGCTGCGCTCCCATCCGGTTATCAGAAGAGGCTGGAGCTTGCAAGATGCATCGCCATGAAGCCGGAGGTAATTATCTGTGATGAGATATTCTCGGGGTTGAGTATGAGTGAAATTGCAAGCATGATCCCCCTTATCGAGAAGATGCACATGGATGGGATCACGATCGTGATGGTTGAGCACAGATTGAGAGAACTCTTCAGGGTTGCTGATAGAATCATGGCGCTCAATTTCGGTGAGAAGATAGCAGAAGGACTCCCTTATGCAGTGATTGAGGACAGTAGAGTAAAGGAGGCATATCTCGGGACAGAGGATTAGCATGCTTGAAGTAAAAGAACTGATGGTATTCTACGAAAATATGCTGGCCCTTAACAACATTTCCATAAAATGCGAAGAAAAGCAGATCGTGGGTATATTTGGCTCGAACAGTGCGGGAAAAAGCACACTGATGTATACAATTTCTGGAATAATAATGGATATTGCAAAGAAGGAAGAGATGAAGGGAGGAGAAAGGATATGCACAGCAGGAGCCATATATTTTGAAGGAGAAGACATAATAAATCTCAAACCACATGAAAGGGCAAGGATGGGAATCGTGCTCTGTCCTGAAAGAAGGAGGGTTTTTCCTGAGAGCACGGTCCTTGAGAACCTCAAGATTGGGGCCTATCTTTCAACCAGTAAAAAGGCTAAGGAAACACTCGATTATGTTTTTCATATATTCCCGAGACTCAAGGAGCATATAGGAAGGCGTGCAGGATTTCTCAGCGGAGGGGAGCAGCAGATGCTTGCCATAGGGAGGGCACTGATGGCAAACCCAAGGCTACTTCTTCTTGATGAACCACTTCTTGGATTGAGCCCTGCATATCAGAAGGTTGTTGTAAATGCAATTAAGGAAATAAGGAACACAAAAGGAATCACAATAATAGTAACAGAACAGTATGCACGCCCTGTTATGCCTGTTATAGATTATGGCTATATACTGGAGAATGGATCAAAGGTTCTTGAAGGAAAAAGGGATGAGCTCCTTGATAATCCTGATGTTAAGTCTGCATATTTTGGTGTTTAGGGAAAGGGAAGATGAGAACCTACAGTGATGAGCTCTGCTATACGCAATTTGAAGAAATTTCCAACAGATATCCTGATAAGACAGCGATCATCTATCTTGGTAAGAGATACAGCTATGGAACACTCAGGGAACTTACCAACAGGTTTGCATCAGGACTTCTTAAATATGGGGTGAACCCTGGTGATAAGATTCTCCTTTATCTCTATAATACACCGCAGTGGATTATAGCAAACTATGCAATAAACAAAATCGGTGCTACAGTCGTTCCCATTTCTCCCATATACACATCCTATGAAATTGAATACATTGTAAGGGATGCGGAGATAGAGACTGTTATCTGTATGGATACAAATTTTGTTTACATAAAGGATATCGTGGAAAGAACACCTCTCAAAATGATTATAGTCACGAATTTTGTGGATATGCTTCCTTTCTGGAAGAGATCGATCGGATATCTACTGGATAAAATACCGAGCGGAAAGGTAAAAGGGGGGAGCAAAATATATCAATTCAGACACCTTATTGAGGAAGGCAGACCATCCCTTTCAAATATAAAGGTGGATGCATGGAAGGATCTTGCCTATATCATGTACACAGGTGGAACAACAGGTTTTCCAAAAGGAGTTCCAGGGAATCATATGGGGGAGGTCTCATATATCAGGGATATAATGGAAGAGATCCTTTCAGGCTATATGCAGGAAGGGAAGGAAACAATTATAGTTATGAACCCCCTCTTCCATATAATGGCAAAGGGCTATCTCATCGCTTTTGGACTCAATCTCGGAAATACGGTAGTTCTTATGCCTGTTCCGGAAATCGATCCATTCCTTCATGCGATACAGAAATATAAGGCTGGATGGATGCTCGGTGTGCCTGCACTTTACAGGATGATACTGGAGAATGACCGACTTGATCATTATGATTTAAGCTCGCTGAAATACTGTTACTGTGGTGGCGATGTGCTACCATCCGAGGTATTTAACAGCTGGAAGAGGAGGTTTGGTATTCTCATCTATCAAGTATATGGATCAACGGAGGTTGGACATGTTTCATACAGTCCGCTTTACAGAGAGCCAGGTCCTGATACGGTTGGAGTTCCTCTGAGCTCAAGGAAGTGTCTTGTTGCCGATTACGATTCACTCAAAATTCTCCAGACTGGAGAAACAGGTGAACTTCTTGTTACCTCAAAATACACTGTTAAGGAATACTGGAGAAGACCCGAAGAAACAGCCAGTTCATATATAAACATAGGCGGTGAGATCTATTACAGGATGGGAGATTTTGTAAGATTTACACCTGATGGTGAAATCAAGTTTATCGAAAGGGTAGCAGATATCATCAAATATAAAGGATACAGGATATCTGCATCTGAGATTGAAGCAGTTCTTCAGGACCACCCAACCGTGATAGGTGCATGCGTCGTTGGTGTTCCTGACAGCAATGTGGGTGAAAGGATAAAGGCAATAGTTGTTCTTAAAGAGGATGCAAGGGGTGTTGGAAGTATTGATCTTATAAGATGGTGTAGGGAGAGGCTTGCACCCTATAAGGTGCCACACTACATAGAATTCAGGGATATGCTTCCGAAATCAAAGGTTGGAAAGCTTCTCAGAAGGGAAATAAGGGAGGAGGAAAGGAGAAAGCTTCAAAAGGATCAACGAATCTCATGAGAGATTTTCTCCCTGCAGCTGCTGCAGAATTTATAACCCTTCCTGTCCGTATCAATGATACTGTTTGAGAAAAACATAACACAGTTAGCATTCCTGCAGTGAATAAGACCATAAGTATGGCCCAGTTCATGAACAGCCTCGGTAAGAAGCCTCTTTAGAAATATTTTCCTGTCGGGCTCAAGTCCATAAAATTCCCGGCTCAAACGGAATGTCGAAATTATCGCCACCCTCTCTCCCGCTTCACCGAATACAAAGTTAAGCCAGGGAACATAAAGGTCCTGATCCACAACTGCAAGAACCCTTTCATATCCCATATAATCCATATTTTCCATAATTGACCTAAGGATCAGGGTTGAGAAATATTGATTCCTCTTCATATTAAATGCAAATTCAGGGATCCTTTCCTCTCTTTCAATCTGTATCTCCCTTCCCAGAAGTATCTGAAGGTTATTTTTTAAAAAATCGAGCGTATCCTCCCCTATATATCCCATGGGAACTATTGCTATTGTCATGTTATTCTATCTCGATCTCTTCACCTTCGGTGATCCTTGGCCATTCGATCTCAAGAATACCACCTTTCAGAAATCTCACCTTTATATCCTCCTTCTTCGGTTCTGGATCGAGCTTTAATCTTAATATATGGGTATCCTTTGTGCGCGAATAGTTTATCCTACAGGGGCGAAAAGGTGCCCCAAATCCCATCCTCAATGGGCCAAATCTGAAATTGAATAGATCATACCACTCCTCAAAGGCCATATTAAATATCCCTCCATATTTTTTTATAAAATGATAAGGTAAATCCTTTCGGACTTCAACAAAGGATCACTGGCTTAAAGTATTGCATAATTCTTCCATCATACATAAAATCCCTAAATAGTCCTGATGAAGGAAAGGAGGATTACATGAAGGTTCTTGTTATTGATAGCGGAGGAAGGGGTCATGCAATTGCATGGTGCTTTAAAAATGATCCAAATGTAAAAGAGGTCATATGCATACCTGGAAATGAGGGGATAAAAAGGGATGGAATAAGGTGCGTTTCTATTAAATCACCACTGGAGATCCTTCAATTTGCAAAGGATGAGAGGATCGATCTCGCCTTTGTGGGACCGGAGAGCTATCTTTCCGAGGGAACCGTTAATCTATTTAATGAAGAAAAGCTCCCCATTGTTGGACCGACAAAGGAGGCAAGCATACTGGAGTCGAGCAAGGCATACACAAAGTTGCTCTGCAGGGAACTCGGCATACCAGTAGCGGAATTTGAGATATTTGACGACCCAGAGGATGCAAAGGATTATGTAAGAAGGGTTGGATATCAGGTTGTTGTAAAGGCTGATGGGCTTGCGCAGGGGAAGGGATCAATTGTCTGTTCGGATGTGGATGATGCCTTAAACGCAATAGACACCGTTTTTGAACAGCAGGCACTTGGCAACTGGGGAGGTGACAGGGTGGTCATAGAAAAGAGGCTTTATGGAAGAGAGCTCTCTTTCTTCTACTTCACTGATGGTTATCATCTCGTTCCCATGCCTGTGGCCCAGGATTTCAAAAGGGCATATGATGGCGACCAGGGTCCAAATACGGGAGGGATGGGGGCTTATTCCCCACATCCCATGGAAGGGGCTGAACTTACAGAAAAGGTAACATCAATAGTGGCAAAACCGCTTATTAATGGGTTCAGGGAAAGAAGGGGGATACTCTATAAGGGTATTTTATACCTGGGTCTTATTATTGTGGATGGGATCCCACATGTTCTTGAGGTGAATGTTCGCCACGGAGACCCTGAGGCTGAGGTTATATTGCCAAGGCTTAAAACACCTATATCAGAGATATCCATTGCCATAGTGGAAGGAAAACTCGGAGGACTGGATGTTCAATGGAGCAGAGAATATTTCTGTGATGTGGTGGCTGCAGCAGGAAGAACAAAACAGATCACCAAGGAAGGAAAGAGCAAGGGGTGGTATCCAGGATATCCTGGAAGGTATGGTATTGGCTATCCCATAGCAGGGCTTGATAGTATAAACCCTGAGAAATGCAAGATATTTTTTGCCGGTGTCTCTTACCATCCTGAAAAAGGGCTTGTTACAAGTGGAGGTAGGGTGCTGCATGTGGTAGGAAAAGGACAAACACTGGCAGAAGCAAGGGATGTTGCCTATGAAGAGATAAAAAAGATCCATTTTGAGGGGATGAGATACAGGAAGGACATAGGGTTTATCTATTAGTAAGGGTCAGGTATCAATGCAGGGGATTTAAATGTTTCCCTGTAGATCTGATCTATGAACTCCATATCATCTTCACTAATAGTGATTCCAGAACCTCCAGCAATCTCCTCTATCTGTTCGACATTCCTTGCCCCCACAATAGCAGAAGTAACGGAAGGATGCATGAGAGCCCAGGAAATGGCAAACTGGAGCATACTCTTTCCATATTTCTCAGAGACGGGTCTTATTCTTTCCACGAATCCCAGCGCCTTTGAGAGAAACGGTTCCCTGAACATAGGGCTCTTTCTCCTCCAGTCATCCGGAGCAAGTCTTTTTATATCGAATTTTCCTGTAAGAAGACCGGATTGGAGTGGGCTGTATACAACTACACCTATTCCATTTTCTCTGCAAAACGGAAGGATCTCCTTCTCCACCTTTCTCATAATCATACTGTAGGGCGGCTGAAGCGACTGCACATGCGAGATCATCATACACCTTTTAAGAAGATCCACATCGAAATTTGAAACACCAATATACCTTGCTTTTCCTGCCTCTTTAAGTCTCACAAGTGTTTCCCATGCATCTTCAACAGGTGTGGAGGGATCAGGCCAGTGTATCTGGTAAAGGTCTATGTAATCAGTCTGGAGTCTTCTCAGGCTTGCCTCACACTCGCGCCTTATGCTCTCCGACTTCAGATTGTTTCTGACAACACCTCTCCTATCCCATACAAGTCCGCATTTCGTTGCAATAAAGACCTTTTCCCTCCTCCCCTTCACTGCCCTTCCAACGACCTCTTCTGAATGCCCAAGTCCGTAAACAGCTGCAGTATCAATCCAGTTTATCCCCAGATCAACAGCTCTTTGGATTGCCCTTATGGATTCACTGTCATCAACAGGTCCCCATCCATACCCCCACGAACCACCAATTGCCCATGCACCAAATCCAATCTCACTCAACATGGGACCATTTTTTCCAAGCATCCTTCTGTTCATCAGTTTTTACTCCTTCCAACAGGGCAAACAGACTGACAGTAAAAGCAGTAATAGTAGTTTCCCGTCATGAAATTTTGCCATAGCTCAAGGCTCATCTGACTTGTAAGCAGTGTTTTTCTTTTTTCCGCATCCCCTTCAAGAAGATCACTCAAAAATCTTCTCCACGCTCGAAAACCTCCATAAAATATCACATCCCCACAACGCCTCTTATCTACCTTCCCTCCACCTGAAAGTGCCCCCGCAGGACATTCTTCCACGCACCTCATGCAGTGAGTGCACAGATCCCTTTCCGTCCTCTTCCCGGGAGGAATATCGGCATCAGTAATCACACCACCAAGCCTTACAGCCGGTCCATACCCTTCAGTCAAGAGGAGCCCTGACTCCCCGTAGGACCCTATACCCGATGCTACTGCAGCTTCCCTCCAGTTTATTGCACCAACCATTCCAAATTTTGGAGGCGACATATCAATAGGAATAAAACTCGGAACAGCAACAGCCCTGTACTTCATCGATTCAATAAAAAGGGCTATTGTATGTGATGCCCTTGCTATCTCACTGTATGTGTATATGGTGTCAAACTGGGCAACCTGTATGTTTCTTGAGCCAATGGCGCTTCTCGAATGTGGTCTTCCCAAAACAATAACGGATCTTGCTCCCGGAAGTATCTTCTCGATCTCTTCTATGTTAGCAGGAAGTGATGATGTTGAGCATACGCCGAATACGGGGCATCCCAAACGAAATGCCATATCCCTCAAATCCTGAATATTTACCAATCCCATATATGGCCTTCTCCTCCATCCTCGATCAAGTGTTAAAGACGATGTCCTTTACCCTGAAAACAGCTCTTTTATCTTCTCAAAAAGTTCCTCCGGTAAAAAGGGCTTCATGATGAGCTTTATTTCTTCATCGATTACCCCTTTACTGTGAATTATATCCCTTGGATAACCACTCATAAATATAGCTTTAACATCAGGATTTATTTTCATTATCTCTTCGTATACCTTCCTTCCACTCTTTTTCGGCATCACAACATCAAGAATCATAAAATTAATATCTTTACTGTATTCGGTAAACTTCTTTATGGCATCCTCACCATCTTCGGCCTCTATCACACTGTATCCCGCATCCTCAAGAACCTTTTTAATAAGTCTTCTCACGGGTAGGTCATCCTCTGCAACAAGCACAACCCCTTCACCCTTAATCCCTTCCGCCCTTACTTTTTCAAACTTCACTTCCTGTTCCTCAGCCTTTTCAAGAAGAGGAAGATAAAAAACGAATGTTGATCCCTTACCAGGTTCACTATAAACATCTATATATCCATTGTGCTGTTTTGCAATACCATAAACAAGGGCAAGCCCAAGACCTGTTCCTTTTCCCGGCTCCTTTGTTGTGAAAAAAGGCTCAAAAATCCTCCTTCTTATATGCTCATCCATACCGGCTCCAGTATCCGAGAAAACTATGGATGCATATTTCCCAATCCTTCCATATCCATGAGACCTTATGAACTGCTCGTCCATTTCCGCAATTTTTGTTTCTATTGTTACGATACCTCCACCTGGCATCGCATCCCTTGCATTCGTTGCAAAGTTAATAAGGACCTGCTCAATCTGTGTACTATCAGCATTCACAAGGAGTTTCTCATCGGTGAGATTTAATCTGATTTCTATATCCTCTCCTATCAGTCTTGTTAACATCTGAACAGCATTCCTCACAGTATCATTGAGATTCAAGACCCTCTGTGCGCTGATCTGCCTTCTGCTAAATGTAAGAAGCCCCTTTGTAAGTTCTGACGCCCTTTTTGATGAATCAATGATTACCCTCAGGTGGTTTTTTAACCCTTCCTTTTCTCCAAGCCTCTCATCAAGAAGTCTTGCATATCCCATTATTGCTGTTATCAGGTTGTTGAATTCGTGGGCAATACCTCCTGCAAGCTGACCTATTGCCTCCATCTTCTGGGCATGACGGAGCTGCTCTTCAAGCTTTACATGTTCTGTTATGTCGATAATTGTTACCATTGTTGCCCTAAGCTTTCCATCTTCTCCTTTAATAGGTGCCGCTGAAAGGCTTATATCAACAGATGTTCCATCTTTTCTCGGAACCTGGAGGCGCATATCAGAGATGGATTCTCCGGTGAGCAATCTCTGGCCGAGTATCCTTAGCTCCTCCCTTTCATCATGAATAAGGGGGTTCAACTTACCCAATACATCCTCCCGACTCCATCCAAAGATCCTTGTAGCTGCCCTGTTCCATGAAGTAACTACACCAGCTGTGTCTAAAGTGATGATCGCCGCAGGTGATGCATCCAATATAGCACTAAGTCTACCTGTCAATTCACGAAGCTCGTCTTCCATACTCTTCAGATCCGTTATATCCGTCATAAATCCCACAATCTCAAGAGGTTTGCCGTCCTCGCTCTTTACGACCCTTGCCCTGTTAAGAAAGAAGCACCTCCTTCCGTCTTTCCGTCTTAGATAAAACGTTGAACTAACCTCACCTTTTTCAAAAAGCTCATTAAACTCCTGTTCCATCCCCTTGTCACACTCTAAATTTTTCACCCACCAATCAAATGATGATACCTCCTCCTTTTCGTAACCCAGTACCTCCTTTACTCCTTCACTTATCCAGTGAAGACCGATTTTTCCCTCCTCTATTTTTAATCTGTATACGATTCCCTGAATGTTTGAGAGTATAAACTCAAGCTCACCTTTCTTCTCACCCAGTAAATTTAAACCTTTCTCTATCATCCTTAGATAATATAAAAGCAGAAGATACAGGATTATCCCTGTTAAAATAATAAAGATAATTCCCTTATATGTCTGGAAACGTGTTATTAATATGGGGTTATTTGTAAAATATAAAAGGATGCTGTCCGTTGTTAAGATCCATAGAAATCCAAAAATCATATATAAAATAGTTATTTTTGCTCCACTTAGATTTACGTTCAGATATTTGTTATTATCCATAAGTCTTGAATCTCTAAAGTCTTAAATCTTCATTTTGTGACAGGAAGTAAATAATTTATACATCAACCTTAAAAAGAATTCAATTTCTCTTTTTTTACTCCCACTGATAATATAAGAGGCTGTTATGAATAAAATCATCCTTTCCTGGTGTCTCTTTGATTTTGCAAATTCAAGCTATTCAGCGGTGATAGCCTCAGTTGTTTTTCCTGTCTACTATGCAATCCATATCGTTGGTAACGTGCATGGGGAGGGTGATCTCTGGTGGGGAAGGGCAATATCGCTTAGCATGGGAATTGTAGCTCTGAGTTCACCATTCCTTGGAGGCATTGCGGATGTTAAAGGGATAAGAAAAGGGATGCTCTTCACCTATACCATGCTATGCGTCATCTCCGTATCGCTCCTCTACTTCCTCGAAAAGGGGATGGCCCTCACAGGCTTTATACTTATTGTGCTTGCGAATATAGGACTTGAGGGAGGGATTGTTTTTTACAATGCGTTCTTACCCGAGATTGCACACCCATCGTATCAGGGAAGGGTCTCCTCCTGGGGATTCGCAACAGGCTATGCAGGCTCCATTGTCTCGCTCCTCATAGCCCTCATGCTTATATCAAAGGGATATCTGGAACTTACATGGCCGCTTACAGCGCTATTCTTTATCCTCTTCTCCATCCCTACATTCCTCTTTCTTCCCTCTGACAGAAAAACTGATTCAGGATTAAGGGAGGCAGCAGGAGCGGGATTAATCCAAACCATTAGAACACTGAAAGCCGTCCTTTCAGAAAGAAATTTGAGAAGATTCCTCATAGCATATCTTATATATGAAGATGCAGTTAATACAGTTATCGTATTTTCAAGCATATTTGCTGCAACAACACTCCATCTCAATTACAATCAGTTATTTCTCGTATACCTCATCGTCCAGTTCACTGCCCTTACTGGTTCATTCATAATGGCAAAGCCTACTGACATGTGGGGACCAAAGAGGGTTGTTATCCTTTCACTCATCCTATGGCTCTCTGTGTGCATTGCAACCTATTTTGTATATG
Source organism: Deltaproteobacteria bacterium (assembly GCA_037441565.1). GTDB lineage: Bacteria > Desulfobacterota > JBBIRW01 > JBBIRW01 > JBBIRW01 > JBBIRW01. Next base: position 21,870 of record JBBIRW010000009.1, on the reverse strand, counting down.
ATCCCCTTCAATTCTTCGTAGTGGCATCCATCGCAGGTCTCGGGCTTGGTACTGTTCAAGCTGCATCAAGGGCACTCTTTGCAAGATTCATACCTCAAGGCTTCGAGTCAGAGTACTTTGGAATCTACTGTCTTGTTGGTAAATCCTCAGCAATAGCAGGCCCCCTGATATTCGGTTATATATCATCCTGCACGGGAAGCCAGAGAATGGCTGTTGCTGCTGTTGCTATACTATTCCTTACAGGGCTGATCACACTCTCAGGGGTCAAGGATAGATCAAAATAGATAATATCTTCTGATATAATAAATTGAGCGGATTCCATGAAGTGCATCATATGCAGGGAAGATCTGTCCACATCTATAGATAACCACGTAAGGGCACATCTGTCTGTTAGCGAAGAAGAAATTTACGGATATTTCACTGAGATCGTAAGGCCTTATAAAACTGCACTTTATAATATAACGGCAACAGATGTGAAAAGAGGGGTTGTTTATTTCAGCATGGAGAATGCAATGCTGTTCATTGCCTATGCAGAAAGATACCATGGACTGACATGGCATGAATGCTGCGAATGGATGGGATTGCATGAGAAGAATCACCTGCTTTTGAGAAAGTTGTATAACCCTCCTGCTGCGAATCCCCATATAATCTCCAATGTGGAGGACTACTACATTGAGAAGTTTATGATGTCTCAGAAATACAGATCCGTTTATGAGGCGAATGCAAAACTCATTATTGAAATAAGAAGGATGATGGCACCTTTTGAACTATATAGTATGAGCCGCTCGATTCGCCTTTACCACTGCCTGACTTACGCCTGCTGGCATGCCTTAGATGCGATCTCCGCTGATGATGTGATACTTCCCCAGCATGAATTGAAATTTACACTTAAGGCCTCCTCCATCATGAAAGAAATAGAAGGGCCAGACGAGCTATACGGGGCAATGGATTTTATAAATAAGCTCTCGATGAGCATGCTCAAGGTTTAATCCTGAATATTGATTCCTTGCATAAAATCTGCCGTAAGTAATATATTTAATATATGAGGATCGTCAAAACTATAGTGTTACTTTGCCTGATCCTTCTTACTATTCCTTCCTGTGCCCATGTAATAAGTGAACCTTTAAGGGCAGAAGCCCTGAAAGGGGTCTCCTTTCTGGAAATTGCAAAAGACCCGGAACGCTTTAAGGGAAAGCTGATCATAATTGGCGGGGAGATAATAGCTTCAAGGAATCTCAAAGAGGGAACAGAGATCGAAGTCCTTCAGAAACCCCTTGATCGAAATGGAAGACCAACAGAGGCGGATATCTCTGAAGGAAGATTTCTCATACTGCATCCAGGATATCTTGATACTGCCATCTACGGCAGGGGGAGAAGTATCACTGCAGCAGGAATAGTTAAGGGAAAGAAAACACTCCCCCTCGGTGAGATCGAATATACATATCCAGTTATCGAACCTAAAGAATTACATCTCTGGGAAAAGAGGGTTGAGCACTATTACATATATTACGAGCCCCTCTGGTATCCCTACTGGTACTGGCCATACCCGTACCGAAGAATCCCATATTTCCTATATCCATGAAAAAGGAAAACATCATTATAGTTACTGCAGCGGTTATAGAAAATGATGGTAAAATCCTCATTGGCAAAAGGAAGGGTGGTATTGATGTAGAAGGGAAATGGGAATTCCCCGGAGGAAAGGTCGAATCCGGAGAAACACCTGAGGAATGTCTAAAAAGGGAGCTTTTTGAAGAATTTGGTATAGAAACAAGGATCGGTGAGCTTCTGTGTACAAGCAGCTGCACATATAGCCATGGAACTGTGATACTTCTTACCTACAGGGTTTACCATATATCAGGAGAATTTAATCCCACTGATCACGATGACATAAGGTGGGTTAGCCCCGATGAACTTGATAACTTTGAATTTGCACCTGCAGATATCCCCATTTTAAAAAGAATCAAGGAGATCTTTTGCTGAATTAAAGCTCGGAAAGCGTCCTGTAGAGCCCTTTCACAAGCTCCGCCATCCTCGCATAATCAAGGGTATCACATCTGTCATATTCCGTATGATAATTGGGATTTCTGTAAAATGCTGTATCCGTCACCATGAATGCCTGATAACCGAACTTCCAGAAACTTCTGTGATCGGAAAGATCAATGCCATGGATTAGGGGTGGCACATTTAGTGATTCAACAGAGAGTGTGGAAACGCTTCTGAATATCTCTTTTATCATCCGGGTAAAGCCTTTTGAGCGGAGATTGCCAACAAATGCTACAAAATTTCCCCTGTCAGGAAACATGAGCCTGAAGAAGGGGAGAGGGTATCCCTGGGAGTTTGGATCATCCCTGTAATATCCAACCATTTCGAGGGATATCATCCCGAGAAGATCTCTACCTTCATGCTTTAGCTTCTTTGCGTAATGATAGCTTCCCATATATGGGGTATAGAATACTGGGGGTTCCTCAAGGCAAAAGGCCACAAAGTGAACTGTTCTTTTGAAAGGGCTTTTTGAGGCAAGCCTTAAAAGCTCAATCAAAATGGAAACTCCACTTGCATTATCATCTGCACCAGGTGTTCCCGCAACCGTATCGTAGTGTGCACCAATTACAACTATACCTCTCTCCGATTGGAAAGCACCCTTCAGCTCTGCAACAATATTGGAATAGATCCTTCCTTCATATTCAAAATACTGCCTGCTAACATCACATCCGCAGGAAGCCATGATATCTTCTATAAAATCTGCTGCCTTTGAGAGTTTATGGAAATTAAACAGGCTTCTTTCCCCTATATCCTCTGAGAGATACCTCACAATCTCCATCAGATTGGCCCTGATATCCTCCATGTTCCGCTTTTAATACCCTTCGGTAATCTTCCTTGCAAAATAGCTTATAGCCCTTTCCATATACTCACTGTTTATGTATCCGTGTGGGGTTGGGACTTCATATATCCTCTCGGGAATCCTTGCCTTTTTTATGTCAAATCCCTCTCTCATCTTTAGTTTCATCTTCTTCATGTATATCTTTCTTCCAAGCTCTTCGAGCCCATCCGTAGTATAATTTATCCTCAATGCAGAAAGTGCCCTTGATACTGTATCGAGTTTGTATATCTCCCTTCCAAAATAACATACAACTGAACTTGAAAGGATCTGTCTGAAACTCTCCTCTTTTATAAGTGAATCAACAAGGGACTCTGGAGAAGGAAGCCTCTTTTCTTTTAGATACAACTGATCAAATGAATAACCCGCTGAATCACAATGATGGTGTCTTGCACCTGTTAGGTGTGTTAGGTGAATACCAGGACCAGTGTGATATCCTGACATCTCTACACCACCAAATGAAAGCGCAAATTCCCTTCCACCGTATATAGAAGAAGCATATTCAAGGCCATTTGCAAGTGCATCATAGAATGGATTCTTTCTCTCAACAAGATATTTCACGGATTGTATATATGATTTATAATCACCCCATTTAAGTTCAACGATTGTATCATCCTTCCTTAAAATTCCTTTTTCGAGTGCCTCAGTTGCCCACGCAAGGGATACACCCGTTGAAATAGAATCAACACCAAGGTTATCAACCTCATGAAGAAGGCTAAGCAGTCCATCGATATTTCTGATTCCAAGCATACTTCCAAGTGCATAAATGGGTTCATAATCGTATGAAACAAATGTTGTTTTGTAAAAGTAGGGTTCTTCAGGATAAGGTTCCCTTATCGCTGCTATATGTATGCATGCAACAGGGCAAAGGCTGCATGAAATTCTCCTTGCAAGCCTGGATAATGCAATTGTTTCACCGCTTATGTCTTCGGCTCCATCAAACTTTCCATCTTTAAGATTCATTGTAGGAAGTGCATTTATAAAGTTAAGTGGTCTCACATTTGCTGAGGTTCCAAGCTCATGATATTTTTTTGTTGCTTCGGAAAATACTGCTTTCTTATAGATTTCATCGTAGATTTCCCTAAATCTTCTTTTGTCTTCAACAAGGATTCTGCCCCTTCCTGAAATCACAATTGCCTTGAGATTTTTTGATCCAAATACAGCACCAAGACCAAGCCTTCCAAAATGTCTGTATGTTTCAGAGACAACGCAAGCAAATCTTACAAGCTTTTCGCCTGCTCTTCCAATTCTTAAAATACTTCTTAATCCGGCTCCATGTTCAGCTTCTCTCAATATTCTCCCCACAGTTGCTGTGCTTCTAATACCCCATATAACAGATGCATCCCTGAAATAGCATTTCTTTCCGTTAATTGAAATATAAACGGGTATATCACTCTTCCCTTTTATAACAACTGCACCAAAACCTGTTTGCTTGAGAGCTGCTGCTGTCCTTCCTCCGCAATGAGACTCTCCATAATTTCCAGTAAGCGGGCTCTTAAAAACAGCCACAACTTTCGATGCCATGGGATAAAGTCCATTCAAAGGACCAACAGCAAAGACAATAACATTATCAGGACCAAGAGGATCACACCCCTCTTTCAGTTCCTCTTCAATGAGTTGAACGGCAACACCTGTTCCTCCCATCCACTTCTCAAACAGATCCCCCCCCTATCCCTGATGTAGGATATCTTTTTTGTGAGATCGATATAGAGAACGTCCCTCATTTATTCTTCCATTGCAAGTATTTTATATGGACAGTAAGGCACGCAGTATCCACAATGTGTGCATATTATGGGTTTATTTGAATCATCATCCCACATAACAGCCCTTATCGTGCATGCACTGACACAATAGCCGCAACCCGTGCACTTCGAAGAATTAAGGAAAACACCTCCACCCTTTCTATCTGTTAATGCACCGGTGGGACATGCCCTTCTACAGGCGGGATCCGTACAACCCCTGCAGACAACGATAATAAACCCCCTCTCAAATCCACCTGCACTCCTGACAAGAATTGCGGATCTCGAGAACCCTCCTTCACCAAACCTCATTGAACAGGCAGACATACACATCTGACATCCCACACATGCATCCACATCATTTATGGAAAGCCTCCTGTAACGCATAATCGCTATGTATTTTATCATAAAAGATGGCGCCATAATTAACAATAAATCTTTCTTGAGCGCGTGTCAACGGCTATTATAGGGGTATGAGTCTCAAAGCTCTATCCCATTATGTTACAGATGGTATGAAGCGTGAGCTTATTCGTAAAGGGAAAAATAAATTATCACAAAATGTTATTCATATCCTTATATGAAGATAGCATTTCCTTTTTTATAATGCTAAATACATCCTTAAAGAAAAACTGCTTTTCAAATATGCAGAGATTTTTTCACAGGCTTATGACTCTTTCAGTTGCATTTATCTTTTCTATCCTCACAGGATGCGGAACACTTCAGAATGGAAGGGGATGGGGAGAGGACGCAATGAATCCAGGAAACATTAAAATGATACCCCGGACCTTCTATAATGCACTCAAGGATCCAAAAACTTTAATCCCTGCAGCAGGAGCATTGGCTTTCTATGGAGGCAAACTTGATAAAAAGGTTTCACGCTGGGCAAACAAACATAATCCCATCTACGGATCCAGAATTAATGCAGATGATGCCAGTGACCTTCTTCTGATTCCCTTACGCGTGGGGTTTCTCCTTTCCGCTATTACCACTCCAAGTGGTGACGATATAAAAAACTGGGTATACTGGAAGATAAAGGGAATAGGTGTTGAGTATGCCACATTTCTTGGAGCCATGAAAACAACAAACATTTTAAAGGATGCAACTAACAGAACCCGTCCCGATCAAAGCGATGATAAAAGCTTTCCATCGGGACATGCAACAGAGGCTTATTCTCTTGCAACCCTTGCTAACAGAAACTTCGAACATGTGTCGCTTCCGGAAAACATAAGGATCACCTTTCAGATTGCAAACATTCTCCTCGCATCAGGTGTTGCATGGGCAAGGATTGAGGCAGATAAACACTACCCTTCTGATGTGCTTGCTGCTGCAGCCCTTTCAAATTTCATATGCAACTTTATGCACGATATACTTCTCGGCCTTCCTATGGATAACAAACCTACTTTTATGATGAGTCCTCTGAAAAATGGTTGGGTGGTTGAGTTTTTTATTTACTTTTAATGTACTCCCTCACTCCCATCTTCTCTCATCAACCACTGTCTTTCCCTCAGGGAGTGAGCCTTTGGGAAGGAACTCCACCCTGTCGATCCTCACCCTCATGACAGATGGAAACACTTCCTCAATCTTCCTTCTAATGGCATCCCTGTTCAAAGATTCATCCTTAAGCTCAACCTTCAGGAGAAGTTCATCTCGCTCTGCCCTTCTCTCTATCGAAAGCTGAAATCGGTGGATCTCTTCAAAAGTAGAGAAAAAGCTCTCGACCTGCTTCTTTATAACAAACATACCCCTTACCTTTACTGCATCTTCACTCCTTCCCATAATCCCTGTTATTCTGAAGGATGCCCTCCCGCAGGCACAAGGTTCAGAAATGTATGATGTCATATCACCTGTTCCAAATCGTATAAGACCCCACACTGGGTTATGGATAGGTGTTGCAACAAGTTCACCCAGCTGCCCTTCAGGAAGTCTTCTTTTTGTTTCAGGATCTATAATTTCTATTACATACTCATCCATAAAGTGCATCCCGTTCTTCTCACTGCATTCATAGGCAACACACCCCCCAAGCTCTGTTACGGAATAGCATTGATATGTATCTATACCGTACTCCTCAAAGGTCTTCCTCATGGAGGCGGGAAGCATCTCACCTGTAAACCACGCCTTCTTAAGACTGAAATCCTTTCTGAAATTGTATCCGAGCTCCTCCGCTCTCTTTATAATCGTCATGAGAAAGCTCGGCATACCTGCAAATCCAGTAACCTTAAGATCGAGCATGATCCTTATCTGCATGTCGGTATTTCCAACACCGGTTGGAACCACTGTTGCCCCAACTGCCCTGATCCCTTCGTGAAACAGCATCCCCGCAGGTGACATATGATATGTTGGTGTATTTATGACGATGTCACTCTCTGTGAATCCCGCTGCAAAAAAGCTCTTTCCAAACCAAGAGATCTCTTCTATTTGATGGGGAAGATAGATGGGACCCGGCGTGATGAATATTCTCTGGACCTTTTCTTCTGGCACAGTAAGAAGTCCCCCAAAAGGGGGGTATCTCCTCTGAAGCTCGATAATATCAGCCTTCCTTATAACTGGGATCCTTTCGAGATCGTTAAAATCCCTTATATCATCCGGTCTGATACCAGCCTTATCAAAGATCTCCTTAATTGCCCTGGCATTCCTGTATGCCCTTTCTATCGCCTCTTTCAATTTTTCAAGCTGATATCTTTCCCTTTCACCCCTTTCCATTCCCTCAAGTTCATCAAAATAACGATCCCTTTGCATCTCTCCTCCTAAAGCCACCGCTTCCTTCTTTTGTAGGCCTTCACATCTCTGTAGGATTTTATCAGCCCTTTTGCTGTTATGCCAAGGTAGAATTCCCTAACATCAGGATTTTCCTTCAGGTCCTTTGCCCTCCCCTCCATAACAATCTTTCCATTCTCCATAACATATCCATAGGTTGCAATATTCAGTGCCATATTTGCATTCTGTTCAACAAGGAGTATCGTTGTCCCCTGCTCATCGTTTATCCTTTTTACAATCTCAAATATCTCCCTCACAAGGAAAGGTGCAAGACCCAGGGAAGGCTCATCAAGAAGCAGAAGCCTTGGATGGGCCATAAGCGCCCTTCCTATGACGAGCATCTGCATCTCCCCTCCGCTCAGGTATCCTGCAAGCCTGTTCCTTAACTCTTTAAGCCGTGGAAAATAATAATAGACAAGCTCAAGATCATCCTTATAGGGCTCCCTCCATCTTGTTGCAGTTCCAACCCTCAGATTTTCCTCCACAGTTAGATATTTAAAGGCTATACGCCCTTCAAGAACCTGTATTATCCCGAGCCTCGTTATATATTCGGGTGACTCATTGTGTATGGGTTTCCCTTCAAAGGTTATGGAACCCTCTGTAACCTTACCATTTTCAGGTTTCAAAAGACCGGAGATCGCCCTTAATGTCGTTGTTTTACCGGCTCCATTACTCCCAAGGAGGCATACGATCTCGCCCTTCTTTACTTCTAATGATACGCCCTTGAGTACCTGGATAACATCGTGATACACAACAGTAATGTTGTTAATGAGAAGACATGTATCCTTGTCCATAAATACCCTAATAGGAAAATGGCCACAGTTTAAAGCTACTTTTTATGATCCTCCAGACCTCTGCAATCCCTTTTGGCTCAAAGATAAGAAAAAGCACAATTACAAGACCGAAAAAGAACTCCCTGAGAGGTGCCACTGTCAGGGCAACTCCACCGAAACCTTTAATGTTGATAAGATAAGATGCCGTTTGTGAAAGCAGTTCATTGAGAAGGGTTATGAATCCTGCCCCCAGGACACTCCCGGTAATACTCCCAAGTCCACCAATTATGATCATTGCTATGAAACCTATGGAAAGATCAAAGCCAAAAGGCTCAGGTGTTATACTCCCCATATATGTTGCCCAGAGTCCGCCTGCAAATCCCGCATAGAAGGAACTTATGGCAAAGGAAAGAAGCTTATATCTGAAGATGGGAATACCCATACCCTGTGCTGCCTGATCGTTATCTCTTATGGCGATAAAGGCCCTGCCATACCTTGTCCTCACTATATTCTTTGCGAGCCAGAGAAAAAATACAAAGAAAATGAATATCACATAGAAAAATGCCCGATCACTTTTCACTGGAAATCCAAAGATGGTGGATTCTGGAAGGATAATCCCCTCTGTTCCACCTGTAAGACCCTGCCAGTGGATAAAGAGATATTCAAGGATAAACTGCCCTGCAAGCGTGGAGATAGTGAGATAAAGGTGTTTCAGCCTTGAAGAAGGGATTCCGAATACGAGGCCAACAAGGGAGGTCATGATCCCACCAGCGAAGATGGCAGGGAGAAATGGAACATTGAGGCTCTTCATCAGGATGGAGGCAGTATATGCACCAACACCAAAAAAAGCACCATGACCAAGTGATATCTGACCTGTAAAACCGATGAGGATATTAAGACCAATTGCACCTATAGCATATATGCCGATATGATTCATTATATAAAGGCTGTAGTTACTAAAGACAAAGGGGATGACTAAAAAGAGGGTCAGTAACCCGATAATCGTCCAGAGCCTTCCAAAATCCGTCTCGAAAATAGCAACTTCCTCTTCATAGCACTCCCTGTAGTTTCCACATGGTCTAAGTCTCAGCCTCATTTTTAAACCCTCTCAATCTCAACAATACCTAAAATACCATATGGCTTGATCATAAGTATTATGACCAGTATTACATATGCAACCACATCCATAAGGGAAGTGGAAAGATAACCACTTACAAAGGTCTCTATAAGTCCAATAATCAGACCCCCGAGGATCGCTCCCGCAATGCTTTCAAGACCTCCAAGGATCACAACAGGAAAAACCTTAAGACCCATCTTCGAAAGATCGTGGACATTTATACCATTTATTATCCCGAGTATGACACCACTAATAGCGCATACAAGGGAGGCTATAGCCCACGATAGTGCAAAGACCCTTCTTACATTAACACCCAGAGAAAGGGCTGCCTTTTGAGAATCAGCAACACTCCTCATATATATCCCCAGTGATGAATATTTAAAGAAAAAGCCAAATATTACAAGAAAGGTAATCGTTATAAGGAATGTTGCTGTATAGACGGGAGAGATGGAAACAGCACCCAGCTTCACACCTAAGTTTGCGGGTAAAAAGTCCGGGTATACATAGGTATTTCCTGAAAATATAAAAAGAAGCAGTCCCTTGAACATGGCAGAGAGCCCCACTGTTAGCATTATTACCTCAATAAGGGCTTCTCCTATCATTGGTCTTAAGAAAAACCTTTCTATGAGAAATCCAAGTGCAAAGCTCCCTATAAAGGTAATAATAAATGCAAGATATACAGGAAGATTAAGCCACACAGAGATAACAAGGAAGATATAGGCACCAATGGCAAGTAACTCGCCATGGGCAAAATTAAGGACACTCGAGGACTTAAAGATCATCACAAAACCGAGAGCTGAAATGGCGTAGAGACACCCGATTGAAAGCCCCTGAATCAGTAACTGAAAAAAGAATTCCATGGCACAACCTATTCTACATTAAGGATCCTCAACCTTGTTATGATGGTTCCCACATGGCCGTCCCTATACTGGACCCTTCCTGTAATCTCTATCTCATCCTTTCCATCATACATGCTTTCAACGAGATCTATGTATCTCTGGTATACGAATTTCCTCCTTACCTTCCCCGTCCTTGTGAGTTCTTCATCATCGGGATCGAGCATTTTATAGAGGAGGATGATCTTCTTAACCCTCATAGGATTTGGAAGTCCATTGTTTATCCTTCTTACCTCAGAAAGAATAAGCTCTTCAACAGCCGCGTGCCGCGAAAGGTCAGCATAAGTTGTATAAGCTATCATCCTTGATTCCGCCCAGTTTCCCACATTTTCGAAATCAATACATATAAGCCCTGTTACATACGGTCTTTCCTCACCAAATACCACTGCTTCCTTTATGTAAGGGCTGAACTTAAGCCTTGTCTCTATAAAATCTGGTGAAAATACCTCCCCTCCTTTTAGTCTCATTATCTCCTCTTTCCTTCCGATAATTATGAGATGACCATCCTCATCGATATATCCTGCATCACCTGTATGTAACCACCCATTCTCAAGCACCTTTTTTGTAACTTCCTCATCCTTGTAGTATCCAGCAAAGAGGGAGGGTGATTTAACAAGCACTTCACCATCCTCAGAGATCCTTATCTCTGTCCTTGGAAGGGGCTTTCCAACAGTCTCGGGCTTAACTTCATCATCTGGTTGGATCTGGAAAACACCACACCCTTCTGTAAGACCATAGGCATGTTTTAAATTAAGTCCTATGGATCGGAAGAATTTTATAACATCAGGGCTTATGGGATGACCTCCTGTAATTGCCGCTTTTATATGCAGGCATCCGATCCTGTCGAGTAAGGGTCTGTAAAGAATATATCTGAAGATGCTTCTCATTATTTTTAAATATACGGGCACGGCTTCCCTTTTTAATTCCCTATCAACCACCATACCACCGATCTTTAAACCCATTTCATAAATCTTCTTTTTTATAAAACCGCTGTCCTGGATCCTTACCCTTATCTTTGATGCAAGATCTTCCCAGAATCGGGATGAGGTTATGGTCAGGGATGAACCTATCTCCCTGTAGTCTTCTGAAAGCGTCTCGTGGGTCTCGGGAAAGTTCATCACCATCCCTGAAAGGATGGAAACACCAATACCCCACATCTGATCAACGATCCAGGCAGGTGGCGTTATTGAAATCCAGTTGTCTCCAGCTTCTATGGGCACAGATTCTATCCACTTCAGTGCTATATCTGTGAAGTTCTCGTGTTTGAACATAGCAAGCTTTGGAATCCCTGTTGTCCCTGAGGTCATTATCATTAGATTTATCTCGTCTTTCTTCCCTTTCCACAACTCCTTTTCAAAAAGTTCTGGCTCCTTTTTTTCCATCTTCCTTCCCAGTTCCAGGAGATCCTTAAAGCTTAAAAGCCAGGGATCGTCGTAGGAGCTCATCCCTGTTGGGTCCACATATATCACCCTTCTCACATCCCTTATTTCTTCCCTTATCTCCAGAAGCTTATCAACCTGTTCCTGATCCTGTGCAAATACTGCCTTCGCCCCAAATCGATTAATAAGAACAGATAGCTCCTTTGCAATGGATGAGGTAAAGAGGTTTAAAGTAACGGCACCCATTGCCTGTGCCCCGAGTTCTGCAAAAAGCCACTCCGGCTCATTGTCCATGATTATGGACACATGTTCACCTCTTCGGAAACCCAAGAAGATAAGGCCCAGGCAGACATGCTTTACAAATCCCAAATATTCTGCCCAGCTGACTGTCTTCCAGATACCAAGGGACTTTTTCCTTATGGCAACCCTATCCTTTAATAATTTTGCCTGTTTAAAAAGGATCTGGGGGATTGTGTAGTCTCTAAGCTGATAAAGGTAATCCCTGTCCAGTTTCATGAAAAAGACCCCTGGGCCTCCTCTCCGAGATAAGCCTTTATTACCTCAGGATGGCTCTTTATAAGATCAGGCGGCCCATCTGCAATTTTCTCGCCAAAATTGAGGGCAATTATCCTTTCAGATATACTCATAACAACTGCCATATCGTGCTCCACAAGGATAATGGTTTGACCCCACCTCGTATTTATCTCCTTTAAAAACCTTACCATATCCTCTTTCTCCTCAAGTGTCATCCCTGCAAATGGTTCATCAAGTATAAGAAGTTTAGGTTGAAGGGCAAGGGCACGCCCAAGCTCCACCCTTTTTCTCAATCCATATGGCAGAGAGCCCACGAGTTTTTTCCTTATAGGCTGCATCTCAAGGAAATCGATGATCTCCTCAACTATCCTTCTATGCTTTACCTCCTCTCTTATTATTGAAGGCAAAAAGAGGCATGCACTGAAAAAATTATAATTGCAGTACAGATGACGGGCAAGAAAGATATTTGAAAGGACACTCATACCCGGAAAGAGTTCTATATTCTGGAATGTCCTTCCTATCCCTCTTCTTGTTATCTCACGGGGAGGGAGCCCTGTTATCTCCTCTCCGTTGAAGATTATCCTGCCTTTCTGTGGACGATAAAAACCCGTAATGCAATTGATAAGGCTTGTCTTTCCAGCCCCATTCGGTCCGATAATGGTAAGAAATTCACCAGATGTTACATGAAGATCGATGTTGTGGAGGGCCATAATGCCACCAAAATACAGTGTGAGGCCCTCCACCTTCAGCTCAGCCTGCCTCTCCGCAGGCTTAACATTGTTGAAAATCGAAGGTTCTCCTCTAAATGCCCTCATTTTGGTGTCCTGAGAACCTTCATCTGACCTTTCCCTGGCACAAAGAAGTTTGTCATGGGAGTGTATGTTCCATCCTCATGGATCTGGACAATCCTTGCAACAAAAGAGGCTTCATGATTGTCCTTTGTATACGTAACAGCCGGGATAAGACCTCCAAAATCCTCGTTTCTGAAGCTTTCAAGTGCTTTGTTTACAGATTCCGGCTCCATATTCCCGAACATATTCTGGGCCTTATTGAGTGCCCTTTCTATGATCATTCCCACAATAATACCCTCCCAGTAAGAGGTATCAAATCCTATGACTGATTTATACTTATCAACAAGGGTATTGTATAGCTTTATACCCGGTGTATTGTCCTGTGGTAATGCACCTGAGAATTGCATAAATAGCCTATCCCTGATAATGCCTTTTCCGAGCTTGAAGAAATCCGGATCCGTGGATGTCCATGTCCCGAAGAATGGCACATTGTAGTTGAGCTTGTCTGCAGCCTTAAGGGCAGATATTATGCTTGCAGGAAGTATCTGCAGGAATATATACTCAGCGCCTGCCTCTTTTAGCTTCAGAAGTTGTGTGGAAAGATCAACAGTTGCAGGTGGAAATTCCTCTATTCCCACGATATTTATACCATGTTTAGCCGCATATTCTTTACTGGGTTCATGTATAGTCCTACCGTATGGATTATTGTAAGTGAGAAGACCTACCTTTGGCGGTTCCTTCCCCTTATGTATCGCCTTTATATATTCAAGCACTGCGTAAGAATCAAGGATATATGTGCCAAATGGAAGATACATATAGTCAATGGGAGGTTTCAGTATATCCTGACCTACTGAGAAATTTATTGTTGGGATCTTATACTGTTGAATTACAGGTTTTGTCTGAATCCCGAGCCCTGTATCCCATGTTGCTATCATGTTTACCTTTTCCTCACAGAATTTCTTGACATGTTTTAAGCCTTCCGGGACCTTATATGCATGGTCTACAATGGTAAGTTCAATCTTTTTTCCAGCTATCCCACCCTTCACCTCATTTACATACCTTATGTAATCTTGAAGACCCTTTGCATGATAGATCCCCCATGAAGAGGCAGGACCTGTTAGGTTGATCACTGCACCGATTCTAACCTGTGCGTAGGCAGCTGATGTTACTGCGAGAAATAAGATTGCCAATAGTAATGAAATTTTCCTCATGACCCCCTCCTTCTGCATTTTTAAAGTTGAATTTCCTGGACCTAAATTTTTAAAATTAATTTGATAATTAAATTTATTAAATTAGGGGAAGAATTGTCAAGTTTTTCTTCCTTCCTGTTGAAATCAGTATGTTGACCTAAAAAAGCAACCTTTGAAAGGAAGTAAGGCCATCAACAACACCAGGGAGAATGCGAGGAGTAAAACTCCGTAATCAATTGTAAGTGAATGGATTTTGCGAATTTTCAAATTTTAACCATAAGATAGCCCCTTTTTAATTATCTTGACAATTCTTACACTATTTCCCTATGATATTTAAATTAAATAATAGAACATCGTTTTCATAGGAGGTAATTATGGAGAAGGATAAAAAAGAAAAAAAGGAAAAAATACAAGAAGAGGAGCAGGGAATCTCCAGAAGGGATTTTATGAAGGCTGCCGGTGTCGGATTTGTTGCAGCTGGTCTGGGCGCAAATATCATCATTCCTAAAAAGGCTCGTGCAGCAAAAAAGCAGCTCAGGATTCTTCAATGGAGTCACTTTGTCCCTGCATTTGATAAGTGGTTTAACAACGAATATGTAAAGGAGTGGGGCGAGAAAAATGATACTGAAGTGATTGTAGATAACATCGGTGTTGCCCTTCTTAATTCCCGTGCAGCTGCAGAGGTAGCTGCCCAGAAAGGGCACGACCTGTTTATGTTTCTATGGCCACCCCCTGCATATGAAGAACAGGTCATCGATCACAGGGAGATTTATGAGGAATGCCAGCGTAAGTACGGAAAGCCTATCGATCTGGCAATAAAGAGCACCTATAACCCCAAAACAAAGAAGTATTTTGGTTTTTCACCATCATTTACACCAGATCCTATTAACTATCGAAAGGACCTCTGGGATGACGTAGGTATGTTTCCTGATTCATGGGAGGATGTCCGCGTTGGTGGTCGAAAGATTAAACAAAAGCATGGTAATCCTGTTGGGATTGGGCTTGCACAGGAGATCGACACAGGGATGGCAATGAGAGCAATAATGTATTCATTCGGGGCTTCGGTTCAAGATGAACATGGCAATCTGGTGCTCGATTCGAAAAACACACTCGAAGCTGTTAAATTTGTAAAGGCACTTTATGAAGAGGCCATGACCCCTGAGGTTCTCACATGGGATGCATCTTCAAATAACAGATTTATGATTGCAGGAAAAGGATCCCTTGCACTTAATGCCATATCCATTACAAGGGAGGCAGAGAAAGTTAATCCTGATATCTCCATGAAGATCCAGCTGGCAAAGACCCCCAAAGGACCTGTTCGAAGGATCGGTCTTGAGCACATTATGGCTGTTTATGTTATCTGGAAGTTTGCGGAAAATAAAGAGGGTGCGAAAAAATTTCTCGTTGATTATGTTGAAAATTTCAGAAAAGCATTCCTTGCAGGCGAATTTTATGACTTTCCGTGCTTCCCAAAGACTGTACCCGACCTGAAGAAGCTTATATCTCATGATCCAAAGGCGCATCCACCTGATAAGTATAAAGTTCTTGAGGACGTGCTTACATGGGCAACAAATGTTGGATACCCAGGCTATGCCAATGCAGCTATTGATGAGATATTCGGCACATGGATTATTAATGTGATGTTTGCTAAAGCAGCAACTAAAGCAGCCACACCTGAGGATGCCATAAAGGAGGCTCATGCTGCATGTAAGAGAATCTTTGAGAAGTGGAGGGAGAAAGGATTGGTGTAGCATCATAATTAGCTGGATCAGTGGATAGGAAGGCGTAAATATATCCAAAAGGCAGAGGGTGTGAGGGCTGAGGAATGTCCCCCTCGCACCCCTTCTTTTTAATGGGATTTGAAATCTGGAATAAAGGAGTTATAATTAGCATCCAAATAAAGATTCAAAAAGAGGTTATAAAAGCATGGCTATAGTAGAGACGAGATCTGTTAAGAAATATTTTGGTAATGTAAGAGCTGTTGATGGCGTGGATCTTACCACGAAGGAGGGAGAATTTCTGGTTCTTCTGGGACCATCGGGCTGCGGAAAGACAACACTCTTGCGGATGATCGCCGGGCTTGAAGAGCCTACTGCCGGTGAGATACTTATTGGAGGTCAGATAGTAAATCACCTCCCCCCTCGAGCAAGAAAGATTGCCATGGTTTTCCAGAGCTATGCCCTTTACCCTCATATGAGTGTTTATAAAAACATAGCCTTCCCCCTGAAGGCTCATGGAATAAGTAAGGAAGAGATCCATAAAAAGGTATTATGGGCTGCTTCCATGTTTGGAATCCAGGATCTACTCGAACGAAAGCCGAGAGAACTCTCAGGTGGAGAAAGACAGAGGGTTGCACTTGCAAGGGCACTTGTTCGGGAGCCTTCTGTTTTTCTTCTCGATGAACCATTATCTAATCTTGATGCAAAACTCCGTGCTTCTGCCAGGGATGAGCTTCAGCAGTTTCAGAGAAAGATAGGAACTATTACTATCTATGTTACGCATGATCAGGTGGAGGCTATGGGGCTTGGTGATCGGATTGCTGTAATGAACGAGGGGAAGGTGAAGCAACTGGGCACCCCTTATGAAGTATATCATGAGCCTGAGGATACATTTGTTGCTGGCTTTCTGGGATCACCACCAATGAACCTGATCACAAAGGATGACATAATAATCGGATTCCGTCCCGAAAACTTCATTCCAGTAGAAATTCACGAAAGTAAGGAAGACCTTATTTCCTTTAAATTCCGAATAACGAGGATCGAATACTTAGGTGCAGATAATCTTATCTATGGTGTTCTGGGCGGTTCCTTTGCTGACCAGAAGGCGATATCAAAACTCTCCTCAGGTGTAACGGTTTCTATTCGGCAGGGTGAAGAGCATGTATTTGCTGTAAAGAAGCAGTATATAAGGTTTTTTGAAAGGGCTACCGGACTGAGGTTGAGGCTTGATTCATTTCCGGAGATAGGATGATTTCATTTTTAAAGGAAGACAATAGATGAGGACTCTTGAAAAAAGAGATGCGCTGAAAATGGAAAGAGCCGCAGGTTCAATGTGGGATCGTGTAAAGTGGATAGGTTCTTTGATGCTCGGTCCAGCCATCCTTTATATCCTTCTTACAGTAGGGATTCCTTTTTTGATGGCTCTTTATTACAGCCTAACTGATGTGACAGTGGGAAGCAAATCCATGCACTTTGTGGGTCTGAAGAACTTTAAGGCGATCATTGGAACACCTATGTTCAAACAGGCACTGAAAAATACCTTTATCTTTACATTTATATCTCAACTCCTTGTAATAGTCCTCGCAAAAATACTGGCGCTGGCACTCTGGATGGATTTCAGGGGCAAATGGATAGTGCGACTCTTAATTCTACTTCCATGGATTGCCCCCATATCCCTGGGAACGATAGGCTGGCTATGGATACTGGATTCCATTTATAGTGTGATAAACTGGACCCTGCAAGCCATCGGGATCTTTGGTCCTAACACATGGCCCATGTGGCTGGGTGTCCCCCACCTTGCCATGGCTTCCGTTATCGCAGTGCATGTCTGGCGGCTCCTTCCCTTTGCCACAGTAATATTGCTTGCCGGACTTACTTCTATTCCACAAGATATTCTTGATGCTGCTGCTGTGGATGGTGCAGGTTTCTGGAGACAACTCTTCCAGATTACCATCCCCCTTCTTCTCCCCGTAATCATAGTAGCAATTTTATTTGGAGTGGTATTCACTTTTACTGATATGGTGGTAATTTTCGTTCTAACAAGGGGCGGTCCATACAATACTACACAAGTGCTTGCCACTCAAGCATTCTTTACAGGTATAGCAGGCGGGGACCTGGGCGAAGGTGCTGCAATTGCACTGTTCCTATTTCCTGTGCTTGTGGCTGCCGCATTTGTATTTCTTCGGATTGCAAGAAGAGTGGAGGTTGCATAAATGTCTTTTAAAATGAATTTTAAGCGGTTCGCGATAGGTAGTGCACATTTTGGTGTACTCGCTGCCTTTATCGCATTTACCGCATTCCCTTTCTACTGGATGCTGATTACCACATTTAAGGAAACAACAGATCTCCTTAATCCAAAGAATAATCCATTTCTATTTAATCAACCTCCTACCCTTGAACATCTGAGGGTTCTATTTTTTGAAACACTATTCGCACGATGGCTCCTGAATACAATCCTGACAGGAGTTGCTGTTGTAGTCATAACCCTGATCCTTGCTGTTCCAGCTGGATATGCCCTTGCTCGACTGACAGGACGAATAGGAGAGCAACTTGGCATAGGGATCTTTCTCACCTATCTTGTGCCCCCAACTATTCTTTTTATCCCCCTTTCAAGAGTGATTGCGGATCTGGGTCTACAGGACTCTCTATGGTCTCTTATATTGATATATCCGAGCTTTACTGTTCCCTTTTCTACATGGCTTTTGATGGGTTTTTTTAAAACCATACCTCGAGATCTGGAAGAAGCAGCGATGATTGATGGCTTGAGCCGCTTCGGGGCATTTATCAAAGTTGTTGTGCCTATATCCATTGCAGGTATCCTCACAGTGGTGATATTCACCTTTACGCTTGTGATGCAGGAATTTGTTTATGCACTAACATTTATTACTGCACCTGCAAAGTATACAGTAAGCATTGGAGTGCCGACCTTTCTCGTCCGTGGCGATGTATACTTCTGGGGATCACTTATGGCAGCCTGTTTCATAGCCAGTGTTCCCATAGCTATTATTTATAATTTTTTTGTCGATCGGTTTATTTCTGGATTTACATCAGGAGCTATCAGATAAGAACTCTTACTTATCAAGAAGGTTTTTAATGCATATCACTTCTTACTTTTTGAGTAATGAGTATGCTCGACGGGATGAGATGTTTTACAGTTCTGTGAAGAGATAATTACTTTTACCATGTATTTCTGGAAAGGGTTGTGCTTTGAAAATCAAGCTATAGCCCGAATCCTGTAATCTCATTTATAATTGTTAAGTCATGAACTTAATTGATAGACTCAGTAAGGTAGAAGACCCGGTTAAAAGAAGGGCATTGTTTATAGGAATCTTGACCCGGGAAATGAAAAAAAGAGGTGGGAATGAACCAGTAGTAGTTGGTGGATTTAGCGTTGAGCTGTATACGCAGGGCAGTTACACAACAGGTGATATTGATATCAAGGCTCAAAAGGATATACTGGAGGAACTTTTACAGGAATGGGGTTTCATTAAAAAGGGGAGGGTCTGGTTCAATGAAGAGCTCGATATCTATATAGACTGGCTCGGCAGCAGTCTTGACGAAGGTCCTCAAGCAGAGCAAAGACTCAATACCGTCATTGTTGGAGAAGACCTTGAGATCAAGGTAATCTCCATTGAAGATCTGATTATAGACAGGCTGAATGCTGCAAGATTCTGGAAAGACGAAGATAGCCTTATGTGGGCAAAGGTATTGATAAAAGTGAAGGAAGCTACTGGTGAGCCTCTTGATATAGAATATCTAAAAGAAAGGGCATTGAAGGAAGGTACAGGAGATCTGCTTGAGGAATTGTTGAAGAATGAGGGATGAAATTTCCTCACGGCAACCTCTAACCTGTAAGGAGATGAAATGAGCAGATACAGTTATGACGAACTTAAGGCGATTGCAAAGAGGGTAAGGGCAGAACTTGCAGAAGAGGGCCTTGTAATTGAGAAAAAGGTCCGCAGAAAACCCCGGGATAAGAAAAAGATAGAACTCCTTTATACCATGGCAATTAACAGACTTAAAAAATATCCCCCGGTAAAATCAGAGAAGGGTATATTACTACCCTATTTTTCATCTATCTAATCTTGATATCGTTCACTTCCAGAACTTCTTTAAGGCCTTAATGTAAGCATCGTTCAGCTGCCCCATCTCCTCTTTATCCGCTTTCACACCAGAGCCTTGTGTAACTTTTATTTCTACCCCTGTAGCTATTGCTCCTTCTCTTTTTATATGGACTTCCAGTATGTAATGTTTCCAGAGCGTGGTAAAGAAGAGGGCTTTTGCTATCCGCTCTCCCATTCCTGCCTTTGCCATGAGGGTTACAACTCCCTTTTCCCTGTCAGGCTTAGGATATCTTGCAGGCTCAAATCCTATCTCATCTGCAGCCTTAATCACATACTCAAAGGCATTATCGTAAGAAATGGCTGGTGAGATCCCCGCCTCTTTTTAATATCTCCTTATCTTCAATGAGGGGATAAAGTTTTGTGGATAAAAGAAGTTGCCGAAAGTAATTTGGATAAAATGTAAAATTGTCTTCTCTTCGAAGTTATACGCATTGAACACGATGAGCGTGTTGCAAGTCAGCTCTCCATGATTGCTTTGCGTATCACGTCAAAATCTTCATTTGTTATTCTTATTATGGAAACCTGAAGATATTGATTCCACGTTCTGCCCTTATCAGCGATAAATGTTATTTCATCGATTAAGTTAGGTTTACTCCACCTAACTTTATTTCTGATTTCTTCAGTTGAAAATATAATACGGGGAGGATTTCTACTTTCATGAATTATTCTAAATTTTATTCTATACGGAAATAGAAATTTATTTTTGCCTTTTGTCCAACCAATATCTTCCTCACAATAGAAGGATTCACCCACAAATTCAACAACAGCAACGAATTTGCCACCATGGTTATAAACTACTGCTTTATCCCCTGCCCTCAAGAACTTTTTTAGCGTTACAAAATATCGGGCATCCAATACCCCAGACATTATGTGCTTTGCATATTTCCCAATTTTTAGCTGATGTTGAAATGCACCAATACCTCATAATACTTATCACTCTTGGAATTAATGAGCGATTTCATAAAACTCGTTCATCTCCGAACTATGCTTGGATATTCTTCCAAATTGGTGGTATATTACAAATATCTTTTTAAAAGTTCTTTTGCTATGTAACTCTATTTATACTGCCCCGAAAATATCTATTTTTGCGGTTTATATTCTCTCATGACCGCTATTGCTTTTTCCGAAAGCACTTTATAACTATTTTTTCAATAAATAGCAGATTTTGATGCAGGGCGTCAATGGATTTTTTCTCACCTTCAAAGACATTTAAAACCCATTCCCGTGTGCCGTCTGTATCTGTAAAGCTTCGGAATTTTTGGGATTAAACTAATGGTTAAGATGTTGAAGTAAGTTTAGGACAGATCTAAAGGCTGTATTTACTCCATGAGTGATTGATATCCTTGTATACATCTTCTTCATCCTGTGAGAACTATTCACAAAATGATGTCAAAGAGATGGAAGATGCGGTCAAGGGGATTGCTAAGCAGAATGAAGAAGCTAAACTCTTAATAACGATCCCTGGCATAGGTTATTACTCTGCCCTTTTGATTGTAAGCGAGATATGCCTCTATTACAAAACAAGGCTCAATGTGGCTGGAGTGGATACTTATGGCAGTAACTGGTGAACAGTGACAAGGACTCATGGAAGAAATACAGTAAGGGTTGCTGGAACAAAGAGACCCCTTTCGAGCTGTCCTGAACTTATTTCAGCATCTAATTAAGTTTCAGTATCGTTATTCAATCTCTGTTCACTGACCCTACAACTGATATTTCCTTTTCATTTGACAGCCTTTTTATAGGTAACCCTACGCTGCTGGCATATTAGAAAAATAATTTATTTGAATCGCCTCAATTTCTTGCTAATCTTTTTATTTACCCTCTCGATCACCCTCCAGACCTCCCTTACTTCTTCTGCCATTTGCCACTCATCAGGGGGTGTTGAGTGCTCCATCGCCTCCTCTTTTAGCCTGTAAAACCATATGATACATCCCCGATACTGCTCATTATCACCATTCCACCTCAAAACAGCACCTG
>JBBIRW010000008.1:0-46965 GCA_037441565.1 Deltaproteobacteria bacterium | reverse complement strand
CTCTGCTCTTTTAATCTTGTTTCAGCCTGGAGAAGTTCAACAATCCCTGCAATCCCCGCCTTGTACCTGTTTTCAATTATTTTCAGTGCCTCCTCTGCCTGAACAACACTCTTTCGAGCCACATTTATCCTCTCCCTTGCAGAATTAACCTCAAGATATGTTTTTCTTATCTGATAATTAATAAGGCTTTCATAATTTTGCCGCATATATTTTATCCTTTCATAATCTGCTTTTTCCTCCTCCCTTTTTGAATAATCGAAGAATCCACTGAAAAGATTCATATTAATCATTGCCATTGCTGTCCAGCTCTCACCACGATCTCCAAATGGATCCCTGTCATTTAAATCGTAACTTGCATAAAGATTATTTGTAATCCGGCCTATTCTTCATCCCCTCCCTGATCAGTTCATCAACCTCCGGGAGTATGTATCTATCCTCTACTATCTCCTTTGGGAATTCATGCGCTGTTTCAATGGGAAGCCACATGATATGATTCAGATTATATATCGAGATCCTCAATGCATTGTTAGTCATTACCATCTCCTGTTCCAGTGATGCAAGATTTACCAATGAACTCAAGTAATCAGATTTAACAACCATTCCTTCCTTATAAAGTGCTTCTCTAATCGAAAAATTCTTTCTTGAAGTTGCTATAGCCCTTTCCAGCACATCCTTCTTTGCCTCTGCATATAGCACTTCATAGTATGCCCTTGTTACATTAAAGAGAAGCATCTGCTTTTTCCACTCGAGATCCTCCCTTTGAATTTTCGCTCCCATTCGCGATTTCTCTGGCTCGATCCATTCCATCCCCGCATTAAACAGCGGAAGTGATATAGATATCTTTGTGTTGTAATTTGTTATTGCTGATGGATTATTCAATCTGTCAATATTAAAATTTTCCTGGGAAAACCTCTGCTGATTCAATAGATTACTGAACGCAAGTGTGGGATTATCAGTTCTTGAGTATATTTCCGTAAGGTCGATCCGCGGAAGTCTTCTTGAATCTGCCTCCCTTACCCTCCATTTCCACACAAAAAGATTCTGCCGCAACTCATTGATCAAGGGACTCTGAGATAAAGCAATACTTTTTGCTTTTTCAAGTGTAAGAAATTCCTGAGAATATCCACTCCCTGATATCAATAGCATAAAAAAACAATGCCATAAAGAAATTAACAAACCTCTTCATGGAAACAACCGAAATCTAAAGCCCCTGATTATGCCTGCCACATTATTTCCTCAAATTCCTCGGATGGCACAATAAATGAGAAATATCCCCTCTTTGGCCACTTCTCGATATCAACAGCTCCCCTCTGCATATTTATGAAGAATCTTACCTCATCCCCCGGTTTTGCCCCTATTTCATTGAACGGGATAGCCATTTCAAGGATATTTAAAAAGCCCACCCTTGAAGAACCTCCATTACCATTTGTTAACTCTATTCTTTCTCTTAATATCGTTCCCCTCACCTTCTTTGGTGCAAGAAATGAAATCTGCAGGCTACCACTCTCCAGAAGATTGTTGCTCCAGAGCAAGCCCGGATCTATCCTGATAAACATCATCCCCAGATTAAAACCATAGTATATCGCATCAATATATCCTTGAATCTGATGCATCTCCCTTCCAGAACCCTTTACCCTATAGTAGGCGGCCTCGAGCCATTCAAAGTAACTATCCACCTTCCCGTTTATCACAGGGGATATAAAACCCTTCATCTCTCTGTCGGGCTTACATACCCTATCTTCCTTTATTACTGGAACAAAGACATCTTCAGGAACCTCTTTCTTCAAAATCATATAAATCTTTCGGATATGACTCCTGAACAGTTCATCAAACTCCCTGTCAAGCTCTGTTTGATGCTCATCTCCATACCACCAGAACCAGTCACTCCCTTCGGCTATAAGTATCTCCTCCCATGCCTCCTCTATTTTTTCTCGATCTATCCCACCTTCCATCCGGGTTTCAACAATCATATCCCTTGCCCTCTTTATCAAATCCCATGCAGCCTGATCCTCCTCATGCCCTATCCAGATGTCAAAATTACTGTTTATCCAGCTTCCAGGATAAATCCATGCGAGTTTTCCCCTATGGGAAATAATGGAGAGTGCTTCACTAATAGTGACACATTTTATTTCCCTGTCGCTTGATAACCTTCTGTATAGTGTTACAAGGAAATCCCTTCCATCATTCCTGTAATATTCCCAGGGATTTTCCCCATCAAGGATTATTGAAATTAAAGGCGGGTGCGTATAATCGGCTGTGAGGGAGGATATCTTTTTTATCCTTCCCATTAGATCATCAACTGCTCTCTCTGTATCCTCATTCCAGTAATTGAAACTTATGAGATCGGAGATTGTCCGATCCCTGAATATAATATTTACCCTTAAACCTTCTTTTTCATAGGTATAAGGTTTGTAAAGAAAAAACTCTTTTCCCCTTCCTGTAATATCTTGTGGAAGCGACCTTTCAATTATCCCTTCGTCTGTGGCAATCCAGTTTATCCCTTCCTTTGCGATCAAGGAAACTGCTTCCTCGCTAACAGAACCCTCTGGAGGCCACATCCCATTAGGATCCCTCCCGAATGTTTCCCTGTATAATCTTATTGACTTTTTTATCTGGGCCTCAGCATCCTCCTTATATGAGAAGGGTAAGCACTGGAGTTTTATATCAGGATTGCTTTCCTTCGCAATCTGTGAGTTGCAAAGGAGGGGTAGTATTGGATGATAATAAGGGCTCACGCTTATCTCGATGAGGTCTTTTTCCATTAATTTATTATAAGTCGGAATTATTTTTGAAAGTATTTCTTTCTGCTTTCTTAAAATAACAATTTTATCCTTCTCCTCATAATTCTTTCCCTTCAGGACGAGTTCCTTTAATTCATCATCATTCTGCCTGAAATATGGATCAAACCAGCAGATGTTAAAAAGTATCTGAATGTCGAGGATTTCCTGATCGGTAAAATAGCGTGAAGCCTCAATAAGCCTTTCCGGTGTTGTTCTCATCCCCCTTTTATTAAGTAACTCCCAGTAGCGGGGAAATGGCTTGATCATATTCTCCCAGTTGGCAAGGAAGAAATTCTTCAGAATAAAAATCCTTTCTTCCTCACTGAGCGTTGAGGCCTCTTTCAATGTATGATCAAGGTAAAGGTCGGAAGATCCTTTCTCAACGTAATCATTAATTTGCTCAATAAGTGAAGGAACAAGATTGAAAGTTTGATGAATTTCAGGAAATTCCTCAACAAGAAGTGCCATATCCAGGTAATCCTTTATGGCATGAAGTCTTACCCAGGGAAGCATATAGGAACCGCTTATTGCATCTTTATAGAGGGGTTGATGCATGTGCCACAGAAAGGAGACCAGGATTGTTTTTCCCATTTTAGATCTTTACCTTCCTGAGACGGACAATTCTTTCATCAAAAGTATCTTTGAATAACTTGTTTGTTCCGGAGATTTTGCAATGTCCCTGTATATCTGCTCTGCAAGCTGATCCTGACCCTGCTTTGCATAACAGCGGGCCATAGATAAAAGGGCCCTTTCCCTCATCTTTTCAGGAAGTATCTCATATAGCCTTTTATACCAGACAAGCGCACCTGCATAATCCCCTTTACCTTCATAACAGTATGAAATGGACTCAATAGCGATATAATTGTAGGGTGGTATATTCCATTGGCTAGATAATAAGGCATTATAAGCCTCAATTGCCTTGTCCCACTGCCTCCCTTCATAGTAAATGTTTCCAAGATAAATGTATGAAATCCCTCCGTATAAGGTTTGTCCATAATTTGATACAATCTTTTTGAAGAGTTCCTCAGCTTCACTTATCTTTTTCTGATCACCTTTACTTTCCTGATATAAAATAATCGCTTTCCTGAATTCCTCCCCTGATCGCATCTCACTCTTTAATTTCTGATCCCTGATAACAAGCAATATTAGAATTATTATAACAGCTGAAATACTGATGCCGACAATTATCCTCTTCCATTGCCTTATAAATTCCACTCCCTTTGTCAGGAGGCTTACAAATTCGTCCTTCTTTAGATCCTTTCTTCTCGGGCTCAATTTAATCAACTCTTCCCATAAGTTAATTATAGAAAGTTCTGTTCATATATTATTCCACGGGTTCTGCTCTATCAAGTTTTTTGAAAAAAGCTGCCTTCTGTCCAAAATACCAGATCTATACTTAATGATTTGATTTCGAAATCTTTCTTTTTATGTTGCAGGAAGCGGATTTTGCTATTCTATTACACCCATTTGCCTGAAAAAATCATCGATTTCACTTTTATCAGGCAATGAACTCTGGGCACCGAGTCTGGTAACAGTTATTGCACCGGCTGCATTTCCAAAAAGAATTGCCTCTTCTATATCCCTTCCCACTGAAAGTGCATATACAAGGACTCCATTAAAAGCATCACCAGCTGCTGTTGAGTCAACAGCTTTTACCTTAAAGGGTTTGAAATACATGCTTCCACTCCTCCTGCAGAGAAGCGAGCCTTTCTCGCCAAGGGTTATTATCACTATTCCAGCACCCATTTTTAAAAGTCTTGCCCCCGCACGATCTGCATCATCAAGACTCTTTACCTCTATGTCTGTTAAAACCTCAGCTTCAGTTTCATTCGGGGTAATAATATCTATCATCTCCAAAATATCGGATCTGAGTTTCTTCCCTGGTGCGGGATTAAGCACTGTTGTTGCACCCTTTCTCCTTGCAATCTTCAATGCCGCCTCAATGGTTTCCATTGGTATCTCATTCTGCATCAATAGTATAGATTCACTATCAAAGAGGTGTTCAAATGTGTATATTTCTTCCGGTAATAGATTCCCATTTGCTCCCGGGGCAACAGCAATCTGATTTTTCCCTTTTTCATCAACGATTATAAGCGCAATTCCTGTTGATTTAGTATCATCAAAGATTATTCCTTCTCTCGGGATCTCACAGCTGAGAAGATAATTCAGATATTCTTCTCCAAAGTTATCCCTCCCCAGTTTGGTTATGAGGAATACACTTGCACCCGCTTTTCTTGCAGCAACTGCCTGGTTTGCTCCCTTTCCCCCAAATGTTCTATAAAACTCCTTACCTATAACTGTTTCGCCTTCCCTGGGAAGTCTGGGAACCCTTATTGTTAGGTCTATATTTGAACTTCCTATAATTATTACTCTCTTCTTCATCCACAAAAGTCTTCTTATTCCGTTTCATCGTCTTCGAAGATCTTATCCCTCTCTCTTATATGGGAATCATCTGTCAATTCATCGTCTGCAACTATCATTTCAAACTCTCCACCATCTGCGTCGTGATACGCCTCGAGACTTATTTTCAGCAGTTCCACATCCCTTTTTATTCTATTCTTTATCCTCTTTTCATAAAGTTTCTTTTCATCCTCATAGATCTCTTTTGCATTTCTCGGATTTTTTCTGCGAAAAAGGTAGTTGCACATTATTTCAAAGGCCTTAATCCTATCCTCATAAAAATGGGAAACCTCTGCTGCTATTCTAATTTCCTCTATTCTCTCCTTTGCATAGGGTGGAAGGGAGGCGATAATATCCCTGATCCTCTTCCTTTCAATAACAGAATATTTACTGGTTATCTCCTCTACAATCCTTTTTCTGCAGGACATATCCTTTAAGTCTTTCATATCAACCCCCCAATCCATATTCCCCGAATTCTATGGCGATCTTTTTCTTTATTTCGGGGTTTCTCCAGCATGAAACACAGGTAATTATTTCGGTTATCTGCTCTATCTTGTAGTATTGAAATGTTCCTTCTCCCGTTTCTGTTCCATCCAGAATAACTGGAACAAGATTTCCTGTAATAAGTGAATAATAATCAACCGTGTAACTATCCTTTGTATGGATTGTGGGCATAACCTCCCTTCCACAGTGAGAACACCTCACCTGAGCATCCTCTAAAACTATAGGAATATTTCAATATTTGCCTTCCTTCTCAGCTCTTCCAGCCATTCTTCTATAGCTTCAGCCTCCCTGTTCTTTTGAATAAATTCTGCAATATTTTCCTTTACGTCCTCAAAGGGAAGAGTCCCGTAAGGTGTAACTAATCTGTTCTTATGTTTCTCGTAGTAATCAGATACATCCTCCTCTGTAACTGGCGGGATATTTTTCAGGAAGGCATCAATAGTCTTATTTATGATTAGATTTGTTGTAATTATTTCACGACATTCCTCATAATCAATCCTCTCCTTCTCCAGCCTCTTATAAAAATCCTCCTCACTGGGAAAATCCTTCTTTAATTTATCTATCTCCCTTTCCACCTCTTCATTTTCCACAGCAATCCTTTTGTTAAGGCCTTCCTGGTAGATTAACTCCTTAGAAATGAGATTTTCAAGAACAATACGCCTCGCCTGAGCAATCTCTTCCTCGGTTATTGTTTCAAGAGAACCACTGTAATATTCATTTAGAAAATGCCTCAGTGCTGCATTCAGCTGATCCGCCATTATAGGTTTTCCATTCACCCTTGCCATAACCAATACCTTTAATTCTTCCATTATTCCTCCTTATTTTTTTATTTACATGCATCCTGCTTCTTCAAAAGCCCTATATTGCTAAGTTCTTCTTTCAGAATATTTATCTTCTCCCTTATATCGAGGCTCCTGTTTATAATTATCATCCCCTTTCCTCTCAAAAAGCACATGCCACCAAAAGATGTTGATACTTCACCCTTAAACTCATCATACCTTACCTCAACACTGTTGGTTTTTGCCATTTCTTCCAGTTCCTTAAGCAGATCTCTATAACGCATATTGCATAATTAAATCAAACCCCTCAAACTGTTTATTAGATTTTCCCATATTCATAACTTCCAAATCAAGGATTTTAAGGCACGATATGATTCTATTTTTATCTTCTGAAAATATTCATTATGCTCACCTATCTTTTAATGCGTTAAGATATGTTTTACACCTATTGAGTTTAGCAAGAAGAATAAGGTAAAACTTCCGTAATTCTCAAGCATATACACCTATAAATTGAAAAACCCCTATCGCATTGTATCGATAGGGGATTTCTATGCCCCCAGCACGAATCGAACGTGCGGCCTAGGGATTAGGAATCCCTCGCTCTATCCTACTGAGCTATGGGGGCACTAATCATATCCTTCCTTGCAGTGTCTTGAAAAGAGATCATTTCCATCAGTTCAGCATATGTTATGAGTCTTCCACCCATTGTGCTTTTGAACTGCTCTGCATCCTCTATTTTTTCAAATGCAACTGAATTCGGAATGCATCTATCGTAGCATAAAAAATAGACCCCTGTCTGATCCCTCTGTAAACCACCTGAACAGCAGCTCCTCTCTGAGGAACCAGTTACATAATATGCCTTTCCCGCATCTATGTATTTACTCGATTTTAAATCCCTGACAAGGATACTTAACACTTCTTTTTTCTCATCCCTGATATATCTCAACGCACATACAGCACAACAGGCCTTTTGCCATTGAAAAGTATTAATCTTAATTATCGCCCCCCTTCTTTCATCAACGGTTCTTCCGCAAATTTCACAGTTCCCTGATTTTGCATAGAGATAGATATAATTCCCCACAAGGATAATTGCAAGGATAAAGATTGCTGGAATGATTGTCTTTCTCATAAAAAATTATTTAATCGTCCAGAGCCAGTATGCAAGGGAATAGAACCCAAATGCAAGAAAAAGGAATACAACAATTATTACCGAGCCAAGGGAATCATGAGGTTTGAGATATGCGCTTATTGCACTTGCCAGTGATAATGTTCCTGCAAATGCCATCAGCGCAGCATAAATTATCTTTAGCTTACTGCCTCCGGAGAAGTTCTTCTGCAACATATAAAGCATAAACTTTCCCCTTCAGTTTTTTACAAGACTTATTAAATAGGATGTTCTCCTTTCCCTTTCAGCATCCCTCCACTTTATTAATCCTTCAAGCCTTTCAGCCCACAGCTTTAGATCAAAACGTTCTCTCATTGATACATAACTATCGATAAAGGACCTGTAGAACCTCACCATTTCAACAGCAAGCTCCGTTGAATATTCCCTGCCCTGTATCTTAATGGTATTCACACCAAGATCGATATATTTTGTGAGATTCTCAAGGAGAAAGAACGCCTCGTTCCGCAGTCTCCTTGAATCGATCTCCATATCATTGCAGCAAATCCTCCATTTTTCAAGACATACCCTGTGGCATAACCCACCTCTATTCGGACTCCCCACAAAATGGTTCTTTCCCTCCTCATCATAGTGCCATTGATAGTTCATATAACTGCTCATCCAGCATTTGCCCAGATAGGACCAGCAGGTATTGCCGTGAGCAAGCACCTCTATACCCGGCCTCATCCTCTCCTTCCTCATCTGCAACTCATCAAACCCCAGTTTACATTCTGCAACAATCTGTGAAACACCCATCTCTTCATAGAACCCAACATCCTCTATATTAAGTATATTACACCCAACGCTCGCATGAATGCTCAGCTCAGGATAATATTTTCGCACTCTCGAGATCAGCCCTATATCTGTCATAATTAAACCATCTATACCAAGTGAGATGAGTTTATCAAGTTTGACGAAAAAGATGGGAAACTCCCTTGAATCGGGAAGCGTATTTACTCCAATTCTCACCTTCTTCCCCATCTTTTTTGCAAATTTTACGACATCCTCTATCTCCTCATCCTTCAATTCAAACTCAGCACTCCTCCTGCTCCATCCCTTAAGACCTATGTAAACACTATCAGCACCATTAATAAGAACGGCCTTTGCCATTTCCTTTGTTCCACCTGGCGCTAATAATTCAATCATCTTTACCTCCAGAATATATTGTTTTAAATGATCTGTACCATGGCTAAAACATGGGGCTACTCATGGATATTTCCCATGGCATCCACATAGAGTCTTCCTGATTTCCCGAAGTAAAAACCATTACAGAATCCATCAGTTGAATACTTGTAAAGTTCCTCCTTCCACTCCCTCTTGTATATCCCACCGCTCAACATTTCTTCGAGTGCTTCCCTGTAGATCCTGCATACACTGCCAATATATGCAGGGTTCTCGGAAAATCCATTTATTCTGAAGATAGAAAATCCTGCCTTGTTTATCATATTCAGATGCTCTATCATACACATATCCTTACCGCTCAGCATCAATGTTCCCATATTTCTTAAAACCCACCCATCCCTTCTAAGCACGACCGCCTGCTTGCATGCTTCAGGACATAATTTCCCTGTTTTCTCTGCTATTTCAAGCGAAAAACAGCTCTCCGAAATCCCGATGGGGATCTTTCCATGGAGCAGAAGCTCAACCTCCATACCACTTTTGTCCCTTATATATTCAATTTCATCAATGCGCAGTTCATAATTGGGGGTAACCCTCTTTACGCCATACTCCTTTAGTTTAATAACAGTTGCATCCGTGTATATATTTGCAAATGATCCCATATGTATCCTTAAAGAAGGAAAGTTTCTGTTGATCATCCTCAAAACACCGTAATTGTGAACTTCAACAGCATCGATACCATATTGGACTGCCCTTTCCACTGATTCTATTATTGAATCAAGATCTCTTGTTAATGGTGTTGCATAGGTTGTTAAATAAACCCTTTTACCCTTATCCTTAAGATATGATATGGAAAACTCCATATCCTCTGGAATTTCTGAAAGATTCCCCTCAAACTTTCTACAGAATGGAAACCCGATATAAAATGCATCAAATGCTGATATATCCATGCCTTTAAGAAAATGCAGATCAGGGATCAAGGTGTTTATCTCAATTTTCATCTAATTCCCCCTGCCCTCACTGATATGCCTGAAGATGGAAACTATCTTTCTTATCTTTTCGATATTAAACTCCCTCCCCTGGATTTTAAAGAGATCAACGCCTGCTTCTATATAGCTTTTAAAAGCATCGGTGACCATATACTCTTCAAGTGGAAGTA
Organism: Deltaproteobacteria bacterium; assembly: GCA_037441565.1. Classification (GTDB taxonomy): domain Bacteria; phylum Desulfobacterota; class JBBIRW01; order JBBIRW01; family JBBIRW01; genus JBBIRW01. The sequence goes on along the minus strand of JBBIRW010000008.1, from coordinate 37,062 downwards.
AACATACTCCTGAATTACCATTTGAGTTAATTTCATATCTTGCGCTACATATATTAATACAATTACCACCCCTCCTTAAATCAGTTGTTCCTCTCATGAGATAAGGCCCAAGAATGCATTTCCCCCTCTGAATAAACTCCCTCAATGCATAGAAAAATACCTCAACTTTAAGGGATGTCCTCCTCTTGATCTCATAGATCTCTTCCGGATCAACCATCCAAGAAAGGGTAATTCCCCTTACACCCAGATCCTCAAAGAAAAGTGCATCATCTATATTTAAAATCCCGCATCCCACACTGGCAAATATACTCGAATGCGGTACCCTTTTTACTGCAAGTGAGACAATCCCTACCTCATTCAGAATGATGGCATCAACACCCATTCCAACGAGGTAGCTTATTTTCTCTATGAGCTTATCTGTTAGCCTACTGTCAGGGATTGCATTGAGTGCAATGTGGACAAGTTTACCCTTTTTATGACACCTGATCAGCAGCTCCTCTATCTCCTTTTCCTGAAGACCCTCGCATACCCTTCCCCTGCTTGATCCTTGAAGACCCGTATAAACACCATCAGCCCCCGCTTCAAGGATTCCATCGAGATAGCCTAAATCCCTCACAGGAGCCATTACCTTATACATCTTTATCTCTAAGAATAAAATATCAAATAATTTTAAAACACATAGCGCTTTATTGTCAACGACAAGTTATTTACTCTTTTTGCTGATAAAAAGATATGGGGGGCGGGGGAGGTTCATTCCTCCCCCGATTTGCTGCTATTTTTTCTTTTCCATATCTTTTTGTCTTAGCACACGCCTCAGGAGCTTGCCCGTTACAGTTCTTGGAAGTTCATCAATAAATTCAATCTCACGCGGTAATTTGTATATAGCGATATTTTCCTTAAGGAAAGAAAGAATTTCCTCCTTCAGTTCATCCGAGGGTGTATTGCCGGGTTTTAAAACAATAAATGCCTTTACATTCTGTCCCCTCACCGGATCAGGCACTCCGATTACACCTGCATCAGCTATCGCTGGATGTCTCACAAGTGCGAGTTCTATCTCCTCGGGCCCAATTCTGTAACCCGAGCTTTTGATAAGATCATCCTCACGGGACAGGAACCAGAAATAGTTATCCTCGTCCCTGTACACAAAGTCGCCTGCCTTATTCCAGCCATTCATCACAGAGCCTTTCTGTTTTTCAGGTGCTGCCCAGTAGAGTGTTCCGGTTGGACCACGGGCAATCAGCATACCTGATTCCCCTATACCTACCTCCTTCCCCTCTTCATTTACAACCTTAACCTCGTATCCGGGAACGGCCTGTCCAATTGAGCCTGGTTTAGCCTTAAGACTTACAGCATTTGAGATAAACACAAAGAACATTTCTGTTGTTCCCAGGGATTCAAATATCTCCTGTCCAAACTTATTCTTCCAGTCGTAATAGGTTTTTGCAGTTAGTGATTCACCACCACCTGTAAGTATCCTCAGTGAGCTCAGGTCATATTTCTTCTCTGCATCGGGAACTTCAAGCATCTTTCTGTATGCCGTGGGAAGAAGGGTCAGCACTGTTATCCTGTGGTTCTGTATTGTTTCAAACATCCCTTCAGGTGTAAACCTTGCAATCAGTGATGCAGTAGCACCAAATCTGTATGGAATTGCACAGAATGTTGCATGACCCGCACCAAAGGCAAGTGGAGCCGAACCACCTATCACATCGTTTTCGGTAATCCTCCAGCAATATTTTCCAAATCCATCAGCTACAATGAGTGATTCCTCCATCATGTGTGCCGTACCTTTTGGTGGACCTGTTGTTCCGGATGTATAAAGAAGGATCGAGATATCATGGCGATCCCTTCTTACAGGGCTGAACTCCTTGTTAGCACCCTGCATTAGCTGCTGGAGAGGGATAAAGCCCTTTTCTTTTATTGTATTAGGATCCCCACCGATCACTATGATATGCTTCACACTCTCAAGATCAGGCTTTGCCTTCTCAACATCGGGAAGAAGCCCAAAAAATGTTATGATCGCCTTTGCCCCACAGTTATTTGAAACATGTGCAAGCTCTTTGGCTGCAAACAGTGGTGATGTTGGAACACTTATCGCGCCTAATTTAATAATAGCAAAATTAGCAATCACAGCCTCTGGAATATTTGGACTCCTTATAATGATTCGATCCTCAATCCCTATACCAAGTTCCTTCAGTCCATTTGCGAACTGATTACACTGGTAGTAAACATCCTCATAGGTAAACTTTTTATCTTCAAACAAAATTGCAACCTTTTTCCCTCTCCCCTTTTCAAGGTTTTTGTCAAGTAGCTCTTCGGTTGAATTCATCTTCTGGGGGTATTCCTTGTATTCGGGAAGAGTATAGATCCTCTCAGGCCATAGCTCCTTTGGAGGTAAAAAATTATTGATCTCTGACATATTTGCCCTCCTTTTTATTTTTTCTTATCAAATACAATATCACCTGGCATAACAGAAGGTTTAAATAAACCTGGTATATTAATCCCTCTGATCCTTTCGGTCTCTATCACCCCCTCTCTCAATATCCTTTTTACCCTCAGCATTCCTTTATAAGTCCCACGAGAATCTTCCACAGCATCACTGCTGTAAGCATGGAGATAAACACCTTCTTTCATTCTTACACCTTCATTTAATCTTACAAGAATCCTATTTCCATCAACCCATATAACCCACCCTGATATTTCCCTTTTTGATTCGCTAATGTCCTTTTTCTGCAAAACAATATTTTCAAGGGGAATATCCTCTGTATCTACGGGTAATCTCTGATATTGCTCTTTCAATAACGAACATGACGAAATCAGAAATAATATTATAATCAAACACTTTTTAAGAATGAAATATATTTTATTGATCATTTTTTATTAAATCAATATTTTTTCCTGAAAACTCCTACGGCCTTTCAACAAGCATGGCAAGTGCCTCGCCCCCTCCTATGCAGATAGCGGCAACCCCTCTTTCCTTTCCCATCTGATACATTGCGTGAAGAAGCGTTGTAAGTATCCTTGCGCCACTTGCCCCAATCGGATGCCCGAGTGCCACTGCACCTCCATTCACGTTAACCTTACTTTCATCAAGCTTAAGTTCCCTTATTGCAACCATTGCAACAGATGAGAAGGCTTCATTTATTTCAAAAAGATCTATCTCCTCTCTTTTCCTTCCTGTTCTCTCAAGGAGTCTCTCTATAGCGCCTACAGGGGCAATGGTAAACCATTCGGGTGCAACTGCTACACCGGCATATCCAGCAATTATTCCCAGAATCTCTATATTCCTTTCCCTGGCTGTTTCCTCTGACATCAAAACAAGGGCTGATGCTCCATCATTTATTTTTGATGCATTTGCAGCTGTCACAGTCCCATCCTTTTTAAATACAGGTGAGAGTGTTTTCATCTTCTCAAAATCTACCCTCTTAGGTTCCTCATCCTCATCCACAGTGATGCTCCCTTTTTTCTGTTGAATGATCACGGGCACGAGTTCGTTCTTAAATCTGCCGCCCCCCTGGGCAGAAATAGCCCTTTCATAACTTCTTCTTGCGTATTCATCCTGCTCTTCCCTAGAAAAACCATATTTTTCTGCAAGTAGCTCTGCACATGATCCCATATGAAAGTCATTATATACGTCCCATAGACCATCCTTTATCATGCTATCAATAATCTTTCCGTGGCCAAGTCTGTATCCACCTCTTGCCTCTTCAAGTAAATATGGCGCCCTGCTCATATTCTCCATACCACCTGCAACAACTATCTTTGAATCACCAAGCATTATTGCGCGCGCTCCCATAATTACAGCCTGCATTCCAGAGCCACATACCTTATTTACAGTAACTGCCCTGACCTTCTGGGGAAGACCTGCTCCAAGTGTAGCCTGCCTCGCTGGTGCCTGTCCAAGACCTGCCGACAGAACATTCCCCATAATAACCTCATCCACCTCGTCCTTCCCTACGCCTGCTCTTTTTATCGCCTCTTCAATAGCAATACTTCCCAATCTTGTCGCAGGGATATCCTTGAGAGAACCGTTAAAGCTTCCTATAGGTGTTCTAACAGCACTTACTATTGCAACCCTTTTCATTATTTACCCCCTGTTTTTTCATAAAATTTCAATAAAATCAGAATAAAGGAATCCGTCAACTAACTCCTTTCCTCTCACAATAACCCTTTTTCCCTTAATGTCGCGACTGCTCTCTATCAAAACTGGAATGTAATTTCGCGATATACCGGAATAAAGACCCTCGCCATCCTCTCTTTCAACAATAACCTCGAGTTTTTTTCCAGCGTGTAATTTATAGAACTCATTCTTTTTCATCCTTCCAAGCTCAATTAACATTGAAACCCTTTTTTTAACAATCCTCTCATCAACCTGATCAGGCATGCTGTATGCCTTTGTCCCCTTCCTCTTAGAAAAAGGAAAAACATGTATATAACTTATGGGAAGTCTCTCGATCAGCTCGTATGTATTCAGAAACTCCCTTTCACCTTCTCCAGGAAAACCAACAATAACATCAGTGCCGATTGACATCGATGGATCGAGATCTCTTAAATGGTAAACAATATCAGCAAAGTATTTACTCCTGTAAGGTCTCCCCATTTTCTCAAGAATGAAATCGTCCCCGCTTTGAAGTGGTATATGGAGATGATTGCATATAAATGAGGATCTGGATATGTAATGAATAAGATCAGAGGAAAGCTCCTCGGGTTCGATGGAGCTTAACCTTATCCTTCCATTTATACCTTCAACCTCACACCTCTTTAAAAGACCATATAACGAATCCCCCTTCCCCAGGTCCCATCCGTAGGCACCAAGGTGTATACCCGTTAGGACAACTTCCATATGATTCCTGAAAAGTCTTTTTATTTTTGATACTGCATCATCAGCAGGAAGGCTTCTGCTCTTCCCCCTTGCCTTCGGTATTATGCAGAATGTACATGATGCATTGCACCCATCCTGAATTTTTAAAAATGCCCTTGTCTTTTCTTCAAAGATCTCTATTTCGCCACTGAAAAAACTCTCCTCCTCACTGCTTTCTCCAACAATCACCGGATGCAACTGTTTCCCTTTCTTTATTAACTCTGTCATGGATCTCCTATGTGTATTAGGAACAATAAAATCTATTCCTTCTATCATGAGAAGATCATCTGGTGAGACCTGCGCATAACACCCTGTAACAATAACAATAGCATCGGGATTATTTCTTATTATCCTTCTTATCTCCTGTCTGCACTGGCTGTCAGTCCTGTGGGTAACTGTGCATGTATTTATTATACAGATGTCTGAATCTTTACCTTTTGAGGAAGGTATAAATCCTTCAGTCTTTAGCATCTCCTTGATTACAAAGGAGTCATACTGATTTGCCTTGCAACCAAGTGTGCATATATTAAATTTCATCATTCCTTCCTTAACCCCTTTTTGATCCACCCACCTCCAAGGACAATATCTCCATCGTAGAAAACGACAGCCTGACCTGGAGTTACTGATCGCGCAGGAACATCAAAAATTACCTCGCAGCTTCCTCTGTCGATTAACTTTACTGATGATCTTATGGGTTTACTCCTGAATCTTATCAATGCCTCGCAGTTAAATCTTTCAGGGATCCTCCCTGCAAATATCCAGTTAATATTTTCAGCAATCAATCCATTGAAAAGCAGATCATTAATTTCACCAATAGTTATTGTATTCTCAGCAGAATTTATATCTGTTACATAGAGTCTTTGTCCTGTTCTTAAGCCAATCCCCTTTCTCTGGCCTATTGTGTAAAGATGTATTCCCCTGTGATAACCAAGTATCCTACCATTCTTATCAACTATCTTTCCTGTCCTGTAATCACCCTGCGAAAGATGCCTTCTGAAGAATTTCTCGTGATCCCTCTCTGTAATGAAACATATATCCTGACTTTCCTTCTTCTCCGCAACCTTAAGCCCGATACTTGAAGCAATGGATCTAACCTCACTTTTTGTTATGCCTCCCAGGGGGAATATTATCCTTGATAGCTGCCACTGCTTTAAGCCAAAAAGGAAATAGGACTGATCCTTAAATTGATCAACCCCCTTCATAAGGATATTGTAACCCTTTGAGTCATCATATACATTTCTCGCATAATGACCCGTGGCTATATAATCTGCCCCTAATTCATCAGCGAGTTTAAGCAGATGGTAAAATTTCATTCTATCATTGCATATTACACATGGATTTGGGGTCCTTCCATTTATGTATTCCCTTATGAAGTAATCAACGACTTCTTTTTTGAACTCCTCCCTGAAATTTACACTATAATGCGGTATATCTATCGACCATGCAACCTTCTTTGCATCATGTATGTCTTCAAGGGAACAGCAACCTCCGAAACCTGCTTCTATTCCTTCCGAATAATCCCATAGATTCATCGATATACCGATAACTTCATATCCCTGCTCCTTGAGTAGAAAAGCAGCAACAGAACTATCCACACCCCCGCTCATTGCTATAACAATTCTTTTCTTTATCATGAACTCCCTTTATCCCCTTCCTTCATGAGTTTCTCTTTTCTTAGATAATCTTCTATTGCCGCATGAAGTGCATCTGCAGCAAGATTTGAACAGTGCATTTTGATGGGAGGAAGACCATCAAGTGCCTCCGCAACTGTTTTGTTTGTTATCTTTTTTGCCTCTTCAAGGTTTTTCCCTTTGACAAGCTCTGTTACCATTGAACTCGTTGCAATTGCTGCACCACATCCAAAGGTTCTAAACTTTACATCAACAATTATGTTATTCTCAACTTTAATAAACAACTCCATAACATCACCGCACATTGGATTACCTACCCTACCTATACCGCTTGCATCAGGTATTTCACCAACATTTCTTGGATTTCTGAAGTGTTCCATGACTTTTTCGCTATACATAATTCTGCCCCTTAACAATTCATTATAATTTAACAACTGGAAAAGTTAATTTCATTTATTCCTCCTGTAAAGAGGGGACATACTTCTTAACCTCTCAACAATTCCAGGTAAAATCTCAAGCACCCTGTCAATATCCTCCTCCGTATTCCACTTTCCAAGACTGAACCTCACAGAGCCCTGGGCAACTACTGGATCAATCCCCATTGCCATTAAAACATGTGATGGCTCAAGGGTCCCTGATGTGCATGCAGATCCTGTGGATGCAGCAATCCCCTCCAGATCAAGGTTCAGTATGAGGGATTCTCCCTCGATATAGTGGAAACTTATGTTTGTTGTATTTGGAATTCTGCTTTCAGGATGCCCATTAATCGTAACATCCTTGATAGTTTTTAAGATTCCCTCTTCAAGCCTCCTTCTCAATCCAAGAATCCTTTGACTCTCCTTCTCCATATCCCTGAGTGCAATCTCACATGCCTTACCAAGGGCAACAATTCCAATAACATTCTCTGTCCCTGCCCTCCTGTTTTTCTCCTGATGTCCGCCATGTATAAGGGGACGGAGCTTGACACCCCTTCTGATATAGAGGGAACCAATACCCTTTGGCGCATAAAATTTATGTCCTGAAATGGCAAGCAGATCAACATTGAGCTTCTTTACATCAATTGGAACCTTCCCGGCTGCCTGTACTGCATCACAATGGAAAATTATTCCCTTTTGCCTTGCTATATTTCCTATCTCCTCAATAGGAAATATGGTCCCTGTCTCATTGTTTGCAAACATTACAGATATAAGTATGGTCTTATCCGTAATGGCACTTTTCAACTCATCGAGATCAAGCATTCCATATGAATCAACACCTAAAAAAGTGACCCTGTACCCACATTTTTCCAGGTATTTGCATGTATTGAGAACAGCAGGATGCTCAACCGAGGTTGTAATGATATGGTTCCCCTTCTCTTTAAAGGTCTCAACAGTTCCCTTGATGGCAAAATTATCAGCCTCTGTTCCACTGCTTGTAAAAACAATCTCCATAGGGTCAGCATTTATCAGTCTTGCAACCTTCTCCCTCGCTTCTTCTATATACTTCTTTACCTCCCTCCCGGCCCAGTGAATACTGGATGGATTACCGAATCTTTCCGTAATGAATGGTTTTATCTCTTCAATAACCTCTGGATGTATCGGGGTTGTCGCATTATAATCGAGGTATATCTTCCTCACAATGATCCTCCTTTGTTTTCATATGATGAAAATTTTCTTCAATTCTAAATGCAAGCTTCATCCGGGTCAATTTTGATTGTATTTATATATTTTACCATATATCATTTATAATTGCCTTTTCGGCTAACCCCTGCAAGGCTTTACCCCACTTCTGTATGTTATAATATTATTGCATTTTAAAACAGACTTTACTGGAATCATTCAATAGGGTAGATTATGATCTCTTTGAGAAGTTATACAAGCAAGGGACAAGGTATATGAAGCCCCTTATTCATTCATCCCTCGTAAACGGACCTTTTGATGATCCCGCCCTCTACATAGAAATTAAATGGGAAAAGAGGGCTATCCTCTTTGATGCGGGAGACCTCAGGGTATTAAATCCAGGTAAATTGATCAAGGTATCTGATATTTTCATCTCCCATGCCCATATGGATCACTTCTCAGGATTTGATTATCTGCTGAGATTAATACTTGCAAGGGACAAAAAACTCAGGATCTTTGGGCCTGCTGAGATCTCTGAAAGGGTTGAAGGAAAGCTCAAAGGCTATACATGGAATCTTACATCCGATTACGGATTGAAAATAGAGGTTATAGAAGTCTATCCATCGAACCTCCTCTTTTTTGAATTCCATGCCACAGAAGGTTTTAAAAAGATATACAGAGGCTCCGCCCCCTTTGATGGTACACTCCTTGAGGAATCATTTTTCCGTATTGAATCTGCAATACTTGATCACAGCATCCCATGTCTCGGATTCTCACTGAAGGAGAGATTTCATATAAATGTCATAAAGGAAGAGATCGAGGGGATGGGTCTCACGGTAGGTCCATGGCTGAAGGAGCTAAAAAAATCTATCTGGGAGGAGATGGAGGATGATTTTCCACTGGAAGTGCCCACAAGTAGCGGATTAAGGATAATCCCTTTATATGAGCTTAAAAGATTGGTCAGGATCAGTGAGGGGCAAAAAATCTCCTATATTGTAGATGTTGTTTTCAATGAAAACAATGTTGAATCAATTGTAAAACTTATAAAAGGATCCGATATATTTTACTGTGAGGCATCATACCTCCATGAGGATCTGGACAAGGCAAGAGAGAGATTTCATCTTACTGCAAAACAGGCAGGTTATATCGCAAGGCTTGGTGAAGTAAAGAAGTTTATCATCTTCCACTTTTCACCCCGATACAGACACTGTCCTGAGAAACTATATGATGAGGCAAATCGCGAATTAACAAAAAGTTAATTATATGCGCCCCTCAACACAGAGAAATCTCCTGAGCTTCTGGAGTCTTTTTTCCTTTATCCCTTTTATCATTGTGAGCTCTTCAATTCTGGAAAAGGGGCCATTTTCCTTCTTAAAATCCATTATCCTCTTAGCAAGAATAGGTCCTATACCAGGAACAGAAACAAGCTCATCAAAGGTCGCCTCATTAATATCCAGTTTCAATCCTAAAAGTAAACGTTCCTTCCCATTAAGTCCCTGCTTTATGAAATGTATTCCACTTCCATCCCGGTAGATAAGGAGCTTTCCCGGCCTCTGTATATCGATCATTGCTGTTGATCCAGTTAGATCCCCGGGATCAGGATCCAGCTCATTTAAAAAATCCTTAATCTTCATCCCCTTTCTGATGAAATATACACCCTGATTCTTTACATCACCGTATACTATTACTATCACCTCATCGGGCTTCTTAAACCTGGATTCCGGGTGCCCCCCATAAGTGAAGGATCCAGATCTGCAAAGAATTGCAAAGACAATTATAAGTGAGGCAAGTAGAATTGATGCAAGCTGTTGGTAAATTATATTTTTACTGGGTTCCTTCCTGCTTTCTTTCTTCATCCTTCATCAACTTGTACTCAATACTGTCAACAAGGGCCTGCCAGCTTGCCTCAATGATGTTTTCAGAAACACCAACTGTCCCCCACCTATCCTTTTTATCCTTCGATTCAACAAGAACCCTTACTGCTGCACCTGTACCCCTGTGACCTGCGAGAACCCTCACCTTGTAATCAACAAGCTCAACCTGTTTTAACGATGGATAGAATTTCTCAAGTGCCTTTCTTAAAGCATTATCAAGCGCATTAACAGGGCCATTGCCTATTGCAGCAGTATGTTCCACCTTACCACCAACCTCAACCATAATTGTTGCCTCTGCAATAGGTGGTTCATCCTCCCTTCTCTTTTCAACAATTACCCTGAATCCTATAAGTTTGAAAAACTTTTTCTTCGTCCCGATCCCCTTCCTCAGGAGGAGTTCAAAAGATCCTTCTGCGCCTTCAAACTGGTATCCATGATATTCAAGCTGTTTCAGATTCTCGAGAACCTCTTGAACTACCGGGTTCTTTGCATCCAGATCAATACCCATCTCAGCTGCCTTGTAAAGGATATTCGCCTTTCCTGAAAGATCAGAAACAAGAACCTTTCTTCTATTACCGACAATTTCGGGAATTATATGCTCATATGTTTTTGGATTTTTCCTCACAGCATCCACATGCACCCCTCCTTTATGGGCAAAAGCACTCTCACCAACATATGGAAGTCTTTTGTTATGCGGAAGGTTTGCCATTTCAGAAACAAATCGTGAAAGTTCAGTAAGTCTTTTAAGCTTTTCATCATCAATGCAGTCAATATTGAGCTTTAATTTGAGATTGGGGATTATTGAGCAGAGATTTGCATTTCCACACCTCTCACCATATCCGTTTATTGTTCCCTGGACATGAACGCATCCTAACTGAACAGCAACAATACTGTTTGCCACAGCTGTTTCTGAATCGTTATGACAATGAATACCAAGGGGGGCTTTTATATGTTCCCTTACATCCTTGATTATTTCAGCAACCTCAAAAGGCAAAGACCCACCATTTGTATCACAAAGAACTATACAATCAGCTCCACCATCTTCCGCAGCCTTAAGCGCCTTTAGCGCATAATCCCTGTTTGCTTTGTATCCGTCGAAGAAATGCTCAGCATCGAATATTACCTCATTCACCCTTTCTTTCAGATAAGAAACGCTATCATTTATAAGTTCAAGATTCTCTTCGAGCGATATTCTCAATGCATCACTTACATGAAAATCCCATGATTTACCAAAAATAGTGACAACCTCTGTTTGAGAATCGAGAAGTGCATTTATATTGGGATCATCCTTTGGCTTTACCTTTGCCCTTCTTGTGCTTCCAAAGGCAGTAATCTTTGCGTTGGAAAGCTTTACCTTCTTTATCTCTGAGAAGAATTTCTTATCCTTTGGATTCGAGCCCGGCCAGCCACCTTCAATATAATGAATCCCCACTTCATCAAGTTTTTTTGCAATAAGGATTTTATCCTCGAGTGAAAAGGATATATCCTCAGCCTGTGTTCCATCCCTTAGTGTTGTGTCATAGATTTTAACCTGCATAATCTATCTCCTGTTATGTTTTTTCTTCTTTAATGTCTTCACTTCCGAGATTAAATGCATCATGAAGCACCCTTACAGCAAGCTCGGTATACTTGGGTTCAATTACACAGGATATCTTTATCTCTGAAGTGCTTATCATCAGGATGTTTATATTCTCTCTTGCAAGCGTTGAAAACATCTTAGCAGCAACACCTGAATGGCTCCTCATTCCAACACCAACAATAGATACTTTTGCTATATTCTCATCACCAAGTACAGCTGCTGCTTTTATTTCATCCTTAACAGCCTCGACGATTTTCATTGCCTTTCTCAAATCCGCTTTTGGGACTGTAAATGTAAGATCGGTATATCCATCAGCACTAACATTCTGAACGATCATATCAACAACTATGTTTGCTTCCGCAAGAGGTGTAAATATCTTCGCTGCTATGCCAGGTCTATCCGGAACCCTTACCACTGTTATTTTTGCTTCGTTTTTGCTATAAGTTACCCCTGATACAACAGGTGCTTCCATACGGTCCTCCTCTTTTATAACCATCGTTCCCTTTGATTCATTAAAACTCGATCTGACATGGATGGGAACGTTGTATTTTTTTGCAAACTCAACGGATCTTGTTTGAAGAACCTTTGCTCCAAGGCTTGCCATCTCTAACATTTCATCATATGTAATAACATCCAGCTTCCTTGCATTTGGACATATATTTGGATCAGTTGTATATACACCATCCACATCTGTATATATCTCACATATATCTGCCTTCAAAGAGGCTGCTATCGCAACCGCAGTGGTATCTGACCCGCCTCTTCCAAGTGTTGTTATGTTTCCCTCTTCATCTATTCCCTGAAATCCAGCAATTACAACGATATATCCATTTCTCAGATCCTCAAAAATCCTTTCCGAATCGATCCTCTGAATCCTTGCTTTTGAAAATGCACTATCAGTTATAATCTTTACCTGATAAGCAAGATACGATCGTGCCTTATAACCCATTGATTGAATTGCCATTGAGAGGAGTGCAACGGAAACCTGCTCACCCGTTGATATAAGAACATCATACTCCCTTTCATCCGGTGTGCTGGTTACCTGATAGGCAAGGCTTATAAGCCTGTCCGTCTCCCCTGCCATAGCGGAGACAATAACAACTACATCATGACCTTCATCCTTTGTCTTGATCACCCTCCTTGCAACATTCTTTATCCTCTCAATCGTGCCAACTGATGTGCCTCCATATTTCTGGACGATAAGTGCCATTGTAAACCCTCCCTGGTGCTATTTATTAAACTCATCCTTTAGCCTTTTTGCAAGCCATTTATATCTTTCACCATATGCTTCCATAACAAGCCTCCTTGCCATTTCACCCTCGATCAGCATGTTTATTTTGAGAAATTCACGAGGAAGCAGTTTTTCAGCCCTATCTGCCCATTCAATCGCTGTAATCCCATCGCCCGCAAGGTATTCTTCTATACCGACACTGTAAAGCTCCTCTTCCTTGCTTATGCGGAATAGGTCTATATGATAGAATCGAACTATCCCTTCATATTCATTAATAATTGTGAAGGTAGGACTTGTAAGGTCCCCCTCTTCTATCCCCAGTCCCATTGCAATCCCTTTTATCATCACTGTTTTTCCCGATCCCAGATCACCCGTAAATGCTATTAGGTCACCCTTATGAAGCAATCCCCCAAGCCTCTTTCCTATTTCCATCGTATTATTAGGGGAATGACTAAGAATTTCATATACTACATTAGGTTCTCTGCATATCATCCTTGATTCTATAAATTTTTTCAATTACGCTTACTATCCTATCCGCAACCTCTGATGCTGTATAACCAACCCTTCCACATTCAGCCATAATAATATCAGCAGCCATCCCGTGAATAAATACGCCCAGCTGACATGCCTCAACTGGTTGATAACCCTGGGCTAGGAATCCGCCAATCATACCTGTGAGCACATCTCCCATCCCTCCTGTTGCCATTCCAGGATTACCAGTAGGATTTATTATTACATCCCCATCAGGTGTTCCAATAAGGGTCCTTGCACCCTTTAGCACAAGATATACCCTGTATTTTTCTGAAAACTCCCTCACCAGATCAATCCTTCTTTCCTTAATTTCCTGAATCGGAATACCAGAAAGTCTTGAGAACTCCCCTGGATGAGGTGTGAGGATAATCTCGCCTTTATGACCCCTTAATGCCTCTCTGTTAAGGGATAATGCATTTATACCATCTGCATCGATTACCATCGGAAGGCTGATCTCCTTTACTATTCTGTGAACAAGCTCTACTGTTTCATAATTTGTAGAAATTCCTGGTCCTAAAGCAATTGCAGTCTTTTTTTCAAGTAATGCTTTAATTCTTTCGAATGCCCTTATACTAAATGTCCTCTCAACTGTCTCCTCGAGGGGCTCAGTCATTGCCTCTGTAAGCTTTACTTCCATATATCCATTGAGGCTTTCAGGAATACCCAGCGTAACAAGGCCTGTTCCCACCCTTATTGCTCCTGTGCAACATAGCGCTGCAGCACCTGTTTTCCCGACCGATCCTGAAAGCACAAATAGATGTCCGAATTGTCCTTTATGCACATCCTGCGATCTCTCCTTGATGATATTCGCAATACATTTCTCTGTTAGAAGGACCTGCTTAACCACGGATTTTTCGATAACATCCCTTGGAATACTTATATCCACTACTTCAAGTCTTCCTGTATAATCTGCACCAGGAAATAAAAGATGACCAACCTTAGGTAGTGCAAATGTAACCGTTAAATCAGCCTTAACTGCACTGCCCAGTATTCTTCCTGTCGATGCGTCAACACCTGATGGAAGATCGATGGAAACAACCTTTGCACCTGAAGCATTTATAAGCTTGATTGCTTCAGAGGGTATACCCTCAACAGGTGTGCTGAGCCCTGTTCCAAATATCGCATCCACTATTATAAGATTTGCTCTTTTTAATTTTTCATTGAGTATCTTAAGATCTTCCTCAGCTGTTATGGAATGTATTGGTATCCCCATATTCCTTAGTATCTTAAGATTTTCCTGGGCATCCCCTTTAATAGAAGATGGATCAGAAATCAGAACGATCTCTACATCCACCCCCCTGTTATAGAGATGCCTTGCAACAACAAATCCATCACCACCATTGTTCCCCTTTCCTGCTATGACAATGACGGAGTATCTGTTAAGATTCGGGAAGAATTTCTCCATTGCACTTACAACACCCCTTCCAGCATTCTCCATGAGCAAAAGTCCTGGAATTCCCTTCTCTTCTATTGCTATCCTGTCAAGTTCCCTCATCTCTACGGATGTTGCGACCTTCATTTCTACTCCCCTCTTCCTTCATTTCTCAAGGATAACAAATGCAATTCCGATATCTGCCTTCTCATCATGTGAAAGTGAAAGATAAACTGATTTAACACCCCTTTCAGCCAGCATATCTTTTGCAAGGCCATAAAGATTCAATATGGGTTTTCCTGACTTCTCATTGATTACCTCGATATCTTTCCATCCAATGCCGGATTTCTTCCCGACCCCGAGTGCCTTCAAAAAAGCCTCCTTTGCACAGAATCTTGATGCATAGTGTTGAAAGGGTCTCTTTTTCCTGCTGCAGTATGAGATCTCCCTTTCTGTGAAAACCCTCATTATGAATCTTTCCCCCCATTTCTCATAAGCGGCCTCAATGCGGGATATCTTCACAATATCAATTCCTATTCCATCAATCATTTCTCCCTTTCCCTTATTATCTCCACCATCTCCTTTACAGCCCTGTGCAATCCAACAAAAATGGCACGTGCAATTATACTGTGGCCGATGTTGTACTCTTCTATCTCTTTTATCCTCAATAGCCTCCTGATATTCCAGTAATTGAGGCCGTGCCCCGCTGCAATCCCTATTCCGATCAGCTTTGCCTTCTCAACTGCCCTCTCTATCTTCTCTGCCTCTCTTTCATGCTCATCAACCTCCCATGCCTCAGAATATCTACCCGTATTTATCTCCACCATATCAGCACCCGCATCCTTTGATGCCTCAACCTGATCCAGATCAGGATCTATGAAAAAACAAACCCCTATCCCATTCTCCTTTATCTCCTTTATGTACGACCTCAAAAATGGAACCATTGCACGGGCATTTATCCCTCCTTCAGTTGTTATCTCCTCCCTCCTTTCAGGAACAAGTGTGACTTTTGACGGCTTGATTTCAAGGGAAATCCCTTTCATCTCATCAGTTGCTGCCATTTCAAGATTAAGCCTTGTTCTTACAGTGTTTCTCAGGATTCTCAGATCCCTCTCCTGTATATGCCTTCTGTCCTCCCTCAAATGCACAACAATCCCATCTGCACCAGCAAGTTCAGCTATCGCAGCAGCCCAGACAGGGTCGGGTTCCTTTCCCCTCCTTGCCTGCCTTAATGTGGCAACATGGTCAACATTTACTCCAAGAAGGGCCATTTAGATCACCCCCCTGCTAAACATAGGAAATCTTTTTAATTATCCCTGAAAGCTCCTCAGCCATAGATGATATCTCTCTTATATTTTCGCCTTCAACCATTATTCTTATTACAGGCTCCGTTCCTGAGGGTCTGACAACAACCCTCCCCCTTTCACCAAGTTTCTCCTCCATATTCTTTATCGTATTTTTAACAACTGGTGATTCAAGTATCTTATCCCTGTTTTCAATCTCAACATTAAGAAGCACCTGGGGAAATTTCAAGATCCCTTTTGAAAGCTCCGAAAGCGATTTGTTCTTTTTGAGCATAATGGCGATTACATTCAGTGCAGTAATAATCCCATCGCCCGTTGTGTGGTAATCCTTGAATATGATATGTCCTGATTGTTCACCGCCGAAATTGTAACCCCCTTTTACCAGCTCTTCCACTACATATCTATCGCCAACTCTTGTCCTGATCATGTTGCATCCTCTTTCCTTAAAAAAGATCTCAAGTCCCTTATTTGTCATTATTGTAGCAACAACAGTATTCTTCTTCAGTCTACCTGTGCTCAATAGTTCAAGGCCACAAATCCCCATTATATCATCACCATCAAGTATATTCCCCTTTTCATTAGCCATTATTACTCTGTCTCCATCACCATCAAAAGCAACGCCAACATCTGCACCCTCTTCAATAACCTTTTTAGCCATACTCTCTGGGAAAACCGATCCACATCCATTGTTTATGTTAACTCCGTTTGGTGAAACACCTATGGGTATTACCTTTGCACCAAGTTCATCAAAAACAGCAGGTGCAACTTTGTATGTTGCACCATTTGCACAATCAACAACTATTTTTAATCCTTCCATACTGAATTCCTGAGGAAATACATTCTTTAAAAACACAACATACCTTCCAATCGCATCAACAAGTCTGTATGCCTTACCTATATCACTACCTGTTGGTCTTATAGAATCGATCTTTTTACTCAGGATAAGACTCTCTACAGTTGCCTCCATCTCATCGGGGAGTTTGTATCCATCTCTGCCAAATATTTTTATACCATTGTAGGGATATGGATTGTGCGAGGCTGAAATAACGATCCCGGCATCTGCCCTCATGCTTGAGGTAAGATATGCAATCCCTGATGTTGGAAGTGGTCCTATGAGAACAACGTCTGCACCCATTGAACATATTCCGGAGGCAAGTGCACATTCAATCATATAACCCGATATCCTCGTATCCTTTCCGATCAGTATCCTCCTTCTTCCCCCAGCCCTTTTAAAGATATACCCTACAGCCCTTCCTACCTGAAGAACGGTCTCACCGGTCATCGGCTCCATATTTGCAATCCCCCTTATCCCATCAGTGCCAAAGATAATGCCCATTTTTACACCCCTTTTATTGTGATCTTTCTTTAAAACCTCTGATTATTGCATCAACCATCCTTGCGACCCTCTTCATCCTGAGCACATCGTGAACCCTTATGATGTTTGCCCCTTTCATTATACTCACTGCAACAGTAGCTGCACTTCCCTCCATCCTCTCATCAACCCCCAGATCGAGGACCTTTCCAATAAATGATTTTCTGCTTGTTCCAATGAGGATGGGCTTTCCAAGAAATCTCAGTTCTTCAAGATTTCTCATTATCTCGAGGTTTCCTTCAACAGATTTTCCGAATCCTATTCCCGGATCGATAATTATACGTCTCCGATCAATACCATGTTCTTCAGCCCATTTTATCCTTTCTTTCAGAAAATCAAAAATCTCCCTTCTCAATGCCCGGTAGCTGGTATCAAGCTGCATAGTTTTTGGAGTTCCCCTCATATGCATGAGAATAACAGCAACCCCGTATTTTACAGCAACATTTATCATATTACAGTCAGCCCTCATTGCACTTATATCATTTATTATCTGCACACCCTCCCCTATTGCCCTCTCTGCAACCTCACTCTTTGTTGTATCAATCGAGATGGGAACTTTTATCCTTTTTGATAGCCCCTTTATCACAGGCATCACTCTCTTAAGCTCAATCTCCGCTGAAACCCCTTCAGATCCGGGCCTTGTCGATTCGCCTCCGATATCGATAATATCAGCACCTTCCTCCACCATTTCAAAAGCCCTATCAATAGCTGCCTCAGGTTCCAGATATTTCCCACCATCAGAAAATGAATCAGGGGTAATATTGAGTATCCCCATTATAAGTGTTCCCTTTGAAGGATCAAGTATCCCCGTCGGAAGAGGTATTATATCTGCAGGTCTTAAATAGTTATATATATATTCTCCGATTTCTTCGCCCTCACTTTTTGTTATAATATTTTTTTTGAGTCTCTCTGAAAGACCTTTGAATACATTTACATTCCCGCATATTATCATCTCTTTTAACCCATTCACCTTCCCCTCATAAAGGATGTCACCATGGAGGTAAAGGGTGAATTCCCTGATAAGCCTCCCCTTCTCTTCCGAAAGATCCTTTATATAAATGAGAAGGTTTTTGTTTTTTCCAAGCAGCTCTGCCGCATCCCTTTCCAGTCGAACATGACTGTAAATTTCATCTAAATCCTTCTCATATTGTGGGCTGTAGAAATGCAGGGATGCCTTTTCCACTCTAAAGCCTTACCTCTTCAGGGATATTATCAAATTTCGTAAGGACCATAACAAGAACCCTTTTTGTGTTTTCTGTTATACGGACCTTTTCACTTATCCTGTAGCCTGAAACCCACACGATCTCGTCACCGGATATTACAAGAGGAATTTTCTTTCTTTCAACCCTTGGTATCTTCAGATCGATAAAGAATTTTTTGAGCTTTCTCTCCCCTGATGATCCAAAAGGATGGAATCTATCACCTGGTCTAAAATTCCTTACAGTAAGAGGAAAGATCAGTTTATCACAATCCATGTATGCTTTATCAGGAGAAAACTCCATCCTTAATGAATTTCTATTGCATATCCATGCCTCTATCATACATCCAGCCTGCAGTATATCAATCTTTCCCGGCACCTCAAAACTTATCTCATAGGGTTCAATCTGCTCGGTAAAACCTTTTCCCACTATTAAATTCTCATATTGCTTCTCAACACGCACATCGCCGGGTAGCATTATAAATGCACCAGGCCTTTTCCCGTTAAGGAGCTTCCTTATATCCTCGAAATTCCTTCTACTCATACGCGGGATCTTTCCAGCTATCCTTTTTATTGCGTGCCTCATCACCCTTCCAATCATATATGGTGGTAGATTCTTGAGTATCCCTGTATCCATCCTGAGGGAACCCCCCTTAAGCTCTGTGAGGGAATCAAGGAAATGCTTCTCACTTATAAATTCAAGGTGCTCATTCTCTTCTCTCATCTGCTCGGAAAGATGGAGAAGTGATTCAACTATGTTGGTGTTAAAATTCTCTTTAAGAAATGGGATAAGGATCTTCCTTATCCTGTTCCTTAGAAAGGATATATCCTCGTTTGAGCTGTCATAAACCCATTGAAGCCCCTCTTTTTTCATAAAATCCATTATCTCATCCCTTTTAACTTCTATCAGTGGACGGATAAATCTTTCATCCCTCACAGGTTCCATACCTCTAAGGCCAAAAGGGGATGTCCCTGTAATAAGATGCATAAGAACCGTTTCTGCCTGATCATCAGCATTGTGGCCGAGCGCTATCCTGTTGTACCTCTCCGAATCAGCAATCTCGGTAAGAAACGCATATCTCAGGACCCTCGCTGCCTCTTCAAGGGATAGCTTTTTGCTTTTACTATATTCTCTGACATCCCTGAAGCCAGAAAAAAATGGGAGCCCATAGTTTTCTGAAATCATGCGAACAAACTGTAGATCCCTTTCCGCCTCCTCACCCCTCAGTCCATGATTGAGGTGAGCAACGCCGAGTTCCATATTGTATTTTTTCCTCAGCTTATGGAGGATATAAAGGGTGCATACAGAATCAACCCCTCCTGAGACTGCAACAAGAACCCTTTCACCGGGAAGGATCATCTTGTATTTTTCGATTGTTCTATCTACCTTTTTAATGAGCATATATCGTTCTTGGATAAAAATTACATGAATGGAAGATCTCAGGAAAGGATTTACTTGTCATTTTATATGAAAAAAGTGGCGGCGCAGGGAATCGAACCCCGGACAAGAGGCTTATGAGACCTCCGCTCTAACCAACTGAGCTACGCCGCCTCATATAAAGTATGCCAAAATCTCTATCATCATGTCAATTTAAGATAACCTTCAGATTCTCCTTCCTTCCCATCGCCTGTATATCTCCGTATGCACACCAAACTGGTCAAGAACCTTTCCAACAGTATAATTGACAATATCATCTATACTCTCAGGGTGTATATAGAAAGAAGGGGTTGGAGGCATAATAATGGCACCTGCCTGGGCAACCCTTAACATAAGTGTTATATGTCCTATATGAAGGGGGGTCTCCCTTACAAGCAGAACAAGCTTTCTTCTTTCCTTGAGACATACATCAGCTGCCCTTGTTATGAGGTTGTCTGAAAATGAATTTGCAATTGAAGAGAGTGTCTTGATTGAGCAAGGTGCAACGACCATCCCTGATGTTATGAAGGATCCGCTTGAGATGGGAGAAAAGAGATCATTCACATCGTGAACAATATCAGAGAGCGACTCAATATCCTTTATGTTCAGTTTTGTCTCATACTCTATAAGCTTCTTTGCTGTGGCACTTATTATCAGGTGGGTTTCAAATTCCTTTATAATCCGCAGTATCTCAAGAAGCCTTATCCCATAGATGACGCCACTGCTTCCGGTAAGTGCCACAATCAATCTCTTTTTTTCTCCCATAAACCTTTAATCCCCTCCTTGAAACCCTCAAATGCCTTTACCCCTTTTTCAAGAACCTCTTTTCCTTTTTCCTCTATTACTTCCTGACTTTCCCCAATAGATTTCTTAATATCCATCTTTTCAGCAAGGGCTCTGAAAAACATCTCCCCTATGGACTCCTGAATGCTGAAGTGTGGATTTTTTATGTTTCCCGAAAGCGAAAAATTAAAGGAAAGCCTCCCCTTTTTATCCTTTAAAAATGCAACCAGCATACCCGCAGGTATGCCCTGGACATTCCCAGACAGACCATTTGAACTATACTTGAGATCGTAAAGTGTTGCCTTACCCATGAGCAGTATGTTATCGCCCTTCAACTCCCCCTTTGCGTCAACATCCATCATCTTCCATCTTATACCTTTCCTCTCAACATCCCGCAGATATGCCCTCATTCGATCAAAAGGGATGGCGTCAAGCCTGAGGGAAAAATCGAGAATCTTTTCACTGTCAGACCATTTTCCATCGATATCAACGCTTCCACCTTCCCTGATCATTCCTTGAATCCTAAAGTCAAACTTATCAACTGATGGATATTTTAACCCTTTAACTACGATCTTTCCTTTTTCAAAGATAACCGGGGGCTCGCTTTTTATGAGATCAATGCCAATGAGTGCATTCTCCACCTGAATGGTATTGAATCTCATATTGTATTTGACATCAGCCTTCTCCTCCTTATCCCTTCTTGTAACATCATGGGGCTCACTTTTTGAAATCTTTACATCAGGTCTTTTAATATAAACAGTTGAAAATACAATGTCCCTTCTCAAAATATTACTCCAGCTCGGCACTATGTCCATGAATGGTATTTTGAAAATAACTACCGCATCCCCTGAGATAGGGACTCTTCCACCAAAATCGTATACAGAAATATTAAAGAGGTTAAACTTTATCTCCCTTACCGAGAATTCCGGACCAAGCCCTGCACTTATCCTCTTTTTAACCACAACAGGCGCAATCAGTGCAACTGCAATCATCAGGAAAATTATCAGGATGAGTAGAAAGGTTATGATAAGGCGCTTCTTCATCTCCCCGCTATTCCCTCTTTTCACCAAGTCTCATTGCAACGGAAATAACCTTATCATCCATGCTCACCCTTTTGTCCCTCCTGTCATCAATAACAATCTTTGTAACAACCCTCATGGCACCATTTCTAAATGGTATCTCGTGGATTTCCTGAAGTATACCGAAAAGTTCAGTTATTTCACCGTCAAGTATGGTTCCCATAGGTGTGAGCTGATACCTGCACCTCCTGTTATTAAGATGTCTTATTACATCAGCCACAAAGTCTCCGATGCTTGTTGTTTTTGTTCCTACTGGCACAATGCTCACTTCAACTGTTGCCATTTGCCCCTCCTTGAGAATTTTTTAAGATTTACATAGTCCTATTTTTTATTATAATGTTTTATATATAATTCTTAAAGGATCGAGTAATGAAAAAGATTGAAGCAATAATAAAACCCTTCAAACTTGATGAAGTGAAGGAAAGCCTCAGCGAGATAGGAATACAGGGGTTAACTATAACTGAAGTCAAAGGGTTTGGAAGGCAGAAAGGGCATACGGAACTTTACAGGGGTGCAGAGTATGTTGTGGATTTTCTCCCCAAGATAAAACTTG
Source organism: Deltaproteobacteria bacterium (assembly GCA_037441565.1). Classification (GTDB taxonomy): domain Bacteria; phylum Desulfobacterota; class JBBIRW01; order JBBIRW01; family JBBIRW01; genus JBBIRW01. The sequence goes on along the minus strand of JBBIRW010000008.1, from coordinate 14,682 downwards.
AGGTAGTTGTCAGGGATGATATGGTAACAAAGGTTGTTGAAACCATACAGAGGGCAGCAAGGACAGGAAGAATAGGTGATGGAAAGATCTTTGTTCTGCCTGTCGATGAGGCAATTAGGATAAGAACTGGTGAGAGGGGAGAGGATGCCCTTTAATCCCTGCGCTGGCTGTGCATAAAACTTAAGCCCATAATAAGTCCTATAAAAAGAAGGAAAATAAGCACCGAAGGAAGAACATACCATCCTTCCGCATTCAATCTTTTCAAGCCTCCCCCGCCGACGGACCAGAGAAGTATGGACGGTATCCCTCCTAATCCGGCTGCAACTATAAAGTGAAGAAATTTTATGGATGTTATTCCTGCTGCATAACTTATGATATCAAAGGAAACGATAGGATAAAGTCTTGCTATGAATACAGCATACTTTCCATATTTCGATATTAGCTGATCAGCCTTTTCGAGCTTCTCCCTGTTTGCCATAAGTTCCACTATGGGTCTGCCCCATTTTCTTGCAATGAGGAATGCAATGCAAACACCTGCTGTGTTTGATGTCCATGAGAGGAGAAAACCCCACAAGGGTCCGAATATAAGCCCATTTGCAAGCATGATGGGCATGGAAGGGAGAAAAAAAATAACCGATTGAAGGATCATAAGAAAAAAGGATACACATGGTGCAAGTATACCAAAGCTCAGTATGTATTTTTTGAGCTTCCCGATATTTTCAGCTGTAAGAAGGGAGATGTATTTATAAAAATGTAATTTGAAGGGTGGAAAAAAGAAATAAAGAGCAAGGAAAATTATCGAAGGCAATAGAATAATAAATATTTCGCGGATACTTATCCTGTGAATGCCGGAAATATGTAAAATTTTTTTAAATATTGATACGGGTTTCACAAATAGTTGATCAATAACTTCCTCGTAAAGATCATATTTTTAGCCTGTCAAGTAGCAGCGCCGTATGCATAACAGGTATGTTAAGCCCGCTTTCCTTTAAACCGAAATTAAGCTGTATTATGCATCCCGCATTTCCCGAGACAATTAATGATGGGCCTATTTCCCTGATCTCGTCGATCTTCTTCTTAAGTATCCTCCATGACATCTCCTTCTCCAGTATATTGTAAATTCCTGCGCTTCCGCAGCAAAGGGATCCATTCTTCAGCTCCCTCAGCTCGATACCAGGGATTCTCTTCAGCAGCATCCTCGGTTCATCCTTTACCTTCATTACATTAACAAGATGACATGAATCCTGATATAGAACCCTTTCCCTGAACTCCCTGAAATCTATCATCTCGCCACTTTCCACTATGAACTGGCAGATATCCCTCACTTTCCTGCTAAAATCAACCGCCCTTTCCCCATATTCATCATTTCTCAGCAGATGAGGATATTCCATAAGTGCTGCGCCGCATCCGCCAGCATTTGCTATTATCGCATCAATTGATAATTTTTCAAATACTTTAATGTTTCTTATTGCCATCCTCTTAGCAACATCCCTCATCCCGAAATGCAACTGAAGTGCACCACAACATCCCTGTCCCCTCGGTGTTACTATTTCGCATCCCAGATGTTTGAGTAGATTTACTGTTGCAATATTCACATCTGCAAATATTGTATCCATTACACATCCTGTGAAGAAACCAACCCTGAATTTCCTTCTTCCATTTCTTATAACCTCCGGAATCTGCTCCATGGACCTTCTTCTGCTTATCGGTGGAAGCATCTTATGTGCTGTCTTAAGTGAATCAGAAAAGAATCCGAGGATCCCTGTCTTCTCGACAAATCTATCAAATCGCAGGAGCTGGTAAATACGGATCATCTTTATAAAAAGATTAAATCTCATCAGACTGGGAAATAGCATCCGCAGGAAAAATATCATGAACAGCCTTTGAAGAAATGGTCTGGGAAGATCCCTCTCGAGTGTGAAACGTGCCTTCTCAATTATATGGCCAAAATTTACACCTGATGGGCAAACGGTCTCACAGGCCCTGCAATCAAGACAGAGATCAATATATCTCCTTATGGAAGGTGTGAATGGACTCCTTCCTGTGGCAACCATCCTAAGGAGGTACAGTCTCCCCCTGGGAGAGTCCATCTCCTTTTTCATTTCATTGTATGTTGGGCATGAAGAAAGGCAAACCCCACAATGGCTGCATCTTATGATCTCTTCAAGATTCAGCTGTCTTTCTTCCATTAAGAAGTGGAACCTTAAACACTGTAATAGTGAATGCTGAGAAGCGAAGCCACCTTTTCTGTAATTTCCCTGAATATGATACCAGCCTGTGAGTTGGGATGGAAGAGTGGTATAGGTTTTCCTTCATCGCCCGCCTGTCTTATTTCTGTTATTATGGGGATCTCGCCGAGAAAAGGGACATCCAGTATTTCGCTTACCTTTCTCCCGCCTCCATAGCCAAATATCTCAGATCTTTCACCGCAGTGCGGGCAGAGGAAGTAGCTCATATTTTCTATAATTCCCAGTACAGGGACATCGACCTTTCTGAACATGGAAAGCCCCTTTCTCGCATCAAGGAGCGCAACATCCTGAGGTGTTGTGACTATGATTGCCCCACTCAGTGGGACAGTCTGGGTCAGTGTTAATTGTGCATCACCGGTCCCTGGTGGAAGGTCAACTATGAGGTAATCGAGTTCACCCCAGTAAACATCCCTGAGAAACTGCTGAAGCACCCCATGAAGCATAGGTCCCCTCCATATTACAGGATCATCCTCTCTCAAAAAGAATCCCATGGACATGACCTTCATACCCATCCTTTCACCGGGGACCACCCTTCCGTCCTTTTGTGCGGGCGGTTTATCAAGACCAAGCATCCTCGGGATATTGGGTCCGTAGATGTCTGCATCGAGAATACCTGTCTTTGCACCTGATGCAAAAAGTGAAGCAGCAATATTTGCACTAACAGTGCTTTTACCGACACCGCCTTTCCCGCTTGCCACCGCAATGATATATTTAATCCCCTCTATCGGTTTCCTTCCAGGAACAGAACCTCCTTTTATCTCAGCTGAAAGCTTGACTTCCACATCACTTACTCCAGGAACCGATATGATTGCATCCCTCACACCCCTCTCAATATGCGATTTAAGCGGGCATGCAGGTGTTGTTAATGCCACATTCACTCTGACCTTAGATCCTTCAACCTCCACCTCTTTTACCATTCCAAGGCTCACAAGATCCCTTCCCAGTTCGGGGTCCATTACCTTTCTCAATGCATCAATAATATCTTCCCTTTTTATTCCGCTATCCTTGCGATCCAACTTCCTCCTCCTTATTATCCATAACTACCCCTTCAAGAACCCTCCCTATGAAAAGGGTATGATCACCAGGGTTCAGGATGTGTGTTACCTCACACATGATGTATGCAGAGGCATTTTTTAAAATGGGCAAACCGTATTCGTTCTCAAAATATTCAACATCATCAAATTTATATCGATCATATCCTGTTGTGGTTCCAAATTTCTCGAGGATCTTCCAGTCTTTTTTATCCATAATATTTACAAGGAAGAAAGAGCTCGCCTCGATCAGCTGATGTGTGTAACGATCCTTTGATATTGCTGTTGCAACAAGAGGAGGTTCAAAGGAGATCTGTGTTAGCCAGTTAACGGTCAGTCCGTTTATTCGCCCATCCTTCTTTGCCGTTATAATATAGTAACCATATGAGATCTTTTCAAGTGCCTTATCAATCGATCTAATCATTTCACCATCCTCCATATCATAGATATTGACCCGCCTTTATCTCCTCAATCCGGGGTTTCCCTTCTCTCTTCTGCATTCGCAATATTCTCACACCAAGGACCCTACCCTTCCCTTCGATGAGTCCTTCCCAGTGCGAAATACTTTCTATCTGCGGTATATCTGTATTCTCTATGAATTCAGCAGTAATTGCATTCCTGAGGTCCTCAAGTTTAATCCCCTTTTCACCACCATTGAGAAATCTTTTTATCGCTATCCTCTTTGCCCTGTTTACTATTCCTGAAAGAAGTGCTCCACTTATGAGGTGTCTGAAATATATGGTCTCCTTTGTGCCATCAGCATACGCTATCTCTGCAAATTCTGTATCCTTTGACTCATCGAAGATCCATTCAACGATCTTCTTTCTCATGAATTCAGCAGCGCGCTCTCTGTCGTGATCAAGGAATTCAAGGATTTCCGCACTGATTGGAAGATCAGCTGTTAGATATTTGCTCAATATATCAAGGGATGCATCCCTGTCAGGTCTTCCGACCTTTATCTTCAAATCCATCCTTCCAGGTCTAAGAACAGCGGGATCGATGAGGTCCTGCCTGTTGCTCGCACCGATGACAATGACATTCTTTATGGACTCAACACCATCAAGTTCAGATAGGAACTGTGCCACTATCGTTGTTTCAATATCTGATGAAATACCACTTCCTCTCAGCCTGAAAAGGGCATCCATTTCATCAAAGAATATTATAACAGGTATATCCTCCCTTGCCTTTTCCTTTGCCTTTGTGAATACCTCCCTTATCTTCCTCTCTGTTTCACCAACATATTTATTGAGTAATTCTGGACCCTTTACATTGAGAAAATATCCATTTACATCCCTTCCTGTCCTTTCCCTCACCCTTTCAGCAAGGCTTTTTGCAACCGCCTTCGCAAGCATTGTCTTTCCACAACCAGGAGGTCCATAAAGCAGTATGCCCTTTGGTGGTGAGATCTTGAATTCCCTGAATTCATCAGGATAAAGGTAGGGAAGTTCAACCGCATCCCTGATTATCTCAATCTGTTCGTTGAGCCCTCCTATCATACTATATTCAACATCCGGAACCTCTTCAAGCACAACCTCTTCAACCTCGGATTTTGGAAGTTTTTGATATACAAAACTGCTTCTCATCCCTGAAAGTAGCACATCTCCTGTAGATATCTTTTCACTTAATAGTTCGTCTGAGAATCTAACGACCTTCTCCTCAAACCCCCTTCCGATCACAATAGCCCTGTCACCCAGGACCTCTTTTACCTGAACAACCTCACCCGATTCCTCTGATCCGCATACCTCCACAATATTCATATATTGATTCACCAAAACCTTCCTTCCGGGTTTCATCTCATCAACCAGAACAGCAGGGTCAATCTTAACCCTCATGCATCTTCCATCGATCTCTATATCTGCATTTCCATCAGGATTGACTCTTATCAGTGTTGCATAGGTAAGTGGTGGCGAGGTCAGCTTTGAGACCTCCTCTTTTAAATTTATGATGGTAACTTCAGCATTCCTCAATGCGGATGAGAGCTTTTCATTCCGCCCCCTTATAATCTCCATTTCCCTCTCAAGTTCGCTGATCCTCTTTTTTAACTTTTCAACCTCGTTGCTATGATCCCTGAATTGATCCATATGCCACTCATCCTCATCCTGATGCTGAAGAGGTTCCTTTTTCCATTCATCATCCTCTTTTCTCAATCGACCCATTTAAAAATCTCCTTTTTAAGCCAAGTAATATGCATAATACATGCCATCAAGAGGATCAGCTATTGATCTGGATTTCTTTTCAGATTCTGATGAATTCTTTGAGGATTATCCCTTCTGGAAGGAATGCCCCCTTCCTGGTTGCTCGAACCCAATGTTTCCAGAATAAAACAATTCCAGGAAGGAAACACCTATTTGAATTCAAGATCTCTTACCCTCATAGGATCTATCTGGTTCAAGATTGTAAGCTCCCCATCTTCAGGCTCCTTTGTAATGGAATATTCTTTTCTGCTTTCAATGGGAAACCCTGTTTCCTGGATCACCTCTTTAAGATTTGAGTATGGATGGATGCTTTCAAGCACAAGTCTGCCCTTTTCCCTTCTGAAAATGCACAGCGGTGTTATGACCCTCTCCACATTCCCCTTTGCAGTGATAAAATCGCACTTTTTTACAAACACCTTTGGATTGTGTTTCGTCCTCCATAATATAACCCTTCCTGCTGTAGGGAGAATGACAGCACTTCCTGCACCACCTGTTAATCTAACCTTTGGTTGCTTAAAATCCCCTATGCATGATAGGTTTATCCGTCCATAAAGATCAATCTGAACACCACTTATGAATGCTGTATCCAGACCACCTCTTGCTGAAAGATCAAAAATCTCTGTTAGTGAAAAAAGGGATGAAGAATTTTCAACAAGCAGTGAATCAACAGTTGATGTAGGAAGACGGTGCGGGGATGCATCAACACCGCCTGGAATATTAAGGTAAACAAGATCCGGGGCATGTAGCCTCTTTGCAAGCTGAATCGCTATCATGGGAAGGGGTGATGCTACACCATGGAAAACCCTTTCACCATTCCTGAGAAGCCTCGCCATACTTACAATCATCATCTCAGCAGGGCCATAATTCATGGGCTAACCTCCATAAGGTATTCTTTTACACCCGTGCCCTTTGAGCAATACTCAAGATACCTCTTTACACCTTCCCTGTCCACCTCATAATAGGGATAACAGCCGCATGGTGCTGCTCCCCCCGGAAGGTGAACGATGCCCCTTACAAGGAAGTGGGGGATCTGGTTCATTTCAGGATGCTCCATAAGCCTTTCACCTTCCACAATATGCTCTGCAGTTAGAATTACATTTTTTGCTGCCCGGCTCATCAGTATATCTTCGAACTGTGGACCGTATATCCTTGCATTTCCTCTTGAGTCCGATTCATTCACATGTATTATTGCCCAGTCAGGCTGAAGCCTTTCCACAACATAAATAGCCCCTCTCCCGTACGGATTCCTGATCCTTTTCATCCCCCTTACACGGGGAAGATCGCTTCCATTGAGACCCGCAACCGGTTGAAATGGAATCCCATAGGCTGCAGCTCTCAGTGCCGAAATTACCGTATAGCATGCATGCTCACATGCCTCTACCTTCCCCTCCTCAACCAGCCTCCTATAATTGGGTGCCAGGCCAAATTCGTTTTCGAAGCTTACAAAGCCTGCATGCACTTTTGATACACAACCTGCCGCACAGAGAAGGTCTATATCATAGGCGCCTGCTGTCTTTACAATCTCAAGCCCCCTCTTTCCCTGTCTTGCAATCTCTCTCACGAATGCAGATGGACATCTGTTAAGGATATTTCCACCAAGTGCAACGACCGATCCATCATCTATCCATGATACAGCCTCTTTTAAAGAAACAACCTTTCCTTCCTTCATCCTTTCCTCCTAACTCCTCTCTGATAGATACTTCTCTGCTTCCATCGCTGCCATGCACCCCATGGCAGCAGCAGTTATTGCCTGTCTGAACCTGTGGTCATGGACATCACCTGCTGCAAAAATACCAGGTATGTTTGTCTTTACAAAATCCCTCACGACAATATAGTTCCTCTCATCCATCTCAACCTGACCTTTAAAGACAGCTGTATTAGGTTCATGGCCAATTGCAATAAATACACCTTTGCACTCCTTTACAAACCTGGTGTTTTCCTTTTTATCTCTGACAACCACACCCCTCACTTTACCTTCATCATCACCGAGTATATCCTCCACAACTGAATTCCATAAAAACTTTATCTTACTGTTTTTAAAAGCCCTATCCTGAAGGATCTTCCCTGCCCTCAACTTATCCCTTCTATGGATTACAGTAACTTCTCTTGCAAATCTTGTAAGAAATATTGCCTCCTCAAGGGCTGTATCACCTCCGCCAATAACAGCAACATCCATATCCCTGAAGAAGAATCCATCGCAGGTTGCACATGTAGAAACACCATGTCCCATATACCTCTTTTCTGCCTCAATGCCAAGCATCCTCGGGGATGCACCTGTTGCGATAATAACTGATAGTGCATTAATAGTTTTTCCATCAACTTGAATAACAAAAGGTGATTTCTTGAAATCAACTCGCTCAACCTCTCCGCTTAAAATTTCCGTTCCAAATTTTTTTGCCTGCTCCATCATCCTTTCCATAAGTTCAGGACCCATTATCCCTTCGGGAAATCCAGGGAAATTTTCAACTACTGTTGTCTTTGTAAGCTGCCCCCCTGGCTCCCTCCCCGTGATGAGAAGGGGGTTCAGGAATGCCCTTGCGGAGTATATGGCTGCGGTAAGACCGGCAGGGCCTGATCCGATGATAACAAGGTTTCTAATCATTCAATGCCCCCTTGATCAAGGAACTCTTCAATGGCAGTTCCGAACGCTGCTGAAAAAAGTCCAAATTTATCAAACTGACTGCTTATGGATCTAAGTATATTCTCGGCAATTTTTAGATATCCCTGATCCCTTAATCTTCCCATTCTTATGAGAGCCCTTGCAAACTGAACATTCTCTATCAAAGGAACGTGATCATAGAGAAGCTCTCCAAAATCATCATCCCTCCTTTTTCTATCAAAAAATAGTGATCTTCCATCATAGAGATTATCAACTGTCCATTTTACAATTTTTTCTGAAACATCAATATATTTCCGTTCGCCAGTAATTTCTGATGCCCCAATTGCTGCAAAAATAACGGGAGGTATATCGATGAAAAGGCCTGTAAGATAGCCCTTTCCACTATCGAAATAGTGATAGAGCCCCTCGTCAGTCAAAGCATTTTCCAGCACGAAATCAAGTGCCCTTATACCAGCTTCAATAAACTCTCTCTTTTCAATTATCCTTCCCGATATTAAAAAGGCATATGATGCTATGCAGTTTCTGTTTGTGTAAACAGTGTCATCAACAAGAGGAGGGTTCCTCCTTTTCCTTTCCTCAATGGAAAGCTGATAGTATTCTTCATCAGCATCCTGGCTTCCATAAAAGTAGCCTTTCTCTCTGTCATAGAGATTTTCCATCAGATATCCTGCAACCTCTTCTGCAACCTTTTTAAACCTATCATCTCCTGTTAATCTATAGAGAATTGAGTAATCCCTCATCAAAAGTGAGTTATCCTCAAGCATCTTCTCGTAATGCGGCTTTGACCAGTCACTGGCAGTTGCATATCTGAAGAAGCCCTTTTCAACCATATCATAAATATCACAGACCATCATCTTCTCGAGGGTAAGCCTTGCCATATTGAGAGCGTCCCTGTTCCCCCTTCTTCTGAACTGCTCAAAGAGAAACTCCATAATATGCGGTTGTGGAAATTTCATTCCCTCACCAAAGCCCCCGTATACGGGATCAAAGGATGTATCTATCATGTTGTATATCTGATCTACAATAAATGGTCCAATGTCTCCGTATTTAACATCCTTTCCGACAAGTTCTCTCCTTGCAATCCTCCTCTTTTCCACTTCCTCGTATATCTCCTCCCTTTTTTCCCTGTACAGTGTTGTTATCTGGAAAAGAAGCTCTTTCATCCTTGGAGGACTTATGTATGTTGCTGAAAGTAGGATATCTCCTGTTGGTGTAAGAAAAGCATTTGTTGGCCATCCATCGGAAATATATCTATCCTGGATGTGGGGGTTTCTGTCTGTATCAACTCTTAATGCCACAAGCTCTCTGTTTATGAATGATATGATCTCGGGATCCGAATAGGTTGTTTCATCCATAATATGGCACCAGTGACACCATCTTGCTGTAAGATTAAGAAGCACAATCCTGTCTTCCCTCTTTGCCTTCTCAAAGGCTTCCTTCCCCCAGTTATACCAGTTAATGAGATTCGCACTGTTTCTTCTTGGTGAAAAGAAAAACTTCTCGCTCATCGCTTATCCTTTCTCATCTCCCAGACGAGATGTTTGATTTCCCTGATTATGATCTCCTTCATCGCGATCTCAACCGCATCAGGAGAGCCAGGTAAACAAAATACAACCTTATCCTTAATTATCCCAGCTGTTGCCCTTGTCATCATAGCTGCTGATCCTATCCTATGAAAAGAAATCATCCTGAATATTTCCCCGAATCCTTCTATTTTCTTCTCAAAAAGCCCTTCAACTGCCTCGATCGTCAGATCCCTTTTGCTCACACCCGTTCCTCCAGTTGTGACTATTACATCTGTTTCGGAAAGGACAACCCTCATTATCTCTCTTCTTATATCATCAATTCTGTTTCTTACAACTGAATGATGAATAACATTGAAATTGTATTTAGCGAGAAATTCCTTGATAAATTTTCCTGTTTCATCACTTTCCACAGATCTCTTATCACTAATCGTTAATATCGAAAATTTCACATCGACAATTTTTTCAGATTCCCTTCTATGTTCTTCATGTCCCATGATAATCCCCCTGAAGGCTTCCACAAACAGGTCTGATTATAATATCCTCTATATGTGCGCTTTCATCAACGTTTAATATAAATTCAACAGCCTGTGCAACTGCAACAGGATTTATCATAAGCTTTCTGTCAAAATTACCAGAAATTCCGTCCCATAGGGGAGTATCTATTGCACCTGGGGTAATCATCGTTATCTTTACACCTGCCTCTCTTGCCTCATGGATCAGGCCAAGGCTGAGCCCCCTTAATGCAAATTTTGAGACACCGTACAGGGTCCATCCAGGAAATGTCTCGATGGCAGCAATGGATGATATATTTATGATGATCCCTTTGCCCTTCCTTTTCATGAGATTCAGGGCTTTAACCGAACAGAGGAAAGCACCCTTTGCATTAACATTCATTATCTCATCCCATAAATCTAACTTTATCGAATGTATGCTATCAGTTGCCGCCTTTCCCGCACAGTTCACAAGAACATCAAGATAGCCGTATTTATCTTCTATAAAATTAAAAATTCTTTCCACATCGGATTCCTTTGTAATATCAGCAACAACAATATCACACCTTGTGTTTATCTTTTTTATCCTTTCCAGGAGCTCAATCAATCTGTCTTCTTTCCTAGCTACAAGAATAATACTGTATCCGATGGATGCAATCTTGAAGGAAACCTCCCTTCCTATACCTCCTGTTGCACCTATAATCGCTGCATTCTTAAATCCATCCATATCTCGCATCCATCAATCCGTTCTAAAACTCGGTAAATCAGAGGGCCTCTTTCCCTGACATATCATATCCATAAATTCTCTTCTCACCGACACATCCCTGAATCTTCCAAGGAACTCAGATGTTACTGCAACTGAATCCTTTTTCCGAACTCCCCTCATCATCATACACATATGGCGTGCTTCTATTATAACACCAATCCCCTCCGGTTCCAGCTCCCTGTTTATAGCATCTGCTATCTGTCTTGTGAGCCTTTCCTGAACCTGAAGTCTCCTGCTGAATACCTCAACAAGCCTTGCAAATTTACTGAGTCCCATTATTTTCCCATTGGGTATATAGCCGATATGACATGTTCCGAAAAATGGAAGAAGGTGATGCTCGCAGAGACTGAATATGTCTATGTCCCTTATGACAATTATTCCCTCGTAGTTCTCCATGAATACAGCGCCGTTGAGAACTTTCTTTACATCCTTCTCATAACCGGATGTTAAATATCGGAATGCCTTCTCCACGCGTTCCGGTGTTTTCCTTAGACCTTCCCTCTCCGGATCTTCTCCGATTTCAAGCAGTAACTGCCTTATTAAACCTTTCATATTCATTCCTCCTCGCCATTGCATTCAAAGCAGTTATTTGGTGTTTCCCAGAGTCTTATCCTGCAAAGATTGTTCCTGCCCAATATCCTGTAGAGTCTTTCCCATATAATCCTTGTTAGATTTTCCGATGTAGCAGGAAGATTCTCAAAATCATCGCAATCGCTGTTGAGATATTTATGATCATACCTCTCTATGATCTCCTTCTTTACTATTTCATCCATATAATTGATATTGAATGCCATCCCTGTTTCCGGATCCACATCTCCCTTCACCGTTACCTCAAGAATAAAATTATGCCCGTGAATGTTTTCACATTTCCCGTATATCCTTCTGTTTTCATCATCCCCGAGGATGGGGTTCCACATTCTGTGTGCTGCGCTGAAATTGTATATCCTTGTTACATACATTGAGGTTCCTCCCTTATATTCAACATAAAAATCATCGGTTTCATAAATCCTCAATAGTGAAAGCGACACACCTGCTTTCTCATATTTATCCTTCAGCCTCTCCCATAGAAACATAAGGATATTCTCCGTTGTTGGCTGTTTTTCGACAAATTCATCAATCCCTTCATTCAGATCCCTGTGATCGAAAAATCTATCAACAATACTTCTTGCTATCTCCTTAGCGTCCCTGAGATTTATTACCATTCCTGTTAATGGAGATATCCCCCCTTTTATCACCACATCAAGAGTATAGTTGTGACCATGTGTATTTACACATGAACCAAAGATCCTCATATTCTCCTCTGGCGTTAATGAGGGAATTAAGTATCTATGGGATGACGAAAAATATATTCTTTTTATAGCATAACAGTTATTGTTCATCTTCAATGTTTATCAATCCTGTAGGATCTACCCTTCCACTCAACAACTCTAAATATTTTACTTTTCCACCATGAAACAATAAACATAATAAACAGAATGAAAAATGATAGTGGATAGAGAAAGAAAACAAACATCCCCTTCGGAAATGGGCTCCAGATAATAAGGGAAAAAATAGCTGTAAGAAGGATATAAACAAATGATGAAATCATAAAGAGCGAGCCTTCCGGGCCATGATTTATCACGAAAAACAATGAAGAAAGTGGTATTAAGACCCATGGAATCACTGAATAATAAGACCAGAGAAGAGCCCAGCTTTTGCTTCCAGAAAGAAAAAACAGATTCTTCGTCCACCCTTTAAAGATATCATGAAAAGATGAATACATCCTTACATTGAGGATATCAGAGGAATGAAGAAACTCCATCTTGAATCCATTATGCTTTATCATTTCAGCAAGCTTAACATCCTCAAGGATCTCTCCTTTTATGGCTGAATGTCCTCTCAATTCATTATAAACCTTTCTTTTTATCATAATAAACTGCCCGCTCGCTGCTGAAGGATATGGCGATCTGTTTACCCTGTGCAGGGGATACCTGATGTTGAGAAGATGAAATACAGCAGGCTGGATCATTGCTTCCCAGAATGTTAATGTCTCCTGTACGCCGGATATGGAAAGCATATCAAGCTTCTTTTTAAGGCAATACCTCACAGCCCTTCCTATCGATGACGGAAATAGTCTTACATCTGAATCTATGAAAAGGAGCCATTCACCTCGTGCACTCAAAGATCCTGTATAAAGTGCATAATTCTTTCCAACCCACCCCTCATCCCTTTTCAATCTTATGCATCTTAATCTTTTCTCCTTCTGCATAATTCTTTCAACAATATCTGCAGTTTGATCTTCCGATTCATCATCAACAACAATCACTTCAAGACAAGGATAATTGGTGTTAAAAACAGATTCAATACAGCCTGAAATATTCTCTTTCTCATTCCTTGCGGGGATTATTACTGATAGAGAGGGGGTAGATTCAGTTTCATCAGGACCTTCTTCTCTTAATATCTCATTTCTGGATCTCTTTTCTATTAGAAGAGCAGTGATAATTAAGAAGGTGTTTACAAGCAAAAACAGGGACCATATATACTGTCCCATAATCTTTTCTAATGGAATTGCTCGATTAGGAACAGGGGGAATCCCCCTGTTCCCCTTTCAATCCTTACTCAATGATCTCCAGGGCAGCTCTCTTTTTAAGCTTCGTTGCTGCAGCACTGAGCAGTGTCCTGATTGCATTGGCAATCCTTCCCTGCTTACCGATGATCTTGCCGAGATCCTGCTTTGCAACCTTCAACTCGATTACGAGCACCTTCTTTCCCTCAAATACAGAAACCTCAACCTCCGATGGTGAATCAACAAGCTCCCTTGCAATCTGTGCAACAAAATTTCTCAGCTGCTCACCTTCTTTTAACTGTGCAATTGCCATATACTACACCTCCTCCTTTTTGAGTATCATCAAGAATGAATTCCAGAAATTTCTATTTAACGGCAAACACCTCCTTTATTTCTGGAATTGCCTCAATTAATGCCTCCTCTATACCCATCTGAAGTGTAATCTGGGAAAGTTCACAGGATGAGCATGCCCCTGTAAGTCTTACAAGGACCCTGCCATCCTTTACTTCCACGAGCTCAACATCCCCTCCATCCATTCTCAATGCTGGTCTGATATATTCAAGAACTGCCTTTACCTTCTCTGTCAACTCTTTATCGTCCATAAATTCTCCTTTTTATAAAGCCTTTTTTATCAACTCCTCTATCTCCCTCTTTGGGACTGCACCAATGATGGTGCCCTGAGGCTTTCCATCCTTAAATATCATGAGCGTGGGGATGCTTCTGATACCGTATTTGCTTGGCGTCACTGGATTGTCATCAACGTTTATCTTTATAAATTTAATATTTTCATATATTCCTGCAAGCTCCTCCACAATAGGAGCAACTACCCTGCATGGACCGCACCATGGTGCCCAGAAATCAACAAATACAGGGGTCTCTGAATGAAGAACCTCATTTTCGAATTCAGCATCTCCAATCTCCATTACCCTTTTCATTTTTTCTACCTCCTGTTTTTTAAAATTCGGGAATAATAATTGTATCATCATTTAGAAATGGATTATGCATCCTCTCCCATCCAACCTTAGTCTCAGGCCCATGACCGGGAAAGAGGATCGTATCATCAGGCATACATAATATCTTTTCCTTTATCGATTTGATGAGGGTGGTGTAAGAACCTCCAGGAAGATCCGTTCTCCCGATGGAGCCCGCAAAGATTGTATCTCCAACAAATACACCTTTATCCGTAATAAGAGACATACCTCCTGGCGTATGACCGGGTGTTAATATAAATCTTATCTTCCAGTCATCAACTTCGATTA
>JBBIRW010000007.1:0-118937 GCA_037441565.1 Deltaproteobacteria bacterium | reverse complement strand
ACTCAAATCAGTAGTAAATTATGTCTTTAGGGTGGAAGCTAACCCAAATAATGGAAATGAGTATATATGTGTGGACAATAAACTTCATGTTTTTGATGGTTCCAATCTAAACCCTGTAGGTTCTATAGATTGTAGTGATCAGAATGAATATGCAAGTGACGGAACTGCTCTTTACTGGATTGATTCCTCAGGAAACATATACAGGCTTAACCATGGAGAAACTACTCTCTCACAAATCTATAACGGAGGTGATGCCAATGCTTTAGCTGCTGCCACTACTAATTATATAATCATATATTCCACCTCATATAGTAGTTTCAAAGCTATTCCTAAAAGAGGTGGTTCTCCTGTAACTATTTCCTCAGCTGCATCTGAAATAGCTTTTGCTCAGGGAGATACCTTTTATTTTGATGAGGTTGATACAACACCAGATACATGGAGAGCTTGCACCTGGAAAGAGGGCTCCTCAAATCCCTACTGCAATAGCAGCAGTTATTGGGCTGGTGTTATTGTCCAAAGGAATGGGACAATAGATCCTAATACACTTAATCTCTTTACCTTCATGCCAATTTACAGACTCCTTAGAGTTGATGGTGCGACCTCAACTGGAGGAGGGACTCTCAAGGCTATCAATCCTGCAGACAATTCGGAAACGGACCTGGGAAGTGTGCATGATGGGGGCATAATGCTTGGATTTGGAATTGGTGAACACAATCTTTTAGCCCTTTACATAATATCTTCCGATAATTTTGATGTTTACTATGTTAATCTTTTAGCTCAAAACAGTCTTACTGCTGTTGCAACAGATCCGAATAAGAACGAAATTCCTTTGTTGTTTCCTTTTCTTTGATTGAATTTTTGGAGGGGCTTTGCCCCTCCGTCTTCTTCAAAAGAAGGAAAAGCTTGCAAAGACCTATCTGGAAGCCTTAGGGAAATACTGGAATGATGTATATATCCTTTCTGTCCTTAGGGTCTTTTGTGAAGTTTATCATCTGGTCAAGGGTAACGAGCCTCTCTCTATTTTTTTCTTAATGCCCATAATTTTTGTTATCTTTAATGCAAAAGGCGGATATCTTCTGAGGAGTTCCTCAAAATCTTCCTGTAAACCCTTATTCTCCCAGACGTCATAAAATAAACGAATCTGCCTTCTTCACCTGATATGAATATGTGATCCTTCCTGTTGGTCCTCTTCATTCTTGTGGTCTTCTCAATCCTCTCCATTTCCTCTTGGTGGAGATCCTTGAATAGCTTCATCCTTCTTAAATACCAGATCTTGTCCCTTTTCATCTCTACAGGGATTTTACTAACTTGCCAGGATTTTGTGAGGGCAAAAAAGAAGGCCACCTTCATAATGCCATATACAAAAAACATTGGATTGTGACGGAGATAGTAAATTAGTTGACTATGGATTAAATTAATGCTATATTGCATATATATGCATAAAAGCATAAAATGAGATTATAATGCAGCCAGTTATAACGAAATTGATAGCAGATTATTTTCGAAGCCTGGCCCACCCAACAAGAATCGAGATTTTGCAGCTTCTAAAGGAGAAAGGTGAGATGTGTGTATGTGAGATAGTGGAAGAATTAAAAAAGGATCAGTCGAATATTTCAAGGCATCTCAATGCACTTAAAAGAAGCGGAATCATTGAATTCAGGGCAGAAGGCGTAAGATCATTCTATAAGATTAAATACGGTGAGATATATAGAGTGCTTGATTTAATTAAGTCCATTTTGCACAAGCAGGCAAAAGAAGGACAAAAAGTCTTACAGGCCTTTTATTAAGGGGGAAATAAAGATGCTATTGGAATTAATCTTTGCTGGACTGCTTGCTCTAAAAGAATACATTGCTGAGCATGTCATAACCTGCCTCGTGCCTGCTTTTCTCCTTGCAGGTGCAATGGTAACCTTTATTAATCGTGAAGCTATTCTTAACTATCTTGGCGAGAGTGCAAATAAGGTGAAATCGTTTTCCCTGGCAAGTATTGCAAGTTTTCTCATTGCAGCTTGCTCTTGCACAATTATTCCTGTTGCAAGCGGACTATATTACAGCGGAGCAGGAATTGGGGTTGCCTTCATTATCCTCTGGGTCGCACCAGCTTCAAATCTTCTCGCCCTTATCTACACCGGAAGTGTTCTCGGTGGAAAAATGGTTGTATCGAGAATCGTTGCTGCCCTCATTATGGCATTTGTTGTAGGAGAAACTATGAGTCTTGTTTTCGGAGGAGAAAAGTCGGAGATCGTGAGCACTCAAAGTGAATTTTCAAAAACCAGAATTATTGCTATACATGAGTTTTTCCTGTTATTACTAATACTTCTATCGTTGCTTTTACCGAATTACCTTGTAAGAGGCGGTGCATACATATACAAGGTTTTACTCTGGGCAGGTTTTTCTTTTGTGATGTTCATCTATGCCATAAAAGTGCTCGATAGACAAAGGATGAAGGATTGGCTCAGGGAAACATGGTGGTTTGTCAGGCTTATTTTCCCTTTGCTTTTAATTGGTGTTTTTATCGTTGGTATAATTGGAAAGATATTGCCAGAAGATTGGATTAAAAACTGGCTTGGTGGAAATGGACTTCGTAGCTCTTTTCTTGCCACAATGATTGGAGCGATAAGTTACTTTGCTACGATGACAGAAGCACCATTTGTTGATACATTGATGAAATTGGGTATGGGCAATGGTCCTGCCCTTGCCCTTTTACTTACGGGACCGGGGTTGAGTTTACCCAATTGGCTGGCGATAGCAAGAGTTTTTGGAGTTAAGAAAGCACTCCTTTATGTGCCTACCATTGTAGTTCTGGGAACATTGGTTGGCTGGTTTTTTGGAAATTTTATTTTTTAGGAGGTGGAAAAATGAAGATACAAATAGCAGGGCCAGGCTGTCCAAGATGTCTGGCAACCGAGAAAAATGTAATAGAGGCTTGTGCTCAAATAAACCTTGCTGCTGATATCTCTCATGTATACGATGTGAGAGAATATGCAAAACTTGGTGTCAGGCTGACGCCTGCAATAATTGTAGATGGGAAGGTTGTAATACAGGGGAAAATACCTACTGTAGAAAAATTGAAAAAAATATTATCCGAGATTAATAATATATAATATATTGACATATGAATAATATATGCATAAAATGGCATATATGAATATTGAAGATTATGCCACTATCTTTAAGTGCTTATCTGATAAAACCCGCCTCCGTATAATGAATTTGCTTATCAAGGCGGGGAAAGGACTATGTGTATGTGAAATTATGGATTCATTATCAGAATCTCAATATAACATATCAAGACATTTAAAAGAGCTTAAGATCGCCGGGCTCATTAAAGAAAGAAAGTACGGCAGATGGGTATCGTATTCTCTTACGGAAGCAAAGGGGGGGTTTCAGCGGCTCCTACGTCGAAGCTTACGGAACATACCGGAGGAAGTTTTTTTAATGGATAACCTTCGATTAAAGGAAAGGCTTTCTTTAAGAGAAGGCGGGAAATGTGTCATTGGGCTTAAAAGCTCAAAATGGGAGGAGATACTCACTCAACTGCGATTAAAGGGGGGCAGAGAGTATGTTGAGAAAACCTGATAAAAAGGAGCTCATATTTTTGCTCTTAGTAGTCATTTTTTATCTAAGTGCTATTTTATATGTTTATATCAAAAACCTCTCTTTTAGTTCTCTTTTCTATTACGGTCTGCTCCAACCAAGGGGGATCACTGGAGAGGATGTAAGGCTTGTTGAGATAGAGGCACCGCTTTCATGGAATATACTACAAGTGCTCTGGTACATCTATATAAAAGCATGCGCCGTCCACGTGGATATCTTCAATTACTGGGTCATAGGGATGTTTATTGCAGCCGCTTTAGTGGTCTTTGTTCCATGGGGGGAAGTAAGGGAAAAGATGGGTTACGGAGGGTTTAAGGCAAATCTTCTTGCTGCGACAGCTGGTGCAGTAATTCCTATATGTTCATGCGGCATTGTTCCTGTGCTTGCAGGGATGGTGGAGGCAGGCATACCTCTTGGCCCAGTTATGGCATTTCTCATTGCAGCACCTATGCTTAATATTCCTGCATTTTTTATAACAGCAGGGGTTCTTGGATGGCCATTAGCAGTTGGAAGGGTACTTGGAACATTCGGTATTGCACTCAGTGTGGCTTATTTTATCTCAAAATGGCAGAGGAAAGATCGTTTCCTCAGAAGATTAGTAAAATTAAATATTGCACCGAGGCTTTCTCCGGAGCTACAGCAGTTTGCATTTGAGGTTGCAATGAAACTTATGAAACATCCTGAAGGACTCACAACTAAGGAGCTTGCTCCTGGTAAAGAGGATAAACTTTACCTCCTTGGTGAGGCGGGTATCCTTGATAAAAACAGGAATGGTAGATGGTATTTGCCTGCAACAACAGAGATGTCAGATGGTGCAACAGGCGCATGTATGGTTCTTCCAAGAGGGGATATGAAAAGGAAATTTCCTGAAAGATTGAGGGATACTATTACCACTGCATGGGATCTCTTTTTACAGCTTAATTATTATCTTGTGCTTGCTGTTCTCATTGCAGGTGCAATAAAGGTTCTTATACCAACAAAAGCGGTTGTATCCCTTGTAGGAGGAGAGAGTCTCAACTCTGTTATAATATCCTCTTTTGTAGCCCTGCTTGCCTATGTGTGCACCTATGTGGAAATACCAACAGCGCTTGCCCTTATCCAGAAAGGAATGGGTGGTGGTGCCACACTGGCATATCTCCTTGGTGGACCAGGTTTGTCATTACCATCAATTATTATGCTCTCAGGGGTTTTTAAACCAAAGGTGCTCGGTCTTTATGTAAGTTTGAGTTTTATAGGTTGTATTATTGCAGGATATGTCTTTAATCTATTTTTTTAATCTATTTTGAAAGGGGTGTAAAATGTCAGGAAATACAAAGACTGCAAAGATTTATATGATGCCAATCGAATATCCATGCGGTCCTCAATCATCATGCTGTGGTCCAATCGGACAGTCCGATGAGATGATTCAAGGGCTAAGAAATGCTATTGAGAAGGAACTTAACTTGACCGTAGAGGTGATAAATGTGAGGCGGATAAAGATATCTGATGTCCCTGTGATAAGATTGCTTAAAACTTTTGGTCCGATGGCATTACCAATTATCGCCCTCAACAGCAAGATCGTATCAATGGGTACACTAACGCCTGAGCAGGCGATACAGGTAATAAAGGAAAACCTTTAAAAACTTCTGGAGGTGATTAAATATGCCTATCTATGAGTATGTTTGTTCAAAATGTTTCAATAAATTTGAGGTATATGCCAGTTTGTCTGAAATGGAAAAGGGTCTGAAGCCAAAGTGCCCCGCTTGTTACAGTGATGAGACCGTTAAAGTCTTTAGCAGTTTTGCTTTTATTGGTGACTCAAGAGGTAGTCCCAACCCTCCGGCAGGCTGTGGTCCAACTGCAGGACCTGGCTGTTGCGGATAAATTTAAGCGACCGAATACGCAATTATTAAAATAATAAAAATGCGAAAAAAAGAAATAAAGAAAGTCGTAAGAGAGGCGTATGCTAAAATCGCTAAGCAAGGGAGTTCCTGCTGTGCTTCTGTGCAATCATGTTGTGGAAGTGTAGATATATCACAAGATATCAGTAAGAAGATAGGCTACACAGAGGAGGAACTCATATCGGTTCCAAGAGGTGCAAACTTAGGCCTTGGTTGTGGAAATCCAGTCGCACTTGCGTCTCTAAAAGAAGGAGAAGTGGTGCTTGATCTTGGTTCAGGGGCCGGTTTTGATTGCTTCCTCGCAGCCCAGAGAGTTGCCGCGAAGGGGAAAGTTATAGGTGTGGACATGACACCGGAGATGATAGAAAAGGCAGTAGAAAACGCTAAGAAGGGTGGATATGAAAATGTAGAATTTATGCTTGGAGAGATAGAGAATTTACCAGTTGCAGACAACTGTATAGATGTTGTCATATCGAATTGTGTTATCAATCTCTCAACTGATAAAAGCAGGGTTTTTGCAGAAGCCTTCAGGGTATTAAAACCCGGTGGAAGGCTGATGATATCTGACATCGTATTATCGAGAAAAATTCCTGATTTCATAAAAAATTCTGTTGAGGTTTATATTGGTTGCCTTTCTGGAGCGATATTAAAAGATGAGTACATAAAAACCATAAAAGAGGCAGGATTTCAGGATGTTAAAATAATTGACGAAACACATTTTTCTATAGACTGCATGGTCAATGAAATCGCAAATATGATTATAAGCATAAAAGTCTCAGGAGTTAAACCGAGCAGAGCATCATAAGATGGGGCTCCGGGCAACTCATCGCAATCCTTTTTTTAAAAATATCCCCTTCAGGTTGGGTGTGGGTCTCATTACCAATCCTCAATAGGAGAAAGAGAGAGTTAAAGAGTCGCGCAGAGCACGGGATAGGGGAAATTTTAAACAAAGGTATAAAAGAATTATAATTTGAAAAGTCATCAATTAATGGAGCGAGGTTCAATAGGTGAAAAGATACCTTTCAACTAATAATAGAAGGATCATCGTGAGGATACCCGGGATAATCCTACTGTATATGCCTGGCATGTGAGCCTTGAAATACTCCTTTGTTAGTATGAGGCAGAGATGAACAGGTGAGAGCAGCACACCCGTGTATCCACTTACGAAGGCAAATGATATTAGATAGGGATTGTTTTCTGCCATGCTCAGGATAAGAGGGAATGTGCCTCCAACAAAACCAACAGTGAAACCTGTGAGAATACCCGTGATAAACGGAAGGGTAAAGGCTATCAGTGGGATGGGGATACCTGTTTGAACAAAGAATCCGTGAAGACCCTCCACTGCACCCGAGCTCTCTATTATCCCCTTAAAAAGCATAACGCCAGATATGAGCAGGAGCACATCCTTCGAGAATCCATACCTGATGAATCTGAATAATCCTTCTGCCTTTTCCCTGTTGATTATTATGAAAAGAAGAATAATTATGGCGAGGACATGATGAAGCTCGATTCCGAAAAGTGCAACACCCAGTATAACAGCAACAATGGGGAGAAAGGGAAGGACCGAATCACTAATCGTTATTTTATCGGAGGAGTTTTTCGTTTTCCCCGTTACATTTTTAAGCCCGATTATTAATCCAGCAACAGTCATCACTGCAGCAAAGGGGAGATTCAAGATTATGAGTTCCTTTAACTTAAGACCTGTCATCGATGAGGCGAGTATTATCCCGGGGTAAAGTGGCAGGATGAGTTCCCATGGATGTCTGAACCAGTAGTTTATATAGGCCTTCTGTTCATTGCTTATATTGGTTCCTTTTGATGATTCATCAACCATCGGTGCAGAAAAATATGCCCCACCAATGGATGGAAGCATCCCTATAAGCAGGGGCATCGATATGATCACGAGCTTTCTCCTCTTTAGAAACTTTCCTGAAACCTCCGTAATCTTTGTTAGTAGACCCTTTTCCCTTAATACCATCTCAAATACCCTTATTAAAGAAAGGGCAAGGAGAAGTTTTATGCACTCAACAGAGGTAAGTGACTTGAATGCTGTATCCATTAATTTCACTGGAGGCATCGCATAAAGGATGGAAAGGGCTATGGAAGCTACACCCATAGCAATACCAATGTGCCATCTGTATCTGAGGAACAGGATTAAGAGCGTAAATATAGATGCAATTTTGATCAGATCAAGCATGAAATTTAATTTTACAATAAAATCATGTGGAAATTAACCCCATACTCGATCCTTTTCTATGATATGAATTACGGTCCACCCTTTCTCCTCAAGGACATTTCCAATGAAACGTCTATGGCACCTCCATGGAAGCCTTTCAGCACAGATAAACAGCGTTGGTTCTTCGCTTGCGATAGATTCCATCTTCTCGAGTCCGCGTCGAAAGGCATCTGACAAAAGATGTACCTCATAACCTCCCTTCCTGAACCCCCCGAGCTCATTTCCGAGATAAACATATTTTATCCCCTCCCTTTTCAGGATTAATTCGAGGTTTTTGCCCTTAAAGTGCTCCAGCCTGCTTGTGGGAAAGCTCCTTACATCAACCACACAGCGGATACCATAGCTCTTCAGGAGCTCGATGAACTCTTCTTCTGATCGAGTACTGGTTCCTGCTGAATATATCTTCTTCATTACATCCCCATTTTATCATCCTTTCGTGTATGCATAGGCTTATCCCATTATTCTTTACATATATTGTTTTTCATTCCCATAGGGAATTAACATAGTTTACATGAAGAAGACATGCTCTAAGAGGGTGAAGGGAGGAGTGACATGAAATCCTGTAAAGATATACTCAAGAGCATAGGAAATACTCCCCTTGTAAAGCTAAATAAAATCGCAAGGGATGTGAGATCCATTATATGGGCGAAGCTTGAGTTCCTTAACCCATCAGGAAGTGTTAAGGACCGTATGGCTCTTCACATAATTGAAGACGCAGAAAAGAGGGGTCTTATTGGGCCTGGGGGAACCATAGTGGAGAGTTCTTCCGGCAACACCGGTGCAGCCCTTGCCATGATCGCTGCTGTTAAAGGATACAGGTGCATCATCACCATGCCAGATAAGATGAGCGAGGAAAAAAGGAACCTGATAAAAGCGTTCGGTGCAGAGGTAATTATATGTCCGACAGATGTGCCTCCGGAATCCGAAGAGAGTTACTATACTGTTGCAAGGAGATTGTCAAAGGAGATACCATACTCTTACTTTCCCGATCAATACAATAATCCAAAAAACATAGAGGCACATTATCTTACAACCGGACCGGAGATCTGGAAACAGACCAGGGGAAGGATTGACATTCTTGTTGCAGGGATTGGAACAGGGGGAACACTGAGCGGTGCAGGTAGATTCCTTAAGGAAAAAAATCCGGGAATAAGGGTAATTGCGGTTGATCCTGAAGGTTCTGTTTTTTATGATTACTTTAAGTCGGGAAAGTTAATAAAACCTCATGTCTATAAAGTTGAAGGAATAGGAGAGGATTATATTGTTAGAACAATGGACTTCACCGTGGTTGATGATATCATCCGGGTAAGTGACAGAGACTCCTTTATTATGGCAAGAAGACTGGCAAGAGAGGAAGGGATCTTTGCAGGAGGCTCAAGTGGAAGTGCTGTATGGGCAGCCCTTAAAGTGGCTGAAGGTCTTAAGGAAAAGAAAAACATCGTCGTTATCCTTCCTGACTCTGGAGATAGATACCTCAGCAAGATCTACAATGATAAGTGGATGAAGGACAATAATTTTTTATGAATCAGGGGGGGCAATGAAATTTGAAACAAAAGCTATCCATGTAGGAGAAGAACCAGATTTTAGAGAAGGATCAACAGGAGATGTAGTTATACCCATACATCTCTCATCAACCTTTGCAAGGAAGAAGGTCGAAGAACCCACAGGGGGTTATGAATATTCCCGAACGGGCAATCCAACGAGACATGCCCTTGAGAGACGCCTTGCTTCACTTGAGGATGCTAGTTTCGGTCTTGCCTTTTCATCTGGACTGGCTGCAGAAACAACCATATTACTCACACTGTTACAATCAGGAGATCATGTTATAGCGTGCGATGATTTATATGGAGGAACAAAGAGGCTTTTTGATCAGGTTTTTTGTAAGAACTTTAAGGTAGAGATAAGCTATGTCGATGCAACAGATCCAGAAAATGTGAGGAGGGAGATCAGGAACAATACAAGACTTATATGGCTTGAGAGTCCTACAAATCCTTTAATGAAGCTATGTGATATAAGGGCGATTTCAGAGATATCAAAGCCACACAATATATATGTTGTCGTTGACAATACCTTTATGACCCCGTATTTTCAAAAGCCACTTCTTCTTGGAGCAGATATTGTAGTTCATAGTACAACAAAATATCTCAACGGACACAGTGACTCTGTGGGTGGAGCTATAATGCTTTCCAATAGAGAGATTTATGAGAAGCTCAAATTCAATCAGAATGCGGCTGGGGCTATACTTTCTCCATTTGATAGTTTTCTTGTATTAAGGGGGATAAAGACCCTTCCAATTAGAATGAGGGAACATGAAAAAAATGCAATGAGAATAGCAGAATATTTAGAATCACATCCCATGGTAAAAAGAGTACTTTATCCCGGCCTAAAGAGTCATCCGCAGCATGAGCTTGCCAGACGGCAGACATCGGGATTCGGAGGCATGTTGTCCTTTGAAATAAAAGGGGGATTAAGAGAAGCAAGGCTATTTCTCGAGAATTTGAAGGTATTTGCACTGGCTGAAAGCCTTGGTGGGGTTGAATCGCTCATTGAGCATCCGGCTCTTATGACACACTCATCTGTTTCGGAGGAGTACAGGAAAAAGATCGGAATTTCAGACTCTCTTATAAGGGTTTCGGTAGGACTTGAAAATATAGATGATCTTATAGAGGATATGGAAAGGGCATTTGAAAGGGTGGGTTGACCTGATGTGAAGAAATATTAATAGGGAATTTTGACAGGTCTTGTGAATACATAGTCATCTTCCTTGACAGGCGTATGACAGCCAAAGCATTCGTAAACAAAGGATGGATCCTTTCCATAAGGTTTCAGCTCATTGCCAATCCATCTTGCAAATCCCCAT
This sequence comes from Deltaproteobacteria bacterium, assembly GCA_037441565.1. GTDB lineage: Bacteria > Desulfobacterota > JBBIRW01 > JBBIRW01 > JBBIRW01 > JBBIRW01. The sequence continues at coordinate 108,364 of JBBIRW010000007.1, read as the reverse complement.
CCACCGGTTGAGGTGTATCTTTTTGAATCTTTTATCATCAACTCAATATGAACAAACTCGTCAGGAATAATCGCAGACTGCCATTTTTCATGTGTTTTTGCCTTCCAGACAATTTTTACAAGGACAGTACCATCAGGCCATGGTTTTGTTTTACCTGTTTTTGCCGCATTGATTGCCACATCATTTCCGAGAACAACCCTGATTGTGTTATTATCCGTTCTCTGAGACGGTGCTATGATCCTCCAGTTTGTATATTCATAGGGAAAGGTTATACCATTTGGTGAGGAGGGGATAGCCTTCTGGTCAGCAGAAGGATCTTTTGCAGAGATCAGGTGCATTAGAAACAAAGATGCAAGGAATAGTTTTAGTATCATGGGGATTTTTCTTTTCCTATATTGCATAGCCTGATATTTATTTTATAATGGTTTTATATCGAATTCTACTACGGGTTTATTTTTGAAGACCCGATGAATTCTTCAAAAAAAGAAAGCGTTATCTTTATATGCACACATAACTCCGCACGATCACAGATGGCAGAGGCATTCCTCAAGGCGATCTATGGTGATCGATTTGAAGCCTACAGTGCAGGAACAGAGCCAACAGGTGTAAATCCCTTTGCCGTAGAGGCAATGATGGAAGCTGGAATAGATATATCGCATCATAGATCAAAAAGTGTGGATGAGTTTCTGAATAAAGAGTTTGATTATGTAATAACTGTATGTGATAAGGCATCGGAAAGTTGCCCGCAATTTCCGGGAGGAAGGATCAGGATTCACAAAGCTTTTGATGATCCATCAAAATTTAAGGGAACGAGGGAGGAATGCTTGAGGGAATTTAGAAGGGTAAGGGATGAGATCAGGAAATGGATTGAGGAGTTCTTCAGGAAGGGGTGATTATCTGCGATTGGATAGATATGGAACACAGAGTCCAGGTCGAGGAGATAGATTGATGGAAGGAAAGTTAACAAGGATAAAGATAACGATTGGTGATTTAACCGTCGAGGCCGAGCTTTTTGAAACCGAATGTGCAAGAGCGATCATTGGGAAGCTTCCCATCGAGTCAACGCCACAGGAATGGGGGGATGAATTCTACTTCACGATTCCTGTAAAGATGGGTCTTGATGAAACTGCAACAACGGATGTTAATGTTGGTGATATAGGATACTGGCCACCTGGAAGGGCAATGGCGATATTTTTTGGCCCGACCCCTGCAAGCAGTGGTGAAAAACCAGTGCCCGCAAGTAAGGTCAATATAGTGGGAAGGATTCTGGGTAATCCAAAGATTTTGAGGAAAGCAAAGGGTGCATCAAGGGTAAGGCTGGAAAGGGCTTAACCCTGTTCTACTGATAGTATCTCCCTCAGGATGGGAAAGGAGTCGAGGAATTTTTCATAGAGAGGAGCTTTAGATTCGATGTTGAGGAGGTTTTTCATCATGAGTGCATTTGCGGGTGCCTGTCCTCTGGGATGATTATTGAAGAATACGTAGATGCTTTTTATCGAACCACTCTCTGCGATCTTCCTGATTTCCACCGCAAAAGGCTTTAGTTCATCTATGGAGTAAAGATAGTCGTACCTCTCCTCTGCATTCTCATGGTTCCACCACTTTTCCCTGTTTCTGCCGTGAAAGCGTATGTAGAGGATCTCACCGGAGGGCTTGAGTTCCTGTCTAATGGAAGATCTGAACTTTGGCTCATCTATGTATACAAGCGAGGCATCCATTTCCTTGAGAATCCGGATTGTGTCATCCATGCTATCGCTCCATGTTCTGTTCCTGAGTTCAACCACTTTCCTGTAGGAGGCAAATTTATTTAAGATATGGCAGAGCTTTTCAACGGATTGTGGTGAATATGCAAAGCTCGGCGGGAACTGAATGAGCAGACATCCAAATTTACCACCCTCCACTATGGGATCCACCCCGCTTTTGAAGAGATCATATTCCCTCTCACCCGCCTCCTCCCCCATCATAGGATGCGTGAATCTGTTCCAGAGCTTTATGGTAAATTCAAAGTCAGAAGGGACCCTTCTTAACCATGATTTAGCCACTTGGAATGGTATAGGGCGGTAAAAGGTTGAGTTTACCTCCACTGTGTTGAATATCCTTGAATAGAAATAAAGTTCATCCCTCACCCTTTCCGGATAGAATAGATCAGCCCACCTTCCCTTCCCCGTGGGATAGGACCATCCAGAAGTTCCAATCCTTATATTCTCCCCTTCCATGGAGATTCCATAAACATTTTACCACTACTTTTTAACGATCACATCAACAGGACCATCCCTTCTTAATATTTCGACCCCAACATCATCGGGATATCTTCTCAGCACAATATCAATGGATGAATCCCGGATCCGTAGATTCTTTATGGTAACTTCCTGGAGGAATGGTGGGAGTGTTGGATTTATAAATTTTATGCTGAGATGTATGGCATCGGTGTGAAGTCCGAGGCATGCCTGAAGAAGAAGGAATACAGAGGATGCTGACAAGGATTGCGGAGAACATGCGATGGGGTAGAGGGTTGGACCTTCGCCCGGCCTTCTCGGAAAACCGCAAAACAGTTCTGGCATCCTGTGGAGATCAAAGAAGAGGCTTGCATCGAAAAGTCCTGTTAAGATTTTCAGAACCCCTTTTTTAATGCCGTATCTGGAGAATCCCGCAGCAATAATGGCATTGTCATGGGGCCATACTGAGCCATTGTGGTAGGACATGGGGTTATATCGCTTTTCGCGCGAAGAGAGCGTCCTTATACCCCATCCTGAGAAGAATTCTTCTGAAAGGAGGGTTTTTGCAACCTGAAACGCCCTCTGAGGGCTCGCGATCCCACAGAAGAGACAGTGTCCAGCATTGGATGCCTTTACCTTACAGGGGTGCTTCTTACCATCAAGCGCAAGGATGTATGTTGAAAGCTCCTCTGACCAGAAATCCCTTTCAAATTTCTCCCTCAGTGCTTGCGCACTTTGAATAAACTGAAGGCTCTTTTCCTCATTACCAAGGGCTCTTGAAAGTTTCGCAGCACCTATGCGTGCAGCATAGACATAGGCCTGAACTTCTACAACGGCAATTGGTCCCTCTGCCGGAAATCCATTTTCATAGAATACAGCATCCATTGAGTCCTTCCAGCCTTGATGAATAAGCCCCTTCGACGAGTGCGATCTGTATTCCACATACCCATCTCCATCGATATCTCCATATTTTTCCATCCACTCAAGAGCAAGCTCTATATTGGGCCATATCTCCTTTATCAGTTCAAGGTCAGCGGTGCGTTCATAATACTCAGAGGCGAGAATCACGAAAAGTGGAGTAGCATCTGCGCTTCCGTAGTATCTTCCAAAGGGGATTTCATTAAGCGATGCCATTTCTCCCTTCCTGATCTCATGAAGGATACGACCTGGTTCTGCTTCGATATCAGGATCAAATTTCTTTGACTGTGTTTCTGAGAGAAATTTAAGAACGCCCCTTGCTATATCTGGATTTGCCCATAGCCATTCTAATGATGCGATAATTCCATCGCGACCAAAGGCAGTGCTGAACCATGGCACGCCTGCATAGGGATATGGACCCGAGGGTGTTTTTGTTAGCATCATATAAAGATCTGATAGTGATCTGTTGATCCAGTCATTGAACTGCTCATTTGATGTAAATATTTCACAATGTGATGATCGCACTGAGGTGAGTGCTTCCTTTGTGAATGAGAGGGCCTTGTGATAGGTGAGTATCTCGGGTTGATCTGTATCCGGGTTAAAACACCTTACGGTGAGGAAGAAGGATTTCTCCTCCCTCTGATCTATGGTAATTGTGTATGATGCTTCATCCCGGGTTAAAATCTCTGGCGGAGGATTGAATTCTATCTGTGTTCTCCTTATCTTTCCATCCAGACCCTCGTAAGATAGTATAACAGCGTCTGTTGTGACTCTGTCTTCGAGGAATTTGCCCCGCCTCTCCCTTTTTACTCCCCTGATTTCGAAGATATCAGCAAAGTCTGATCCAAAATTCCATCCAAATCTTATCCGAACAGGGCGCTCCCCGTAGTTGGTTATACGAAGATGCTCATAGCAGCAACCCTTCCAGAGGAGCTTTGATCTAAAAAAGTGAAGGGTCCCTCTTAGAATGATAGATCCGTCTTTACCAGGGATGTCGGGGTTTGTGAGGTCAACGGAAAGGAGTGCGTTATCGTCACGGATTGTGGAGCTAAGGAGGAGAGGTCTCTGGTCCCCCAGGTGAAATTCCAGTCTTGAAAGGAATCGCGTTCCACCTGAATAAAGTCCCTGTTCGCCGAGACCGAAAGGTTGTATATCCCCTCTTCTATCAAATACTGCAAAGGTCTCCCCCTCCTTAAGCACCCTTGTTATATCATCAACCCTGGGGGAGGTGGCTAAGATATAATAATGTTCATCAATCCTGATGACCTCCTTCATGCTGCCCTTCCGAATGGGTCGGTCCAGCGATTACACCTCCATTCATTGATAATCTCCCGATAAACCTCTAAATAATCCCTTGCCATCCTTTCAGAGGTATACCGTTCCTCAAAGAGTTTCCTGCATCTAAGGCGATTGAAATTGGATAGCTCATATACGGCGCGCACTGCTTCACCAATATTATGCACGATTTTTCCTGTTACATCATCCACCATCACCTCAGGGACAGAGCCTTTACGGAACGCAATTACGGGAGTTCCACATGCCATCGCCTCGATCATGACAAGTCCAAAGGGCTCTGGCCAGTCGATAGGAAAGAGTAAGGCATAGGCATTTCCAAGAAACTCATTCTTCTCAGCCTCATTTATCTCTCCAAGGTATTCTACATCCTTTGATTTAAGAAGTGGCTTTATAGCAAATTCAAAATATTCTTTATCAGCTACATCCACCTTTGCAGCTATCTTTAAAGGCATTCCCACACGTCTTGCCACCTCTATCGCCCTGTCAACCCTTTTTTCAGGGGATATCCGGCCAAGAAAGGCAGGATATTTTCCAGATTCCGGTCTGAAGGTGTAAAGATCTGCTGGAATGCCGTGATAGATTGTTCTTTTCCAGTTTACCCAGGGAAGGGGCTCTCGCTGCGCATTTGAGATGGATACCAGTGGAATATCTGAGAACTCCCTGTATAAAGGAACAAGATCAGGTATGTCGAGTCTTCCATGAAGGGTAGTTATATGAGGTGCGTGCATACGACGTGAAATGGGGAAGTGCAGATAGTCGATATGAAAATGGATGATATCAAACTCCTCAAACCTCTGTAATAACATCTCCAGCATCAGGATATGATGGGCCATTCGATCTATGCAGTTTTTATCAAGGCGTAGTGATTTCTTGCATGGCGCAATAAGCCTTGCTTTTGTTAGGGAATCTCCACTTGCACAGAGTGTTACATCATGACCCTGGCGTATGAGCTCTTCCGTTAGGTATGATACAACGCGCTCAGTGCCACCGTAATACTTCGGCGGGACACTTTCAAAAAGGGGCGAGATCTGGGCGATTTTCATACCAATCCCTCCCTCTTTGAAAATGTTCTACATCAACTGATTAAAAGATCAGGAGATTAAAGAGGTGTCTTTTCAAATTATTAATTATAATAAAATTCTGGATTCATGATAGAGTTTTTGTATGTTGATCGGAGGCGGAAATGAAGGCAATGGTTATCAGGAGGATATCCAGTTTAACTGAGACCAGGGAACCATTGGAATTCTGCGACATGCCGGATCCTGTGCCTGAGGAAGGGGAGATCGTAATCAGGGTTAATGCATGCGGGGTATGTCATACAGAGATCGATGAAATAGAGGGAAGGACCCCTCCTTCAACAATCCCCATGATACCCGGTCATCAGATTGTGGGAAGGGTCGTAGAGGTAGGAAAGGGTGTAAAAAGATTCAAAATAGGGGATAGGGTTGGGGTAGCTTGGATTCACGGTGTTTGTGGAAGATGCAGATTCTGTATCATTGGCATGGAGAACCTGTGCGAAAGATTTGAGGCAACAGGAAGGGATGCCCATGGGGGTTATGCAGAATATACAAAGGTAAGAGAGGATTTTGCCTATGAGATTCCAGAGGTGTTTTCAGATGCAGAGGCAGCCCCTTTTCTCTGTGCAGGTGCAATAGGTTATCGCTCGTTGAGGCTTTCAGGACACAGGGATGGACAGAATATCGGACTTGTTGGTTTTGGTGCCTCTGCACATCTTGTTATCCAGTTGATAAGATTCCACTACCCGAACTCCCGGGTTTTTGTCTTTGCAAGGGGGGAGAGGGAAAGGGAGTTTGCAAAGGAACTTGGTGCAGTATGGACAGGTCGAATCGAGGAAGAATCGCCTGAAAAGATCCATTCTGCAATAGATACAACACCTGTATGGAGACCTGTTGTTGAAGTGATGAAGAATATCGAAGCAGGTGGAAGGCTTGTTATCAATGCGATAAGGAAGGAGGAGATGGATAAGGATGCGCTTCTCAGACTCAATTATCCCCGCGATCTATGGCTTGAGAAGGAAATAAAGAGTGTTGCTAATGTAACAAGAGAGGATGTTCGTGAGTTTCTATATATGGCATCACAGATCCCTATAAAACCCCAATATCAGCTATTCGCATTGCGTGATGCAAATCGTGCTATCCTTGAGTTAAAGGAAGGGAGGATAAAAGGGGCAAAGGTCCTTATCATAGATTGATGTGAGGCGTTTATGGTCATCTTAAAGGCAGAAAGGATAAGAAAGGTCTTTAATGGAACAGTTGCACTTGATAATGTGAGTTTTGAATTGAAGAAAGGGGAGGTTCTTGGTGTTATCGGTCCTAATGGCGCAGGAAAAACAACACTCATACATATCCTCCTTGGATTGATAACCCCTGATGAGGGATATGTGGAGGTATTCGGTAAGGATCTTAAAAAGAACAGAGCAGAAATCCTTCATCATGTAAACTTTGCCTCAAACTATGTAAGTCTACCTCTTTCGCTAACACCGTGGGAGAATCTTCTTGTTTATGCATTGGTTTATAATGTTAATCATCCTGAAAAAAGGTGCAGAGAGGTTCTGGAACTCTTTGAACTGACAGATGTATCCAATCGACCATCACGAAGACTTTCATCGGGACAGATGATGAGACTTGCCCTTGCAAAATGTATGATCAACGATCCTCAGATACTTCTTCTTGATGAGCCTGCAGCAAGTCTGGATCCCGAAATAGCATTAAGGATAAGGAAGCTTCTCAGAAGGATGTGCATTGAGAAGGGCGTTTCGATAATATATACATCACACAATCTCAGGGATATTGAAGAGATTTCGGACAGGATACTCTTTCTTGAGAAAGGGAAGATCGTCGCTATCGAGGAGAAATCAGTTCTTATACAAAGATATGGAACACTTGAGGGATTCTTTTTCAGGAGTCTCTATGATGAATTTTAAAAGGGTTGGTGCAGTGGTTATCAGACAGGCATTCCTTTACAGAAGGAGTTTTGCAAGGATACTCGAGGTTTTCTACTGGCCTGCAATTGATATACTTCTCTGGGGTTTTGTTACTGTTTATCTTTTAAGGAGCTCAAAGGAACTGCCTCCTTTTGTTTCATTTTTCCTTGGTGCACTTATACTCTGGGACATCCTTTTCAGGGCCCAGCAGGGAATATCGCTCTCCTTCCTTGAAGACATATGGGCGAGGAATCTTGTTAATGTCTTCATATCTCCCCTGACAATTAGTGAATATCTCCTTGGACTTATACTCGTCAGTGTCTTGAAAGTTATTATTGCCTTCTTTATGATGTCCTTCATAGCAGGCATACTTTACTCTTTTAATATATTTAAAATGGGATTATCACTCCTTCCCTTAACGGTAAACCTTGTTGCTATGGGTTGGTCAATAGGTATCATAACGGTTTCTCTTATACTGAGATTTGGTCAGGAGGCAGAGGTGCTTGCATGGGCGCTTGCTTTTCTTTTTATGCCTTTTTCAGCTGTCTTTTACCCTGTGGATACACTTCCAGGATTTTTAAGGGTTATTGCAATGATTATCCCTTCTTCCTATTCATTTGAAGCGATGAGGATTGTGATAAACGGATCTCCATTCCCATTTAAGCTGATGCTTACTGCTGCGGTGTTGAATGGGATCTACATTTTAATTTCCCTTAGAATTTTTTATCAGAGCTGGAGGAACGCGCTTGAGAGGGGAACAATACCGAAGATCGGAGAATAATTACCGACGGAAATCCTATTAATATATGAAAAAGAATATTTTGATCCCAATTGCCATCTCTTCATGTTTGCTTGGGAACAGGGTTAGATATGATGGAACACACAGGTATAACCCCTTCATAGTTGAAGTTCTTGGAAAAATATTCAGATGGATTCCTTTCTGTCCCGAAGAGGAAGCAGGTTTGGGTGTGCCGAGGGAGCCTATTCATCTTGTAAAAGGAAGAGGTGGTATAAGGATTATAACTATCCGTGAAAATAGGGATTTAAGTGATATTTTTCGGAAATATATGATAGGGAAGTCTAAGGAGCTTGAGAGTATGGGTATTTGCGGATTTATACTTAAGAGTAAATCGCCAAGTTGTGGGCTTAGGAATGTGGCTATTTACAACAGAAATGGTGATATGGTGGGATCGGGAAGTGGGGTCTTTTCTGCTTATCTATTGAGGAATTTTGACTCGCTTCCTTTTGAGGAAGAAGATGCCTTCGCTGATTCTGTCTCAAAGAAAAATTTCATATATCATGCCTTTCTCATATGGTATTTACGTCACCTGCAGCTCGGACAAAGGTCGTAAAAATTATCAGGTAGTTTGGCAATTTTAATAAAGTAAGAAAGCTGTTCTTTCGGACCTATGGGAAATCCGCACTTCCTGCAATTGACAATTTTAAATTTCTTATACCAGATCTTCCTGTATCCATCCTTCTCCTCAACCTTTATTCTCTTTGTAGGACATATATATGCGCACGTTGCACAACCTATGCATACATCCGATGCGGTTCCAAAGGGTGTGTTTACCTCTTTTTTTGCCCCTCTGCTTACCATAGAGATAGCCTTAACACCCACGATTTCATCGCATGCGCGAACGCAGAGGCCGCACAGTATGCAGTCATCATTCTCCTTTGCAAACCTTGGTTCCTTTATTCCAAACTCATTTGCAAGATTTTTTACAAACGGAACATTCGGGCATCTTGCATAAAGGAGTTCTACAACAAGCTTTCTTACGGCCAGAACTCTTTCACTATTTGTTAATATTTCGAGACCATCTGAAACAGGATAAAGACATGATGCAACAATCCTTGATGAATTATCGCGTTTTGCCTCAACAACACAGAGTCTGCATGAGCCGGATGGTGCTAATGATTCATGATAGCAAAGTGTTGGAATTTGAATATTGTTCTCCCTTGCAACTTCAAGAACATACATTCCTTCCCTTGATCTTATCGTCTTTCCATCTATTGTTAAAGTTACTGTTTTTCCATCAGACATGCCAATCTCCTTCTCCTAATGCCTGAGAACAGCATCATATCTACATACATCATAACAGGATCCACACTTTATGCAGTTAACAGGATCAAGGATATGGGGTTTGTTCTTCACCCCAGTTATACATTTTTCAGGACATACGGGAATGCAGGCAGCACATCCGTTGCATTTATCGGGATCGATAGAGTATGTAATGAGATCTTTGCAAACACCTGCAGGACATTTTCTGTTGTAAATATGTGAATGGTATTCTTCGGGAAAATATTTTATTGTTGTCATAACAGGATTGGGTGCAGAACCGCCCAGAGCACAGAGACTTCCATCCATGATTGCACTTCCCATCTCCTCAAGAAGCTGAATATATGCATCGTTCCCTCGCCCTGATGAGATTTCATCAAGAACTTCTCTCATTCTCCTGACTCCTTCCCTGCAAGGAACGCACTTTCCACATGATTCCTCCTCAAGGAATCTAAGGAAGTACTTTGCGACATCAACCATACAGTTTGTTTCATCCATTACAATCATTCCTCCGCTTCCCATCATTGAACCAACCTTGCTTAAACTGTCAAAATCAACAGGAAGATCGAGATGCTTCTCTCCAAGGATACCGCCGAGAGGGCCTCCTGTCTGAACTGCCTTAAATTTTCTATTTTCCTTTATTCCACCGCCAATATCAAATATGATATCTCTCAGTTTTATTCCAAGGGGGACCTCGATAAGACCTGTATAGTTGACTTTGCCGGCAAGCGAAAAGATCTTTGTTCCCTTATTATTTTCATTGCCGATTGAGGTGTAGTATTCAAGACCCCTTTCTATTATTATCGGGACATTCGCCCATGTCTCAACATTGTTGAGTGTTGTTGGTCTATTGTAGAGCCCCTTTTCAACGGTATGAATATATTTTGCCCTTGGCTCTCCTGGCTTTCCTTCCATTGATGCCATAAGTGCAGTTGATTCACCACAAACAAATGCACCTCCACCTCTGTTTACTCCTATATCAAAATCAAAACCGCTTCCAAGTATGTTTTTACCAAGAAGCCCGTATTCCCTGGCGCTATTTATAGCTTTAATAAGATTCTTCAAAGCCAGAGGATATTCCCACCTTACATAAACATAGCCTTGCTGTGCACCTATTGCATAGGCTCCTATGATCATCCCTTCTATAACAAGATGTGGATTTCCCTCGAGTAATGCCCTGTCCATGTATGCACCGGGATCACCTTCATCAGCGTTACAGATTACATATTTTATGTCGCCCGTCGCCTTTCTGCATGATTCCCATTTGATCCCTGTTGGAAATCCTGCTCCTCCTCTTCCGCGCAATCCTGATTTCTTTATTATCTCGATAACTTCATCCGGTTTCATGGTAAAGAGAACTTTTGCAAGGGATGTATATCCGGATAATGCGATATAATCATCTATATCTTCAGGATCTATCCATTCGTGATAGGATAGGAGGAGCCTGTGTTGCTTTTTCATAATAGGGATATCGTCAAATTTTACGATGGTATTACCCGTTCCAGGATCCCTGAACAGGAGCTCCTCCACCAAGGAGTTTTTCTTCAATGTTTCTTCAACAATATTCTTGATATCAGATGGTTTTACATGCTGATAGAATATCTTTTCCGGATGGATGATTATCTTTGGAAGTGATTCGCAGAGCCCCTGACATCCGGTTTTCTTAACTTCAACATCAACTTTCGCCTTTTTGATATAGGTTTTCAATCCCTCAAGTATCTGGTCAGATCTATTTGCAAGTCCGCATGTTCCGCAGGGCACTGCAATCCATTTTCTGGAAGGTTGCCTCTCTTCCAGGAGTTTTTTCCTTCTCCTTTCGAGATCATCAGGAGTTTTTATTATCTTTTCCATATTTCAATCCTTCTTGAGCTTTTTTATAAGTGATAATGCCTTTACTGTTGTCATATGAGAGCGTAGTTCGTCATTGCAGATTACTATAGGACCAAGGGCACAGGCTCCAACACAGTTTACTGTTTCAACGGTAAATTTCATATCACTGCTTGTATCTCCAGCCTTAATGCCGAGCTCCCTCTCGATTCTCTCCAGTATTAATGGACCACCCCTTATATGACATGCTGTTCCGAGACAAACACGTATGAGATATCTTCCCCGGGGCTTTAGCCTCATTGCCCGATAAAAAGTTGCCACACTGTATAGCTGAGAAAGTGGAATGTTTAATCTTTCACTTATATACTCAAGTGCTTTTCTGGGAAGATAAAGATATTCTTCCTGAATATCCTGAAGGATTGAAACGATCTGACCCCTGTCGCCGTTATAAATGTCAATAATTCTGTCAACCTTTCCCCTGATATTTGTAAGCTTGATCATATTCTTATTCCATCTTTTGTGTTATTTCCTGAAGTCTTCTTAATTTTTTATATTCCTTATGAACCCTCTCCTGAATATATCTTATTTCCTCATCCCTGAGATGTTTGAATCTTGCCTGTGCATGGAGATATTCTTCAACAGGCTTGAGATCCGGAAAATCAATTGTTAATCTATATCTCCCATTTACTACTTCATAGAGTGGAAATATACCTGTTTCTGTTGCAAGCCTTCCAATTTTAATGGTATCATCAGGAGGATGTCCCCATCCAGTTGGGCAAACAGAAAGCACATGAACATATGATGGGCCCTCTGTTTCAAGTGCCTTTTTAATCTTTTCCATAAGATCAAAGGGATAACTGATGTTTGCTGTTGCAACATAAGGAATATTGTGAGCAACGCATATTGCCGGCATATCCTTTTTCCAGGTGCTCTGACCGCGTTTTACACTTCCAGCAGGTGATGTTGTTGTATGTGCACCAAATGGGGTTGAGCCTGATCTCTGAATTCCCGTATTCATGTATGCCTCATTATCGAAGCAGATATAGGTAAAATTGTGAAACCTCTCCATCGCACCACTCAGTGCCTGAAGACCTATATCCGTTGTTCCTCCGTCTCCTGCAAGGGTAAGGAAATATATCTTTCTCTTTTTTATTCTTCCTTTTCTTTCCATCACCTTATAAGCAGCCTCAACACCTGATATAACAGCTGCTGCATTTTCAAAGGCAACATGTATCCAGGGAACGCACCATGATGTGTAAGGGATAGGGGTTGATATGATTTCAAGACATCCAGTTGCATTTGCAACAATAACATTCTCACCAGCAGCTTTCATTGTGTAGCGCACAGCAAGAGCAAGGCCACATCCCTGGCATGCTCTATGTCCTGCAGCGAAGTATTCTTTTTTTGTTAAGAGGTTTGGAACATATACAGTATAATTTATCATTTTTGTTTCACTCCCTTGTCCCAAATAAAATATAATCTTCCTGCCTTGATTTATGTGCATTTTTGATTGCATGATCGATCATTTCTTTGAAATCATTAATCGTGATGTCCCTTCCCCCAAGACCGGCAATAAAATTCATAACATATGGTCTCTTATCAAGGTGGTAGAGTGCACCCCTTATTTCTGATGCCACTGGACCACCAGGTCCTCCATAGGAAAGTGATCTGTCAACAACAACAAGGATCTGCGCCCTTGATACCTTGTTTATAAAATCCTCGTAAGGGAATGGCCTCCATAGCCTTATTTTCACAATACCTGCAGCAATATTGTCTTCCCTTAATTCATCAACAGCAACCTCTGCTGTTTCACCCATAGAACCCATTGTCACAAGAAGTATGTCTGCATCTTCAGATCTATATGTTTCAACGGGATTATAGTATCTTCCAGTGAGGTCTCCGAATTCTTTCCATGCATTAATGATATAAGGAAAAGCATTTTTCAATGCCATGTCCTGTGCCATCTTTGATTCCATATAAACTTCAGGAACACCATAAGCACCCATCGTTAATGGTCTATCAGGATCAAGCCTGTATGGTGGATTAAATGGAGGAAGATATTTATCTACAATTTCCTGATCAATGAGTTCTATCGGTTCAACAACATGGGTGAGTATGAATCCATCTATGTTGAGTATATATGGAAGAAGAACAGATTCATTTTCGCTTACTTTGAATGCATGAAATACATGATCGTAAACCTCCTGACCATTGGCTGCAAAGACCTGAATCCATCCACAATCCCTTATTGACATAACATCAGAATGATCAACCCATATGGAAAGAGGTGCAGAAAGGGATCTGTTTGCAAGGATCATAAAAACCGGAAGCCTCATTGCAGAGGTTATATAGACGATTTCACTCATCAAAATGAGGCCTTGAGAACTTGTGCAGGTAAATGTCCTTGCCCCACATGCAGATGAACCAACACAAACACTCAATGCACTATGTTCGCTCTCAACCGGTATAAATTCTGCATCAAGCTCACCATTTGCTACAAATTCACTTAATTTTTCAACTATATGTGTTTGGGGGGTTATAGGATATGCTGAGATAACATCCACATTGCACTGCTTTACAGCCTCAGCAGCAGCAATACTTATCTCCATCCCGACAACCTTTCCCATATCTAAACCCTTTCCTCTTTCATTGTTATACATTGGGTGTAGCATTCTCTGGCACAGATTCCGCAACCTTTGCAGAAATCGAGATCAACTTCAAAGTATCTATCTGATCTCTGGATAACAGCGTTGTCAGGACAGAAAATGTAACATATACCACATTTGATGCATCGGGAGTAATCCCAGACAGGAAGGCGCGATCTCCAGCTTCCCGTTTTATAATGAATTGAATTGCCGGGATCATCTATTATATATCCCGGCTTAAGTTCCTTCCATCCTAATTCATGAGCAGGTTTAAATTTCATAAGAGCCTCTTTTTAAAAATTATTGTTTCATTATAGGACTGTTTCATTGCATCGAGATTTTTCTCCGCTGCCCCTTTGAACTTCTGTTTCATAGGGTTAAAAAAGGATTCAAGGGAAACAACTTCTGAGGCTTTCAGAAGCGCCCCAAGCATACAGGTATTGGTGACAGGGATTCCAAGGGTCTTTATTGCAATAGAAGAGGCATCAACAATGGCAAGCGTGCCATCATACTTAATACTTTCCCTGACCTCATCTTCCGATTCATGAGTGTTGACAACGAGGACACCATCCTCTTTAAGGCCTGATTTGACAATAGGAAGACCTAAAAGGCTTGGATCAAGAACAACGACTATATCGGGATTGTAAATCCCGAATCTATATTTTATCCTGTTTCTGCTTATCCTTACATATGCAGCAACAGGAGCGCCTCTCCTTTCAGGACCAAAACTTGGTATGGCCTGTGCAAATTTTCCTTCTTCAATGGCAGCAAGTGCAAGTAGTTCCGCGCTGGTGACCGCACCCTGTCCCCCTCTCCCATGAAATCTTATCTCTACCATGGAAGGATCCTTTCCTTTCCATCTGCCATCTTTTATTATATAAAATTTTTACTTCCAGGGGGTAAAAAAAATTAGCCCATCCCTTTATTTTTAACCTACAGAAATTACCCGGTTAATTAGGAGGCATCCTTAAAAAATAATTTTCTTGACATAATTGATCAAAAGAGGATAAATTTTGTCCTGTATTATGCAGATTACAAGGCAGGCAGATTACGCTATCAGATGTGTGTTATACCTTGCTGAGAATGAGGGAAAGATAACAATGGCGAAGGAGATTGCAAGGGCGAAAAGGATCCCCAGGGATTTTCTTTCAAAGATTCTGCAAAAACTTACAAGGGTAGGGCTGGTGAGATCATACCGTGGCATAAAGGGGGGTTTTCAGCTGGCAAGAAGGCTGGAGGAGATAAATCTTCTGGATGTAATCCAGGCAATAGATGGCCCCGTTGCATTTAACAGGTGTGCTATCAACAAAAGATTGTGCACTCTTAGCAACAGCTGTTCTGTTCATCCAGTATGGGTTGAAATGAGGAAGGAAATGGAAGGAAGACTTAGCAGGATAAACTTCAAAATGCTTTCTAATAGAATATAAAAATTTTTGTGTTTAAACTGGACAAATATTATCCCATTTTATGGGGGTGAAGGATGCATACTCAATTTGTAAGCATCTGGCCATTTTTTACAGCTTTTTCATCATTCCTCATCATGATGGGTTTTATGATCTCATTTCAGTGGAAGATTCCTGTCGGAGGCCTTTTTACAGCCTGTCTGGGTGCTGCGGGCACAATCATAAGCCTCACAGGATGGGTATCCGAGGTATTCGAATCGGATTCAGAAGAAAGGATCAGCACTACGGCAATGGTGGTTTTTATCCTATCTGAGATCGCACTCTTTAGCGGAGTTTTAAGCGCATACTTATACAGCATGCTTCCCAAAGGGGAATGGATATCTCCAGGAATACCAGCAGACATTCCACCACTTGGTTTTGCAATGATCCTGACAGTCATTCTTATTTCCTCGAGTGTAACAATTCAGATGGCTGAAAGGAAATACATGAAGCAATGGCTTTCCTTGACAATTGTGCTTGGCCTTCTTTTTCTTATGGGACAGGCAAGGGAATGGAGCAGGCTTATATCTGAAGGATTAACTATTACAAGTAACTCCTACGGAACATATTTTTATCTGATAACAGGTCTTCACGGCTCCCATGTTCTTGTGGGTGTTTTGTTTCAGCTTTATATTCTGCTTCTTTCAATTAGAAAAGGAGCTGGAGGAATTCGTAGAAGTGTTGTAAGGATTTGCGGATACTACTGGCATTTTGTTGATGGTCTATGGCTTCTCATTCTTTCATTGGTTTATATCCTCCCGTATAGCTTTCTAAAAGCTTGATGAGGAGGAAAAAATGGTATCGATTGGAAGATTGGTTATTTTGATCTTCTTTATACTTTCATTTAATGCTGATTTAGAGGCAAAGATTCCTACTATATCAACCTCGGATTTCAATCCGGCGATTTTAAAGATAGAAGAAGAAAAACATCTCGGAAGATCCGTTGCAGAAATAACTTTTACGGATAAAAGCAGGAAAGAATTTTCTATTTCGCAATTCAAGGGCAAAGTCCTGATCCTTACGCTTGTTTATTATGATTGTCCACATATCTGCCCGCTTCTTGTTGAGGGACTTTTTGATGCATTGAATGAGATAAGGGATTTAAAAAATGGAAAAGATTACCATGTTCTTATTTTGAGCTTTAACAGCAAGGATACACCATCAAAAGCATTAGAATTCTATGAAAGAGTTTTTAATAAAAAGAGATCAGAAGTATTTAATCAATGGAAATTTGCAACAACGACAGATGAAAATATAAATAAGCTGGTCGAGAGCACGGGATATCGGTTCTTCTATTCAATTCAAGATGGAATGTTTGTACATCCATCTGTTTACATATTTATCTCTCCCGAAGGAAGGATAACAAGATATCTTTATGGATCAAAACCTGATCCATTCAACGTTCGGTTAGCAATACTTGAATCAATGAAGGGGATTTCTGGAAGTGTTTCGATAGCGAGCATGATTACATTTGCATGCTATAAATACGATCCAGGATCACGAACATATGTGATAAACATTCCGCTTCTTTTTATTGCAGCTGGAATTTTTATGGGGGTTATTACCGGGTTGCTCTCCATTGTTATTTATGTAAAGAAAAGGAGATCAGAGTTACTGCTACTGATCCCTTTCATAACTTTCATTTCCGGAAAAGATGCACTCGCATCTGATGCAAGCAATCCATCGAGGCTGTGGGATCAGCACTTCGGTATCTATCTTATACTTATGTTCGCCGTCTGGTTAGTTGTAACGATTCCGTTAATTTATATTTGCATCCGTTACAGAAAGGGAAGAGGAAGGGAAGAAGGGGATTACATTGAGGGGAATTCACTTGTTGAAATTATATGGACTGTTATTCCTCTTGTGATTGTTATTTTCTTAGGGATCCAGACATGGAGTATTTATCAGAAATTCAGAGGTGTTCCATCCAATGCATATGAGATCAGCGTCGAGGGGTTCATGTGGGGATGGAATGTTACCTACCCTGAAGGAATAAAAGGGGTAAATGAGATTGTTATTCCTGCCGGAATTCCTGTAAGGATCAGCCTTACAAGCAGGGATGTGCTTCATGGATTTTTCCTTCCAGATTTCCATATTCAGGAGGAAGCAATTCCGGGAAGGATAACGTATCTGTGGTTTAATGCGGAAAAGCCAGGATTATACAGGGCATTCTGCACGGAGTTCTGCGGAAATGGTCATTCTATGATGATTGCAAAGGTGATAGCAATGAAGAGGGAGGATTTCAATGCATGGATATCAAAGGCGAAGAGTGAGGGAGAAGCTTTACCCGATATCAATGAGGGAAGGAGGCTTGTTGAGATCCTGGGATGTCTGGGATGTCACACAGTTACGGGGGAGGAATCAACAGGTCCAACATTTAAAGGAATATTTGGGAGGGAAACAAGGTTCGAGGATGGTGGAAGCATGAAGGTTGATGAGGAGTATATAGAACACTCAATACTTTATCCCTCAGAGAAGATTGTTAAAGGTTATCCTGCAGCAATGCCACCATACAGGCTTTCCGAAAGACAGATATATTCCATAATCGCATATCTTAAATCGCTGAAATAACTGGAGGTGATTTTATATGTCAGAAAAAAAGGGCTTTAGTATAAAGGAATGGATATTTACAACAGACCATAAAAGGATTGCAGTTCTCTATCTTATAACAAGTCTTACTGCTTTTGTGCTCGGACTTATCCTTGCCATCTTTATTAAGGCAGAACAGTGGTCCCCAGGAATGGATATAATAGGTGCAAAAACATACAATGTATTCTTCACAATTCATGGAGCAGCAATGATTTTATGGTGGATGATTCCAGTTTTTACAGGTTTCTTTGCCAATCTCCTTATCCCGCTTATGATAGGTGCAAAGGATGTTGCATTTCCAAGGCTCAATGCCCTGAGCTACTGGCTTTTTGCAGGTGCAACGGTTATGGCAGTTCTTGCACTCGTAACACCTGGAAGGATCGATATCGGCTGGACAGGTTATCCACCGTATTCAATAATCACGGATGCGAATACTTCGCTTTATGTTTTCTCCGTTCATCTTCTCGGTGGATCTGCCCTCGCATCTGCTGTGAACTTTATAACAACTATAATCTGTATGAGGGCACCAGGTATGACATGGGGAAGACTCAATCTCGCTATATGGGGGATGCTCAGTGCTTTTATAATTCAGCTTTTTGGAATACCTGTTCTTGCGGGAGCTGTAACACTCCTTCTTTTTGATCGATACTTGGGAACAAATTTCTATAATCCTTCAATGGGTGGATCTCCGATGCTTTATCAGCATCTATTCTGGTTTTACGGACACCCTGCTGTTTATGTTGTTGCGCTTCCTGCATTTGGAATTGTATCGGAAATTGTATCAACCTTTTCAAGGAAAAAGATATTTGGATACAGGAGTATGGTCATTGCAATTATGTCAATTACCATCCTCGGGTTTTCCGTATGGATTCATCATCTATTCACAAAAGGTGTAGAGGATTGGGCAAGGATCATGCAATCGATGCTTACAATACTCATTGCTGTTCCAACGGGTATAAAGGTATTCAACTGGCTTGGAACGATGCATAGGGGAGCAATAGAATTCAGGGCGCCTATGCTCTATGTGATAGGTTTTATAAGTCTTTTTGTTATCGGCGGTGTTACGGGCGTTGGAAATGGGCTTATTGCAATTGACCTCCATGTTCATGATACATACTGGGTTGTTGCCCATTTCCATATGGTTCTATCACTTGCCATGACATCTGTGGCTTTTGCGGGTATTTATTTCTGGTTTCCAAAATTCACAGGGCGCATGTATAATGAGCGCATGGCAAGGCTTTCATTCTGGCTGATCATGATCGGTTCCCTTTTCGCTTTCATACCCCTTTTCCAGCTGGGACTCATGGGCATGCCGAGGAGGTACTGGAGCTATCCTCCAGAGTTTACTGTGCTATTCAGGGTAACAGTTATCGGAGGGTATATACTGATAGCTGGTTTCCTGCTTTCCGTTTTCAATGTTGTTCGTTCAGCGTTTGTGGGGGAAAAGGCGTCTGATAATCCATGGAATGCACTATCGCTTGAATGGACGATTCCTTCCCCACCGCCATGTTATAATTTCGAAAGGATACCTGTTGTTACATCAGGACCTTATGAATACGGAAGGGCTAAGAAGTAGGGTTATTGTTTCTCAAAGCATTGGAAGGGGTGTTTTCCGGGACTATATTTCAGTAACAGGTCCTGGCATAACACTCCTTATGCTCATTACAGCCTTTTCCAGTATATGGATTGCATCAAAGGGGGCGATAAATACATCGCTCCTGTTCTGGACATTAACCGGTCTTGCACTTTGCTGCTCCGGCTCAACAATATTAAACAACTGCTATGATGCAGATATAGATGCAGTTATGGAAAGGACAAAAAACAGGCCAATACCTCTCGGAAGAATTGATATAAGGAGTGCAACAAAATTCGGCATGCTTCTCATAATTCTATCATTCATTTTTCTATCCATTTTTGTGAATTTACTGTCAGCATTTCTATCCATGATCGGTGCATTCATCTACTATTTTCTCTATACAAGATTTCTAAAAAGAAAAACTCCGCATGCTACTGAGATTGGCGGTATTGCGGGAGCCCTTCCACCGCTTATAGGATGCGCTGCGGTTAAGAACGGTATTGATGCTGAGGCGTTTGTTTTATTCCTGATTATCCTGATCTGGCAACCTCTTCACTTCTGGTCATTTGCAAGTCTCTACAGAGATGATTATATAAAAGCAGGAATACCTGTAATGCCTGCTATATCCGAAAGGAAGACATCAGAATTAATGTTAATCTATCTTGTTCTTCTTTCAATGGCAAGCATACTTCCATTCGTTTTAGAATTTTGCGGATCATTTTACCTCTGGGTTTCTATTCTTCTCAATGTAATATATTTTGTTATCTTTTTTATGAAACTGTCAGGAAAGAAAATTGACAGGACGCTTTTCAGATATTCGATAGTTTATCTCTCATTGATATTCCTCTCCATGCTGATCGATCTTTAATTTTGAAGAACAGGATTTATTTCAATCAGGCCAACTCCTCCCTTTTCTCCATTAACGGAGTATCTAATTTTAAAGAAATGCCTTATTGTGTAGAGATTCGTTAACAGGTGATCCGTTATGGAGGATACAGTGAATCGGGATGGAGCTGAGGCCATTGAGAGATAGAGAACTATCTGGTCAGCAAGATGGGGATCAATTGCACCATCAGTTCTGAGAAATGATATCAGCCCTGAGGCAGCTTCCTCACCGACCTTTTCCGCACTCTTTCCCCTCCTTCCAAGGGAAGAGAAACCTGCAATAGAAAGATCAAATTCGCACTTGAGGAATAGAAATGTTCCCTCAGATGGGGTTGGAACATTCATAGTTTCAAGATGAATGGGAACTTCATCACCGAGTCTTTCTTTCATATATTTAATAGCGGATGTGCGCTGTCTCTCTGCAATGGATATGGGGAGATTGGCAACGGATGAACAGCCTCCGATCCTTTTTAACCTCCCCTTCTCGAGAATCTCTATTGGTAAGATCGACTCTACAGGATATATTTCAGCCTCTATTGAACCACCTCCTTTAGGGTAGAAGCCGTATGATCTGATCCTTAAACTGATCCTGATTCCTAACATGTTTAAGAACTCTGCAAACACTTTCTCCGTATAATCGTAAATGGGACTGAAAGGCACATGCGTTCCGCCCTTTATTAAGATCCTTGATAGATCTCCAGCAAAGATAAGAGGAGGTATGAGGGTCTGAAGAAGCAGTATTGTTGATCCAGCGGTACCTATATTAAATGAGTACTCTCCTGCCTTTATCCTTCGGGGTGAAAAGATCAGTTCTGTTGAGCCTATGAAAGCTCCTTCAATATCTGCATCAGAGATCTCCCTTGCTGCCATTATGGAGGCGAGATGCTGAGGCATGAGGCCTGGTTTTTCCCTCCCCTTCCTTATGTTAAATATTCTGAAGGGTTTTCCTGTTATACAGGAGATACTGAGTGCGGTTCTCAGGATCTGCCCTCCACCTTCACCATAGCTTCCATCTATCACTATCATACTCACTAATATACCAGAAAATAGGGATGCTTGAATGTCCACATATGAGGGTTTAAGTTATTTACTGAGGGAGGTCTTTATGGCACATCCGATACCATTCAGAAGGATAAGCGATTTTATCTATGAGATCCCTGAGGAGTTCAAGGATGGGATGCGAGCTCCAGCCAGGATATATGGAACAGAGAAGCTGATAAGCGAGATGGACTGGCAGGTCTTTGAACAGATAACAAATGTAGCAACACTTCCGGGTATTGTAAATTACGCCCTCTGCATGCCAGATGCACATTCCGGCTATGGATTTCCCATCGGTGGTGTTGCTGCAATGGATGCCAAGGTAGGTGTAATATCACCGGGTGGTATTGGTTTTGATATAAACTGTGGAATGAGGCTTGTCCTTACTTCCCTGACATTTAATGATATTAAACCAAGGATCAAGGAGATTGTTGATCTATTATTTGAGAGGGTTCCATGTGGTGTGGGAAGCACCGGATTTCTGAAACTTAATAGAAATGAATTCATGGAGGTCCTTTCTGAAGGGGCAAGGTGGTGTGTAAGAAAGGGTTTTGGCTGGGAGGAGGATCTTGAAAGGACAGAAGAAGGGGGGTGTATTCAGGGTGCGGATCCATCAAAGATCAGTGAGAAGGCAGTTGAAAGGGGCATAAATCAAATTGGAACCCTTGGATCAGGCAATCACTATCTTGAGATTCAGATAGCGAAACCGGAAAACATATACGATGAAAGACTGGCAAAGATCTTCGGTATATCAATACCTGATCAGGTTGTAGTGATGTTTCACTGTGGTAGTCGTGGATTCGGGCATCAGGTTGCAACTGATTATCTTCAAATTTTTCTTAAGGTTATGGAGAAGAAATATGGAATTAGTGTGAGGGATAGGGAACTTGCCTGTGCACCCTTTGATTCCCCTGAAGGTCAGGATTATTTCGCCGCCATGAAGTGCGGGATAAATATGTCATTTGCAAACAGACAGGTAATAACCCATAGAATAAGAGAGGTTTTTGAAAAGGTATTCAAGGAGGATGCAAGGAAGCTCGGGATGCAAATGGTTTACGATGTTTCACACAATACAGCAAAGCTTGAAAAACATTTTGTTAATGGAAAGGAGATGCAGCTTATTGTTCACAGAAAGGGAGCTACACGAGCCTTTGCTCCTGGAATGGAAGGATTGCCTGGTATATATAAGGAAACAGGTCAGCCTGTTATTATTGGCGGAAGTATGGAGACGGGGAGCTATCTACTTGCGGGGATAGGTTCGGGAACAAAGAGTTTCTTTTCAACAGCACATGGTAGTGGAAGGACAATGAGCAGAACGAAGGCAAGGAAACTATTTGATGGAAAGGCTCTCCAGAGGAAGATGGAGGAGACGGGTATTTATGTAAGAACGGCGTCCTTTTCTGGTCTTGCTGAGGAGGCTGGTGCTGCTTACAAAAACATAGATGAAGTAGTCGATACCACAGAGCTTGCAGGACTTTCAAAAAAGGTTGTGAGATTCATTCCGGTTGGAAACATTAAGGGTTAAATACAAAAGGAAAAGGAAGAGAGCCCAGGATCTTATGGTTTTAAGGTCCATTTTATAGATATGATCACAAAAACACCTCTTATTTTGATAACAGGATATCTCGGCAGTGGTAAGACAACCCTTCTGAGGAATATCATAAGGGATTCAAGGAAAAAGATCGCCATTGTGGTAAACGAATTTGGAGAGATACCCATAGATGGCAAGGTTCTTGAGGGGAAAAATATAAGGATGGCTGAACTTGCCGGAGGATGCGTATGTTGTTCACTATCGGGAGAATTTGAGGCGGCAATTGAGGAGATAGTAAATGAAATAAGGCCTGATATAATTTTTGTTGAAACCACAGGTCTTGCAGAGCCAGATTCACTCATAGAGATTATAGGTGAGGCACTAACAATGGTGAAGCTTGATACAGTAGTTACTGTTGTTGATGCTGATGCCATGATTAGATTTCCGGAAACAGGCTATACAGGGAGGATACAGATTGAATCAGCCGATGTAATTCTGATAAACAAGATAGACCTGGTCGATGAAGAAGATCTCTTAGGGGTTGAGGAGAAGGTAAAAGAGATTAACAAAAGGGCGACCCTTTTCAGAACTTCATTCTGCAATATAGATACAGAGCTTTTATCCGGGATGGGAGTAGAAAGATATTTATCAAATGCTGTTCATCACTCACATAGCATGGATTACTTTACTTTCTGTACAAAAGGGACAATCCAGAGGGAAAGATTTGAAGAGATGCTAAATGATTTTTCTGGAAAGATATACAGGGCAAAGGGATTTGTAAAATTTCCCGATGGCTCCTACCTGTTCAATTATGTCTCTGATCGATGGGATTTTGAAGAATTTGAATCGGAAGAAACGCGTCTTGTATTTATTGGCGATCGAGCTTATGAGATAAAGGATCGGGTTATTTCCCAGTTAGAGAACATGACATTGAGATTTAAGTACAGATTTCTTGAAGATTTTGTTACAGCCGATGTAGCATTTGAGGCAAAGGGTGATACGATTGAGGAACTTTTTATTTCCTCTGCGCTTGCAACGACAAATATCATGATACTTGAAACAGGCACAATCGATCTTAAAGAAAGAAGGCTGATAGAGATTGAGGCTGAAGAACTGGATCTTCTCCTTTTTAATCTTCTTCAGGAAATAATCTTTTTCAAAGATACAGAAAAACTGATCTTTGGAGAGTTTAATGTGAAAATCGGAAGGAAGGGTGATAACTGGCTGGCGAGGATGAAGGCAGCAGGGGAGAGGATCGATCCGGAAAAACATATACTTCATCTTGATGTGAAGGCAGTGACCCTGCACATGCTTGAGGTGAGGAAAGATAATAATGGATGGACAGCGCGTGTTATTCTTGATGTTTAGAAACATTTATAGAATGATGAGTAGTAATGTGGTCGAAATTCAATAAGACAGAAACCGTATCCCTTCCTGAAATTTACGAATCAGTGAAGATTCCACACTACTGGAAATGGTGGAAGCGCCTCTTTGCTTTCCTTGGTCCTGCATATCTTGTTTCTGTGGGATACATGGATCCGGGTAACTGGGCGACGGATCTCGAAGGGGGAGCAAGGTTTGGATACAGGCTCATATGGGTTCTACTTGCGAGCAATCTGATGGCTGTTCTCCTGCAAACGCTTTCCGCCCGTCTGGGTCTTGTTGCAAGATGCGATCTCGCTCAGGCATGTCGTGAAGCATATCCGCCTTTTGTATACTATCCTCTGTGGATCATCTGTGAGCTTGCGATAGCCGCATGCGATCTCGCTGAAGTCCTTGGAACAGCGATAGGTTTAAATCTCTTATTTGGAATTCCACTTATAATCGGTGTAAGTTTAACAGCTCTTGATACAATGCTTCTGCTTCTGATTCAACGATATGGTATTCGCAAATTTGAAGGAATAATCCTCGGTTTGATATTTATTGTAGGTTGTTGTTTTGTAGTTGAGATCTTTCTTGCTAAACCTGATTTCAGATCAATTATGGGTGGTTTTATTCCCACAATTGATAGTGATAGCCTTTACGTTGCACTTGGCATGCTGGGAGCAACTGTTATGCCGCACAACCTTTACCTTCATTCAGCGCTTGTTCAGAGCAGGGCAGTTGAGCGAACGGACAAGGGTATCCAGGCGGCAGCGCGCTTTAATCTTATAGATACTGTTATTGCCCTCAATGCCGCTTTCTTTGTGAATTCAGCAATACTTGTTCTCTCATCTTCTGTTTTTTATTCTCGAGGCATTCAGGTGGTTGAAATTCAGCAGGCGCACGAACTTCTCTCACCACTGCTGGGAACAGGTCTCGCCTCCACTGCCTTTGCTGTTGCACTTCTTGCTGCAGGTCAATCTTCAACACTCACAGGAACACTAGCAGGGCAGATTGTAATGGAGGGATTTATTCGGATAAAGATTCAGCCATGGGCAAGAAGGCTCATTTCTCGATTACTTGCTGTCATCCCCGCAGTTATTGTTATTGCAATAAGCGGAAGCCATGGTACATACAGGCTTCTCATACTGAGCCAGGTAATTCTATCTCTGCAGCTTCCCTTTGCAATTGTCCCCCTTATCCAGTTTACAAGTGATCGTGAATGGATGGGTAAATTTGCCAACCCTTTATGGGTAAGAATCCTCTCATGGCTTGTTGCACTTTTTATCATAGGTCTTAACCTCTGGCTTGTCTGGGAGACGGTGTCTGAATGGAGGATGACAGCTATGTGGGTTGATTTTATAGTAATTCCAATCGGTGCGTTTTTGATGCTATTATTAGGGTATATGGGATTTGGACCATTTATCAAGAAATTATTAGAAAGGAGACCAACTTCTGTACCGGAACCCGTGATACCATCCATTCAGGAGGACACTGGATATGGGAAGATAGGGGTTGCTCTTGAGGTGAAGGAAACGGACCAAAAGATACTCAAACATGCACTTGCCCTTGCACTGAGATACGATGCAGAGATTGTTCTCATTCATATTGTTGAGAGTGCAACTGCTCAGGTGTGGGGCGGAACAGCGGAGGATAGGGAGAGAACAGGGGACGAGGATTACCTAATAAAACTTTCAGAAAAGATCAGGGCACAGGGAATAAGGGCAAGTTTCCGAATAGGATTTGGAAATGCAGCAAAAGGGGTTGTAAAAATAGCAAAAGAAGAGAATCTGGATCTCCTTGTTCTTGGGAGTCACGGTCACAAGCACATAAAAGACTGGATATACGGTTCAACAGTTTCTGCTGTTCAACATGATATAGGTGATATTCCCATTCTCGTTGTGAAAGGGACATAAACAAGCACAAAATCTAATTATTTCTCTTGATCGTTAGAATAATCAGTGCTGCCATAATGATTGATTGAGAGATTACCTTTACAGGATTTAGCTTAACGGATGGAAGGAGGAATAGCAGTCTTTCAAGAAATATACCCATAAGTATCGATACCGATATAATTGAGACGATCAATGGGATCGTTTTTGTCTTTCTTGAAAGGAGTGTTAGAAAGGGGAAGAAGAATAGTGAGGGGAGTATAACAAGCGAGATTTCCCGGTAAGGTGATAATTTAGTCCTTACAAACAGAAAGCTTACCTCCTCAGGAATGTTTCCATACCAGATAACAAGGAACTGCGCATAGAAAAGCCCTGCCCAGAGTAAGCTGAACCCGAAAATTAGTGTAGCAATATCCCTCAAAGTCTTGACCAGGTCTTCACTGATTTGGCTCCCAGTTTTTCTCATAAGAAATAGACATACAATCCCTGAAATTGCAATACCGGAGTATATGGATTCAATGAAAAAATAACCTCCAAAGAGTGTGCTGTACCAGGGATATTCGAGAGACATTATCCAGTCGAATGCAATCATTGATTGTGATGCAACAAAGAATGCGATATAAATTGAGCCATAGATGTTTTTTCTTTCACTATCAATTAATGATTCCTTGGAGAATTTTCGTGCAGATAAAAAGGAAAGAAAGAGCAGGAAGAAGTTTCTTGCTATAAAGAATGGCCTGTTTAACCATAATCCTTCACTTTTAACCCATGGATATATATCCAGCTCATAAGTAACAAAAAGAAAAAGGATTGAGTGAAGCAATAGCAACGGGTAAACGGAAAGAAGGTATCTCTTTAGTGGAGTTATCCATTTAGCCTTTGCAATATTAGCTGCTGTAACAAGTGCAATGCAGCCATGAGTGATGGCAATCCAATACGAAAGAGTGAAGAGAAGTGAACCCTTTGTTATTCCTGCAAAAAACTCAACAGCAACAATAAAAAATCCACCAATAAAGAGATATAAGAAGTAATGGTTAATCCTCATCCCTTTTTCCATCATCTTCTCCATCATCTATCACTATTGCAAATCTGTTGTCAAATTCCATGGGATTCAGAATCCTTCTAATATCAGGGAGGCGTGAGAGTGAAAGGAATCCGAGAAACGATGTGATCGATCCAAAAAGAATTGTCAATTCAAATGCTATAATAACAAATGCAGGGATGGATATCAGTGGCTTTCCTCCCGTTATAAGAGGCCAGCTTAAAACTGTATAAGCTGTGAATCCGAAGCCCGTAATAGTTCCAGTGATTGCACCGAGAAGGGTAATGAAATTCAGTTTACTAACCGGTCTTCCAAGAATCTCTTCTACTTCTTCGACAGGGAAAGGGAGGTATATTTGCATTCGATCAACAGGCACCCCCTTTTTTAAAAGATCTTTCAATTTTTCGACAAATTCGTGTTTGTCTTCAAACAGATATTCCTTTTTCATTCGTGAACCTCTTTTAATTCTGTAATGGAAAGGATTGGAAGGACCTTTACAAATATAAGAAAAAGCATGAAAAACATTCCGAAACTGCCAAGCGTGATTCCTATAGCAACAGTGCTGAATGATGGAAGTCCCCATGCGTAAGGATCAAAGTCTCTGGAAAGGGAAGTAACTATGATTACGAATCTTTCCATCCACATACCCACATTAACAAAAAGGGATGATATGAAAAGAAATTTTATATTTCTTCTTAGCTTTCTTATGAATAGAAAGAGGGGAATAATGGAGTTGCATATAATCATTATGGCGAAGAATATCCAGAAATCACCAAATGCCCTGTACCTGAATACTTCCATTTCGAATATATTTCCACCATAAAATGCCATGGAGAATTCCACGATATATGAATAGCTCACTATGAGAGATGTAAGAAGTAATATTTTAGCGATGCTATCAAAGTGATCTAAAGTTATATATTTTTCAAGGGAAAAAAACTTTCTCATTGGAACAACAAGCGTTATTACCATCGCTGTTCCAGAAAATATAGCACCTGCAACAAAATATGGGGCAAATATGGTTGTATGCCATCCTGGGATAATGCTCATAGCGAAATCCCATGAAACAACAGAGTGGACTGAAACAACAAGCGGAGTTGCAAATGATGCAAGAAACATATATAGTCTGTTATAGTGCCTCCATTGATCCGGTGTTCCCTGCCATCCGAGTGAAAGGAAGGAGTACAGGCGCCTCTTCCATCCTGTTGCATATCTCCTTGCAATGGCAAGATCGGGAATCATACCAACATAAAAGAAGATAAGACTTACCGTAAAATATGTCCCAACAGCGAAGACATCCCATATAAGCGGTGATCTGAAGTTAACCCAGAGTAGCCTCTCATTCGGGTATGGAAGCAACCAGTAGAAAAGCCATGGTCTTCCAAGATGTATTATGGGGAAGAGCCCTGCAGTCATAATGGCAAAGACGGTCATTGCTTCTGCAGATCTGTTGAAACTGCTCCTGAATCCTGCCCGGAATAGAAAAAGAACAGCTGATATAAGTGTTCCTGAATGGGCGATTCCAACCCAGAATACAAAATTTGTTATATACATGTACCATCCGACAGGATGCGTTTTACCGGAGACACCCATCCCTGTTTTTATCTGGTAGTACCAGAGGGACATGCCAGTTACAAACAAGATGACTGAGATAAAAAGGAAGATCCAGTACTGGATATGGGGTTTCTTCATTGCAGCGAGAACATCCTTTTCAATCCGGTAACGAAACTCAATGGCTTTGGAAATCGCCTTATTCATCTCCTCTCCTCTTTCCAAGATAATATATCGATGGTTCTGTTCCGAGTTGCTCAAAGATGCGATATGAACGGTCGGACTTTGAAAGCTTATATACAGATGAATTCTTATCAAGAATATTACCAAATGTAATTGCACGGGTGGGGCATGTCTGGGCACATGCAGGCATTACTTCACCATCCCTTATGGACCTGCCTTCATCCTTTGCGATATCATGTGCTCTTCT
Source organism: Deltaproteobacteria bacterium (assembly GCA_037441565.1). GTDB lineage: Bacteria > Desulfobacterota > JBBIRW01 > JBBIRW01 > JBBIRW01 > JBBIRW01. The sequence goes on along the minus strand of JBBIRW010000007.1, from coordinate 79,121 downwards.
TATACGTTGTATGCAGAATGTGCACTTTTCCATTACGCCTGCCTGTCTTACTGATACCTCAGGATTTAACATCCTGTCCCTTGGGAATTCCCATTCATGAGGATACCAGTTAAATCTTCTGACCTTATACGGACAGTTATTTGAGCAGTACCTTGTTCCAACACATCTGTTATAGACCTGTGCATTTATTCCTTCAGGATTATGATATGTTGCATAAACAGGGCAGACAGGTTCACACGGAGCATAATCACATTGCTGGCATAGCATGAGCAGGAATCTTATTCCATCCTTTTCATCATAAAATGGCTCGACCCTGATCCAGGACATCTCTCTTCCTTTGAGATGTTCATCAATCCCTACAATAGGAACATTGTTCTCAATATAACATGCAGCAACACATGCCGAGCATCCTATACAGAGATCGAGATCTATAGTCATAGCCCATCGGTAATTTTCATGTTTATGTTCAGGATATAAACTCTCTTTGTGTTTTTTATTATTTTCAGTTCTATGTATGGGATAAGGTATTATACCCCTTCCTTCCTGTGACATTGAGCCTGAAAGGATTGGTATGGAAACATTCTTTCCCGTTTTTCTTATATTTATACCTTCAATGTATGAGAGGATTTCACCGCTTCTGGGATCGGTCATGCCACTATAATTTATCGGTCCTCCGATCTGGACGATAAATATATCCTTTCCTATACCTTTCTGAATCTTTGCAGGAACTCTTATAGACCATCGGTCCTTAGTAATTTCGAGCTCATCCCTTTCTGAGATGTTCAATTTTTTTGCTGTCTCCTCTGAAAGGGAGATCCAGCTCCCATAGGATATCGTGCTTAAAGGATCCGGGATTTCTTTTAAGAGTTCAAGATCAAAAGATCTTCCATCAAAAAACCTCAACGAAGGAGAAAGAATAAGAAGGGGAGTTTTCATAGCTTCAGGATATTTGAGCTTCCTCAAGAACAGTTGCGCATTCTCTTCGTTGAATGATACCCTTACAGGGGAGGGGTTTTCTTCATGAAAGCCTTTTTCAATAAACATATTTAATGAATCTTTTCCATATCTTTTCTGATAATTACTCATAACAAAGGATTTAAAATCTTCAGAAACAACTTTTCCCTTTCTTTTCATAATCTCGATAATTATGTCACCATGCGATTTTGTATTGAAAATTGTTTTTGTTGCAGGCTGGATGAGATTAACAAGTCCTCTTCTTGGATTTGCATCTCCCCACGATTCAAGAGAGTGAGAAAGGGGGAGGATAAGATCACAAATTTTTGTTGTCTCATTGAATGAGTCCGAAAGGGAGACCTTAAATCTCGCCCTGATGAGTTTTTCTTTAACTCCAAGATGCTGAGGAAAGATGGAAACAGGATCTGTTTTAAGGAGAAAGAGCAAACCTGTGTTATTCTCATCAATTGTTTTAAGGAAATTAACAAATTCCTCTATTGTTCCTACCCTTAAGTAGTTCTCTTCTCTGCTGAAATCAACAAGGCTACCGATAGATCCGGAAGCCCAATTGATTAATCCTGAGAGAACAGCCACTTCGAATCCACTGCCACTTCTGGTTGAGACGCCACCTGTTATAATGAGGGGTCTTTTTGAATTAAGATAAGCATCCCTTATGAGAAGGATTTCTTCCTCTTTTAGCCCTGTTTTTTCTTTCAGAATATCCAAAGGCAGAGAGGGAATTAATTGACCAACTGAAGCAGGAATGTTGCTGCTTATTTTTCTTTTTTGAATAGAAGTCAGGATATAAATAAGAAGATATATTTCTGTTCCAGGATTGATTGTAAATCTTTTATCAGAACATATTCCTGTTAATGAAAGATGTGGTTCAACATGAAACCACTTTAGATTATTGTTTTTCCGTGCAATAGAGAATTGAACTGCGTGTGAAACAGGACTGATAAAAGTCTCAAAAATATCAGCACCCATTGTTAAAAGAAAATCAGCGTCCTTTATGTTGTAATGAGGTATTGAATATTTTCCGAAAAGGAATGAGTTTGCTTTTCTGATTGCAGAATAATTATATATTTCAAATTCCGGAAGTCTCTTTATATTGAATTCGTGACAGAATTCATCAATAAGTAATGAGAGGGAACCCGTTGTTCTTGATGAAATGAAGAAGTTATATCTTTTCTCGGCTTTATGTTTTTCGATTTCTGAAATTATGGTCTGGAATGCTTGATCCCAGCTTATCGATCTGAAAACTCCATCCCTTTCCTTAATTAAGGGATCTTTTATACGATGGGGATTGTAGAGTCGTGTTATGGATGCCTGACCCCTTATACATAGTGTGCCATAATTGATGGGATGATCCGGTATACCTTCAAGCTTTACAGGGTAGATACCCCTTTCCGTATCAAAGATCTTTTCATATGCCTTAACCTGAATCCCGCAGAGGGCAGGGCATTCTGTGCAGGTTGTGTTAAAAAATAATGGCTCACCAGGTATGATCTCCTTTTCTGGTGGTATGGCATAAGATATGATTTTTCTTAAACCTTTGTCAATGCCACATGATGAAAGAAATGTTGATCCTGTAATGAAGCCAAGGAACTTCATGAAGTTTCTTCTATTCATATAACACTCCGTTCATTTATGGCATGTGAGACAATCAGTTGGTGCATCATTTACCCTGTGACATCTCACACACCACCCCATCTTTAAAGTTCTTACCCTTCTTACCCTGTCCATGACCTGTACTTCACCATGGCACTGTGAACATTCTACCCCCTTCTTTATATGTCTCTTATGTGAAAAATAAACATGATCGGGAAGTTTGTAAATCTTGATCCATTCTATGGGTTTACGCTGTTCCCAGTATGAAGTAAGTTTCTTTATTTCAGGCTTTTCTACAGCAACAGCCCTGTGACAATCCATGCATTTCTGGATATGAGGGATTCCGGCATTTTTTGATTTATCAGCATAAACATGGCAAAAGTTGCAGGGAAGGCCAACCTTTGCAACATGTATACGATGGCTGAAGGCGATGGGCTGAATGGGTGGCCCATCATGGTAATAGTTATAATAGCCTATTGATAAAAATATGATGGAGAAGATCGATGCATAGCATGAAATGGTTGCAAGAACAAGGGATCTTCTCACATTCCTCTCCTACTTTTTCTCTCCTATCTCCTTCAGGAGATATAATGAGACAGCCTCTATTTCATCATCTGGAAGTCCCAGATTCGGCATTGGAGGATAGGAGGGATCTTTTTTCACAGGATTCTTTATGAAGTTTTTTAGCTCATCAACCTTATTCCTGTAAGATGGAATAACAGCATTTAAAGGAGGACCAACAACCCTTTGAGTGAAGCTGTGACAGGCTGAGCAAACCGTTTTGAAAACCTTCTCCCCCTTTTCAAGGGTTGCCTTCTCATCCATCTCAACTTTTTTCTTTTCAGTCCTTATCCCTTCTTTAACAACCTGTGCTTTTGATAATAATAACATGGTATTTTCTCTATGTGATGTTTCTCTTTCGATATATTCCATACCTGAAATAAACATAAACTGCAATATGAAAAGGATGAGTATGCTATATTTGTATTTCGATTTTATTCCATCAAGGCAGCTGTAAAGGAGCCATATAATGATAGAGGATGCAATCGTTAAGATTATTGATAACAGAAATATAAAAGGTGATAGGGAAGGCTCAGGGAGGGTATAGATATACCATAGGGAAAGCGGAGGTATAAGGATAAGCAATACGAGTGAGGAATAGATTATGGCATTTCTGAGGGAAGGATCATCCACTGTTTTACTTTTATAAAAATATTTAAAAAAAACTATAAAGGTCGAAAAAGCAAATGAAAGCGCAAGAACAATAATCCTCAGGTATCTTACAACGGCATTCCATGATATAAGCGGATCAATGGCATTCAAAAATAGATTAGCCTTTTCTCTGTTTGATACTGATGAAAGAACAGACGAGAGGATATAAAGGGAAAAAAGCAGTGTCAGGATTGAAAAGATAGATGACAGGAGTGTGATTGCGGGTTTTGTGCGAATAAAGTTTATTGTTGATCGATAAAGATAAAGAAACATGAATGAAATGAAGAGAAGGATATGGGAGAGTAATGAGAGATTAACGAGATGCTTATTCTCCATAAGACCTGTTTCAATAAAAACGAGGGATGCAGTAAGTGGTGGAAGCAGTCCTGCAAGAAACAGAAGACCCTTGCTCTTTGTAATGGTATGTATTATGGATGAAGTTAGTTCGGATGAGAAGTGATTGGTTCCCCTCCCCCTGAGAAGGAAAAGGAAGGAGAGGATCAAATATCCGAGAATAATGGATATGAAGGGGTAGAAGATAACAAATGCAACTGTCGAAATATATCGAAGCGTTTCTATATGTTCAGCTTTGATAACAGCGAGATAATCCTGCATCATTAGGATTTTATATTCTAAAAGCAGATCGAAATTCAATCCCTATTTTAATTTTTTAATATCCCTGCCATCATACCATTTTACGAAATCCTCTTCAGGCATAACAATAAGCTTTGATAGCATATAGGAGTGCCTGAGACCACAGTACTCAGCACATAATATATCGTATTCTCCCTTTATGTCTGCTTTAAACCAGAGGTGCGTTTTCATACCGGGGACTGCATCCTGTTTTATTCTTAGGGCGGGTATATATAGGGAGTGGATTACATCCATTGATGTGATCGTTAATTTTACTGGCTTGCCAGCTGGCACATAAAGTTGGTCGCTTTCTTTTCCATTTTCGTACCTGAATGTCCATGACCACATGCGTGCCGTAACATTTACATCCATCGATCCTTCGGGTATTTTACCCAGAACCCTGTATCCTGTCCATCCATAATAGAACATGGACAGTACAAGGATTATCGGGATAATTGTCCATGCTATCTCGAGGTAGAGATTTTCCGAGATATCAGCGGGCATCGGATTTCTCCTTCTGTTGAACCTGATAAGACAGTAGATCATGAAAACTGTGATGGAAAAGAGAAGAAAAACTGAGATACCAGCTATGTAGAAGAATGTGTTATCTACTCTTTCTGCAAAATTTTCCATAATTAACCCTATCTGAAAGAGATGTCAAAAAATGTGAATCCTATAATTATCGAAAGGGTAATAACAGAGAGAAGGAGCATGAAATGGAATAGACGATCCTCATATTTCAGATGCATAAAGAAGTTAAGAACCATCAACGATTTGAATGATGCAATTGATAGCGCTGTGAGAACAGCAATTTTTCCGAGATTAAGAGCCGCGACTGTAACTGTAAATGCAGTGAGAACAATGAGAGATATCCACACAAAAAGATATGTCAAAAAACCTGCTTCATTTCTCTTGTTTTGCATAGCAAACCTCATGTTATCAGATAAAAAAGGGGAAAGAGGTATATCCAGATTATATCTACAAAATGCCAGTATAGCCCTGTATTTTCAAGTTTGACAAAATCATGCCTGTTTATATTTTTCTTAAGGAGTAAAACAAACATTATGAAAAGCACGAAGATCCCCGCAAGGACATGTAAGGCATGAAGCCCTGTCATAACAAAGTATAGATTGTAAAAAAGGACAATGGATGAATCTATAACGGAGAGTGCTTCTGATCCCGGATAGATACCGTGCGCAATCTTTTCTCCCCATTCAAAGTATTTGTTGAAAAGGAATAAAAGTCCGAAAATGATAGTAATCATGAGAAAGGAAGCAGACCCTCTTCTACTTCCATTTTTTATTGATAATATCGATATAGCCATTGTGAGACTGCTTGTAAGAAGAAGTATTGTATTTAGCGTACCTATCTGTATGTTAAGATCTTTTGCTGCAACATGGAAGGAGATGGGATACTTTGCCCTGTATGTGGAATAAATGAGAAAGAGACCCCCAAAAAGAAGCATTTCTGTGAATAGAAATAACCACATACCGATCTTTGAACCAGTATAATCAGTGTGTTTTTCAACAGAGAAAGAAGTAATACTAATCATGAAAATCACCTTTTGAAATCATAAGGTCCTGCGCTGACAGCAGGTATATGCTCGAAGTTCTCTGGGGGTGGAGGGGACTGTATCTGCCATTCCAGTGTGCTTCCACCCCAGGGGTTATGTTCTGCCCTTTCACCATATTTCAGGGAACGTAGAAAATTGTAAAACATAAGGATAAGACCAGTTGCAAGGATCCAGGAGCCGATGGTTGATATGAGATGAAGCATATGGAATCTTGGAAGATAGTCATAATATCTCCTCGGCATCCCCTCCCATCCAAGGATAAACATGGGAAAGTATAAAATATTAAAACCTGTAAAAAGGATGAGCCAGGCAATATTTGCAAGTCTTATGCTATACATCTTTCCAAACATCTTAGGAAACCAGTAGTGAAGTGCACCAAAAAAAGCAAAGGCAGTTCCACCAAACATGGTATAATGGAAATGACCAACAACAAAATATGTATCATGTATGTGAATATCAGTGGCAATTGCTCCATTTATAAGACCTGTTAAACCGCCTATTGAAAATGCAAATATAAACGAGAGCGCATATAGCAATGGAGGGGCAATTTCAATTGATCCTCCATACATTGTTGCAACCCAGTTGAATGTTTTAACTCCACTTGGTATTGCCACGAGAAATGTTAATAGGGAAAATACCCACTTTGCAGTATCACTCATACCGCTTGTGAACATATGGTGTCCCCATACAAGATATCCAACGAGAGCTATGGAAAGACTTGAGAATGCTATTGCCTTATATCCAAATATATTCTTCCTTGAGAAAACAGGGATTATTTCTGAGATAACACCCATCGCAGGAAGGATCATTATGTAAACAGCAGGGTGTGAGTAGATCCAGAAGAGATGCTGAAACAACAGAGGATCACCCCCTTTTGCTGGATCGAAAAAACCGACACCAAAAAATCTCTCACATATGATAAGAATTAGTGTTATTCCAACGACAGGTGTTGCAAGAAGCTGGACCCAGCCTGTTGCATAAAGGGACCATACGAAAAGTGGCATGCGGAACCACCCCATTCCAGGTGCCCTCAATCTGTGTATGGTCGTCACAAAATTAAGCCCTGTTAGTATTGAGGAAAATCCGATTAAAAAAGCGCCCAGGACAGCGAGGGACACATTTGTTCCTGTTCTTATGCTATATGGAGCATAGAACGTCCATCCTGTATCAATAGGCCCTCCACCTGTAAAAAGCGATATCACAACAAGTGTTGCTCCGCCTATGAAGAAGTACCAGGACAGAAGATTTATTCTCGGGAATGATACATCCCTTGCACCTATGTGTATGGGAAGGAAGAAATTCCCGAACGCAGCAGGTATTCCAGGGATAACAAATAAAAATATCATTATAACTCCATGAAGGGTGAATATGGAATTATACGTCTGCGGACCCATTATGGTTCTTCCCGGCGCAATAAGCTCAAGTCTCATAAGAAGTCCGAGGATAACACCGATAATGAAGAAAGAAAGCATGGAGAGAAGGTAGAGTAGACCTATCCTCTTATGGTTCGTTGACATGATCCAGGAAAGTATACCTTTATATCTCCCTTTTTCTTCAAGAAAGCTAATCGTGTGAGTTTTCAGGAGAATAGAGCCCTGCGTCATAATTAACTCCTGTTTCTCAGAAGAAATATTGAGAATCCAGCAAGTGAAAGTAGTATAATTACACCTCCAATCCTTGTTATATTAAGCACGTATCTCCTGCCTTGGGGATCATAACTGTAGCAGAGAAGAAGCACTTTATTTATAGTTGCCCCCGTTCTTCCTTCAGATGCCTCCGCAATAGCCATTTTCAGATCGAATGGAAGGAGTGCCTTTCCAGGAACATAACGGATAATCTTACCGTCACTTGAAAGAACAACCAGTGAAACAGGATGTATAAATTCATCGCCCTTTCTTTTGAAATTAAACCCGATTGCATCGGTGAGTCTTTTAATTGATTCTCTATCTCCTGTGAGGAATTTCCATGAATCATCAGGAATTTTTTTCTTGATGATCTTTTGAAAAATCCTCTTTTTTTCAAGTGCCTTTTCCGGCTTATCATTTTCATCAAAACTAAATGTTATTATGGAGTAGTCCCTTCCTGGTTCTGCTTCCATCTTATCAATAAGACGGGCAATCTCTTCAAGAAGGAGATTGCAAACATTGGGACAGCTGAAGTAAACAGGAGAAAGTATCACCGGCTTCTTAAAGAGTTCCTTGATCGAAACAACCTTCCCATTCTCATCGGTAAAATCCAGATCAAGAGGGATAAATTTACCTGTTCTATCCTCTATAATTACCTCTTTCCTCTCTTCCATCGCATCTGTATGTGCCTTTAACGGATATGTGGAAGAGATTAACAGAATAGTTATTATGGGCAGATATTTTCCTAAGAAGGCAAAGATTCTTCGCAAAAATACTATTCGCATCTCCAAAGATTAATATAATCACTGAATCACCCAGAATCAATCACTGGCAAGGAGGTTATTTAATTGAGGAGGATCGTATCATATAATAAAAAATTGAGTTGCTGCTGGAAAAGGAGGTTTTCATGAAGGGTGTAGTTTTGTTACTTTCAAGGGTATTTATTTCGATTATCTTTATCATTTCATGTATAACAAAGATAATCGACCCATCAGGGACGATAAACTATATGAGGGCGTATGGAATGCCTTACCCTGGTTTTTTCTTAATAGGTGCAATTTTACTCGAGGGAATCGGAGGTCTTTCCCTTCTGCTTGGAATAAAGGCAAAATGGGGAAGTTTAATGCTGCTGATCTTTTTAATACCAACAACAATAATTTTCCATACAGACTTCTCTCAGAGACTTCAGATAATCATGTTTTTAAAAAATCTTGCGATAATGGGTGGTCTGTTAATGTATCTCTATGCTGAACCTGATCCTTTGAGTCTGGATTATAGATATTTGAAAGGATATAAAGGAGAATCCTGATGCCTGAAGCCCCAAGGATTGTTATAATAGGTGCTGGTTTTGGTGGACTGTGGGCACTGAAATCGCTGAGCAAGATAGATGGAGAGATAGTTCTTATAGACAGGAATAATTATCATACCTTTTTTCCGCTTCTATATCAAATTGCTGCCTCAGAGCTTGAGCCAGAGGATATTGTCTATCCTGTAAGGAGTATCCTGAGAAAATTTCAATCAGTAAGGTTTATAATGGGGGAGGTAGAGGGTATTGACATAAGGAGAAGGATGGTCGTTGGTGATGACTTCACTATTGGCTATGATTACCTGATAATCGCCTCAGGAAGTATATCAAATTTTTTTAATGTGAAGGGTGCAGCCGAATATAGTTTTCCCTTAAAGACATTGGATGATGCCATTTACCTCAGGAATCATATACTCTCATGCTTTGAACATGCAGTTCATGAAAGGGATAGTGGAAAGAGAGGAAGGATGCTTACATTCTGTATAGTTGGAGGTGGCCCAACAGGTGTGGAGTTTGCAGGAGCGCTGGCAGAGCTTATAAGGGGTCCTATTGTAAAGGATTTTCCAACCATTGATATAAGTGAAGTAAAACTGATCCTTATTGAGGCTAGTGGTTTTATTCTCCCTGGCATTCCTGAGAAACTATCCCTTTATACAGCTGATAGGCTTAAATCAATGGGTGTTGATGTGAGATTGAACAGTATTGTTACTGAGATAGCGGAAGATCATATCTTGTTAAAGGAAGGAAAGAGGATTGATACAGGAACCGTTGTATGGACAGCAGGTGTTCGTGGAAGTAGATTAGCAGAGGAATCAGGTTTGAGAACTATTAAAGGTGGAAGGGTTCCTGTTCTTCCCACACTCCAGGTGATGGAAGATCAAAGGATTTATGTTATAGGTGACCTTGCTTATCTGGAGGAAGATGGAAAAGTTCTCCCTATGATTGCACCTGTTGCAATTCAGCAGGGACATTGGGCAGGAAGAAACATAGCCCGTCAGTTGCGTGGTGATGATCCCCTTCCTTTCAGATATATAGATAAGGGAACGATGGTTACAATAGGTCGTAATAAAGCTGTTGCACACCTGAGAGGTTTTGGATTTACTGGTTTCCCTGCATGGGTAATATGGCTTAGTGTCCATCTTTTTAACCTTATCGGATTCAGAAACAGGCTTATAGTTTTGATAAACTGGGCATGGGATTATATTTTTTATGAAAGGGCGATAAGATTAATACTTCCAAAAAACATGAAGGTAAAAGGATGATCGATACATTTTTAAGATACAGGTGCACAGTCTGTGGATATATTTATGATCCTGAGAAGGGAGATCCGGAATCAAATATTGGGGAAGGGACACCATTTGATCAACTACCCGAAGACTGGGTCTGTCCCATATGCGGTGCACCTAAGAGCGAATTTGTATGCGAAATATAATCAGAATATGATTTCGCTCATAGATTTTTGCCGGTGATGGATTTAATATATAGGAAATTTCAGAATGGGAGGTTATCACCATGAAACCAACTGAACAACTTAAAGAGGAACATAAGGCAATAAAGCTTATGCTAAAAGTCCTGGAGAAGGTTTGTGAGATGCTTCAGAAAAACGAGAGAGTAAAGCCCGATGATATCGAAAAGATTATCGATTTCATCAGAACATTTGCCGATAGGTGTCACCATGGGAAGGAGGAAGACCTTCTATTCCCTGCTTTTGAGGAGTTGGGTATTCCAAAGGAAGGGGGTCCAATCGGTGTTATGCTTAGTGAACATGAAATGGGTCGGAGTTATCTGAGGGGTATGAATGATGCTTTTTCGAGATACAGGACTGGTGATGAAAAGGCTTCCGTAGATTTTGTAAAAAACGCAAGGGGCTATATTTCACTTCTTACGGATCACATCTACAAGGAAGACAACATCCTTTACCCTATGGGCGAGATGCGCATTTCAGTAGAAAAGGAAAAGGAGCTTTTGGAGAACTTTGAAAGGATCGAGAGGGAGAGGATTGGCCCAGGAAAACATGAGGAATATCATAAGCTTTTACATCATCTAAGTGAAGTCTACCTTGGTGAGCATCACTGAGGGAGAGATTCGTTGCAGATAAAAAATTGATATTGAATGATATGGATATCTCCTGCTATAATGTGTGGCGTATTCTATCAGAAGTATATATTTGTATACAGGAAGAAAGGAGGTATCCATGTCAAAAGAAAAACTTATAAAGGCACTAAATGATGATCTCGCACTTGAACTTGCTGCTATAACACAATATATGTGGCATCATGTTATGGCAGAAGGTTTGGAAAGCCCCGAAATTTCCGAGATGTTTAGAAAGATTGCCATCGACGAGATGAAACATGCTGAGAAACTCGCGGAGAGGATAAACTATCTTGGTGGAACACCCGTTACAAAACCGGGGGAGATAAAAGTTGGTGGTGATCTCAAAAAGATGATAAAAGATGACATCGATGGTGAAAGGATGGCAATAAAACTGTACAAAGAACATCTAAAGCTCGCAGAGGAAGCGGGTGACCCTGTGACGAGGAGGATTCTTGAAGAGATTATAATGGATGAAGAAGGGCATGATGATAAATTCAGCGCCATCCTTCAAATCAAGACCTTCGCAGAAGAACAATGATCAGCAGGAGGGATCCATTAAGAGAGATATGGACCCCTCCTTCCCCTACATTAAAACTCATTAATTCAAGAGAAGGTATTGAATTTAGAGAGATCCATTGGTATTAATTATCTTAAGTTTTTATTTTCTATCGCTCAGTAAAGAACAAAGAATCAAAAGGAGGATCTTATGAGCTACAATCCAAAAGATTACAGCAAGCTTATAGGTATTGAAGGATTCAGCGAAACACTGCTCAAAAATCACTTCACCCTTTATCAGGGTTATGTAACAAACACAAACAAATTAATCGATACGTTAAACAGTATGTTGAGAGATGGAAAGGCAGGGACTCCCGAATATGCGGAGCTAAAAAGGAGACTGGGATGGGAGTTTAACGGGATGAGGCTTCATGAATATTACTTTGAAAATCTCGGTGGCAAGGGTGGAATAAAGAAGGAAAGCAGGATAGCAAGAAAGATTGCCGAGGATTTTGGAAGCTATGAGCAGTGGGAGAAAGATTTCAAATCATGCGGGACAATGAGAGGCATTGGCTGGGTGATCCTTTATCAGGATCCTGCAAATGGAAGGCTGATAAATTTCTGGATAAACGAACATGATGTTTCTCATCCTGCAGGATGTAATCCCATCCTCATAATGGATGTCTTTGAGCATGCATTCATGATTGATTATGGATTAAAGAGGGCCGATTACATTGAGGCATTTTTCAGAAATATAAACTGGGATGTTGTTGAAGAAAGGTTAAAGTAGTCAAAAACAATGAAATACAGAATGCCTGAGATCGGGAAGATATCACGCGAGATCTTTGATGGGATAATACTGCCTCATCTTGGCAGAAAGAGGAAGGAAGTCCTTGTGGGTCCGATGCATGGGGTTGATGTTGGTATTGTTGAGATAGATGGGAATCACGTAATGGCATTGACAACTGATCCTGTTTTCATTGTTCCCGAATATGGATGGGAGAGGTCGGCATGGTTTGCTGTTCACATTCTTGCTTCGGATGCAGCAACATCAGGGTTGAAGCCAGCATACATCACTTTTGATCTTAATCTTCCCATGGAGATGGATACAGAGCAGTTCAAGCTGATGTGGATGATGATTCATGAGGAGTGTGAAAAACTGGGGATTGCCATAGTTGCAGGTCATACAGGAAGATACTATGGCTGCTCATATCCGATGATTGGCGGTGCAACGGTAATAAGCATAGGAAGAAAGGATAGATTCATAACACCGAAGGATGCAAGGGTTGGGGATCTCATAATAATCACAAAAGGTGCAGCAATTGAGGCATCGGGATTGTTTGCAGTAACTTTTGGTGATAAAATAGCAAGCGTCTTTGGGGAGGCTTTTGCAAGGGAGGCTCAGGATATATTTTATGAGATGAGTGTTGTTGAGGATGCATTGACGGCTGTTGAAGTCGGTGTGAGGGATCAGGGTGTCACTGCGATGCATGATGCAACGGAATGTGGAGTTCTTGGAGGTCTCTACGAGATCGCAGAGGCATCAGGAGTTGGGATGATTGTGGATAAGGATAAGATAATTGTGAAAGATTCGGTAAAGAAGATATGTGAGTTGTTTCAGATAGATCCTTACAGCTCAATAAGTGAGGGGACACTCATCGTCACGGTAAGACCACATCGGGCAAAGGAAGTGTTGCAAAGGCTCCATGAAAAAGGGATCCCTTCATCGATAGTTGGCGAGGTTCTTCCAAGAGAGGAGGGGATCCATATTATGGACGGCGGGATAAAGAGGAAGCTTGAGCACCCGAAAGTAGATCCCTTCTGGGCTGCGTTCGAGAGGGGATTGAGGGAGGCGAGGGAGAGCGGGAGGTAAATTTAACTGCTTGTTATCTCTTCGAGAACCGCTTTGTGTATAGAAAATGCCTTATCATCATAGAGAACAAAGCGGACAAGCTCTATTCCTTCGTTTTCCTTTAGAAAATCGATTACAGCCCTGATGGCAACCCTTGCCGCATCCTCCATGGGATATCCAAATGCACCTGTGCTAATTGCAGGAAATGCTATTGTTTTTATACCACGGGAGTTTGCAAGCTTAAGTGAATTTATATAGCACGATCTCAGATCTTTCTCATCCTGCTCTGATCCGCTGTAAACAGGACCCACCGTGTGTATTACATACCTGTTAGGAAGTCTGTAGGCAGATGTAATCTTTGCCTCTCCTGTTTCACACCCTCCAAGAGTTCTGCACTCCTCCCAGAGCTCCGGTCCTGCTGCACGGTGTATAGCTCCTGCTACTCCACCTCCAGGTGCGAGAGCCTTATTGGCTGCATTAACTACTGCCTCTGTATCCTGTTTTGTAATATCTCCTTTTACAATTTCAATAACCGAATCATTGATTCTTTTGCTCATCTTCATAATTCACCTATGAATATTGTTTACTTCTCTTCTTTTTCCGCTGAGGGAATTTCTATGCTTCCTGTTATATGCTTTTTTGCAAGGCTATCTGTAATGATAAGCACTGCTTTATTGACGGCAATCTTTGCATCCTTAACCCTTATTACCCTCATGTCGAGCCCTATATGTGCTTCGCTTTTTCCTGCTTTAAGACCAACCCCTCCTATAAATGGGAGTGGGACAAATAAACCACCTCCACCTATTCCAGATGCTTGAATTTCAAGGGCAGTGATTGAGCCCGTTATTAAGAAATCAGCACATGAATTATTTTTCTCATTTTGTATTCTCCTCAGGGGGTGAGAGCTTAATAAATCTATTAAATTATATGGACGGGTGCTCCAATTATCAAATATTTTATGCTATTATTAGACCTCCGAAAATGGGGATTTACTTAAATGCGATATGAGATCGCACTTTAATACTGAAAAGATATTCCACGATCTTGACCGTTATATATCATCTTCCCGGATGTCTTTTGAAGAGTTGCTTTCCATGATGGTGGGGATTCCTACAGTAAGCGCTGATCCTGCCTGTAGAAGAAACATCGATCGAGCAGCGGATTTTGCTGTTGATATAATAAAGAATTTTGGAGGTCATGGAGACCGATATGATACAGATGGGAATCCAGTTGTTGTTGGGTCATTTCAGATTTCGGAAAAAGCACCATGGATAACCATATATAATCATTTGGATGTCCAGCCAGCAGGCGAAGAGGGCTGGGAAACCGATCCTTTTAATTTCTATAAAAAGGGCGATGTCTATTATGGGAGGGGTTGCACGGATGATAAAGGTCCTGCACTTACTGCACTCTTTGCTGCAAGATTTGCATTTGAAAAGAGAATTCCTGTAAACATAAGGCTGCTCTGGGAGTGTGAGGAGGAAATTGGGAGCCCTTCCTTTGAGGATTTCCTTGAGACGCACAGAGGGATGTTGAGGTCTGATTGTATTATTATTTCCGATACTGTATGGATCTCAAGGAAGAGGCCTGCTATCTCCTATTTTCTGCGCGGTCTTCTTGCTGTGTCGATGAGACTTGAGACTGCGGAAAGAGAAAGTCACTCAGGGTTAACTGGAGGAGCTGCAAGGAACCCTTTAGCAGAGCTTTGCGATGTCATTTCAAAACTTCACGATGCGCATTCTGGAAGAGTTAAAATTCCAGGATTTTATAAAGATGTAAGAAGGGTGAGTGAGAGGGAGATGAGGGATTTTATCTCATCAGGATTCAGTTTAAGGGAATTCATGCGGGTTCATGGTCTAAGGTCTCTCAGATCCAGGGAGAGGAGGGAAACACTTCTAAGAATATGGGGAAGTCCAACCTTTGAGGTCCATGTCATTAACAGTTCCTATCCCGGTCCAGCCCTTAAAACAGTCGTTCCCTCTTGGGCAGAGGCAAAGATAAGCATGAGGCTTGTTCCTGATCAGGATCCACATAGCATATTTAGAATCTTAAAGGGTCATGTAAAGAGATTAAATCCCGACATAAAACTTCGTGGTCTTGCCTTTCTCCACCCCTTTTCTGGAGAAAGGAGCGGTGTATATGCGGATGCTGTGGCGAGGGCTATTAAATATGGATTTGGAAAAAGGCCGGTTTTTGTCCGCGAGGGAGGTTCAATAGGAGCAGTGCTTTCCTTGAAAAGATATCTTAAGGCACCCGTGATATTTATGGGTCTTAGTTTACCAGAGCACAACTACCATGGTCCCAATGAAAACTTCGATTGGGGACAGGCAAGCGGCGGCATTAAAAGTTTTGTATATCTGTTTTCTGAATTGTCAAAAGTTTTTTAGAGATGGATCTTTAAGGTATATTGATATTTATATCATATGTTCCCAGCGAAACCTTACTGACCAGCGCTTCCTTCCATAATATATCCATAACTTTGCTTTTAAGATCCTTCGGGATCATAATAATGAGCTTTACCCCAAGATGTGAGAGACTCTTCCACTGTGATATCTTTTCAGGGTCTATAGAATGGGCAGTTTCAACTTCCATAACAGCCAGGGTTACACCATAATTTCCAAGGATAAGATCCGGAAAATACCCCTTGATCTCATGCTTTTTCATCCCTGTCACATTTACCTTTATGTCATTGAAATCCCGTGAGAGTCTTTCTGCAAGGTGTTCTACCATCCAGTCGTGAAATATCTGCTCTTTCTTATCCATTATTACATCCATTCCATCATTTTTAGTAAGTATACCACATGATCACAACTACTCATATCAAAACCATCCTTTTCTTTTAGATATCCACTGCCACCATCCCTTACCGGCAAGGAATACACCTGCTGAGAAAAGTGCCCAGCTTATTAAAAAACCTGCAGTTGCTACTACAATCTTTATGGTTGAGGAAAAAGGGAGGAAAGGGATGACTGCATATAAAGGATATATGAGAAAGCTTATCCAGATAAGTATTATGCCTGAAATGATTTTCCATAAAGGGATCGATTTTCCGGGGGATGCTTTAATATTATCTCTTTCCATTTTAATTGCCTGGGGACCTGGCTTATAAAAAAATTTTTTTAAGATGTAAAGCCCGCTCCTTGAAGGATCTCCATATTTAACATAATATTACTGATATGAAGATTAAGGAAGTCATCTGCAGGTCCATCCTTACGAGATCTGCGCTTGCCGATTATACCATAAATTGTTATACCGGATGCCAGCATGGATGTATCTACTGCTACGCACGTTTCATGATGAAGTTTAAAGGATATACAGATCCATGGGGAAGCTTTGTCGATGTAAAAATAAATGCACCCGATGTGCTTAAAAGAGAGATTGTAAAATCGAGAAGAGGAACAGTTTTTATAAGCAGTGTGTGTGATGGGTGGCAACCGCTTGAGGAGAAGTTCAGTTTGACGAGAAGATGTCTGGAGATCTTAAAAGAACATGGCTTTCCTGTAAGGATACTCACAAAAAGTTCCCTTATTATAAGGGATATGGATATTCTATCAGGATACAGGAACTGTGAGATAGGTGTAACGATAACAACGCTTAATGATTCTGTGCGGAAGGATTTTGAACCACATGCCTCATCTGTATTTGATAGAGTAGCTGTTTTAAAAGAATTAAGGTCAGCTGGTCTTAAGACCTACATATTTTTCGGTCCTCTCCTTCCAGGTATTTCTGACACCAGGGATGAAATTGATGCAATGGTAGAACTTGTGAAAGGCACAGGTGTTGATTTCTTCTTTGTTGATATAATGAACCCTCACTGGCAGATCTGGTCATCGATGAAGGGGGTCCTTCTTAGTAGATACCCTCGCGCCTTGGATAATATGAGGGGTGTGCTTTATGACATTAATATAAGAAGGCTTTATGCAAAGAGGATAAAGGCAATTTTCAGAGAAAGGTGTGCCCATCATGAGATTAACAAAAAAGCGATTTTCTGTTTTTAATGCATTTCACGGTAAAAGAGATTCCTTTTGAGATACCTGAAAAGTTCAAAGAAGTGGTTCTTCTGTTTGAGTATTATGATGGTAGAAAGGGCCAGGTAGATAGAAGAGTATATGTAGCGATTATGAACCGATGTAACAAAAAGCTGAGTTACAAAGAGCATGAAGAGGGCTGTAACCTCAAGGATGGAGATTCTGAGGTTTATCAGTATGCTCAATGCAAAAAGGGATTGCGCAGCTGTAAGCAAGACCTCCTCCCTTGCCCTTTCCAGAAGTGGGATCGAGGATGGGCCTCCTGAGGATATGCTGAAGGCAAGCGGAAGGGAAGCAATAAGTAATGTCCACTGGTTGATCTTTGAAGATATCACAGTTGTCATCGATGATGTTGAGAAACCCTTCAGGGCAAAGTAGGAGATTATTATGAGTTCGGGCGATTCTGATGCAAGTGGGGCAATCCACTGGATGAGTAAGAATTCATCAACTCCAGCCATCTTCCCTATATCTATCAGACCTTCTGCAAAGGGCTCCGTTGATATAAATATTATGGAGGCGGAGTATATAAATATCGTAATGATCACAATCCTCCTCCATAGTGGTTTAAGCATGGAAAACAGGTGGAGCATACCCTCTATTTCAGGCTCTTTATGAGGCATACGCAGGGCAGTTAGTATGTAGAGGAAAAATATGGACGAGAGGAGAACTGTATCCAGAAGCGAAATAGTTCCTTTGATGGGAAGGATAAAACAGTAAAATGTTGCGATACTCAAAAAACCTATCTCTGTGAAGAGATCCTTTTCAAGGAGTATATGGAATGTATACCTGTTGATCTTTCCCCTTGATCGGAGTGCCCACCAGCTCAGGAATGTGGTAACGGACCATCCAATTCCTATGAGCAGTCTGTTTGCGCCTGTCATATTTGCTGAAACAAGGGGGATATAATGGGAATCCTTTCCTGCACTCCAGGCAAGGTATATATCAACTGCATATTCAGGGAAAACAGCAATCAATGCAATTAATGCCATTGCAAAGGATCTTGACAGATCAAACTGCGCGAGTTCAGATGCCCAAGAGATGAGAAAAGATGCACCTACAATTGCAAGCCCGCTTAAAAGGACCTCAGCAAAGGCTCCCGGATGATAATTAAGGAATCTTACGACAACCCATGGAACGGGACAGGAGAATGTGAACAAAAAAATAACAGCATATAAAAGAATTTGCCTTTTTTTCAAACCTTCCTTTCCCCGAATAAAATCCTATCGATCCTCTTTACCGTAGTTTAAGATCCGCCGACAATTTCATTCCGAACTTTATTTCACTTTTTGCTGTAAAAGACAAGATCCCCACCTGGTTCCTTTAAAGAATTCAGTTTTGTTTTCCTATCTCCCTTTTCAGTATCTCTATATTTTTTCTTGCAAGGAGATTTTCAGGATCAAGTTCAAGGACATCCTGAAATTCAGACAGCGCATCATTCAATCTTCCAACCCTTGCATATGCAACGCCGAGATTTACCTTTGCAATGATAGAATTTGGCCTTATATCCTTTGCCCTTTCGAACGCCCTGATGGCATACTCATGCTCATCCCTCATGCTATAAATAACGCCCATATTATAGTATGCAAGAAAATGTCCTGGATCAAGTTTTACTGCGTTCATCTGTGCATTCAGGGCTTCATCAAGCATCCCCATACGTAGAAAGACAACACCAAGGTTTGTATAGACCTCGGCTGTAGGGGAAATTCGGAGGGCCTCATTTAGCTCTCCAAGGGCTTCACTGAGCTGACCATTGTCTGAATAGGCTATACCGAGGCAGAGATGGCCCGCAGAGGCATCAGGATTTATACGAATTGCCTCGAGGAATTCATCTATTGCAAGATTATACTTCTGCATCCTGTGATAGATTATTCCAAGATTCATATGTGCCTCAAAACAGTCGGGATTGTAATGAATTGCCTCCTGGAGCAGATCAACAGCTTGTGAATAATCTCCGCTTTCGATCATGGAAAGTGCCTTTTTAAGATAGATAAAAGAAAGGGCCTTGTTTTTCATCAATTTTCTTTTCTTATACGGACTTTAATTATATTATATACGAAAATCCTTCCGTAAAAGTAAATATTTGAGGATGAAAATCAATACCACCTTTTTGATTCTCCTTGCTGTTTTTTTCAGTTCCTGTTCTTTAATCAGATACAAACCTGTTGTTCCTTATGAAGAAAGAGGGTATGCATCATGGTACGGACCGGGATTCCATGGAAAGAGAACAGCTTCCGGTGAGGTATTCGATATGTATGAATTGACAGCAGCATCAAGAACAATTCCTCTGGGTAGCTATGCAATGGTAACAAATCTTGAGAATGGAAAGAGCGTTGTTGTTAGGATAAATGATTTTGGACCTTTTGTAGAAGGGAGAATAATTGACCTTTCCTATGCAGCTGCGAAACAACTTGAAATGATTGGTAAGGGTGTTGTTCCTGTGATCGTTCAACCTGTGAGTGTTCCTTCATCCCTTGAGTCCGAGAGTATTAAAAAGGAGAGATACACACTTCAGGTGGGATCATTCATATCATACGAGTATGCAGTGAGACTTAAGAATGAGCTTGAGGTCGAGTTCAAAGGTGCTTATATGGAGGAGAAGGTCATAGGTGGGAGGACCTTCTACAGGGTAAGGGTTGGATTCTTCAGCGATTATGGAAAGGCAAGGTCAACGGCTACAAAGTTAGCATCAAAAGGTTACCAGGTTATAATTATTGATAGATCAAAGGATTTTTAATTAAAAGAAAATTCTGGTAAGGGGCGGGATTAAAATGTATAATTCTTGAAAATAGAAAATGGTTTTAAAAGGAGGACCCCATGCCTGCCTTTCTTCAGATCGATCCTTCAAAATGCACCGCTTGCAGGCTTTGTGAACTTGCCTGCTCCTTTGAAAAATTTCGTGAATTCAACCCTGAAAAATCATGTATCAGGGAGGTTGTGCTCCTCGAGGAGGCATTCTACATACCTGTGGTATGCTACCAGTGTGATGAGGCATGGTGTTTGAAAGTATGCCCATCTGTTGCTCTAACAAGAAATCGTGAACTGGGTATTGTTGAATTAAATGAAACAAGATGCACGGGTTGCAGGATGTGTACCATGGCGTGTCCTTTTGGTGTTATGTTTTATTCCCCCGAGAAAGGCAAGGTATTCAAATGCGATCTCTGCAGGGGTAATCCTGCCTGCGCAAGGATATGTCCTACGAAGGCTATTGAATACAGGGAGGAAGATCTAACACTTCAGCGGAAGAGGAAGATTTACAGCATGAAACTTATGGATGCATACAGGGAGGTGCAAAAATGAGGGGTTATGCAGGAAGGATTTTAAGGGTCGATCTTTCCAGCGGAGATATAAGAGAGGAGGAGATAAATTATGATGTTGCGAGGAAGTTTATCGGGGGAAGGGGTTTTGGAAGCAAGCTCCTTTTTGATGAAATAGATCCCGCAATTGATCCATTTGATGAAAGAAACAAACTTATTATAGTTACTGGACCCCTTACAGCTACCCTTGCTCCCACTGGTGGAAGATATATGGTTGTTACAAAATCACCGTTGACAGGAACAATCGCATGCTCAAATTCTGGTGGATACTTTGGTCCGGAATTAAAGTTTGCAGGCTATGATGCTTTGATCGTGGAAGGGAAATCACAGAGTCCTGTTTATTTATGGATAAAGAATGGAAAGGTTGAGATAAGAAATGCGGAAAAGTTGATTATGAAGAGCACACATCAAACAGAGGATATCATAAGAGATGAGACGGATCCTGATGCAAAGATAGCAAGTATCGGTCCTGCAGGTGAGAAACTCGTGAGGTTCTCGTCCATAATAAATGATAAACACAGGGCTGCAGGTAGATCTGGTGTTGGTGCTGTAATGGGGTCAAAGAACTTGAAGGCGATTGCAGTGAGGGGATCACGGGGGATAAAGGTTTTTGATCCTGATGGGTTCCTGCAGGCTGTGAAGGCAGCAAATGAAAAGATATATGCATCCCCTGTTACATCAAAAGGGCTTCCTGCATATGGAACTGCAATACTTGTTAATATAATTAATGAGTGCGGTCTCTTTCCAACAAATAACTTTCAAAGAGGTGTTTTTGAAGAAGCATCAAAGATAAGTGGCGAAACCATGGCAGAGACTATTCTCATCAGAAACAAGGCATGCTTTGCATGCAGCATAGGGTGTGGCAGGATAACTGAAGTAAAAACTGATGGTCATAAGATGAAGGGTGAAGGACCCGAGTATGAAAACATA
This sequence comes from Deltaproteobacteria bacterium, assembly GCA_037441565.1. Lineage (GTDB taxonomy): Bacteria > Desulfobacterota > JBBIRW01 > JBBIRW01 > JBBIRW01 > JBBIRW01. Next base: position 57,494 of record JBBIRW010000007.1, on the reverse strand, counting down.
TTTGGTCTCGGGTCATGTGTTGGTGTATCTGACCTTGAAGCAATTGCAAAGGCTAACTATTTGTGCAATGAACTTGGGATTGATCCTATATCTGCAGGTGCAACAATATCATGCGCAATGGAACTGTTTGAGAAGGGAAATATAGATGAAAAAACAGCAGGTCTTCCACTGAGATTTGGTGATGCAGATCTTCTGATAAATCTCATAAAGATGATAGGAAAGAGGGAGGGTTTTGGCGATATCCTTGCTGAGGGCTCATACAGGATGGCGGAGCGCTTTGGATATCCTGAGTTATCCATAACAGTAAAACGACAGGAACTTGCTGCATATGATCCAAGGGGGGCAAAAGGGATGGGTCTCGGATATGCAACTGCAAACAGGGGAGCATGCCATTTAAGAAGCTATACGATTTCACCTGAAATACTTGGCCTTCCGGAGAAGCTCGATCCCTTTGCAATTGAGGGGAAGCATAACTGGGTAAAGGGATTTCAGGATTATACATCTGTTGTGGATTCAACAGGTCTTTGCATTTTCAGCACATTTGCAATAGGGCAGAAGGATATACTGAATCTTCTCAATACAGCAACAGGATTTAATTATACATCTGAGGAGATCTCAATTATCGGGGAAAGGATCTGGAATCTTGAAAGGTTATTTAACATCCGATGTGGATTCAGCAGGAGGGACGACACCCTTCCACCAAGATTCTTGATGGAACCACTCCCTTCAGGTGCAGCTAAGGGGCAGGTGGTTGAGCTTGATCCTATGCTCAATAGTTACTATGAAATAAGAGGGTGGGATGAGAATGGCATTCCCAGGGAAGAAACATTAAGGAGGCTTGGTCTGAGTGGATGAAGGGCGCAAAAAGGGTTGTTATTATCGGTCAGAGCGCAGCAGGTTTAAGTGCCCTTGAGAGCTTCAGACTCCATGACAAACATTCGGAAGTAATACTTATTACAAAGGAAAAATACCCACCATACACAAGGGTCTTTCTCCACTACTTCCTTGATGATTCTATAACTGAAGATGTGCTTTATATAAGGGATAGATCCTTTTTCAAAGATCAGAAAGTAAAATACATAAATGGAAAAGTTCTCTCTATCGATCCTTTGCGATCAAAAATTTTCATTGACAGCAGCAAGGAAATTTCATTTGACCAGTTACTCATTGCAACAGGAGCTTCTCCCATTATTCCTGATATACCAGGTATCAGCGGAAAAGATTTATATACGTTCTGGAGTCTTGATGATGTAAAGAGGATAAAAAGGAGGATTGGAAGGATAGAGAGTGTTGCGATTATCGGAGGCGGACTTATTGGTATCCAGGCAATGCAGGCATTCATCAATCAAGGGAAGGAGGTATATATTATTGAAGCAACAGAACAGCTGCTCTCAAGAATTGCTGACAGAAGGCTTTCCAATATAATCGAGGATTTCCTGAAGGGCATTGGCATTCACTTAAGAAAAAAAGAAAGGGTTATGGAAATAAAGAGAAGAGGAAGGAAAAACATGGTAATTCTTTCAGGTGGTGATGAAATTGTTGTTGATGCAGTTATTGTTGCTGTTGGCGCAAAACCGAATTTTCCCGAATTCACAGGAGAGAGAGTGCAAACAGGAAAGGGAATTGTTGTTGATGAGAGGATGAGGAGCAGCATTAATAACATATTTGCAGCAGGGGATGTTGCTGAGTCAACTGATATGATAACGGGCAGAAAGGAAGTTCACGGGCTATGGAGTATCGCAGTGGAACAGGGGAAGGTTGCAGGTGAAAATATGGCTGGGAATGATTTTTTATATGAAGGAGCCATTCCCTGGAGCACACTTAGAGTTTTTAATCTTGAGATAGCATCCTTTGGATATATTGAAGATGAAGACGATTTCAGGGTTTATGAAAACAGTGAAGGGCTCATTTACAGGAAGTTGGTTTTCAGGGATGACAGGATTATCGGTGGCTTATTCTTGAATGCGTCCTCGGATGCCGGTATTTTATATACACTATCAAAGAGGGGTATAGGTCTCGGTATCTGGAAGGAGGTCCTTCATAGATCCACTCTCAACTATGGGAAAATCTTGAATGCCTCCATGAAATTATTAATTTAGGAGGTCCATATGAGCAGACACGAGCTTGATTGCATTTTCAGACCTGATCGTATCGCAGTAGTTGGTGCATCCAGTAATCCGGAAAAATTCGGATACAAAATTTTTAAAAACATACTCGATGCAGGTTTTCAGGGGGAGGTTTTTCCGGTAAACCCGAAAGGAGAGGAGATACTGGGGAAAAGAAGCCTGCGGTCTGTTGATGAACTGCCGGAGGGTGTTGATCTTGCTGTTATTATAATTCCGGCGAAGGCTGTCCCCGATGCGATTATGCGCTGTGGAAAAAGGGGGGTAAAGGCATCAATCATCATAACAGGTGGTTTCAGTGAGGCAGGAAGGGAAGGAGAGGTTCTGCAGCAGGATGTGTTGAGGAATGCGCGGGATTTCGGTATGAGGCTGATCGGTCCAAACTGTCAGGGTGTTAATTACCCGTACCATCACCTTTGCGCATCCTGGCCATTGATAACACTGAGAGGTGATATTGCAATCATTTCACAGAGTGGAACTGTTGGTGCAGCACTTATCGACTGGGCATCTCAGGAAAAACTGGGCTTTTCTGCATTTGTAAGTATGGGAAACAGGGCAGATGTTGATGAATCGGATCTTATAGAATATTTTTCCCAGGATACAAACACAAAAGTGATAGCACTGTATATTGAAGGTATTAAAGATGCAGAGAAATTTCTCCGTGTGATGAAGAACTGTAGAAAACCCATTGTAATATTAAAATCTGGAAGGACAGAAAGAGGAATTATAGCTGCAGAATCGCACACAAAATCGCTTGCTGGAAGGGATGAGGTTTACGATGCATTATTCAAGCAGTTTAGTATACATAGGGCGTTGGATCTTGAAGAGCTTTACGATATCTCCAAGGCACTTGCTTATGTTAAGAAGCCAGAGGGGAGAAGGATGCTTATTGTAACGAGCTCCGGGGGCTCTGGCATTATTGCGACTGACACTGCTGAAGAGTGTGGATTTGATGTAGCTCCTCTTCCAGAGGAACTGGAGAAGAAATTGAGGGAGATGCTTCCTCCACACTTTATCATATCAAATCCACTGGATCTTACAGGTGATGCTGATGCTCAAACATACAAAAGAGTGATCCAGGAGGCAGCTCCATATTACGATATTGTTACCATTATTTTTGGCGATCCCATAGAGAATGCTTCATCTGTTGTAAACAGGGATCGTTGTGAGCTTGTGATATTCCTCGGAGGAGCTGATGTGGAAAGAAGGGAGAAGGAGATTATGCACATGAACAAGGTTGCTGTGTTTCCAACACCTGAGAGAGGGATAAAGGCAGCCTCACATCATTTACCAACAAGGAAAAAGACAATCACGATTCCAAAGGTTACGCCCACAGCGAAGGGGAAAAAACTTCTTTCACCTTATGAGGCACTTCAATTTCTCTCATCAAGGGGTATTATTACTGCAAATAGCTTTAAGGTAAGCACTCTGGAAGATGCATTGTCCTTTGCATCAAATGTTGGTTATCCTGTTGTATTGAAGATAAATTCAAAATCGGTCAGTCATAAGAGTGATGTTGGAGGAGTTATTCTCGATATAAGGGACGATATTGCTCTAAGAAGTGGCTTTTCAAAACTGATCTCACTTGGCTTGGAAACGGATGGTTTACTCATATCGGAGATGGTGAAATCTGATGTCGAGGTAATAGTAGGTGCCTTCAGGGATCAGCAGTTTGGGCCTGTTGCGATGTTTGGTCTGGGTGGCATAATGGTAGAGGTGATACGCGATGTTTCATTCAGGATTGCGCCTCTGAGTGAAAGGGATGCACTCGAAATGATCGATGAGATTAAGGGATCAAAGGTTCTACATGATTTTAGAGGAAAGGGGATGAGGGATAAAGGGGCATTAGCTAATCTTATTGTTGAGATTTCGAAGATCATGATGGAGGATCAATCCATTGATGAGATAGATCTGAACCCTGTGGCATCCTTTGAAAAGGGATATAAAGTGCTTGATGCAAGGATTGTTATGAGTTAGATATGAAAGTGTGGAAGATTATTAAATGTGATAAGAAAACATCCGCTCTCAAAAAATTTACATTTGGCTGCATGAAGGGTCTTTATGCGATAAACATCACATCTGGATGTATCCATGATTGTATTTATTGTTACGCAAAATCATATAGCAACTCACCTCCTCCATACTCAGTCTATCTTTACAAGAATATACAAACAATGCTTGAAAAAGATCTGGATTCACTGATAAGAAGATCGCGCTCGATTTATGTTATCTTTAACACTGCATCGGATTCCTTTCAGCCAGCAGCTGAAATTCTTGAAATTACCTATAAGGCGATGCGTATCCTTATTGAAAGGAATATACCATTTTCCTTTCTAACAAAGGGCAATATACCTGAAGATTTTATCGGGCTCTTCAGATTAAAGCCGCATCTTATTCATGCCCGTATAGGAATTGTGAGCCTTTCCGATTATTATCATGATGTATTTGAGCCAAATACATCAACGCCATATGAAAGATTGAAGAACATAAAGATGCTAAAGGAAGCAGGTATCGATGTTGAGGTGAGGATTGATCCGATTATTCCATCTGTAACCGACAGTTTTTTCGAAATAAAGAGACTTGTGTCTGTCTTAAACGAACATGGTGTAAAGAAGATTTCGATTAGCTGCCTTCATCTAAGGCCAAATATCATTTATGAAATGAGGAGCAAACTGGGAAAGAGAGAACTAACCAGGATACTTTCATATTTTGTGGATGAGCCCTGGAGGGAGGTTTGCACTTCTAAAAAAACAAAGCTTGTTCCTTTTACAAAAAGGAAAAGTATATACGGGTTTATAAAAGACATTTCAAGGCATTCAGGGATTGAGGCACATATCTGTATCTGCAAAAATCCAGATTTTGATGGGGAGCCATGTAATGCTCTGCCGCAAAAATTTTTGATTGCAGAAAAAGATCCGCTCCAGCCATTGCTACCTGGATTTTTTAACACCCTCCTTCAGGCAGAATCGTGATATCTTGCAGATACTGCATAGTGGAATTACGGGTTTACAGATATGCTGACCGTAGCTTACAAGCAGACTGTTGAATTCTTTCCAGTATCTTTTAGGGAGCTTCTTTCTAAGCTCAAATTCTGTCTCTTCTGGATTATTTGTTTTAACATAGCCCCACCTGTTAACTATACGATGGACATGTGTATCGACGCATATGCCAAATTTATTATAACCAAGGGTGATTACAAGATTGGCGGTTTTTCTTCCAACACCTTTGAGTTCCATAAGATCTTTGAGGTTATCAGGAACCTTTCCATTGTATTTCTCAATAAGGCTTCTACAGATCGATTTGATGAAGCGTGCCTTCTGTCGGTAAAATCCACAGGGATATATCGCCTTTTCAATCTCCTCAATGGAAAGCGAGCTCATTTTATATGGATCTGATGCAAGCTGAAAGAGACGTGTTGAGCAGTCACGGGTTATGTTGTCTTTGGTTCGAAGAGAAAGGATACAGGAGATGAGGATTCTGAATGGATCCCTTGAGCGGGCGACCCTTGAGACGGCAGGTATTTCGAAATCTTCTGTTTCCTTTCTTATGATAGATATGATCCTGTTGATTTTGCTTAATGATGATGCCTTCATGTTTGTCATTATTATATAATTAATTTTGAGGGGATTGGAAGATGAGCGGCGAGCTTGTAAGAATATTGCTTCTGGATGAAGATCGAGATTGTGAAGCCCTATTTATGGAGGTTCTGAAGGGCAAGGACTATAAGCTTTCTGTCTTAGCTATACTGGATGAAGTCTTCGAAGAGGTGGAAAAAGGGGGTGTTGATCTGCTTGTAATTGATTCTCCCAAAGAGACGGACATGCTGAATGAACTTTATCTCAGGTTGATATCAATTCCACCCATTTCTCGGATCCCGATGCTCATGCTTTTAAATGAGGGCATAACCGATGAGACCATCGAAAAGATTATCCAGCACGGAACTTCCGATTATTTGAAAAAGCCATTGAAACCTTATGAACTGTTATCAAAGATAAGGATACTCTCAAATCTCGCCCTTCAAAGGAAAAGATTATCTGAATTTGAGAGAAAATACAGGCTTATCCTTGAGTCCATAAGGGAAGGCGTTTTTCTGAGTAGCAGGGATGGAAGGTTTATTGAATGCAATGATGCCCTTGTACGTATGCTGGGATATGAAAGTAAGAATGAATTGATGAAGGTAAATATTCCAAAGGATATATATGTGAATCCTGATGACAGAAAACTCTTCCAATATCTCATAGAGAAGAACGGTTTTGTTAATGACTTCAAAGTCAACTTCAAAAGAAAGGACGGAAGTATCATTACGGTTCTTATCTCGGGTCAGCTTGTTAAGGATGAGAAAGGCGAGATCATCGGTTATGAGGGTATAAACATAGGCCTGGATTCCGAAAGCAACATGTGGGTGGAATCAAAAGAAAAAGGTGGAAGGGTAAGGAGGTTTCTTTTAAATATACTGAGCAATCTCATTCCCATCGAGAGGAATTTTATATGTATCAAAAGGATGTCAGAACTTATTGCTGATAGGTACGAAAAGATTGAGAAGCTTGGTGATGGGACTTTCTCGGAGATATGGAAGGCAAGGAATATCATGAATATGAACAGGGATGAATTTTGTGTGCTGAAGATACCAAGGAGCGAAAAATACAATAGAAGATTTTTAAAGGAGGCATTGATATGCAAGAAACTTGAGCCACACAGAAATGCTGTATCAGTTAAGGATATATTGAAGCACAATGAAAGGATAATCATCGTTCAGGAGTTTGTCGATGGAATAACACTTAGTGATAAAATGAAGATTGGAATGAGTGAAGGTGAAAAGAGGTTTTATATCAGTCAGCTTGTGGATATTGTTTCCCATGCCCACAGCAGAAACGTTGTTCATAGGGACATAAAGCCTGAGAATATACTGATAAGGAACGATGGCATACTGAAGTTACTTGATTATGGAACAGCAAAGGAGCTACGGGATGAGGAGATAAGCAAAACCGTTATAGGGACAAGACCATATATGGCACCGGAACAGATACTGGGGAAAAGTGAAAAGAGGAGTGATATATGGGCACTGGGGGTTATCATGTATCAGATTCATACAGGGAGACTTCCATTTTATGATCCTGTTGAAAAAAACCTTATGGATAAAATCCTTGAAGAGGAGCCTGAGAGACCCATGGTCATTGACCCGTCAATTAGAGAGGAGCTAGACAATATCATAATGAAGTGCCTCAGGAAGAATGTGAAGGAAAGATTTTCCAGCGGCGGCGAACTCAAGGAGGCATTGAAGTCCATATCTTACTATATAGAAAATCCACCCTTATGATCCATTGCCTCTATAAATCTCTTGATTTTCTCCATTCCTATTTCCACATCCTCCCTTGAATGCGCCTCAAGTGTGAGGATAGGTTTTGATGGGAGTTTTGAGATGAGGGAGAAAAGGGTCTTGAAATCAATATTTCCACTTCCTGGTGCGAGATGTTCATCCCATTTTCCCCTATTATCGTGAAGATGAACCTCCATTATAAATTCGCCGAGATCATCAAACCACTTTTCAATAGGAATCTTACCGAATATATGGAAATGCCCCACATCAAAACAATGCCCCATCTTTTTTGAACCTATCTCCTGGATAAGATTTTTTATAAGTGAGGTATCCTCTTCAAAGACATTTTCAAGTGCAATCGGGATATCTAACTTTTCTGCCTCACTGATAATCCTTTTCCATGTTTTTTTACTACTCCTGAAGAACTTATCATAAAGCCCCGCATACCTCCATTTCTCATAACCGGTGTGGACAACTATGAGTGCAGGATGTAGAACCTTTGAGAGGTTCAGGACCTGAAGGATTCTTTTTTCCGATACCTTCCTTATTTTCTCATCAAGGGCACCTGCCGAGAGGTCCATAAAGGGCGCATGGAAGGTGATCGAAGGTTTATAATTAAAGGTGCTGATGATCTTCTGGAATTCCCATTTTTTCACCTTATCGAGGGATCTTGCGTTAAAGGCGATTTCAAGATTGATTCTCATTTTCAATATGTTTTCCATATATCCTGTGAGCATATCAAAAGGGATGTGGACATGAATTCTATACATCTTTTCCCTCTCAGTGAAAAAAACTATTGAAGCAAAAAAAATCATAATGTAAAAAGGAAGGACATTCAAACAATTTTAAACTGAGGGTATTTCATGCTCAGGGCAATCATATTTGACTTTGATGGGGTGATTGCTGATACAGAGGCACTACATCTCACAGCATTCCAGAAGACATTAAAGCAGGAGGGTATTGAGCTTCCAGAAAAGGAATATTATGAAAAATATCTTGCCCTTGATGATAAGGGGTGTTTCAGGGAGGTTTTCCTATCACATGGAAGGGAAATTAGCGATGAAAAAATCAGGGAGCTTATTGAGAAAAAGGGGTTATACTTTGAGGAGGCTATGAAGGAAGGTGTGAGATTTTATGAAGGATCGATCGATTTCATTAAAGATGCCTCAAAAAGATTTCCGCTTGGAATTGCATCGGGCGCAATGAGAAAGGAGATAGTCTTTTTATTGGAAAAAGGTGGTATTAAGGATTGCTTCTCCGTTATCGTTTCTGCTGATGATGTGGAAAGGGGCAAACCGGATCCCGAATCTTATATAAAAGCACTTGATCTTCTTAATAAACTTTTAAAATTAAACCCACCCATAATCCCTTCAGAGTGCGTTGTTATAGAGGATTCAATCCATGGGATAAAGGCTGCGAAGGAGGCTGGCATGTTCTGTATAGCTGTTACGAACTCCTACCCCAGGGAGAGGCTTGAGAAACTCTCCCCCCTTATTGTTATTGATTCGCTGAGAGAGATAAGCCTTTCGCAGCTTGAAAAATTATTTAAGGGTTAGAGCAACTCCTTTAGTCCGATCTCTGTCCATGTTGCTGATATGGCAAGCCATCTACCCCTTTCCTTTTTAAAGGAGATTTCGAACATATAGATACCGAGTGCACTCTTGATAAGCTCCTTTATCTCCTGCGACGGCTTTTTTTCACCTGTGAAGATGACCTTAATTATTGCCTTTCCCTTTTCTCTGCCTGCCTCTATCTCCTCCTTTACTATAAAAATTGATATCTTTTCATTTCTCGTAAAATGATAGAGAAGAATGCCTTTTATACCATCCCTGTCATTTCCCATGGGATCCTTGTAGGATGTTGAAATATGTTTAAGAAGACCTTTTAGATCCTTTGCCTGTGTTGCCTGAGCTGCTTCTCTTATTGTCCGGCTTATAAGCTCCTCATCAGGGGTGTATTTTTTCGAGCACGAAATGAGGAAAACAAAGATGAGTAAGAAAATAAGGTGTCTCTGCGTGTGTAACATTTACTTATTTTTATTTTATCTGCTATCATTAATCAATCATCTATCGAATTATAAGCAATGGAGGTACAGAGATGAAGAGGTCCATTCTGATCCTACTATTTTCAATACTGTGTTTAATGATTTCAGAAAATGGATACGCAATGGGAATTGGTAAGCCGACTGTTTCTCTACCCTATGGTAAGGCACAGCTTGAAATGGGTTATGATTTCTCTATAAGGGAAATGGATTTTGATGAGATCCCCAGTGAGGATATCCTCGTGCAGCGATTCTTTATAAAGCCATCATTTACAATAGACAAAAACCTTGAACTATTTTTTTCAATAGGTGCTGCAAGAGCAGAGTCTGACAACAGCATCCTTGGCAGTGATTTCAATGGTGATGTGGGATTGGGAATCGGTGGTGGTGCTGCAGTAAATCTTCTTGAGATTGAGGGGAAGCCCTTCTGGGGTATAAAAGCTGAACTTTTTTATTTTGAAAGCGAGGACGAAGATTTTATAGGTTCGCTCAGTGGAAAGATAAAGCAACTTAACTGGGAGATTTCAACAGGAGTTCAGTTCCATCAGGTTGGAAGGACTTCTCCCATTACACCGTATATGGGAATTGCATTAAGTGGTGTGGAGGGAACCCTTAAGATTGAGGGTCTCCCTGACAGGGATTACAGGCAGGATGAGCTTATAAAGGTATTCGGAGGGGTCGAGTACAGAATCTCACCCTTTGCATCCCTCCTTGCTGAAATTGATGTAGGAGCGGAAACATCTTTTATGGCAAGTGTAATATGGAAATTTTAATCTAAGATTTCTAAGGGAGAAAGGTTGAATCTTGGTGCTCATATCTCTATTGCGGGTGGGCTCTGGAGGGCACTTATAAGGGGTAAAAAACTCGGATGTGATGCAGTTCAGATATTCTTGCGGAATCAGGTAAGGTGGGATTTTCCACCGCTTGAAGAATCCCAGATTGCACTTTTTGATAGGGCATGGAAGGAAACAGGGATAAAGCAGGTCATTGCCCATTCAAGCTACCTTATAAACCTGGCATCCCCTGATGCAAAATTGTGGAAGAGGTCCATAGATGCATCCGTCGAAGAGATAAAGAGATGCTCACGATTAGGGATCCCTTACTGGATTGTCCATTGCGGTTCTCATGGGGGAATGGGAGTGAGGTGGGGGATCAGGAGGTGCAGCTCAGCTATTGCTGAAATCATTGATGAAACACAGGATACTTCAACCATAATCCTTCTTGAAAATACAGCAGGACAGGGCTCCGCCATTGGATCAAGCCTGGAGGAGATCCTTGATCTATTCGATAGTGTAAAAAATACCGAAAGATTGGGTATATGCTTCGATACATGCCATCTTTTTGCTGCTGGATACAGGCTTGACCATAAAGGGTGGGATAGGATCTTCAAAGCAATCGATTCAATTGTTGGCCTTGCAAAATTAAAAGTTTTTCATCTTAATGATTCAAAAATGCCTTTTAATTCAAAGGTCGATCGCCACGAGCACATAGGAAGGGGCTTTATCGGAACTGAGCCCTTCCGAGTAATCCTTTCAAACGAAATATTCGAGGATATGCCAATGATTATAGAAACACCAAAAGAAGGCGACATGGACATGGAGAACCTCAAGGTACTCAGGAGTCTATTTTAAAATAAAACGGTATTATATAAATTGCCTTTTTTAAAGAATATTTTTAAAGAAAATTGTTGACAAAATTTATAAAAGAAGATTTATTTCATAGATAAACTAAACTAATAAGGAGGAATAGTAATAAGTTTTAGCAGGGATATCAATAGGGGTTCTGTAACATCCACAAGATTAAGGATTCCTGAGGCTTCCCCATCTTCGGGCATCTGTTCTGTGTGCCTTGATGGCTGCCCCGGCACATGTGAGATAGCAAAATCATCATTCAGAGGCAGAGAAGTTATATACCCAGAACCATTTGGCAAGGTTACAGCAGGTGCAACAAAGGATTATCCTGTTGATTTTTCCCATTTCAATATCCACGGCTCATGTGTGGGTGCATATGGTATTGAGGCAGACCCCGATAAGGCGGTCTTTCCCAATGTAAATGTGGAGACCATAATCGGAAAGGGGGGCTACAGGATAAAGTTACAGGTTCCCATTTTTACAGGTGCCCTTGGATCCACCGATATTGCAAGGAACAACTGGGAGGGTATGGCCATTGGATCAGCATTATCCGGTATTGCACTTGTAATAGGTGAGAATGTATGTGGTATGGACCCTGATGCAGAATTCAGAAACGGGAGGGTTATAAAATCGCCCGAGCTGGAAAGAAGGGTGAGGCTTTTTCAGGACTGGTATGAGGGTTACGGAGAGGTTCTGGTTCAACACAATGTGGAGGATGGAAGGGCAAGAGTGCCTGAATATGCGGTTGAAAAACTCGGTGTTAAGGCAATCGAGATAAAATGGGGGCAGGGTGCAAAGGATATAGGTGGAGAGGTAAAGCTTCCCACCCTGGAATCTGCACTCAGATTAAAGGAAAGGGGATATGTGGTGCTTCCTGACCCTGAGGATGGGGTGATTCAGAAGGCATTCAGGGATGGTGTTTTTAAAGAATTTGAAAGGCATTCAAGACTTGGCATGGTTAATGAGGAGGAGTTCATTAAGGAAGTAGAGCATCTGAGGAAGATAGGTGTTAAGTTCGTATCCCTTAAAACCGGTGCCTACAGACCAAGGGACCTTGCTCTGGCACTTAAGCTCTGTTCCATAGCAAAGGTTGATCTCCTTACTGTTGATGGCGCAGGTGGAGGAACAGGAATGAGTCCATGGAGAATGATGAATGAATGGGGTATCCCGACTGTGTATATCGAATGTCTCCTTTATGAGTATGCAAAGAGGCTTCACGAAAAGGGTAAATATATACCTTCCCTTGCAATAGGTGGCGGGATTTCTTTTGAGGATCATATATTTAAAGCCCTTGCCCTTGGTGCTCCATTCGTTAAGGCCGTTTGCATGGGAAGGGCAACCATGATCCCTGCAATGGTTGGAAAGAATATAGGTATCTGGATAAAAGAGGGGAAACTTCCAAAAAACATCTCACAATTTGGTACAGACATAGAACACATATTCGTTACTGCAGAGATCCTTGAAAGCAAATATGGAAATAGATTCAGGATGATCCCTCCTGGTGCTTTAGGTCTCTACACATATATAGACAGGATAAAAACAGGACTCCAGCAGCTTATGGCTGGGGCAAGGAAGTTTACGATTGATCACATCTCGAGAGATGATATCTTTGCACTCACAAAAGAGGCTTCGGAGATTTCGGGTATCCCATACGTTATGGAGTGTGATCGTGAAGAGGTGGAAAAGATCCTTCATTTTTGATCAAAGATCCCGTTCACTTTGAGGTAGAGTAAGATTGATACTTATTTTATGCCTCTGAAAAAACCGGGCGGGGAGAAGAAATGTCATCAAAGATGATTCCGGAGCCCTCTTTAACCATACTGACCGCCCTTGCTGTTCTTATTATAGGATATATCATAAGGCATCTGCTTTTTAACATCCTTCATAAATGGGCGAAAAAAACAGAGTCAAAGTTAGATGATATAATACTCAATGCCACAGGCAGGGCATCGATCATCTGGATTGTTCTTCTTGCTATATACATGACAGTAAGAACGATGGATCTTGAATTGAGAACTTCTCTCCTTATTGAGAAGGTGTTAATATCACTCCTTATCTTCAGTGTTTCTCTTGTTACTGCAAAGATAGTCGGTGATTTCATTGAATCTTACGGAGAGAGATTTGAAGGAATAATGCCAATAACGACACTTACAAGAAATATCTCTCGATGGGTAATTATCATAATAGGTCTCTTAATAATACTGAACATGCTCGATATCTCAATAACACCCATCCTTACAGCGCTCGGTGTTGGCGGTCTTGCAGTTGCCCTCGGTCTTCAGGATACCCTTTCAAACCTTTTTGCAGGTATCTACATAACGGTATCAAAACAGATAAGGGTTGGTGATTACATAAAACTTGACACAGGAGATGAAGGCTATGTTGTTGATATTGGTTGGAGGGCAACAAGGATAAGGACTCTCCCAAATAATCTTGTAATAATCCCCAATGCGAAACTTTCCCAATCCATAATTACGAACTACTACCTTCCTGAAAAAAGGATGTCCCTTCTCATACCGATTTCTGTAAGCTATGAGAGCGATCCTGAAAGAATCGAAAGGATTCTTATTGATGAGGCAAAAAAGGCGACAAAGGAGATTCCAGGAATGGTTGAAGAGTCAGAGCCGTTTGTAAGATTTATTCCGGGCTTTGGCGATTTTTCACTCAATTTTACGCTAATCTGCCAGGTAAAAGAGTTTGTGGATCAGTATTATGTTCAGCATGAGATGAGAAAGAGAATATTCAGGCGTTTCAGAGAGGAAGGTATTGAAATCCCATTTCCCATAAGGACAGTTTATCTGAGATCAAATTCCAAGTCTGAAAAACAACCGTAATGGTGTCAATTTTTATAGGTTGGACTGTATTATAAGAATGATATAGAATATAAGTGCTTTTAATGTATGAATGAGATAAAGATTTTCAAAAGAAGCAGGGAGGAGGCAATAAGAGAGCTGGAGAATTATATCTGGAGCGAGATTTCAAACACAATAAAACATGAATTAGAGCTCCTCCAGACAATGGAAAAGAGGGCATGTAATATCTACGACCTCGCCTCAAGGTTAAGGGAAAAAGAGTTGATGCAGCTATTCAGCTCGAGGAGAAGGAAAAGGTTTTATATGATGATGAGAGCTGTACTCAAGATGAAGGATGGGACATATGGACTGTGTGAAGATTGCGGTGAGCCAATAGCCCTTAAGCGCCTTAAGGCCCTCCCATATGCCACCCTTTGCTTCTCCTGTCAGTTGAGGAAGGAGAGGTAACTTTTCCTTGCAATTTGGGTTTTCTTGGATTTAAATAGAGAAAAATAGAACCTTTCAAGGCCTTACGGGAAGCAAGCGGGCATTTAAGTCCGGAGGATCCCTGGTTCTTTGGAGGTATTTTGGAGGAATGTATGCCAACCAAACTTTATGTAGGTAACCTCTCCTTTAAAGTAACAGAAAGTGAGCTTCAAGAATTATTTCAGAAGGTGGGAGAGGTGAGATCGGTAAAAATCATAACGGATCGCTACACAGGACAAAGCCGAGGCTTTGGATTTGTTGAAATGGCAAATGCTGAGGATGCGAGCAGGGCTATCTCCGAATTGAACGGAAAGTCATTTAAAGAGAGACAGATAATCGTTAACGAGGCAAGACCGGAGAGGGAAGACAGAAGGTCAGGCAGGAGAGAAGGGAAGGGGAAGGGCAGGAGATATTAATTGCCCCTGTGAAATAGAGAAAGTATCCTCTCTGTTTTGAAATTTTGTCCGGAAATTAAAAGCTTCCTGTATCTGGGGAAACGATCAGCAAGATGTAGTTATGTTCAGAATCATTGAAAAGTATGTTAATATCTTACCATCTCAAAACGGAGAATTCTTTGCACACCTTGCACAGATCCCCTGCAGCCTTAAGGTAAAGGATTTTTACTGGAAGATTGAGGATCCTGAACATCACTGGGATTGCATGAAATCCATCCTGCAGATAGTATCGCAATGTGAAAAAGGAAAAGATTTTCTGAACTTTGTTATTTTTCCAGAGGCATCTGTTCCGCATCTATTTTTAAAGGATTTCATTGAATTTGTGAAAAAGGATTTAAGGAGAAACACAATCGTCATAGCCGGTATCGAGCATATTTCCCTTTATGAGTATAAAAATCTTCTTGAGGAGTTTGCAATCGATAATTGTGAGGCACTTACTGAGGTAAGGAGGGATGCAGAGTCTGAAGAAAAAGAAAAGCCGGTTAATTGCTGTATGATAATAGTCAAAGAAGTAAATGATAACTTTCATATCTTCTTTGAAGCAAAAACACATCCATTCAGAGGTGAGGAACATATAAGCCATTTTATAGATCTCTACCGTGGAAAACATATATATCTATTTAGATCGGAGCAGTATTCCTTCAATTTTATAGTCCTCCTGTGTTTCGATTATGTATACAGAGATTTGAGGTATTCAAATATTCGAGCTATAATTGAAAGGGCGAATAATCTATTTTTTGATGAAAGGCAGGATCTCGATCTCCTGATAATAATACAGAACAATCCAAAACCAGAGCATAAAGCTTTTATTGATACAGTTGCTGGATTTTATGGAGAATTCCTCAGCTATAATCCCGGTGTAAGGAATGCGCTAACTATTTTTTTGAATACATCGGGTGAGGTTTATCCCGAGGAAAGTAATCTATATGGTTATAGTTCTGTTTGTTTTAATGAGAGATTTAAACTGAGGGATATAAATACAGCAGAGTATTCAACAGATGATTTCTATGGAGGAAGGGTCTGCAGGGTAAGATTTGGAAGGAACACAAGGCTTTATATATTAAAATTGATACTTGAGCATGAGATTGACCCGAGAACAGCGAGGATTCCGATAAGGGTTATCGATATCTATAAGCAGGAGGATAGAAGGTGGAGAAAGATGCTTGTTGATGAGATTATCTATGGAAAAAGATGATATATCCCTTCTTGAAGCTAAAATAAGATATCATTTTAACAACAGAGAGCTTCTCCATCAGTGTCTTACGCATCCATCTTATTCAAATGAAAATCCTTCAAGTAAGAATAACATGCGACTTGAATTTTTAGGTGATGCTGTTCTCAATAGCGTAGTGACAATAATTCTTTACAGGATGTTCCCGGATCTTAGGGAGGGAGACTTGAGTTATATGAGATCAATGCTCGTTAACAAACAGGAATTGTTCGAGATAGGTAAATCTATCTCCCTTCAGGATTTCATATTTCTTGGAAAGGGTGAAGAAAAAACGGATGGAAGAAATAAGATATCCATTGTTGCTGGTTCACTTGAGGCATTGATAGGAGCAGTTTTCCTCGATGGTGGTTTTGAAAGGGTCTTTGAGGTTGTAAAGCATCTTTACAATGAGAGAATGGAATACATCCTTTATAAGAAAAAAAACGAGTAATTATTTAAATTTTTGTTGAGTAAATATACAGATCCAGTATATAATGCAAACAAAGGGAGTTATCTATGGCAGTTGTAATAAGAAAGGATCCGAGACTTCCAGTATCCATTCCCGTTACGCTGGAGAGCAGGGAAAATAGGGAAGGTAGGATTGCAATTGCAAAGAATGTGAGCCTTTCAGGAATGTATATTGAGGGAGCGGTGCCTTCCCCACCTGATGGTCTTGTGAAGGTGAGATTTAATATTCCAGGTTTTGATATGGATGTGGAGGTTGTGGGGAGGATTGTCAGAAGGGATGAGAAAGGAAGCGCTATAAGTTTTCTGGATCTTCAGGAGCCCCTGAAGATAAAACTCTGGGATTTTATGAGGGAAAAACTTATCCAGGAGAGACACTGCCCCTACTGTGGTGAGTATTTTGAGGTAAGACCAAGGATATGCAGGGAGTGTGGACTGAGTCTTGCGTTTGAGGAGCCTGATTACCTGCAGTTCCACAAAAGGGATTCCCTTAAAAGAAGGCTTATAGAAAGGATCAGCCTGCTTCCTGATGAGAAGATCGTGGAGATAATAAATGCACTTGGCAGGGAGATGAAAAGGGCACAGAGTGAAGCGACTGTTGAATTTGAAGGAATGATCGGAATGTCTGAATCCATGATCGACATATTTCAGTTAATTGAAAATGTTGCCCATACAGATCTCCCCGTGCTTATAATCGGTGAGAATGGAACGGGAAAGGAACTTGCAGCATATACCATCCATAAAAGGAGTTTGAGAAAGGATAAGCCATTTGTTGTTGTTAATTGTTCAAACGTTCCTGAAGCATTTATAGAAAAGGAGCTATTTGGAACAGAGACCTCTTCCGGATTGTCAGAAAGCTTAATCGCTATGGGAAAATTTGCATATACAAGGGGTGGGACTCTTTACTTTGATGAAGTTGGTAATCTTCCCCTTTCGATACAGGACAGGATCCTTAATTTTATAAAATGTGAAGCTTTCTCTTCACTTAATGTGAGGATAATATCAGGAACGAGTAGAGAGATTTCGAAGGATGTGGAAGAGGGGAGATTCCGGAATGAGCTTTTTCAGAGGCTTGCAACGATCACGATCAAGATGCCTCCGCTTCGTGAAAGGGGTGAGGATGTTATACTTCTGGCGAAATACTATCTCGAAAGATTAACAAGGGATATAAAAAAGGAAACAAAAGGGTTTACTGAAGAAGCGTTAAGGTTGCTTAAAGATCATTCGTGGCCCGGGAATGTAGCAGAGCTTATAAACAGGATAAGAAGGGCAATAATAATGTCTGTTGGTGAATATATAAGTGGTGAAGACCTTGGACTTATTCATGTTGAAAGCTCAAAGGGTCTTTATACACTCAAACAGGCAAAGAACATAGCTGAAGGCGAGATAATAAAGAAAACCCTTTATCATTTTGGCGGTAATATATCAAGGGCATCAAAAAGTCTCGGCGTAAGTAGAACCTGCCTTTACCGTCTTATTAAAAAGCATCGTCTTGAAGCCATCGAGATAAAGAAAAAGAAGTAATCCATGAGAGATTTCTTAATTTATAGTAAATGAAAGGGGGAAACTATGTCTGACCAGAGGGAGATAATCCTTGACCTTCTTACAATGATTGGGATCAGCTGTAATACCTGTAAAAAGGCACTTTACATTGAGCCTCTTCCTAAGAATATAATAGTGGGAAATCTTGACTGCATCATTAAAATAACAGATGTTATAAAAGAGGCCCTTCAGATTCATCCGGCCTCCGGAGGGTGAAAATAAGGGGGTTAGAGGTGGAAAGGTTAACTGATGCCTATGAGGGTCAATGGGCACTTATCCTTGGTGCATCAAGTGGATTTGGAGAGGCAATAAGTATTGAGCTTGCAAGGTGGGGGATGAATATATTTGGTGTTCATCTGGACAGAAGGGCAACACTTCCAAATGTTGAGAGGATTATGGAGGTTATAAAGTCAATGGGAAAGCAAGCGGTTTTTTTCAACATAAATGCTGCGGATGCGGACAAAAGAAGGGGTGCGCTTGATGAAATGGAGGAGATCCTCAAAAGGGAAGATTCCTCAATAAGGGTTTTTGTCCATTCACTTGCCTTTGCTTCCCTTAAGCCGTTCGTGGGAGAAGGAGCGCAGGAATCGATTACGGAGATTCAGATGACAATGACAATGGATGTAATGGCACATACCCTTGTTTACTGGGTCCAGGAGCTCGTCTGGAGAGGGATGATGGGAAGGGATGGAAGGATCTTCGCACTCACAAGTTCTGGTTCCCACAGGGTATGGCCGAGTTATGGTGCAACATCAGGGGCGAAGGCTGCGCTTGAATCCCATATAAGGCAGCTTGCGCTTGAGCTTGCGCCCCTTGGGATTACGGCAAATGCAATTAAGGCAGGTGTTACGGATACCCCGGCATTAAGAAAAATTCCAGGTCATGAGAGACTTATGGAAAGGGCGGTGGAGAAAAACCCCATGGGCAGGCTCACAAGGCCTGAGGATGTTGCGAAGGCAATTGCTGTGCTCTCGCATCCAAACACATACTGGATGACAGGGAATGTGATCGCTGTGGATGGGGGAGAGGATATAACAGGTTAAGGTAGTGCTATGAAGAAAACAACAATCCTGAAGAAGAAGCTCCTTGAAAGAAGAGGGTTGGTGATGCCTGGCTGTTATGATGCACTCAGTGCAAGACTGATAGAAA
This sequence comes from Deltaproteobacteria bacterium, assembly GCA_037441565.1. Lineage (GTDB taxonomy): Bacteria > Desulfobacterota > JBBIRW01 > JBBIRW01 > JBBIRW01 > JBBIRW01. The sequence continues at coordinate 38,283 of JBBIRW010000007.1, read as the reverse complement.
TGTGTGGTTTTGAGGCTCTTCAGGTAAGTGGATTTGCACTTTCCGCATCCATGCTCGGTTTACCAGATGTGGGTCTGATTTCATTCTATGAGGTGCTCATGCAGACAAGGAATATAGTGAATGCAGTGGATATACCTGTAATGGCAGATGCAGACACAGGCTATGGAAATGCAATAAATGTAATAAGGACTGTCAGGGAATTCGAAAGGATAGGTTGTGCGGGTATAAATATTGAGGATCAGGTTTTTCCAAAGAAGTGCGGACATATGGAGGGGAAGAGGCTTATATCTGAAGAGGAGATGGTCCTTAAGATTATGGCAGCAAGGGATGCCCTGAGTGATCCTGATTTTGTGATAAATGCAAGGACAGATGCCATCTCCATTTATGGGATCGAGGAGGCGATAAGAAGGGGAAATAGCTATGCAAAGGCAGGTGCTGATGTGATTTTCGTTGAGGCACCTGAGAGGATCGAGGATATAAAAAGGATCGTTAAGGAGATTGATGCACCAGTTAGCATAAACCTGTTTGATGCGGTGACAGGTGGAAGGACACCACTTGTAGCAATAGAAGAGCTACGGGAGATGGGCGTTGCAAGGATAAGTATTCCCGTGGGTCCTGTATTTGCAGCTACAAGGGGTATGATGAATTTTCTCGTTGCATTGAAAAGAGAGGGGATACTGCCATCAAGGACTGACCTTGTTGTTTCCTTTGATGAATTCAAATCAATCACGGGATATGGTGAAATAAGATCGATGGAGGAGAGATATCTTCCCCGTGATGGATAATTTCCTGACCCAGATTTCTATTATTCGGGAAAGTTCATCCTCATATCCCTTGAAATCGTGATCAGCCCCTTCAATAATGGAAAGTTCAGAAAATTCCCTTCTTTCACTCCATAATCTTTTTGAAACACCAGGGTCTGCAAGTTTGTCCTTTGAGCCATGAATAATAAGGATGGGGATATTTATTTTTCCAATATTTTTGAAGGGATCAGAGGGGGATTCAGGATCCCTGAGACTTAAGAGATGCTGGGGAGAGTATAGATTCTTTCCAAGGGGACCCAGATCAACAACCATGAGTTCCTCTCTCTTCTCCTTCACCATTTCCTTTGCTTTATTTAAATCTGCGATGACCTTTTCCCTTCCAAAGAATTTCACATTCCATTCAAAGAGGTTGCCTGGTGAAGCGATGAGGATGAGTCCTTTTATTTGATCGTAGGTTTTTCTTGCAGCAAAGAAGAGGACCTTGTTTGCTCCCATACTCTCACCAATAAGAAAGATCTCTTTAGCTCCGCTCTTTATGGAAAAGAGAACAGCTGACTCTATATCCTTTATGCAATCATCAAAGATCGAGATCTTTGGACCCCTTCCATGATCCCTCATATTTACACTTAGAGAAACAAACCCTCTTTTCGCCATCGCTTCCGGTAGAAATGCATTGATCCCTGAATAGAAATCTCCGCCATATCCGTGGATGAATATGAGCCAGGGTCTTTGAGGATCAGGATCACCATATAATGCACCCCTTAATATATGTTTATCCTCTGTAGTGACAGTTATAAGTTCAGCGCAAAGTCTTTTTTCAGAGGCTTTAATAGATGTTGTAAAAATTAACAAAGATAAAATGCAAACAAGAATCTTCAAGATTCTCATATCTTTACCTCAGAAAGAAAAGATATTAAATAATGAAAGATGTGATGCTATTATTGATAGGCTATTTGTAAGGATCAGGATGCCCATTATTATAAGCAGAATACCTGATCCCATTTCAATCCATCTCACGTATCTCTTTATACGGGAAAACGTCTTGAAGAATAGATCAATTAGAGCTGCTGAGAGAAGAAACGGTATACCAAGCCCCATCGAGTAGAATAATAAAAGGTATATCCCCTCGAAGAGGGTTTCTCTGGTGCTTGCAATAAGGAGGATGGATCCAAGGATCGGTCCAATACAGGGAGTCCATCCGAAGGCGAATGCCATACCAACAAGAAAGGATCCCGGGACTCCAGGTGGTTTCTTTTCTATAGATAATCGTTTTTCCCTGTAGAGAAATGGAATCCTGAAAAGACCTGTAAGATGAAGGCCAAAGATAATAATTATAATAGAAGCAATTTTTGACAGTATGAATGTATTACTCTTGATGATCCTTCCTATGGATGTTGCTGAGGCACCGAAAAGCACGAAAATCGCTGTGAATCCGAGAACAAAGAAAAATGCATTTAAAAAAACAAAGGGAGCCTTCCTCCTGCCCCCTTCCTTTTCTATGAGTTTTTCAACTGCTGTGCCTGCAATAAAGGATATATAACCGGGAACAAGGGGTAACACGCATGGGGATAGGAAGGATGCAACCCCTGCAATAAATGAAGTTATAATACCTATATCCTTCATTTCCATTAAAAATGTTAATACCTGAAAGGATAAAATTAAAGCATAAACTTTGAAAATAAAAAATAACTGATAATATAATAGTTTAAGTTAAGAACACGATCCGGAGGATTGTTTATGGACCTGCTGAATATAATAAAGGGGAGAAGAAGCATAAGGAGTTTTCTTTCGAGACCCATACCTGATGAAATAATATCACAACTTGTTGATGCCCTCATATGGGCTCCCAGTGCAGGAAACCTTCAGAGGAGAAGATTTTATTTAGTTTTTAATGAAGAGATAAAAAGGGCACTTGCAAGGGCCGCATACGGGCAGGATTTTATATACGAAGCACCTCTTGCAATAGTTGGATGCCTTGATAAAAGGATTGAATGGGATTACGGGAAGAGGGGAAGAGACCTCTATGCCATTCAGGATGTTTCTGCAAGCATACAGAATGTGCTTCTTATTGCACATGCCCTTGGTCTTGGAACTGTATGGGTTGGTGCCTTTAACGAAGAGAAGGTCTCAGAGATCCTTAAACTACCCGGTTATCTAAGACCTGTTGCAATTGTTCCTGTTGGTTATCCAGCAGAGAAACCATCACCACCGCCGAGGGTAAGTGCTGAAGAGGCTGTTGAATTCATAAGATAAGGTGGATAATGATAATGAGGGATTTACGATATTTAGATCGTTAAATTTTTAAAGGAGGGGTTCATGGGGAAGGAGGAGAAGGATAAAAAGGAGAAGAAGGGAAAATGTATGGTATGTGGTGCGCCCTCAGATGAGAGTATATGCGAGACATGCAAGGCAAAGATAAGAGGTGAGGCGCTGGAAAAAAAGCTTCAGGATGAGAAGAAGGGTAAGACGGATACAGGAAGAAAATAGAGGAATTAGCGGGATGATAACCCTTTGATCTCCTCGGGGATCTCAGGCATCTTTACCACAGGTTTTATATAATCATCGATCAGCCCTTTGGTATTGCAAACTTTTAACTGGTCGAATAGGAAAAGAAATTTTTCCTCAAGGCTTTTAGCCATCTCCTTTCGTGCCTTTTCTGGAATATCCCAGATTTCCCTTTTGAATGGTCCTAATGCCTTCTTCCTTGTTTTATATAGAAACTGCGCCTCGGTTTCCCCATGCTTTCTCTCATTGGAAAATTCCCTCTTGATGAAATTGTATATCGTTGAAAGGAGATCCTTGGGAAAATAGACCGAATCAAGGATTATATTCTGAAATTCAGTTGCAAGATGTATCTCTGCTGTTTCTACTTCAGGGAATTTATGAAAGAGTTGAGGAGGAAGGGTAGATGCACCATGCTGGACAGCACCTGCCATCTGGAATTCCTCCCTTGCTACCCTTGATAATTCGTAAAGTGTGTTGAAATCGAGGTTGATTTTCGCAACACTACCATCGGGAAGCACTATGCCGCCGTGAACAGTTCCGGTCTGGACACTGATCTTACTGATACCTATCCTATCTGGAGAAAGTAACTTTATGTAACCTTTCATAAAGGCACGAAGCTCTTCAACAGTTGAATTTTTTGCACCGACCTCACCGATTTCACCCCCAACAGATATATCTATCCCTTCAGGCTGATGCTTTCTTATGAAATCCGTGAAGTGGGCACAGATTTCGAAGTTTAACCTTTGCTGTTCATCAACTGTATCCTTCTCAAGGTCAACGAGTGTGGATGTATCTATGTCTATGTTATAGAAACCTGCAGATATAGATTCCATTATTAGCTTTTCAATTGCGTCGATCTCCTTCTCAGGGTCTTTCTTAAAGTTTGATTTACTTATCTGGTAGTGATCACCCTGAAGGAAGATGGATCCCTTAAAACCTTCCCTTAATGCAGCTGCCATTATGACTGCAGCATACTCTTCAGGTCTCTGGTTTGTATATGAGATTTCGGAACGGGCTATTTCAAAGATAAATGCACCGCAATTGCCCCTCATCGCAGCTCTGAAAACAGCCCTTGCAACATCATAGGTAAGACACCTTATATTTATTGCAGGAACTGTGAAACCCGAAACAGATCCTTTCCCCCTTGCTTCATAGAGAGGTTGTATTGAGCATGGAATTATGCCACTGTTGATGGCTGTTGCCCTTATGAGATATCGGGAAAGCCTCTTTGCAAGGTCATCACCGAAGGCAGATGCACGGGCAAGGCTATCGATGATCTCATGAAAATCTTCCTTCCTCTCTTTGATTAAGATGTTTTCAGGAAAATTTTTATTCTCCTCTATGAAATGGAGAAGCTCGCTTCCTTTTTCAAATTCATACTTCATCGGTGCCTCCTTTTCTCTAATTATACCAATAATGGATTGATAAAAAGAGGGTTACTTTTTTTCGCTTTTACCTTTAATATCTTTTGCAGGGCCGGGGATGAGCCTTACATTGGGCTTTCGGGGGATCGTCTTTTCCATATACATCTCTTCTGATATTCTTAATGCTTCTTTATACAATTTTATTGTCTTATTTATCTCCGTTCTCAGGGTAATGAGCCTTTTTATCTCTTCCCTGTATTTTCTAATAGTCTCTTTAAGATTATCGATCGGGTCGATTGAGGTATTGTCTGTTCCTTTTTTCATAATCGGGAAAAGAATTTAATTTGAGATTATGATGATCAGCAATTATAGGGAGTGATATGAGATATTTCAAACTATTTTTTCTCATTGAATATTAATATCTTACATCCGATTTTAGTTAACTTTCGGTGATAATGCTCCCGGTGATCAACAAGGGTTTTTAAAAAATAAGGATGGACAGGATGAGGTGGATTGGATATCTTGACATTAATGGAAAAATCTATATCATATAAGGCTGGCTCCAGGTGGTCATACCGGAGGGGAAACACCCGTTCCCATTCCGAACACGGAAGTTAAGCCCTCCAGGGCCGATGGTACTGCCCTTCGGGGCGGGAGAGTAGGTCGCTGCCAGGGGCCATATCTATTTTTCTAATGCTGGCTCAAATGCAGAAATAACCATAAAAACGTCCATATATCTGGGGTCATCAAACCGCGATTTCATATTTAACCTTTTTATTCTCATATAGACAGGAGAGTGTTCAATCTCGTAGAGGAGTTTTGTTATCTGTGAGATATTGAGCGATTCCCATCGTGATTCCAGAGTAACTTCCCTGTATTCACCTATCGTCTGCATTATAGATGGCTTTGCATAGACAAGATATTCTCTAACCCTTGCCCTTGTTGAAGCCTCTTCAAGCTGGGATAGGATGGAAGCATGGCGGGACCCATTTACCCTCTTTTCTATATCATCAATTAATGCCTTCAGGTGGAGGTATTCTAACCTTATTGACTCAAGTTCCCTTATGGACCTTTCTATGGATGCTATCTTTTTATCAAGTCCATAAAAATACCCAAGAACAGGATTTATAAGAAATTCATACAAGAGGAAGATTATTATCAGGCATGATCCAGAGATAATGATAATCCTCTCCCTTTTTGAAAACCTTCCATATAGATTTATAATATCATCTATCTTCATCTCTTCCCTCTTATCTTCATGGTTATTTTAAAAAGAACGGATTTTTTATCACTGGAAGCCCTTGTCTCTGTAACACTAACCTCAGAGAATCCTTTTGCCCTTTGTAATCCCTCCCTTATTCGATCCAGCGACTCAAAGCTATCAGTTTTCCCCTCCATCCACACACTTTCCCCATCCCAGTTCCATTCATTGATATCGATCTTTACTCCATCGGGGATGTTTAATGATATTTCTCTCAGTGCATCAAGTGGGGATCTTATCGAGTTTTCAACTATCCCCAGATCCCTTGCCTTCTTTTTTAGATTTTCCATTTTTTCTCGTGCCTGCTCAACCTCATTCACAATCCTCTGGACATCCGTAAATGTTTCTCGAAAGATCAACTGTGATTGGTTTTTTAACATATTATAACGTGATGATTTGAGATAGATCCTTAGTGTGAAATCGGTAATTGCAAGTGAGAGGAGAATGGAGCACATGATACCGAATCTGACGAGCTGTGATCTTTTTTTATCCGTAACCTTTTCTATTCTGAATTCTTCCTTTCTTAGATCAACACCTCTATTCGCAGCACCTTTCCAGCCTTTAATGGCGAGGGAAAGGCTGAGAAGCATTGATGGGCTTACGGGTTTCGGGGCTTTTATTGATTCTGTAAGGATCTCGGCGGTTGATACATCCATTCCTGCTTCCCTTTTGATTATGCTTAAAAAATCGCTATCCAGCGCACCTCCACCTGCAATAAACCACCTCTCAACCATTTTTTTCTCTTTAGCCTCAAAGGATCTTACACTCTGAAGGATGGTTTTCGAGAGAAATACAGGAGAATCAATCCCATAAGGTATCCTTTTTGTATAAAGGACCGAATCACTGAATGCTATAAGTATGTTTGTTTTGGATGATCCTGCATCAATGATTGCAGCGACTTTTTTGTTTTCATGATATTGTTGATAGAGATGAATGAATGCCAGTCCTTCTGCTTCCAGCATCCATGGGTTTATTGATGCATCCTTCAGTAATTCTAAAAACTCCTTCAGGTCATCTTTTTTTGTGAATATAACTAATAGTTGAAATCCGGAGGGAGCTTCTCCAATAATATGGAAGTCAGCTACTATATCATCGATCGGAAAGGGGATTATATCCTCGATTTCAAATTTAAGAATCTTTTCTATTTTTTTCCTTTCAGAAAAAGGGAGCACAATCTTTCTCTGTGAATAATGACTTGAGGGATAAGAAACAATAACCTCACCATTGAAGGAAGGAGGGATAATATCTTTCAGGATTTTTGTTACATTCCCATTTTCACCAATAATCACTTCCCTCTGTTCAATGATTTTGAAATCCTTCCAGTATCCTTCTATGATTGTTGCTTTTATTGAATGACTACCTATATCGATACCTGCAATAAGCCTTGGCAAATTTTATGAACCTCCTCTTTCCATTCGATGGACTATAACTTTCCCCTTCTCATCGATCTCAACAAGAGCTATAAGTGTTAATTTCACCGGAGGAATATTAACTCCTTCATGGGATATTATGGCAGAAGAAAAAATTTTAAAAAAGTGGCTTTTTACATCGATAATGGGAAAGATCCCGGGATAAATCTTGCTCATCCTTGCTTCATCAACCCTTTTTATCTCCTCCTTTCTCCTGAAGGGACCATTTTCTCTCCTGTTTATTATTATAGCTTCAGCCAGATATGAGTCTATTTCATACTCCCTTCCTGCTGAGATGATCTGAAAGATGCGTGGATCCTGCACGGTATTAATGTTAATGTATGTTTTACCCTGTTTGTAGGGGTAAACAGTAAAAACATCCTGTAATTTAGCAATATTATCGATCTTGAAATCCTTTAGAAGAACGAGCTCGTAGAGTGAATCAAGGAAATTGTTTTTGCATTTATAGGGGGGAATAAGCCCCATATAGTAGGAATTTTCCGCACCCGAATATTCTGGAACATTGTTGCTATCTATCCAATCAACTATTACAGGAATGCGTTCGGGTGGAATGCCACAAAGGAGGAGACCTCTTTCAAATTTTGGAATGTATATTATGTTCTTTGCACTCCTGCTTGGAGTAACTATCAAATTTAAATTTATTTTGCTGTTTTCATCAACAATCGAAACATCGATTATTCCCTGCTCTGTTTCTACTCTGAAAGGCTTTGCCCAGGGCTGGTCGAGATGGTGATAGGTTTCTGAGGGGATCGTTGTTTTAAGGAGAAGGAGTGCTTGATCGATTCCCCCTTTGGCAAGCCAGTATGCCTTTGTTTCGTCTCTGAGATTGGTAGATTTTCTTATGTTTACGCGAACAGAGTAGTTGAAATCTATTATCAGAAAGGTAAGGATCGAAACTATGATAATGGCTATAATAAGGGCAGCCCCATCTTCTTTTTTAATATATGTTGAGTAACTTATCATTTCAGATCCGCAATGTATGTAATCAATTCAATGCGATCTTCAGTGTTTCCTTCATTGATGATAACCTGAACCCTTAACTCCCTTACAGATGGATTTGGAGTAGGAATTATTCTCTGCTTCCATTTAAATGCGGGAAATTCATTTCCGAAATCACCTTCCTTTTCTCCAGTCGGGGGAAATCCTTCTGCTTCTATCTCTGACATCTTTGAGGATGCAAGAAATATTGCAGTATCAATGTTTTTAATCTTTGCAGATGCTCTGAGGCTTAATATTTCTGAATAGAGAATGGTGCTAAGGGCGACTGCGATAATGAAAACTGCTATCATTATTTCAAGTAAGCTGAATCCACTTATATTATTGAGTGGTTTGCTTTTGTTTGTATCCTTCATATACTATTACTTTTCCAGAATATGGATGTAAATAAACTGTATATTTCCTGTTATCTCCTGCTTTAATATGTATAAATGATTCATCAGAATATCCTGACGGTCTGAATTCTATATAGGCAATCTGCCCTTCCATAAACTTTCCCCTGTTTACAACATCGACATCTTCAAAGTTTATTCCAGCGGGAAGGGTATATGTTTCCTTTTTGATTGGAGTAAGATTTCCTTCCCTGTCCATGGTAAGGTATGATGTCCAATATTTTCCCTCTTTTATATCAAAATAAATACGATGATTTGTTTTTCTGAAAACGGCTTCATCATACTGGAATTCGATGATGGTTTTTAATCTTCGAATAGCACTTTCCGCTGAGGATTCAACAATATCCTGGAATTTCGGAGCAGCAAAGAAGAACACAAGTGAGATTATGACAACAACAACTATAAGTTCAAGGAGTGTAAAAGCCTTATTCGAGATTCCAGCTTTCAATATCGGCATTTTTTCCTTCCCCTCCTGGTTCTCCATCAGCACCATAGGATATTATGTCATATTCGCCATATTTTCCCGGACATATGTAAATATAGGGATTTCCCCAGGGATCTTTTGGAATTTTATCTATGTATCCTTCCTCCCTGTATCTTGGTGGAATGGGTGAGATTGTGGGTTTTTTAACGAGTGCCTCAAGACCCTGTTCTGTAGTTGGATAAAAGCCATTGTCAAGCTTAAAGAGATCCAGGGCCTGCTGGAAGTTTCTTATCTGAATCTTTGCCTTTGTTCTTCTTGCCTCTTCGGGTCTTCCCATAAGTTTTGGAACAACAATGGATGCAAGTATTCCAAGGATGATTATGACGATCATTAATTCTATGAGTGTAAAACCATCCGATCGTTTCACGTTTTTTCTGAACATACAGACCTCCGATCATTTAATAATGAGATTTGCCTGAAATAGAGGCAGAAGTATTGAAAAGACCACAAAAGCAACAATAGCTCCCATAAACAGGATCATAACTGGCTCAAGAAGTGAAGTTAGCCTTGAAATGTTCATCTCCATTTCATTTTCATAAGCTTCAGATATCTTAAAGAGCATACTTTCAAGTTCTCCTGTTTGCTCACCAATGGCTATCATCTGTGAGACCATTGGGGGAAATAACCCGCTTTCCCTTAGAGGTGCTGAAAGACTGCCACCCTCTTTTATATGTTCCTTTGCACTCTTCATGGCTTTTGAAAGGATTGTGTTTGTTGTAACAGATCTGGCAATATCGATAGCGGTAAGAAGGGGAACGCCACTCGATATAAGTGTTGCCAGCGTTCTCATAATCCTCGATATGGATGCAATCCTTATCAGCCTCCCAAAAACAGGAAGTCTCAGTAAAATCCTGTCATAGAAAGCCCTCCCCTTTTCTGTCCTTATATACCTTTTCGTGCTTATAATTGAGATTATCAGCAATACTGCAAAGATCCACCATAGTTTAACTGTGATATGGGAAAAGCCAATCAGGATACGGGTAGGAAGAGGTAGTGCGGTCCCCATATCTTCAAATATCCTTGTAATCTTTGGTATAACTGATGTCATCAGGAAGATGAGTATACCTGTGCCAACGATGAGCATAAGGATTGGATAGGCAAGTGCAGCTCTTATTCTGTTTCTTATTTTTCCCTGATTTTCGAGAAGCTCTGCGAGTCTGAGAAGAACACTATCAAGTGTGCCGCTGGACTCTCCAGATCTTATCATATTTACATATATATCCGAGAATACCTTTGGATGCTCTTTTAAGGCATCCGCAAGTGAAGCACCCTCTGTAACCCTCGTTCTTACATGGGATATAACCTTCTTCAGGTAATTATTTTCTGTTTGTTCAATAAGGGAATGAAGGCTTTCCGAAAGGGGGACGCCCGAAGAGAGAAGTGTTGCAAGCTGTCTCGTCATAATCGCTCTGTCCTCAAGTGTTACAGGGAAAAGAAATTCCCGAATACTGGATGCTGTTGAAAGTTTTTGCGTAACCTTTGGCTCAGAGATCTCTGTAAGATAGATTCCCTTTTCCCTTAGGCGTTGCCTTACTTTCCTCTGATTGTCAGCCTCTATGATACCTTTTACCTCTTTCCCCTTTATATCAATACCTCTATATTCATAAATTGGCATAACACATCCTACTTTTCCAATATGATCTTTGATGGTGTTGTTCCGGCTGTAAAAGGAGACCCTGTAATCTGTGAAAAGTCAGAGGCTTTAAGAACGCTGAAGTTATTGGAGTTTGAATTCACAATATAGATATGCTGCTTTGAAGAGAGATATAAAATGCCTTCCGGGCCATTTCCCACGGAAACAGGTGTTCCCGGGATTTGTGAGAAGGTTGATGCATCGAGAACTGTGAGAAGATCTGCTGAAGAGTTTGTTATATAAATTCTGTTATTATCCTGATCGTATTCAGCTGCTGCAGGACTGGATCCTGCATAATATGGGGAATTCGGAAGCTGAATAAGTGTTGATGCATCATAAACAGTTATGTTATTGCTCCCTCTATTAGAAATAACTATTATGTTTTTTGAAGGTATGTATAGAACATGGGAGGGGCTGTTTCCTGCCGAAAAAGGAGATCCAGAAACGAAACTGGGGGGATCAACCGCTGTGCTCAGTACACTCATATTGTTACTATTTTCATTTACGATATATATCCTTTTATTAATGCCATCGTATGCAATAGATACAGGACCTGATCCATCAAGGGTCTTTGGTGACCACGATAGTTTGGTAAGGGTTTCCGCATCGAATGCGGAAATGCTATTACTTACCTTATTTACAATATAGATCCTGTTTCTATCCGGGTCATAAGCAACATCATAAGGGGATAGCCCACCAGTTAAAATCGGGGAGCTTCCTATCGGTGTGAATGTCGATCCATCAAGGATTGAGAGATTGTTACTTGCTGTATTGGCGATATATATCCTGTTTTTGTTTATATCAAAGCAGATCCCCCTCGGCGAATTTATTCCGTTTCCTATCGGAAACGGGGAGCCCGGGATCTGGATCATGGATTCTGTGTCAAAGACAGTGAGATCATTGCTATTACTATTTGTAATCAATATATACCTCGTTACTTTAAATGTTAACTGATTGCTTTCTCTACTGTCTACAACTACCTTTACCATCTTATCTCCAGGAGATAAGGATGTCGGAACCCTGATTGTTATAGTTGTATTAGACCAGCTTAATGCAATACCCGCATTTATCCCCCCTATGGAGACAATACTTGATCCCTGAGATGGGCCGAATCCTGACCCATTTATTGTTATCTTTATACCAGGTGCACCTGATGAGGGATCTATGGAATTGATAACAGGTGCTGATATCCCAACTGAAAGATTTACATCACCACATGCAAACAGAGAGATTATTAAGAGAAATGAAGCAAGGGGGGACAGGCGATTTCTTATGGAAGTTCTAATTAGCATCCAGCCCCTTTCCTCTCATCAGGATTTTTGGAAAGATGATTTAGAGAAACGCCTCTTCCTGTGTTAATCGAAATACCTCTTCTGCTGAGGTAATGCCTTCAAGAACCTTTCTTCCTCCATCCTTTCTGAGCCCGACCATCCCTTTTGAGATGGCCTCCCTCCTTATCGTTGATGAATCAACCCCTCTTTTTATGAGATTTCTAATATCCTCATCCACTATCAGGAGCTCGTAGATTCCTGTTCTCCCCCAGTATCCCGTGTTCATGCACTTCTTGCATCCGGATGCCCTGTATATTACTGTCTCCTTCTCAGGAGAGATCCCGTCAGATAGCTCAAGTTCCCTCAATAATTCAGGTGAAGCCCTGTAAGGGATCTTGCATTCGTTACAGAGTATCCTGACGAGCCTCTGAGCAAGGACAGCGCGCAGTGAGGATGCAACAAGATAAGGTTCAATCCCCATATCAAGGAGTCTTGTTACAGCTCCTGCAGAGTCATTTGTATGGAGTGTACTGAATACAAGGTGTCCTGTAAGTGATGCCTGGATCGCAATTTCTGCTGTCTCCCTGTCCCTTATCTCTCCTACAAGGATTACATCAGGATCCTGGCGTAGTATTGAACGGAGTCCTGCTGCAAAGGTAAGATCAATTTTGGGATTGACCTGCATCTGCCCGATACCGGTTAGTTGATACTCGATAGGATCTTCAATTGTTATAATGTTTTTCTCTGTTGTGTTTATCCTTGTAAGCGCAGCATAAAGTGTTGTTGTTTTTCCGCTACCTGTTGGTCCAGTAACAAGGATTATTCCATTTGAAAGGCTTATAAATTTGAGCATCTTTCCCAGTGTATCAGGACCCATTCCAAGCTCCTCGAGTCTGAGAAGAACCTGGCCTTTATCAAGGAGTCGCATTACTATCCTTTCTCCATGAATGGTGGGGATTATGGATACCCTTATATCAATATCGCGAGATGCTATTTTTATCCTTATTCTTCCATCTTGAGGGAGACGTTTTTCAGCAATGTTGAGACCTGCCATTATCTTTATCCTTGAGGATATGGATGGATGAAATCTTTTTGGTGGTGATACAATATCATATAGAAGCCCATCGATCCTGAATCTCACAACAAGCTGCCTTTCGTAAGGTTCTATATGTATGTCTGTTGCTCTCTGTCTTACAGCCTGGTATAGCAGGCTGTTTACAAATTTTATGATAGGGGCTTCGTCATCCGCTTCAAGAAGATCCTTTGGCTCCTCCATTTCGTGTGCGATTATGCCAAGATCAACACCGTTGAGTTCTTCCATCACAGTTACAGATTCTTCGGAAAGCTTTTCATATGCATTGTTTATTGCTGCATTGAGTTTTGAAGGTATGGTTAAAACAGGAACAATGTCACTCTTATAGATAAGTTTCAGATCGTCCATTACCTCATCATTCAGTGGATCAGAGATAAATACCACTACTGCTCCATCTTTTTTTCTTAAGGGAAGGATAAGATGCTTTCTTGCATAGGATATGGGAATTGTCCTTATAAGGGGAGGCTCTATCTCTTCAATGTGGATCTCTTCTATGTATTTCATATCCCATTGTATGGAAAGCGCCCTGTAGACCTCTTCCTCAGTGCAGTATTTCATTTCGCAGAGTATCTCACCGATCCTGCCACCCTTTTCCTTCTGGATGGATAGTGCCTCTGAGATCTTCAGTGGATCGATTGAGAATTTTTCAGCAAGAATTTCTCCAAGAAGTTTTCTCTTCATTTTTTTCCGGGCTCCTCAACACCTTCGGTTTTCTCAGGTATGATGATGACCTTTCTTTTCGGTATACCTTCCTGCTTGAGAAACTCCTCCATAGCCTTTTCTTTGCCCTTTGATATTTCCTCTATATCCTTTTGCTCCTTGATTATGTGAGGGGTAAGAAATATAAGGAGGTTTGTCTTGCTCGTTGTCTGCGATTGATAACTAAAAAGCCATTTAATAATGGGGATATCGCCCAGTATGGGAACCTTTGTTTCGTTTATTATCCTGTCATCCTTTATTAATCCTCCTATAACAACTGTCTGACCATTTTTTGCAACTATGCTGCTTTTTGCTGATCTCTTTGAAATAGTTGGTCCAACAAGGTTCGGGTCAAGACCTGCAACCTGTGCAAGGGCAGAGATCTCCTGATATATATTGAGCTTTATAAATTCACTTTCACTTATCTGTGGCGTTATACGAAGTGTAATGCCAACATCCCTTCTGTCAACAGTTGCTATGAGTGCAGCCCCTGTTGTATCCCTCTGCTGGCTCACGATGAATGGAACATTCTGTCCAACAACGATCTCGGCTTCCTTGTTATCCGATGTGAGTATGTGAGGATTTGAAAGTATATTTACCCTTGAGTCAGCCTGAATAGCTCTGAGTATCACATTGAGTGCAGAAGTCTGTATAACAGTTCCATCAGGGAGTGTTATCTTTACAGGATCAAAGATGCCAACTGTTGTAAGTCCTGAGCCTGTGAGAGTAGGTAATGTTCCTGCTGTGATTGATGCAAGCAATGATGCAAGATTTCCAGGTGGAGGGATTAGATTCGTTCCGCCACCTATTAAATATTTGTCGTCCTTTCCACCGATTGCCTGAAATTCAACACCTATCTGTCTGCTTTTATCAAGGGAAACCTCCATTATAAGGGCTTCAACGTAGACCTGCCTTCTCCTTATATCAAGCTTTTTTATGACCTCCTTCAGTGTCTCGAAATCCTGTGGTGATGCGATGATGACGAGAGAATTTGTTGCTTTATCAGCGGTTATCTTCACCTCGCCCATAAGTTCAATTGATATCTCAGGTGTAGCAGTTGGTGGCTGTCCGGGCTTTGGAGCTGGCGGTCTGGCAACCCCTGAAGTTAGGGAGGAGAGAACCTTTGCAAGTTCTTCGGCATCAGCATTTTCAAGGTAGTAGACATGTATCTTGCCCTGGGTTTTAGGGACTTCATAGTCAATAAGAGAAACAAGCCTCTTTATTTCCTCTATTTCGTCCTTCCCTGCGAAAACGATTAGTGAATTAGTTCTTGCATCAGGGATTATCTTTATGAGGATGACATCAGTTGCAGCTCTTGCAGGACCACGAATTCTTGGTGCAGCTGGTTGCTGTGCTGGGGAAGGTCTTGCTTCAATGAGTGCTTGAAGCTCCTTCGCCATAACCTCGGCGTTTGCGTGTTTGAGATGGATAACCTCTATTTTATATTCAACGGTTTCGACATCGAGCTCCTTAATTATCTTCATTATCCTTTCAACGTTTGTTGCACTATCAGTGATTATTATGGCATTTGATGGTGGATAAGCAACAGCGAGCCCATCCCGTGAAACAAGTGGTGTTATTGCAGTTATCAGATCCTGTGCCCTTGTGTACTGGAGGGGGATGAGACGTGTTATAAATTTTTCCTCCGGGTTCTTTTCCTCTTCAGGGACTATCGTTTCTACAGGACTCTGCTTTGCTTCGCGTGAAGGGATTATTCTTATAAAGTTTCCCGACTGAACAGTTGTAAATCCCTTGGATTGAAGGATGGTGAGAAAAACAGCGTATACCTCTTCCTTCTTTATCCTTGTTGGCGATATTATAGTAACCTTCCCTTTGAGTGATTCATCAAAGATAAAATTCTTTCCTGTTAGATCACTTATAAATTTTACGAGAACAGGAAGATCTATATCGACAAAATCAAGTGTTACGAACTGTTCCTTTGCCTCCTTTTTCTTCTCTTCAGGAAATGCAAAAGATGAAATGGCAACAAGAAGGGAAATGATAAAAAATAAAAATGGAATGGTATTTTTTTTCATTCCTATTCAATCCGGTAATTGAGTGTTACTCTTCTGTTTTCCCTTACTATGTCTATCGATATGAACTTTTCGCTCTTCAGGTTCTGCAGTGTTTCGTATATCTGATCCATTGTATTCAGCTCCATTCCATTGATGCTCTTAATGACATCCCCACTTTTCAAACCGATCTTTTCAACAAGACTTCCAGGTGCCACACTTACAAGCCTGAAACCATCAGGTTTTCCTTCACTGAGATTTGGAATAATTCTCATCTGGGAGAGGAGTGTGTGAGGTGAACTCATCGCCATGGAAACATCCTTTTCCTCAATCACGAATGATTGTTGTTTGTCCTGCCGGGAGATTGTATCTTGTGATTTCTCACCGACAGTCGTAAGCAGTGTGTCTGATCCCTTAATATTTTTCCCCCATATTTCTATGGGCATTTCAACAAGCTCAACTGTCCCATTCTGTTGAATGAAAGCCTTCCTTCTTTCAACTTTAATGAGTTTTCCAGCATTAAAAACATTATCACCTACTCTGAAAAGGAGCTGTTTCTTAGATTGCGGATCTTCAAATACAGCATAAGCTATGGAATCACTTCCAGCTACAGTTCCTATGAGTTTAAATGATGAACTGCTCAATGTCTCCATCTTTGATGATGCAAGCCTCGGGGGGATTTCACCTTTTGCACTTGAATTGAATATATTTCTTTTTTTAATATCTTCGTAATGGGCGATTGTTTTTTCAGGCTCCTTTTGTAATTTTGGCTGAGAAACAGTTATCTTTCCCGGATCGAGTATTCTATACTGTATGATGGCATTGACGATCCTCGAGAGCAGCAGTGATGAGAGTATTATAAAAAGCAAAATGGGGAACTTATCGATCTTAATAGGAAGGCGGGATAAATATGCGTAAAGCTTTTCCAGCATATGCATTCTCAAAAAATATTACCTAAAAAAACCATGGATAGCAAGGAGATAAAGGAACGCTTCATTATCGAGTCCATACTCTTATATGGTGTTCTGGTTTTTATTATAGTTTTTGTACCCCGTGCTTTACCAACCCCTTTCCTCTGGATAGCCGCGCCAGCCTGCCACATCCTGATCAGGAAGCGTTCATTTGAGAAGTTTGGCATTACCGCAAGGTATATCCATCGTGACATAATATATCTGTTTCTGGGATTCCTATTTATCCTCCTCCCCTTCTTCTCTTTATACAGGCTCTGGATGGGAAAAGCGCTGACCTTCATTATACCCCATGATATCCTGAGCTATTCCCTTTTCCAGATCTTCTATGTGGGATTTCCTGAAGAGTTTTTCTTCAGAGGGTATCTCCAGGGGGGCTTCAGGATATGGATCCCCTTTAAGGGAGAGTTTCTTAAAAGGGGGTGTTCCATATTCCTTTCATCCGCATTCTTTGCAGTGGCGCATGTTTTTGCAAGTGGAAGTATATCAAGGCTTGATGTGTTTTTTCCTTCCATAATATTCGGCATAATGAGGGAGATGAGTGGAAGCATTATCTCCTCATCCCTTTTCCACGGTCTATGCAATATAGTATGGCGCCTCGCTCAATCCTGAAAGGGATGCAGGTATGTATATAGTAGAGGTAAAAGCCTGATCAAAACCCTCATCTGAGACAACGAGCCTTATTCTGACCATATCAGGAAGCCTTCCCTCTGTTTGACCGCCCCTTGAATCCCACCTATCCAGCCAGGATCCTGTTTTCCTATCGTAGAACTGGAATTGTATCTCCTTAAGTCCTGAAAGGAGTTCGAAAGATATGGCGGATGTATTCTCGACGTTTGTGATGAGTGGATTCAATCTTTTTAAAAACACCTTTCCTCCCCGTTCTTCATTCATATAGTAACTTATCATTAGCTGGTCTGATGCACCAGGGATATCATATGCATAGCGCGTGGAGATAGATGGGAAGAGAAGGAAATTTTTTTCACCAAGAAAAAATATATCAGGATTATTTTTTGTAAGAAATGCAGACTGAAGTTCGATCTGCATTTCTCTCATCACTATGGATATACTTCTCGAAATTTCAAGTTTCCTGTAAGCATAAAGTGTATTTTTCTGGATGGTGCTAAATGTGCCGTAAACTATGGAGAGGACAATTGCAGTGATTAAAACTGCAATCAAGACCTCGAGAAGGGTAAAACCTCTTCTATTAATAAACATATTCAGATAAACTCTATTCTTTTTATGTTCTTAATAAGTGACCTCTGCTTTTTCTTCATAAGCTTTTTCCCTTTCTGTTCTTCCCTCCGATTCTTTTCAATCATGCCTTTTGGTGATTCAAGGCAGATCACCCCTTCCTTATTTATGAAGAAGATTGTTTTTGATCCGTATTTCTTTAAATCACCAGATGTTAACTGAAGCAGATCCTTTTTCTTTACTCCTGATATCCTTACCCCCTTTGCACCTTCAATGTTAAGTTTTTTCATAAGATCGGAAAGAAGCCACCCCTTCCTCTTCTTTCCTCCATCAATGTTTATCACCTTAACGGGTATTTTATCCCATTCATGAAAGATGAGGGATTTTCCCCTTACAATGACTTCAACCTCATGCTTTCTCTTCTCCCTTTCTTCAGGTTTAACAGTAACAATTTCATCTCTGAGATCTATCCTTACAACACCCTTTAGAAAGCCTTCCTGAGAAATGATTTGTGGTTTTTCACTGTAAATGGAGAGTGCATTATTTTCAATAGCCACACATACCCTTGAAGATGGTTGCATCAATTTCTCCCAGAAGAACTCAAAAGAACCGTCTGATCTCGAAAATATGATCTTCTCCCTCGGACCTATCCCCTCACTGAATAAAAAGTCCCTGAGAAGTATGCATTCTCTGGTTCCCTCCTTTGTTGAAACCTTGATTTTGGGAAGTCTTGATAATTTTTCAGATGTTATGGAAGAACGCTCTTTTCCATCAACATATATTGCTATTGATTGTGATCCATGAGTCTCTTTCTGGCAGAGGAAGATTAAATAACATACAATCAAACCTGTTAGAATTATGATTGCATTTTTCTTCATGGTTTTTTCTTCTCACCTCCTGTTAATTCTCTGTAGATTTTCATCTCCTCAAGGGCCTCTTCCTTCATGCCTGCCCTTTGGTAGATCATAAACAGGTTGAGGTGGTATTGAGGGTTGGATGGATCAATGGCGATAGCCTTTTTAATCTCCTCAATGGCATTCTTATAGTCACCCTTCATGTTGTAACTCATGGCAAGCATAAAATAGGAATGGGCGAGGGCAGATTTTGTTTCTTCTGATCGTTTCGCGCTGTTTGCCTTTTCCAGCGCATCTGTTACCCTTTTCCAGTTCTCAGGTGTTGCTGATTCATTCTGTGCCTTCTTGTAGAGTGACAGTGCATAACCCTCAATGGCGTCGCTGTCTGACGGATTCTTTTGGAGCGCCTTTTCATAATGGATGAGTGCATTTTGATAATCCTTCTTCCTGTAAAATTCATCAGCCTTTGTCTTTTCGCTCTTTGCACAACCTGAAGTGGCATGAATCAGCGTGATAATAATTATTAGAGCAAATGCCTTACCTGCTTTTACCATATCTTCCTCCTTTTAATAATATTTATTGCCCGAGTTCCTGAAGTCTTTTTTTGAAGAACTCCATCTTCGGTCTTTCCCTCCTTTTTCTACCCATTTCTGCCCTCTTCCTTTCCTTTTCTTCCTCCCTTTTAAGCTCTCTTTCAATAATGGCACGCTGCTTCTCAGGTGGAATATTCCTTACTGCGGGTTGTTCTTCCTGTGGAACTGCTGGTTTCTCCTCTTTTGATAAGGTTTCGGTAATATTAGCTTCCTCGGTCTTTTTTATCTCAGAAAACCTCTTGCCGTTTACAAGAACAACAGGATTTCCTACAGTTCCTGTTATGTAAACATTTGCAAGGGGCTTTATTTTCAGATCCCTGTCGATTATAAGAAGGGCGAAGATAAGTGGATGATCGTGGTTTGTAGGTATGTTAAGGGATATTTCAAGAGGGCTCTGCAGTGGAGGATTAATTGGTCTTATCCAGCCCGCTCCCCTTATTACAAATGGCTCCTTTTTCAGGGTTATTCCCTTTAATTCGAGCTTTCCACCTTTAAAGATAAGGTCCGCTGCTACTTCGTCAACAGGAACATTCTCAAAAAAATTCAGACTTGGAAAAGATTTGAAAACGAGGGATGAGATGCCTGCCGTTCCAGAGCCTTCACCATTTGTTATATCATCAGACCACGAAATTTTTGCTGAGAGATTGAGGATACCCTGAACATTCGGGAAGGAGGATGGCTTCGGGATCTGATCGATCTTTATCTCTTTAAGTTTAATTATCATACGCTGTGAGCTGCCTTTTATAAAAGAGATCTCTGCTTTTCCCTGTGCTCCATCTGTTTTGAGATTTAATCCGAACCTTCCTGATAGGAGCGAGAGCAGGTCTATTTCTCCTGAAAGTGTTTGAAGGGGGATGTAAAATCCATCCGTTCCATAAGTTGATCTTATGGCAACACCAGTTGCCTTAAATCCAAGGGGGAGATGATAGCTCGTCCTGCTTGTTTCGATCCTTATGGAGAGGTTTCTCTCTATTTCAGCAAATACCCTTTTCCAGAAGGATTCCCTTGGGAATGTGAGCAAGAGGAAGAATAGGAAAGAGAAGAAGAAAAGAAGTCCGACACCAAGGAAACGGATTATCCTTCTACGCAAGATTTCATGAATTTTCATTTTTTTAAGGATGCAACCTCCAATCTTATTTGTCAAATAAAAGACTCAAATAAAAGACTCAAAGGCCGAGATATGCCTTCCTTATATACTCATTTGAAAGGAGATTCCTCGCCTTTCCCTCCATCACTATCCTTCCCGTCTCCATTACATAAGCCCTCTCAGAATTTTCAAGGGCAATCTGCACATCCTGTTCAACAAGTAGTATCATTGTTCCTTTCCTGTTTATCTCATGGAGTGCCTTAATGAAACTGTCAACAATAACAGGTGCAAGTCCAAGGGAAAGCTCATCTATAAGGAGAAGTTTTGGTGCTGACATAAGAGCCCTTCCAAGGGCGCACATCTGCTGCTCACCTCCGCTCAGTTTTCCTGCAAGCTGCTTTTCTCTCTCCTTGAGCCTGGGAAAGAGGGTATATACGAAATCGAGGTCCTCCATAACCTGCCCTCTGTTCTTTCTGCAGTAGGCGCCCATCATAAGATTCTCTTTAACCGTCATACCTGCAAAGAGTCTCCTCCCCTGTGGAACGTGGGAGATCCCCATTTTTACAATTGATTCAGGTGAACAACCGGTAAGATCCTTACCATAGAATACAACGTTACCCTTTCCCGGCCTGATCAAGCCCGATATCACACTAAGAAGTGTTGATTTCCCTGCACCATTGGAACCGATCAGTGCAACAATCTCACCGCTATTAACAAGGAGTGAAACATCCCAGAGGACCTCAATCTCACCGTATCCTGCATTAACGCTACTCACCCTCAGCATTTCTACAGTGTCTCCCCCTTGTCTTTTCTCTTAATCCTTGCAAATCTTTCTCCAAGATAAGCCTCTATTACCTTCTCGTTGGAAACGATTTCCTCAGGTGGACCATCTGCAATCTTTTCCCCATGATGAAGCACGATTATCCTTTTTGATATCCCCATGATCGCCTTCATCACATGTTCTATAACAAGGATGGTTACACCCCTCGCATTAATCCGAAGTATCAGCTCCATGGCTTCCTCTATCTCCTTTGGATTAAGTCCTGCCATCACCTCGTCAAGGAGGAGGATTTCCGGAACCATTGCAAGTGCCTTTGCAAGCTCAAGCCTTTTCTGATCGGGGATGGTAAGATGCAGGGAAAGCATATTTCTCTTTTCATAGAGACCAAGTTCTGAAATTATATCGAGCGCCTTCTTCCTTGCGGAGGAAAAGGAAGCATTCAAACCACCCTTTCCGAAAAGTGCACCTATGAGGACATTTTCAAATACGGTCATATTTTTGAATGGCTTTACAACCTGAAAGGTCCTTGCAATACCAAGCCTTCCTATATCATAGGGTTTCAGACCTTTAATGCTCCTCCCTTTGAAAAATATATCACCATTTGTTAGTTGCTCTGTTCCTGTAATCACATTTATAAGTGTTGTTTTTCCTGCACCATTAGGTCCTATCAAACCCAGTATCTCTCCCTCTCTTATCTGGAAATCAACATCTCTCAATGCAGCAAGACCGCCGAAGAATTTGGAGACCTTCCTGCCTTCAAGTATTATTCCATCCATTCTGTTCATATCTCACGCCCTGTGCTCCCTTATGTTTTCTAAGAAGTAGGAGAGACTGAAGATTCTTTCACCTCTAATAAAGGTCATGAATCCGCGCGGAAGCAGTATCACAATCAGTATAATGAAAAACCCCAGGAATGCCGAATGAACATAGAGGAACTCCCTCCATAGGATCTCGGAGATTCCCTGAAGGATTATGGCTCCTGCTATTGGACCATAAATGGTTCCTGCGCCCCCAAGCACAGTCATGATAACCATCTTTACTGTTATGGAAACATCAAAGACGCTTGGGGGATCTATGTATGTAATCCAGAAGGCATATACTCCTCCGGCAAGACCTGTAAAAAGTGCACTCAATGCAAAGGCAATAATTTTGTATTTTGTACTGTTTATTCCCAGCACCTCAGCAGCATCCTCACTTTCTCTTATCGCAACAAGCGCATATCCAAGCCTGCTTCTGAAGATTATATAGACTGATATTGTTGAAATCAGCATAAGGGAGAACATTATGTAGTAGAAGGCAATAAAATTCCTTGCAATGGGAAGCGATATCCCCAGACCTCCTCCAAAGAATTCAATATTGGAGATGATCTCCCTTGTTGCCTCAGCCACACCGAGTGTTGCTATTGCAAAGTAATGTCCTCTTAACCGAAGGACAGCAAGTCCGACACACGCCGCAAATAACATGGGTATTATGCCAGCAAATATGAGGGATACAGGGAAGGAAAGCTGGTAGTTATTCATAAAGGCTGCTGTTACATATGCACCGAGCCCGAAGAAGACAACATTTCCAAAGGATGCATATCCCGCATAACCTCCGATAATATTCCATGCCTGCGAAATGGTTGCAAACATGAAGAGCCCTGTAAAGAATCTTATCCAGTATGATGATACACCAAGGGGAAAGAGTAGAAGGAGAATTATGATAAATAAAAGTGATATATTTCCAGACTTAAAAACTTTCATCTGTAAAACTCTTTTCCTAAGATTCCTCTCGGACTTATTACCAGGACGAAAACAAGCATTGCAAAGCTTATCGCATCTTTGAACCCGGATCCAAGATATACCGAACCAAAGCTCTCAACAAGTCCGAGTGCAACCCCGCCAGCAAGTGCACCGCCGGCACTTCCCAATCCACCCAGCACACAGATAACAAAGGATTTAAGGGTAAGGGAGCCACCTATGGTTGGTGAAAAGGAATGAGTTACACTTATGAGACTTCCTGCTGATCCAGCAAGAGCTGATCCAATTCCAAATGTTATCGAGTATATCCTTGATACATTAACACCGTTTAACTTTGCAGCTATAATATCCATACCTGTTGCCCTTATAGCGTTTCCTGTTTTTGTCTTTGTGAGAAAGAGATGGAGTAGAACTGTTAGTGAAATTGCGATGAGAAATGTAAGAATCCTTATATATGGAATAGCAATGCCCTCTGTGCTGATACCAGATCCTGAATACCATGGTGTTACCATCCTGTAGTCAGCAGACCATGTAAGGAGTATGATGTTTGTTAATGCTATTTCAATACCGAAGGTAAGGAGCAGTGTCATGAAGATCGGTGCCCTTATTATCAGATTAATAATGGATGATTGCACGACGTAGCCGAGCAAGAACAGAATCAACATAGATACAGGAATGGTAAGAAACGGATCTATTCCCGTCAGTTCAAAGATCCAGTATGTTATGTATGCACCAAGAACGATGAATACACCGTGAGCAAGGTTGATAATGTTTGTTATCCCCCAGACAAGAGAAAAACCGAGGGCTGTAAGCCCATAAAGACCCCCGAGAAGGATACCATTTAGGAGGATCTGAAGGTGCAGCATCCTTTTCTACTATCTCTTTTCCCAGGGTGGCGTTGGATATATGGGCTTTGCCTCAGCAGCCTCAGGTGGATGGACTACAACCCTCTTTCCATTCTGGATCTGAATGGTAACCATCGATTTTATAATCATACCATTTTTATCAAATCTTATGGGGCCCCAGAAGGTCGTTGTGTTTAGATTCTGAAGTGCATCCCTCACCTTTTCGGGATCTGTTGATCCTGCATTCTCTATGGCAATCTGGAAGGTGAGTGCAGCAGCTGCACCACCTGCGGCATGGTAATCAGGCTCATAGCCAAATCTCTCTTTAAATTTTTTTGCAAAATCCTGTGCACTTCCAAAGAGATAACCACTGTATTTAAGAGAAGGCTCCCATTGACTTGCACCAAAAACATACTCCGCATCCTGCTTAAGGGAGTTAACAAAGTCAGGAACAGGTGGTCCAACACTAAAGGCATACATCTTAGGATTAACCTTGAGATCCTTGCACTGTCTCATTGCAAGGATTGTGTCTGCAAAGTGGCCGGCTCCAAGGAGTATGTCGGGATTTTTCGCTTTTATGATGGAAAGGAGGCTGGAGATGTCCTTTGCACCTGGAGGATATTTCTCAAAATGGACAACCTTGAATCCGTTCCTTTCAGCAAAATCCTTCGCACCTTCGGCAACACCTATGGAGAAGAGTTCATTTTCTGCAATTATGGCAACTGTCTGTGTTCTCGGTTTCAGTGTTTTTGCAAGTTCAAGCACACCCTCAAGGTATCTCCTTGATGGGGTAAAAACACCAAAGATGTATCTGAAGCCTCGCTCAAAGATCTTTTCCCCCGCAGCACCACCCTCTACCATGGGAACCCTGTATTTTTCTGAAACCGCACTCGCTGCGAAGACGTTTGTTGTTCCATAGGGGCCGAGTATGAGCTTTATACCATCCTCAACGATCAGCTTTTCAACGAGTTTAGCACTCACCTGCGGATTGCTTTCGTCATCGTAATACTTTATCTCGACCTTATACCTCTTTCCTCCAACTTTTATACCTCCCTGAGCATTCACATAGTCCTTCCAGAAGTCGTATCCATCCTTTGTAAGCTTCCCCTCCTTTGCAAGTTTTCCTGTAAGGGAAAGTGCAGCACCAAGTCTTATAACATCTTGTTGAGCCAGACAGGGAACAGATATGAGAAGAAGAAACGATACTGTTAAAGAAATGGAGAATGCAGTAAATAAAATCCTTTTTAAATACATTTCCTCTCCTCCTTTCTACGGCTTTAAGATTTTTCACCGTTTTCCATAAAGCAGGCATCAACAAACTGTTTGAGTATCCTTGCTGTAGCTCCCCATATCACATTTCCATTGTAAATGATGGAATATATCTTTCTCTTCTTCCCCTTCACCGTCCAGTATTCCTCTTCAAAGACATGAGGGGTTAAGATATGTTTCAGTGGTAGCTCTATGATCTCCTCTGTTTCATCAGGAGAGATCCTGTAATGAAGAGGTCCTCCTGTCCAGGCAACAAAGGGATATATGAGATAACTTGTTGTTGTTGAAACAGGGTTGAGTGCGCCTAATATCTCAAGATCCTGCCTCCTGATACCAATTTCCTCCTCAGTTTCCCTGAGGGCAGTATCAAGGGGATCAAGGTCATCGGGTTCACATATTCCTCCGGGAAGGGAGATCTCGCCCTTGTGTGTTGCAACGTAATTGCTTCTTTTTGTTAGTATGATATGGGGTTCAGATCCCGCTTCTGCAAGTATAAGAAGGACTGCAGCATCAATAAGATCACTATCAGCCGTGATCTCCTCGCCCTTCTTTAATGCTGAAAGTCTTCTCTTTATCCTTTCTTTAAGGCTGAACCCTTGCATGTATGGCTTCTTCCATTGATCCATGCCCATGTATCCTGTAGATCTTCATTGCCTCAGGAAGTAGTTTTTCGAGGTTTTTCACCCTTCTTTCATCACTTGGGTGTGTGGAGAGGAATTCAGGGATCCTTACACCCTTCTCCTGCTTTTCCTTTGCCATCTTTCTCCAGAATGATATGGCAGCCTCGGGGTTGTATCCTGCCTTTGCCATATATATGAGCCCTATGTGATCTGCCTCTTCCTCGTGCAGTCTGCTATATGGAAGGATAAATAGCACGCCTGCACCAACTCCGTAGGCGATATTTGCAAGTTGAAGCGTCTCCCTGCCCTTCTCCCTCATTGCCACATTGAGCGCAATCCCTCCAAGCTGAACGAGGAGCATCTGGCTCATCCTTTCAGCACCATGTCTTGCAATGGCATGGGCTATCTCATGAGACATCACAGTTGCAAGCTCATCATCTGTGGTTGCATATTTAAAAATCCCCGTATATACACCAACCTTCCCACCTGGAAGGCAGAATGCATTTACAATATCATCGTTTTCAATCACGTTGAACTCCCATGGGAGATCGGGTTTGTGGGAAACAGCAGCAATCCTTCTCCCCACATGTCTTACCCTCTCCACAAGCACAGGATCACTGGAGAGCCTTGATTCTGAAAGTATCTTTCTGTATGCCTGAAGCCCGAGCTGAAGCTCCTCATATTCGCCAACAAGCACAAGGGACTGCCTCTCAGTTACAGGAACAGTCTGACATGAGGTGATGATTAAAATGATGAGGATAAGCGGTGCGATAAGGGATCTGATGTTTTTTACTGTAAGAATCCTCATATTTCTTCTCCCTTTGATCTAATTGACAAATAAGGTTGTTAATCCCTTTTAGTCCATTTTAAGATTTATAGAGAATGGCTTTCAAGGAAATTATTTTTAACGGAAAGAAGGTATTTCAGAGGCTGGATACCTATCTCAGGGAGGTCTTTCCCTCCTGTTCGAGGAGGTTTATACAGAGGGGGATAAAAAAGGGGATGGTGCTTATAAATGGGAAAAAGGTGGCGAAAGGTTATTTTTTAAGGGGTGGTGAAAGGATCCTGCTGGATGAGGATTATTTTAAAGGCGGTAAAGGCTTAAAGCCCAATCCAGAGGTTCCCATAAATATCATATATCAGGATGAATGGATTATTGCAGTTGATAAACCTGCACCTATTCCTACCCATGCCCTTGACCCTGATGAGGAGTGGACACTTGTCAACGGTCTCATCCACCATTTTCCCGAAATCGCAGATATTGGTGAGACCCTTTCCCCTGGGATCGTTCACAGACTCGATACAGGCGCATCAGGGATTGTGCTTGTTGCAAGAAATAGCTGTGCATATGAGGATCTCAGGGCGCAGTTCAGGAGGCAGGAGGTGGAGAAGGGGTACATAGTGCTCGTTTCTGGTATAACACAAGATAAGGGGAAGATCAGTGGTTTTCTCGGTCATGATCCATCGGACAGGAGAAGGATGAGGCTCTTTTCCCGTATGGATGGAAGGAGATACCATGCAAGGTGGTCTGAGACCCATTATGAGGTGGTGGAGAGGTTCAAGAAATTTACCCTCCTCAGGGTAAGTATGAAGACAGGTGTTATGCATCAGGTAAGGGCACATCTTTCCTCAACAGGACATCCAGTTGCAGGTGATTACTTGTATGGATATATCCGTGATGATTGCATGGTAAATCTTCCTGAAGGAAGGTTCTTTCTTCACGCCTATCTCGTAAGTTTTTTGCATCCAGGGACTAAGGAGAGGATGAGACTGGAGTCTCCATTGCCAGTAGAGCTTGTTGAGGTGCTGAAAAGGCTTTCCCTGCAAGATCGCAGTTCATCCTCTCCTTAGCGGAGAATCCGCCTTAACTATATCTGCTTTGTCTTGACAGCTTATGAAAGGGGATATAGAATGCTCTTAATTATGTTTTTAAGAGCCTTACTGGTCCTTCTTTTTATTACGATACTTCTTAATCCATGTTTTTCAATTGGCAGGACCCCTTCTGATGATTCCTCGTTTACTACAAAACTGTTACTTTCAAAAGGGAGGTGCTGCACAGAAGAGGTCTTGCTTAAACATACAGATCTTTCATATATAAGCGAGGTAACAGATATGTTAGGTTGTTCTTTCAATGGGCAAACATACAGGGAAGGAGAACTCATTGTTAAGTTCAGGGAAGGAGTTTCAGAAGAGGATATAAAGAAGCTCCTTGAAAGTATGAATGCAGCAATAATAAATAAATTCGCACGCCTGAGAACCTATCTTATAAAACTCCCTCCTGGAATGGATGTTCCTGAAGGTATAAAGGTTTTCAGGAACCTCAAGGAGGTAGAGTATGCAGAGCCAAACTACATCAGGAGGACCTTTGAAGGGGATTAGATTTATCGGACTATCGGTCCTGGTTTTTTTGATTGCAATATCTTTTATCTCCTGCAATGAGGGGTCTTCCTCTACAGACAGATCAAAAGATGTCCGTCAACCATATGGAGTTGCTGGAAGGGATTTCAGTGAAGGAGAGATTATAGTTAAGTTCAGGAGGGGGATCCCATTTGTAGATATGATGAAAACCCATCTGAGGGTAAATGCAAGGGTTAAAAAGACATACAAATACTTTCCAGAGATATATGTGGCAAGGCTTCCAGAAGGGATGAGCATTGAAGATGCTTTGAGGGAATATCTCAGGGATCCGGATGTAGAGTATGCAGAGCCAAACTACATAAGGAGACCTTTTATAGTGCCTGATGATCCACTTTTCTCCCAGCAATGGGGTCTTAATAAAATAGATGCACCAGAGGCATGGGAAATAATAAATGACGCCTCTTCTGTTGTCGTTGCTGTTATCGATACAGGAGTGGATTATGCGCATGAGGATCTTTCTTATAACATGTGGGTAAATCCGAAAGAGGTAGCAGGAAACGATCTGGATGATGATGGAAACGGCTATGTTGATGATATCTACGGGATAAATGCGATAAATGGAACAGGGGATCCCATGGATCATCATGGGCACGGAACCCATGTGTCAGGGATAATCGGTGCAACGGGGAACAATGGAATTGGTGTTACAGGCGTAAACTGGAAGATAAAGATAATGGCACTTAAATTTATGGATGGATCAGGAGGTGCGTTATCCGATGAGATCGAGTGCATCGATTATATTATTGATATGAAACAGAGGGGTGAGAACATAAAGGGAGTAAACGGGAGCTTTGGATCTTCCCAATTCAGCCAGGCTGAATACCATGCCATAAGATTGCTCCAGGATTACGGCATCATATTCGTTGCAGCTGCAGGTAATGAAGGGAGCAATAACGATTCTAATCCTGTTTACCCTGCATCCTATGATCTTCCAAACATCATCGCTGTTGCTGCAACTGACCAGGATGACACGCTTGCGGACTTTTCCAATTACGGGATCAGATCCGTTGATCTGGGTGCACCAGGTGTTAACATCCTGAGCACGATCCCGAGAAATGGATACGCTTCCTTCGATGGAACCTCCATGGCTACCCCACATGTAACAGGTGCTGTGGGACTCCTTTCGGTTTACCTAACCAGTTACAATTATATTCAGATAAAGGAGACGATCCTGAGTTCTGTTGAACCTTTGCCCCCGCTTTCAAGCAGGCTTCTCTCTGGAGGAAGGTTAAATTTATTTTATGCACTTTCCTTCCCTGGAAGACCCGTAAGACCAACAGGGCTTTCAGCCTCATCAGGCACACAAGCAGTTGTTAATCTTTCCTGGATTGATAATTCACAGATAGAGGATGGGTTCAGGATTGAAAGAAAGACATCATCTACTCCATTTATACCCATTGGAGATCCCCTCTCCGCAAACACAGTTTCCTACACTGATAGTGATGTAGAGGAGCTTGTGGAATATACATACAGGGTTTATGCATTCAATGGAAATGGGAATTCCCCCTATTCCAATGAGTCAAAAGTAAGAACACCTCTTAATGCACCATCAGGACTTACAGCAATACCTGTTTCACCATCTGTGATTTCTCTTTCCTGGACTGATAATTCATCCATAGAGGGCGGCTTCAGGATAGAAAGAAAAAAGGGGACAGATCCATATGCTACAGTTGCCACTGTTAGCTCCAATATTAAAAGCTACGCCGACACAGGGCTTTCTTCTTCAACAACATACTACTACCGTGTTAGGGCATACAAAGGAATCAGTGTATCTGCTTACTCCAACGAGGCATCTGCAACAACACCCGCATCCGGAGGTGGGGGAGGTGGGGGAGGTTGTTCGGTTGGTGGGAAGGGTGCGAAAAGAGGGGGAGCAATTTTATATCTCCTGATACCTCTTATTCCAGTTCTTATTAAGTGGATTGAAAGGTCCATCAGAAAGGAGGCGTTATGAAGTGGAAAAGGCTTTTTATGCTATTAATGTTTGTCATCCTTTACGGTCAGGGAAATCCCTTTGCAGAGGATCTGCAGGGAAGGGTCGTCATATTCCATGCAGGAAGCCTCTCAAAACCCCTTCTTGATGTTGAAAGGGCATTTGTAAAGCTCCATCCGGGGGTAAAGATCTACAGGGAGGCATCGGGAAGTCTTGCAGCGATAAGGAAGATAACAGAGCTGAAGAAGGCGGCTGACATCATTGCTGTTTCAGACTGGGAGTTGATTCCCAAATTGCTTGTTCCGCAATACTGCTCCCAGTATCATATATTCGCAAGAAATCGCCTTGTTATTGCTTATACAGAAAAATCAAAATACGCCTCTGAGATAAACAGAAACAACTGGTACAGCATACTTACAAGAAAAGATGTAAAAATAGGAAGAGCTGATCCTGAAAGGGATCCATGCGGATACAGGACACTTATGATGTGGCAGCTTGCTGAGAAGTATTACAGGGTTCCGGGACTGTATAGAAAACTTATGGATGCATGCCCCAAGGAGAATGTTCGTCCCAAAGAGACAGACCTTATTGCTCTTCAGGAATCCGGAGAGCTTGACTACCATTTCAATTATAAGTCTGTTGCTGTAGCTCACAATTTTAAGTACCTTGAATTACCGCCTGAAATTGATCTAAGCGATGGGAAGTTTGAAAAATTCTATGCTCAATCAAGTGTTACTGTTTCGGGAAAGAGCCCAGAAACACCTTTGGTTATAAGGGGAAGTGCTATTCTTTATGGCATTGCTGTATTGAAAGATGCGAAAAACAGAAAGATTGCGCAGGAATTCGTAAATTTTATTCTCAGCGAAGAAGGTCAGGCTATAATAGCAGAAACAGGATTAACACCTGTGAAATAGTATCATGCTTCATCTTTTATTTGAGGGTTAGGGTGCTGACGTAAATTATCAATAACAAAATTTTAAGGGGGGTTTTGATGAATTCCCTTATCATATCATTTTCCATCCTCGGGTTAATCCTTTTACTTTTCATCACCCTTCCCATTTTCATGATGATATTTGCAACAGATCCGCTGATTCTTAAGGAAACAGTTTTTGATTCCCAGGTAGTGAATGCAATACTTCTTACCTTTAAGGCATCCCTCTTTTCAACCATTATTGCAGCGATTCTTGGTATTCCGCTTGCCTATCTGCTTGCAAGGAAAAAATTTTCTGGAAAACATCTAATTGAGGGAATTATAGACCTTCCCATAGTGATACCTCATACAGCAGCAGGTATTGCGCTACTTGTTGTTTTTGGAAGGAGATACATAGGGGGGAAGCTCTTTGCGCCTTTTGGTATAAGTTTTGTTGGTGCAGAGCCAGGTATAGTTATAGCCATGCTCTTTGTTAGTCTTTCCTATCTTGTAGATGCTGCAAAGGAAGGCTTTGCTGCTGTTGATGAAAGATTAGAGCATGTATCGCGCACCCTTGGTGCAGGACCATGGAGAACATTTTTTACTGTATCACTTCCCCTTGCAAAGAGGAGCATCCTTTCAGGTGCTGTTCTTATGTGGGCGAGGGGGTTGAGTGAGTTTGGGGCAGTCGTTGTGCTTGCATACCACCCTATGATTGCACCTGTTCTTATCTATGATCGTTTTGAATCCTATGGACTTGCCTATGCAAGACCTGTTGCTGTCCTTCTTATTTTGATAAGCTTAATTATATTCGTGATAATAAGGCTGCTCTATGTGGGAAGGCATGTTATTAGGTGGATCAGGGGTAAGGGAGTAGGTGGGTGATGAGGGAGGGATCATGCAATTTCCTGAGGGTTGAAAACATATCAGTGAAGGCGGGCGATTTCTCACTTAAAAATATTTCCCTTTCGATTGAAAGGGGCACATACTTTGTTTTGCTTGGTCCAACAGGAACGGGAAAAACGCTACTTCTTGAAACAATTGCAGGAATCAAGAGGCCTGAGAGGGGAAGGATATATCTTAAAGGAGTGGATATTACAAGAATGGAACCCGAGAAGAGGGGGATAGGCTTTCTTTATCAGGACTGCCTTCTTTTCCCCCACATGACAGTGTATGAAAATATTGCCTTTGGTCTCAAATCAAGAAGGTGTGCAGAGGTATTGATTAGAAAAAGGGTGGAAGAGGTTGCATCACTATTAGGTATATGTCATCTCTTACAGCGTGATCCTCGTGGATTAAGTGGGGGTGAGGAGCAGAGAGTTGCACTTGCAAGGGCACTTGCTCCCGAGCCCGAGCTGATTTTACTGGATGAACCATTAAGTGCGCTTGATCCTGAAACAAAAAAGGTGCTCAAGGGAGAGTTGAGGGATCTTCATGAGAAGCTGAAGAATACCGTCATCCATGTTACCCACGATTTTGAAGAGGCATTAAACCTTGCAGAAAGGATCGGTGTAATCTTCAACGGAAGAATTGTTCAGGAAGGGGATCCCCTTGAGGTCTTCAGGAAGCCTGTTTGTGAGGAGGTTGCACGTTTTACAGGTATAGAAAATATATTTTATGGAACTGTAAGAAGAGAGAAGGAAAACGACCTTCATTTTAACGCACTTTTTGAAGCAGATGATTTAAGGATAAAGTGCATATCAGAAAGGGAAGGAAGGTCTGCGGCAACGATAAGACCTGAAGAGATCATAATTTCCCGTGAACCCTTGATCTCATCTGCAAGAAATACCTTTAAAGGAACCGTTTTTGAGATTAACAGGATGGGATTCCTATGCAGAATAAAAGTAGCATGCCCGCAGATCTTTGTTGTTGTTACAACCCATCAGTCGGTTACAGAAATGGACATAAGGCAAGGAGAGGAGGTTTACATATCGTTCAAGGCAACAGCTGTGCATATATTCTGATAATCTGTTTCTTTATGATTGCCTCCTGCGGTGATGTCTCAGAAAGGGAGAGACCTGTTGAGTCATCTCCTGTAAGGAAGACCGCTGGTGAAGTTATAAATGTATATGTAAATAAGGCTTTTTATCGAAGCTTTTCAGCAGATTTTCTCTCTGACCTTCCTGAGACTTCCCTTAAAACAGGACTCTCTGATGTTCAAAAAGGTGTGCTTCTGTATCTGGTTCTTCAAAAAATGGGGATCTATGAAGCACAAAAAGTTATTCTTAAGGGAATCGGTTCATCACCTGTTGAGATTCTGTGGAAGGAATTGATCGATAAAGATAAAAAAGTCCTCATCTCCATTACACATCGGGGGACCTTTAAGGTCATATCTGGCGATCCAGAATTGATCAGGAGAAAGAACTGGCAGAGGCATCTAAGGAGAATCGATGTTATAATTAAACAGGGACAATAGCATTGATAAAACTGAAAATTTTATACTTCTTAATAATGACGGCTTCCTGCCTCTATTTTAAAGAGCCGCTTCTTATGTTTCTCTTTTTCCTGACAAATGTTGCCGTATGGTGTATTGCTCGTATATCAATAAATGAACTTTTTACTTCATTCAAAAGATATACCCCTTTCTTCTTTTTTATAGCAGTAAGCTATGCAATCCTGGGTGACTTTGATGAGGATTTCTTAATAAGCAATTCATTGCAGACTGGAATAAACCTTCATGGGATTGTGTCAGGAATTGGTATGGCACTCAGGGTTTATAATATCGTGCTATCGTCACTCATAGTTAGGAAAGCTGGAAGTCCTCATGATTTGTACAGAATGCTTCGTGCTATGAAAGTGCCTGATTCTATTGCGCTTCCCTTTGAAGTGACCTCTGCTCTTCTTGAGATAAGGTTTTCATCAAGGAATGGATCGGATCAGAAACAGAAATTTAAAATTGCAAACCTTTCTTCACTTTTAAGAGGCAATATCACGCCTCTTGTTGAATCAATAGGAAAGAGTTTTCTCAATGCTCGAAAGATTATTATGGAAAGAAACC
The DNA here is from genome assembly GCA_037441565.1 of Deltaproteobacteria bacterium. Lineage (GTDB taxonomy): Bacteria > Desulfobacterota > JBBIRW01 > JBBIRW01 > JBBIRW01 > JBBIRW01. The sequence goes on along the minus strand of JBBIRW010000007.1, from coordinate 4,170 downwards.
CTTTTATAAGAGAAGTTCAGTTGAATGAGCTTATTGTGATTGCATCCCTTTCCTTCCTCATCATGAGCATAAGGATGATAAAGATCCTTCCTGGAATACCTTTTGCACCAGGACACAAAAGCCTGATCATCATCCCTTTCTACATACTTGCCCATGAACTTTCATCAAGCAGGTGGGGGTCTACAAAAACAGGATTTACCGTTGGCATTATCTCTTTTATGATGGGCTTTGGAAAGTTCGGTGTCTTTGAGTTGCTAAAGCATGTATCTCCGGGACTGTTTGTTGATCTAACAGTTCCTGTTATGAAGGGTATATTTAAAAGGGGAAGTCCGTTGATATATTGCACCCTTGGTGTGATGATCTCCACCTTCAGGTTTTCCACACTCCTTGTAGTTACCCTTCTTGCATCACCTCCTGAGGGAGCATATTATGTTCTTGTATTTATCTTTGTTTCCCATATAATAGTTGGTGCTCTAAGTGGATTTATTACATATCCACTCTTGAAATCGGTTGATGTAATTAAATCGATGTTAGGAGAACAGTAAAGGGGGAAATTTTATGTCTGAAATAATTCCGGGAAAAGGTATAGAAAGAACACATATAAGAAGCAGTTTTACTGCTGAGTCACTTGTTGACAGGGAATTGATAAGATCAACACTCAGTGAAAGAGAGCTCCCCATCCTTCCCGATGTTCATATGATTAAGATAGGTGGACTCAGTATATTCGACAGGGGTAAAAAAGCACTCTTTCCACTTGTTGAGGAGATTATAGAGGCAAAGAGAGATCACAAGATGATAATAGGTGTTGGTGGAGGAACGAGGGAGAGGCACACCTACGCAATAGGTATCGATCTGGGGCTTCCTGTTGGAGGTCTTGCCATGATTGCCGGTGCAATCGCAGAGCAGAATGCACTGCTCCTTCAGGTTCTCCTTGCAAAGGCAGGTGGGATCAGGATCCCTAAGGAGCACTTCGAAGAACTGCCCATGTACCTTTCTGCAGGTTCAATCCCCATAGTTGTTGGTATGCCACCCTATCACTACTGGGAGCATCCTCCGGAGACAGGGAAGATCCCTCCTCACGGATCGGATACGGGTGTATATCTCCTCTCAGAGACCTTCTCAACAAAAAGCTGTATATTTGTAAAGGACGTGGATGGACTCTTTTCAGATGATCCAAAGAAGAACCCTTCTGCTGAGTTTATCCCTGAAATAAGCGTTGACGATTTAATCAGGATGAATCTCAGGGATCTTCCGATAGAAAGGACCGTCCTTGAGATTATGTGTGTTGCACGAAATGCAAAAAAGATACAGATAATAAATGGTCTCGTTCAGGGAAACCTGACAAAGGCACTTAACGGACAGCATGTGGGAACGATCATATATAAAAAATAGAAGGCGCAGTTAAGGAGTAAAATAGATGAAAAAGGATGAAGAAGTTATGGAGTTTTCTCCAAGGGATGAGGATATAAGGATCCTTCCCGATGTGAATGTGCTGAAGATCGGTGGACAGAGCATCATGGACAGGGGGAGAGCAGCTGTTTACCCACTTCTCGATGAGATAATTAAAAACAAAGATAAACACAGGATGATAATAGGCGTTGGTGGTGGAACAAGATCCCGTCACGCATACTCCATTGCAATGGATCTTGATATGCCAACAGGTGTTATAGCAAAGCTCGGTTCATCCATATCCAGGCAGAATGCACGTATGCTTCACATGCTGCTTTCCCGTTATGGAGGTGTTTTTATTCCAAAAGAGAACTTTGACATAATAACACTCTACATCAACACAGGTTGTATCCCCATTGTTTGCGGAATGCCTCCTTATGAATACTGGGAAAGACCATCGTCTGAGGGAAGGATACCTGAATGCAGAACGGATGTTGGTGTTTTTCTCATTGCGGAATTTCTCGGTGCAAGATCGATGATATTTATAAAGGACGAAGACGGTCTCTATACAGATGATCCAAAGAAGGACCCATCAGCAAAACTTATAACAGAGATCTCAGTAAGTGAACTTGAGAGATTAAATCTGAAGGACCTCATCATAGAGAGGAAGGTTTTAGAATTGATGAAAAAGGCAAAACATATGCGTAAAGTCCAGATTATAAACGGTCTTAAAAGAGGAACCCTCACAGCTGCACTTAAAGGGGAGAAGGCAGGGACAGTTATATATGTTTAGTTGAAAAAATATACGTTTTATTCTTAAATAACTTGCTGTTTTTTAAGAGATTTTTAAAAGATCACCAAAGGGATCGAGAGAAAAAACTTAAAGAAGGAGAAAAACCCATTTTTATATTGATTTCGGAAAGGTAAGTTTGTAAAATAAACTATCATTATGAAAAAAATCATCCCCATCTTCATTTTGCAATTCGTATTGTTAACTTTAAGTTTATCAGCTTCATCAGCATATAACGTAACTGATCCCATCAGCTCCCCCACTCTCTTCTCAATGAAACAGCTATCACAATTTCGTGATAGCAGGGGATACGTTCACCTGCTGTGGAGTGAAAGGGAGGGGAAGGGTGCTCCGATAAGATACGCCCTTTACAGCGATGGAAAAGCTATCTTCAGAAAGACCATCACAACTCGTGAAGTTTTTGCGAGAAACCCGAAGATATTTGTTGATGAAAGGGGAAATATTTATGCTGTATGGCAGGAGAGAAAGGGACCTCACAGGGTTTCAATAGTATATGCGACCTTTCGTTTCAGTGAATACGGTATAAGTGATCTAAAACAGAGGATAATTTCAGAAGGAGGAAAGGCAAGGCACCCTGATATCTATGCTGACAGGAAGGGAAGGGTATTTATCGTATGGGAGGAGAAGGGGCAGGTCTTCCTGGGAAGATTGCAAAGAGGAGGTCATCTAACGAAAAGGGCTTTTAAAGCAGAAAAGGGGGATTTACAGAAACTCCCTACCATCTCACCTGGGAAAAAGGGGATACTCATTGCCTGGAATGAAGGCGAGAAGGAGATATGCATTAAGAGGTGTGAGGAAAAGAGCCTTAGAGCATACAAAATCTTCAGGGTTTCTTTAAATAAGGGTGGATTTGCAAGGAGGCTTTCTCTCAAGGAGGGCAGTTCAGGGATTGAGATCTCCTTAAGGGAAGAAACAAAAGGTCACTTAAACATTCAGGGAAGGGATAGGAGGTTTCTCATAACAGGTTCAAAAACTTTAATCCCCCTTTATGATCTCCATGCAGTTGATGAGGAAGATAGTTATCAGATGAAGTGGATTTCAGATGGGAGGGAAAGGATCCTTTTATCTCCTGATGAAGAAGCGGTGGAAAGGGTGAAACCCTTAGCTTTCCTCCATAAAGGCTCAGATGTAAGGAGATGGGGATCCGGCTTTTTTGAATCCTGTCTCCCCCACGGACCTCCTGATTCAGTTATGTTTATTCATCCCATCCTTTCATCTATCTACATCAACGATCCCCACCTGAAAGAGCTTCTAACAGCAAAAGAAAATAGAGATAAAAACCTCATGGAAGCTTCATCCTGTTTTTCTGCGAGTATATCCATGAGGGTATTGAAAGGAGGTGATCTGCGGGAAGAGGGATATCTTAAGGAAAGGTTTATGAATGCTTGAAGAAAGATCAACAAAAACAAAGGAGGTTAAGTATGAGAAGGTATTTACTGTTATTAATTGCACTCGGGCTTCTGCTGGGAGCGGGCACAGTTATAGCAACACTCACCCCTCCTACAAGCCCTGCCACACTTATTAATGTATCGTATAATGCTACAGCGGATGACCAGGCTGATATTGCAGTTGACTCATCAGGTAATCTCCATATCGTATGGGTCTCCCTTGTGGATGCTGATGGAGATGGCTTCGTGGATGATGCAGAGCTGTTTTACACAAAGAGGAGCGGAGTAGATGGCTCCCTTATTATACCTGAACCAGATGAAGGGATCAACGGGGTAAGGATTACGGATTTTGAGCTTGGTGATTATATGGAATTAGTTCACAGACCACAGGTTGCAGTTGTAGGAGACAGGATTCACGGTGTTGCTCAGGTTGATGGGTGCATTGGGTACATGCAGTTAAATCAGGCAAATTATGATCCTGCATTTGATATCGATACGGGCACGGACCCAAAAGGTTTTATAGCAGTTGATCCCTACCCTCTGGACTGCGGGGAGTGGGAGGCACATCCGCAGATGGCAGTT
>JBBIRW010000006.1:20000-152030 GCA_037441565.1 Deltaproteobacteria bacterium | reverse complement strand
TATCCCTCCCGCCTTTCCTCTCCCTCCTGCATGGATCTGTGCCTTTACAACGCATCTCCCACCTATCTGCCTGTAAATGTCCTCTGCTTCTTCAGGAGTAAAGGCGACCCTACCAAGGGGGACAGTTACACCATATCTTTTTAGAATCTCCTTTGCCTGATATTCATGTATATTCATCTCCCAATCCACCCCTTCCTATTTTTTTCTTTTGAGACCAAGTTTCATAGCTATTATCTTTCTGCTCATATTCATTATACTCGAGGTGGGACTTAGCTCTTTCGGACAGACTTCCTGGCAGCTAAAGATTGTATGGCATCTCCACACCCCGTGCTCAAAATCCACAAGTTTAAGTCTTTCAATCATAGCACCATCCCTGGAATCCTCAACAAACCTGTTTGCCCACAGGAGTGCAGCAGGTCCCAGGTAATCCTTATCAGTGGATGCAACCGTGCATGAGCCTGTGCAGCAGCCACAGAGTATACATTCATAGAGACCATCAAGTTTTGCCCTCTCATCAATACTCTGGGGCCTTTCCCTTTCAGGGGGTGGGGTTGATGGCAAAAGATAGGGCTTCACATATTTGTATTTCTGCCAGAAGGAGTCCATATCAACCAGAAGGTCCTTGATAACTCTCATACTTCCAAGGGGTTGAACCGTGATAATACGGGAGTTCAGAAGCTTTATCTGGGTCTCACAGGCAAGCCTGTATCTTCCATTTATGTGCATGCCACAGGAGCCACAGACACCAGCCCTGCAGGAAGATCGAAATGCAAGGGATCCGTCGAGATTCTCCAGGATATAGTAAAGACCCTCCAGTACTGTCATTGCACCTTTAACAGGGACCTCAAACTCCTGAAATCTTCCCTTTTCATCCTTTTCAGGATCAAATCTATAAACCCTGAAGGTATATCTCTCCATCGCCACTCATCTCCTTTCATTGGATTTGAAATAAAATGCAATCCAACTTCAAGGACTAATATCTCCTCTCCTTGGGTTTAAAGTAGCTTAAATTAACATCACAATATGCAAGCCTCACACCATCCGGATGATAATGTGCAAGTGTGTGCTTCAACCAGTTGGAATCATCCCTTTTTGGGAAATCCGTTCTGTAGTGGGAACCCCGGCTTTCCTGACGGGCAAGTGCCCCCGCCACAATCGCTTCTGCTACATCAAGGCTCCCTTTTAGTTCAATGGTCCACATCAATTCATAATTAAATTTCCTACCCTTATTCATAAGCCTTATGTTCTTATACCTGTCCTGTAATTCCTTTATCTTATTAAGGGCCTCCCTTAATCCATCCGTATCCCTAAATATACCCACCTTTTGGGCCATAACACTTCTCATTTCATCCCTTATGGTAAAGGGCGACTCCTTACCATCCATTCTGAGAAGCCTCTGAATCTTCTCCTCCTCCTCCTTGAGCGCATCAGATAGTGCCTTTTCACCCTGCTGTAACCCCTCCTTGCCCGTGAAATACATAGCAGCATTCTCACCGGCAATTGCACCAAATACAATAGTCTCAAGGAGAGAGTTTCCACCCAGCCTGTTTGCACCGTGCACACTTACACAAGCACATTCACCAGCTGCATACAATCCTTTATAAATGGTCTCACAATCCTTATTGCAATGAATTCCACCCATTGAATAATGCTGACCAGGCTGAACAGGTATGGGTTCTTTTATAGGGTCGACACCAGCAAAATTGATTGAAAGAGCCCTTATTCCCGGAAGCCTTGTCATTATCTTCTCTGCACCAAGATGCCTTAGATCGAGCAGGAGATAAGAGTTTTCAAACCCTCTACCCTCAAGGATCTCCCTCGTCATATTCCTTGCTACTATATCCCTCGGTGCGATCTCCATAGCCCTTCTTGAATCGGGGTAATTGGCAAGGAATCTCTCCCCCTTATTGTTAAGCAGATAGCCGCCTTCTCCTCTTGCACCCTCTGTTATAAGGATATTTGTACCCACAAGTGTGGTTGGATGAAACTGAACGAATTCCATATCTTTCAGTGGAACACCTGCCCAGTAAGCAATGGCCATCCCCATCCCTGTATTTATCACCGCATTTGTAGAATTTCCATATATCCTTCCGCAACCACCTGTAGCAATGATTAAAGCCTCTGATTGAAATGCCTCAAGCTCTCCTGTTTTCAAATTCATTGCAATAACCCCGCAGCTTGCATCATTATCCACAACGATCCTTGTAACAAGCCATTCATCATAAACAACCATCTCACCCCTTTCCGCAGATTCCTCAAATTTCACAATTTGCTGATAAAGGGTATGGAGAAGCACATGCCCTGTGAGGTCCGCTGCATAGCATGTGCGCGGGAAACCCGCGCCTCCAAAGGGTCGCTGTGCAATTTTTCCAGACTCCGTTCTTGTAAAGGGACATCCCCAGTGCTCCATTTCATAAATCCTCTTCGGACCATCCATGCACATCCTGACCACCGCATCCTGATCGGCAAGGTAATCGCTCCCCTTCACTGTATCAAATGCGTGCTTCTCCGGATTGTCAAATGCACCCCTCACATGATTCCCGAGTGCAGCATTGATCCCCCCCTGTGCGGCTATGGAATGGGAACGAAGGGGGTGAACCTTTGATATTACTGCAACACCTATGTTCTGCTGATTTACAGCGATTGCCGCCCTCAGGCCGGCAAGTCCACCACCGACAACAATCACAGGATGATATCTCATTTTTGTAATCCTCCTGTCATTATTTAATTAACCAAGGATTTTCGGAATATATACGACAAGGGCATAAAGGAACATCAAAAATGTGAAAAACCCCGCTCCCCAGAGAAGTCTTTTCTGATATCTACTCAACTCAAAGAAATCAATAAGTATAATCCTCAGCCCATTGAAAAGATGAAATGCAACCCCCACAACTATCGCTATTTCGAGTATATGAAATTTCTGAACCCTTGCCGTTATATCATTATAATATTTATCACCACCAATGAGTGCTGAACTATTTAACAATATATGCGGGATAAGATATATTGCAAGTAGCACACCTGTAATCCTCTGAAGGGTAAATGCCCACTGACCCAGATGTCTATTTAATTTTAAATCCTTTAACCACCCCATTTTTGCCTCCAAAATCTTTATTTATTATAAAAGGGAACAAGGACGAATATTCCATAGAAAAATAGTAAGAAACCTATAAGGGCAATACCTATCTCTATGAACTTATCAGCAGTAGGTGATGGACTGTAGTCAAGGATTACCGATCGAATTCCATTAAATCCATGGTATATACAGGTTGCAAGAAGTGATATGTCAAAAATCAGCCACCATATATTGGATAGCCTCTGGCTTACAGATTTGAATGTTATCTCTTTTCCACTCAGGGGTAGTACAACCAGATGAACCATCATACCAAATACCAGATATAGTCCTGTTATACGCTGCAGAAACCATGACCAGAATCCCACCTTCTCAACCCTCATTTCTCATTCCCTCCTTTCACACTATGATTTCTGGTATTTTTTAATCCCTTCCTCATAGAGGTCACTTCCATATATATCATTTATAACAATAACAGGGAAATCTTCAACATCAAGCTCCCTAACAGCCTCTGGACCAAGATCTTCATAAGCAACCACCTTCGATGCCTTTATCCTTTTCGATAGCAGGGCACCTGCACCTCCAACAGCAGCAAAATACACACACCCGAACTTCTTCATCGCATCTTTAACATAATCCGACCGCGAACCTTTTCCAATCATCCCCCTCATCCCCTTCTCCATAAGAACTGGAGCATAAGGGTCCATCCTGTAACTTGTTGTTGGTCCTGCTGAACCTATGACCTTTCCTGGAGGTGGAGGGGTAGGACCCACATAGTAGATAACCTGCCCTTCCAGATCAAAGGGTAATTTACCTCCGGATTGTATAAGCTCAACCAATCTTTTATGGGCAGCATCCCTTGCCGTATAAACCTTACCACTCAGAAGCACCCTGTCGCCTGCTCTTAATGTAGAAACATCTTTTTTGCTCAAAGGAGTTTTTAATTTTATCCACTCTGACATCTTCTTCTCCATATTATTATCTTTAAAGGACGATTTCCTTGTGCCTGTGGGCATGACATTCGATATTTACAGCAACAGGTAGTGCAGTGATATGGCAGGGGTGTGTGAGTATATTTACCGCAAGTGCTGTAATCCTTCCTCCAAACCCCTGTGGTCCAATGCCAAGATTATTTATTCTTGTAAGAATCTCTTCCTCAAGTGAGGCAAGATCAGGTCTTGGATTCCTCATGCCGAGAGGTCTTAATAAGGCCTTCTTTGCAAGGATTGCAGCCTTTTCAAATGTTCCACCAATACCAACGCCCACAACAATTGGTGGACATGGATTTGATCCTGCCTCCTTTACTTTCTGAACCACAAAATCTATAACACCCTCCTTTCCTGCAGCAGGGGTAAGCATCTTAATTCCGCTCATATTTTCACTTCCACCGCCTTTTGGGAGGAAAAATATCTTCAGTTCGTCTCCAGGGACAATATCAACATGTACGATAGCAGGTGTGTTATCACCCGTGTTTACCCTGTTTAATGGATCCGAAACAATAGATTTTCGAAGATAACCCTCTGTGTAGCCTTTTCTTACGCCCTCATTTATCGCCTCTATGAGATCTCCTTCAATGAAAACCCCTGTTCCCATCTCAACAAAAAAAACAGCTACCCCTGTGTCCTGACACAGGGGTAGCATCTCTTCCCTTGCTATCCTTGCATTATCTATAAGTTGCGAAATGATCTCTCTTCCAATTTGCGATTCTTCTTCTTTTTCTGCCCTTTCAAGTGCCTGGAGCACATCACTGCTCAGGATACAGTTTGCCTCTATACAAAGATCCCTCACCTTTTGTGCTATAGTAGATGCTGCGATCTTTTTCATCATCCAAGCTCCCTTATGGATAAGATACTAAATGCCCAGTTCCTTTATAGTCTTCCTCACAGCCTGTGCGGATTTCTCAACAGCTTTCTTCTCCTCATCAGTGAGGCTTACCTCAATAATTGCCTCAACACCCTTGCTCCCGAGTTTCACAGGGACACCGAAGTATATATCATTCAAACCGTATTCACCTTCGAGATATGCTGCACAAGGGAGTATCCTCTTCTTATCCTTAAGTATAGCCTCGACCATTTGAACCACTGCAGCAGCAGGAGAGTAGTATGCACTTCCTGTCTTAAGCAATGCAACAATCTCACCCCCTGCCTTTCTTGTTCTCTCTACAATCCTGTCGATCTTCTCCTTTGATAAAAGCTCAGTAATGGGAACACCGCTGACTGTGCAATATCTCGGAAGTGGAACCATATCATCACCATGACCACCGAGAACCAGTGCCTGTGTGTCCTCAACAGAGACATTCAGTTCCATTGCAACAAATGTCCTGAATCTTGCAGTATCGAGAACACCTGCCATTCCAAAAACCCTTTCCTTTGGAAAGCCACTGAGTTTTTTTGCAAGATATGTCATTGCATCAAGAGGGTTGCTGACCATAATCATGAAACAGTTGGGGGATCTTTTTACAACTTCATTAACAACCCCGGATACTATCTCTTTATTCTTTGCAAGAAGATCCTCTCTGCTCATACCGGGTTTTCTCGCAAGTCCTGCGGTGATCACAACTATATCGGAATCTGCGGTTTCATCGTAAGAGTTTGTCCCGATTATATTGCAATCGAAATCCTCTATGGGAGAAGCCTCTAAAAGATCAAGCGCTTTCCCCTGGGGCATCCCTTCTACAATATCAACGAGCACTATATCACCCAGCTCCTTTGATGCTGCCCAGTGAGCGGTTGTTGCACCCACATTTCCTACACCTATTATACTTATCTTTGCCCTACGCATAATATACCTCCCTTCTTTTTATGGCTTTTAGAAAGAAAAACTTTTCATAATTATTAATCGGGAGACGTCCGCGTTTAAAAGTTCACTTTCATTATCGGATGCTTCCGGGATTTCGTCATCCTCGGGAAGGAGATTTTTTATATTGGATGCCATTTATAGCTCCGTTTTTGGGCAAAAAAAATTATGACATTTTCATCTAATCAATTACATACATATCTTATTTCATCCGTATATTTCGCGGCTTATCCAAATAAAAGGTATAGGATATGGGTTGATTGTGTCAAGGAAAAATTTGGTAAATTTTTTAAACGTAATCTTTCCATTTCCCTTTCAAAATTAACTATTCCTTCGATTGCCTCTAAATATCTTTTTTCCTTTAGCATCCCACCGATTGAGTCCAGTTTCTTTTTCAATTCATCCTTCTTTTCACTATCAAGGAAAGGCGAAATGGAATCAAACCTCGCCCTTAATCTATCAAATGCCTCCTCTGCATATGCCCTCTGTTCCTCTATACCCTCCAGACATCTAAGCTCAGCGAGCTCAGCCATCTCTTTTGCCTTTATTGCGAAAAATCTGCTCACCTCTAACTGCCCATTTATCCTGTAAATCTCACTCTGCCTGATAAACTCTTCCGCATCCATAAGCTCCTTTTTTGCACATATATGTGCACCTGATAACCTGGCATGTGCAATTGCCCTCTTTGCCTCATTTATTTCAACATATTCTACATGTGCACATGAGGAAAGGAGGAAAAGAAAAATAATAACCGGGATCCTATGCTTCATCTCATTTCTCTGGTTGAATCACCTTTATATATAACTCCCTTAACTGTTTCTCATCGACAGGAGATGGTGCGCCACTCATAAGGCATGTTGCCTTCTGGGTCTTGGGAAATGCAATAACATCCCTTATCGATTCCTCCTTACAAAGGATCATCACAAGGCGGTCAAGGCCCAGTGCAATGCCACCATGAGGGGGTGCCCCGTATTCCAGTGCCTCGAGCAAAAAGCCAAATTTTTCCCTTGCATCCTCATCGCTGAGACCTAATTTCCTGAAGATTATAGATTGAATCTCCCTCTGATGGATTCTTATACTCCCGCCTCCAATCTCATTTCCATTTAGAACAAGGTCATAGGCCTTTGCCCTGACCTTGAGTGGCTCATCTTCCAGGAGATGGATATCCTCATCAAGGGGAGCAGTAAATGGATGGTGGATTGAGAGATACCGTCTCTCCTCTTCACTCCATTCAAGGAGCGGGAAATCCACTATCCACAGAAAGTGATACAGATCATCCTTTATCAGATTAAGTCTTTGCGCAAGATGAATCCTTATCCTCCCCATAACACTGCTTGCTACTTCTCTGGTATCGGCAGTTATCAGAAGCAGATCCCCATCCTTTATTCTCACCCCATTCTTTAACCTTTCGATTTCAGGATCTGCGAGATGCCTCGAAAGAGGACCTGAAATCCCAGATCCTGAAAATTTTATCCACAACAGCCCCTTACCACCAAAGTTCTTTGATATCTCATCGAGCTCATCCAGTTCCCTCCTCGAAAACTGGTGTTCACCATCCACTCTTATCCCCTTTATTGCGCCACCCCTTGCAAAAACATCTGAAAATAGCCTGAATTTTGAGTACTTTAATATATCGGTAAGATCAACAATATGGAGATCAAATCTTGTATCCGGCTTATCAGTTCCGTATTTCTCTATTGCCTCTTGATAACTCATCCTGAGAAATGGCCTGTTTATCTCCATCCCAGCAACATCCCTAAAAACAACCTCCATCATCCCTTCGATAATCTCAAAGATATCCTCCCTTTCAACGAATGACATCTCAAGATCAATCTGTGTAAACTCAGGCTGCCTGTCAGCCCTTAAATCCTCATCCCTGAAGCATCGAACAATTTGAAAATATTTTTCAAATCCGGAGACCATTAATATCTGCTTGAATAACTGGGGAGACTGAGGTAAGGCATAAAATAGACCGGGATTTAACCTGCTCGGAACAAGAAAATCCCTTGCACCTTCAGGGGTACTCTTTGTTAGAAATGGTGTCTCTATCTCAAGAAATCCTTTGGAATTGAGATAATTTCTTATCGTGTGGGTAACAATATGACGTTTTCTGATATTTTCCTGCATTGCTGGTCTTCTCAGGTCAAGATATCTATACCGGAGACGAACATTCTCTGCTACATCGCTAAAATCTTCCAGGGAGAATGGGGGTGTCTTTGAGATATTAAGAATTCTTATTTCCTTCACAGAAACCTCAACTTCACCCGTTGGTATCGCTGGATTTTCTGTTCCGGGTGGCCTTTTTGTTACCACTCCCCTTACAGCAATCACATATTCGTTTCTCACCTCCTGCGCCTTTTTATGCGCCTCCTCTGATATTTCAGGATTAAATACTGTCTGAACCAAACCACTCCTGTCCCTTAAATCGATAAAGATCAACCCACCGTGATCCCTTCTCCTGTGGACCCATCCATTTAAGATTACTTCTTTGCCACTGTCCTCTATCCTTAATTCTCCACATCCATGGGTCCTCTTCATATTACTGATACCCTCTATCTCCATGATCTACCCTCTCTATCTCCTCAATCTAAAAATTATATCTTCAGAAATCCTCTCAATGGGGATCTCATCCTGTCTTTTCTCTTTCATATCCCTGAGAACTCCTCGTCCTGACTCAAGCTCCCTATCGCCAAGAATCAGGACATATGAGGCACCAAGTCTATCTGCCCTTCTCATCTGGCTTTTAAGGCTCCTCTCTGAATAATCCATTTCCGTTTTAATACCTTTCCGCTCAAAATCAAGCTTCAGAAGGAACGAGAGTTCCTGTGCCTTTCTTCCTAGTGCAGCTATGAAAAGCTCAACTTCGCATCTTCTGTCCCTCTTATCAGGAAGCAGCATTACAACCCTTTCCATTCCGATAGCAAATCCAAATCCCGGTGTTCTTTCACCACCGAGCTCTTCAACAAGCCCATCGTATCTCCCTCCCGCTGCAATTGCACTTTGGGCACCGAGCAAGGGTGATGTAACTTCAAATGTTGTCTTTGTGTAGTAATCAAGTCCCCTTACTATCCTCGGATTTATTATGAAATCAACCCCCACCTTGTTAAGAAAATATTTTACATCTTCAAAATGCCCCCTGCACTCATCGCATATATGATCAGAGATGCCCGGGGCTTCGGATGTTATGGAAATACATCCTGGATTTTTACAATCAAGAACCCTGAGGGGGTTCAAAGTGAGCCTTCTCCTACAGTCCTGACAGAGAATATTGATCCGGTTTTCTAGAAATTTTGATAATTTTTCTTTGTACGGACCCCTGCATTTTCGACATCCTATGGTATTTATTTCAAAAAGCACATTGTTGATATTAAGTTCATTGATAATAAGCTTGAGCATATATATTACTTCCGCATCTATCATCGGTGAATCGATTCCAAGAACCTCTGCTCCTATCTGGTAGAATTGACGAAGCCTCCCTTTCTGTGGTCTCTCATATCTGAACATGGGTCCAATATAGTAGAGCCTCGAAACAATATCATTGCTGGAAAGCTTGTTTTCAAGGTATGCCCTTACAAGGGGTGCAGTTCCTTCAGGCCGCAGCGTGAGGGATTCTCCCTTTTTATCAAGGAATGTATACATCTCCTTTTCTACAATCTCTGTCGATTCACCAATCCCCCTTACAAAGAGCTCGGTCCTCTCGACGATGGGTAAAATTATTTCCGAAAATCCAAAATCCTCAAGGATCCTCCTTGCCTTCTCTTCAACAAATCGCCATTTTTTTGTCTCGTGGGGAAGGACATCACAAAAACCCCTTATCGATCTTATTTCCATAACAGAAACCCTCTTAACCAAATAATATCATAAAAGATCCGCCTTTTCCCTTTGATCTCCATCCATACATGATTTAATGAGCTGATGGGCATACCATCAAGGCATCCTTGAGGCTGCAATAAATACCGCATTTCTTGATGATGTTTTTGCCTCATACATAGCCTTATCCGCGAGATCAAGAAGTTCATGCTTACTTCTTGCATGACGGGGATATGTAGCAACACCTATTGAAGCAGTCATCCTTATATTCAATCCCTCCTCCTTCAGGAAGATATGCTTTTCAACAGCGGATCTTATTCTTTCACCCACCTTATAACCATTCTCCTCATCAGTCTCGATCAGAATAACGATAAACTCATCTCCCCCATATCGTGACAGAATATCTGTTTCCCTGACGCAATTTTTTAAAAGCCTTCCAGCCTCAGATATAACCTTACTCCCATATATATGACCGTAAACATCGTTTACCTTTTTCAGATAATCAAGGTCTATAAAAAGAAGGGTGAGGGGGATGCCATACCTATCACATCTCTTTATCTCCTTATCCAGGACGATATCCAGATATCTCGCGTTATATAGTTGAGTGAGATCATCGGTAAATGCCTGTTCTTGAGCCCTCATGAACTTCAAGGCATTCTCAAAGGATAGATTCGCATACTCACTGAGAAGTGATATGTTCTTTATATCCCTTTCGTTAAAATAAGGCTTTTCTCTCTCAGAAACAAGAATGATAAAGCCCTTTTTATCCTGAAGAACAGGCCTTATTGGAACAAATAGTGACCTGCTGATCTCTCCCGGTGCATCCTTCACTTTCCACAGACCAAGCAGTGTTATTGTACTGCAGGACCTTATCTTTTCTGTATAGAACCTTTCAAAGAAATCTTTTAGTTTCCTCACATCTGATTCATCAATCCCTACCCATGCCTTGCTCTCCACCAATCCTTCCGGGAGAAGAAGATAAAATATACCCTTTCTCAGGCCCGTTGCCTGGATAAAGGCATTGAGTGAAACCTCATAAAGAACATCGATCTCTAAGACTGATGAGAGTGATCTTATTATTTCAAGAAATTTTATAACACCCTTTATCTCCAGATGCTCTTCAAGGAGTTTCTTTCTTTCAAGAGAACTGTTTATTGTTAATCTGAATTCATCTGCGTTAAAAGGTCTCTTTATGTAGTCAAGCGCACCAATCTTAAAGGCCTTAACAGCCGTATCTATTGATGGGTGATCCGTTATGATTATCGCATCAAGACCTGCCTTTAACTGCTTTGCCCTGCGCATTATCTCAATGCCGTCCATTTCACCGAGGATCAGCTCAATAACCATAAGGTCGATCTCCTCGGATGAAAGAATATGATGTACCTCCTCCCAATTTGAGGCCCATTTTACTGTATGTTTGTCTTGTTTCAGTATCTCTTCACAGATATTAACTATTACCCTGTCTTCATCAACAATAAGTATTCTTCCCACGGCTATTTATCCCCTGAAATTAATTATAATACTCCCAAGAAAATTTTAAAAAGTCAACGATTCTTGTATCCGAGTTTCTGAAGGTATAATATCCCAGGGATTCACCATCTGTCCAGACAATTGCAGCTCCATCTCTACCGGTTATAATCAGATCTGCACCTGCACTTTTGTAAGACTCCAGTGTATCTTTATACCTTGAAATAATTTCTATGGAATTGTTTATGATCGCAACGGAAGGTTGTATCCTCATTAAAAAATCCCTGTTGAAGCCTGATGGATACCCGTGGTGTGGAACCTTCAGAACATCAGCTTTTAAATCACTGAAGTTTTTCATGATCCTCTGTTGTGCATCTTTCTCTATATCGGCTGTGAAAAGAAAGGATCTCTTTCCATAAGTTATCCTCATAACAAGTGAGCAATTATTGTAATTATAATTATGCTTTAAATAGGAAACACATCCCCCCAATGGCGGATTCAATATCTCAACCCTCACACTATCTATTAAAACTACATCACCGCTCTTCATCCTCATAACCTTTATCCCCCTTTCTTCAGCTCTCCTGATGAAATTTTCATAATGGATACCACCCTTTGAAGGGGTTATCCATAATTCTCTTATATCAACATATTTCATTACATCCATTATTCCTCCCCAGTGATCCATCTGTGGATGTGTAATTATCCCGTAATCTATCCTCTTTATCTTATTTTTTAAGAGGAAAGGAACCGTTATAAATTCCCCTGTATTGCCTGAATCCCTTCCCCCTCCCCAATCGATCATCATCCTTTTTCCCCCAGGAAATTCAATAAAGCAAGAATCACCGTGACCTACATGGAAAAATGTTACTTTAAGATTTTTGTTGTAATTTTTTTCGATAAACCAGTATGCGAATGCGGCTCCTGTGAGAAGAACAGAAATGCTGAACAGGACGATGTATTTTCTGCCAGATTTAATATTGAAAATGGAGATTGCAAATAAGTAATAGATCATGATTTCAAAAAAAGTTGGTATTGTAGTAATGATGGTGGAATAGGGAAAAACTCTAACTCCTTTGAGAAACCTTATCACCCCTTCCAGAAGGTAATTCTGTATAGGGAAAACAGGTGATAAAATCCCTTCACTCATAAAGGAAAGAAGGGATGAAAAAAATATCAATGGAAGGATTATAAAACCCATTAAGGGAACAGCAACAATATTTGCGAATATACTGTAAAGAGGAAATCTATGAAAATAATATGAAACAATCGGTGTTACTCCGACTGTTGCTGCTACTGTTAAAGTTATGATATCTTTCAGAATCTTCAATAAGCGTATTGAATTTGCACTTATTTCCATGTAATTATCAATCAATCCATCGATTCGGGGCTTAAAATATAAAATAGAGAGGACAGCCACAAAAGAGAGCTGAAAAGATGCTGAAAATATCGAAAGGGGATCAATAAGATTTATAATTAAACCAGCCATTGCAAGTGCATTGTACATCCTGTAATCCCTGTTCAGGAGAAATGCGAAAAGTATAAAAATCGCCATTATCCCTGCCCTCAATGAGGGGTATGAAGCCCCGGAGAGAATAACATAAAAGAGAATAAAGGGTAATGAGAGAAAGGATGCTATCTTCCTGATGTCAAAAAGAAGCACAATTCTTTCAGATTGTTTAAGCAGGATGTAAGATATTAAAAATGTTACATAACCGATTATTCCGATATGAAGGCCTGATATCGCAAGAATGTGGCCTGTCCCTGTGGAGTAAAATGTATCCTTTATATCCTCGTCAAGTTCATCCCTCTCCCCCAGTATAAGTGCCTTATAAATAGGGGCCTTCTCCTTTGCGCTCCTTTCGTAAAGATCCCTCAGTCTTTCTCTTATGGTTTCTATGATCCCCGGTATTAAATCCCTTTTTCTTCCTATCTTCAGAATATGAGACCCATCATCAATATATCCCTTCGCCACGATACCTGATTCCAGATAGTGGAGCCTCTGATTGAACTGACCAGGATTGTATGGGTCTTCTAACCTTTTTATCCTGCACCTGATCAGTATAATATCACCTGGAAAAAGATCTTCACCGAGCTCCCTTACATATACAAGTATGCCTCCCTTTACATATCTGATCTCATTCTCCCTTATAAGCTTCCTTGCCTTAATATAAATCCTGATAGTGTGCTCACTGAATTTCTCAGGCTTTCTGAACACATAACCCTCGACCAACTCCTTATCTCTGCCGGCATAATAGGATATGTAATTTGAATTCAGGTCCTTATTAAGTTCACGTCCTATTGAACTGATTCCTGCGGGAATCAGTGAAAGACATAAAAATATCAATGAAAGATATGGTCTATATCTTACTGTGGATGCGGAAAGTATAAGAAAGGGAAATGATAGAAGGAGTATATAATCCGGAAATGTAATAATAGATCCTGCTATAAGACCTGAAACGTAAGAAAGATAGATCCATGAAAGTGACCTCTCCAATTTCCGCCTCTGTTATTCGGAACGTTCAGTGGAGTATTTCTCCCTCAGTATATTAACAATGCGTGAAGCAAGTTTTCTATTTATTCCGGGAATCTTTGAAATCTCCTCCTCATCCGCCTTTGCTATTGATTCTATATCTCCGAACTGCTTGAGCAACAATGCCTTTTTTCTGCTTCCTAATCCCCTGATATCGTCGAGTATTGAGGATCGAAATGACTTTGTCCTTAATTTTTTGTGATAGGTTATGGCAAATCGGTGTGCCTCATCTCGAAGCTTCTTCAGGAAAAGTAAACAGGGGGATGAACGGGAAAGGAAAAGCGGGCCTTTTCTGCCCGGAAGATAGATGGCATCGTCCCGATCCTCCACCCTTCTCCTGCTGGATGTTCTCCGACCCTTACCTATTGCAATTACATAAACATTTTCTATTGCTACCTCCCTGAGGACCTCAAGTGCAACATTAAGGTGTCCTGTGCCTCCATCAATGACGATGAGATCCGGATTATTCCCTTCGGTCTTAGCCCTCTCAAATCTTCTTTTCAGTATTTCATAAAGCATTGCATAATCATCGATACCTTCGACTGCCTTAATCCTGAATCTCCTGTAACTTCCTTTTGAAAATGAATTGTTTTCATATACGATCATGGATCCCACTGCATATCTTCCATGTATATTAGAAACATCGAATACTTCTATCCTTTTGGGGATATGTTTCATGGATACTGCTCCACATAGTTCCACAAGAGCCTTTTCGTTATCTGCTTCTTTCTCATGAAGATAAACATGCGCATTCTGTTCAGCCATCCTCAAAAGCTTTAAATTCTCCCCCTTTTTCGGTTTTATTATTGCTACATCCGATCCCTTCCTTTCCGAAAGCCAGTTTTCAACTATCCCCTTCTCCCCTATTTCAACAGGAATGATTATCCTCTCGGGTATGAAGAATTCTATTGCATAGTATTGCGAAAGGAATGAAGAGACTATTTCTTCATCGAATATCTCCCTGTTTATATCAAGAATCCAGTGCCTCCCACCCACCATCTTTCCATCCCTTATCTGAAGAACCTGTATGGCTGCCCTGTCATCTATCCTTGACATACCTATTACATCGATGTTTATTAATTTTGTGTAAACAACACTCTGCCTCTCCACTGTTTTCTCAAGCGAAAGAATCTGATCCCTGTAAATTGCTGCCCTTTCATAATCCATTTTTTCAGCTGACTCGATCATTTTCTTTCTTATAGCATCAATAAGCTCCTTTGACTCTCCCCTGAGAAATCTTATAGCATCATTTAGTAGTTCTCTGTATCGTTCTTCATCGATCAGACCGCAACAGGGACCACTACATCTGCGTATCTGATAGAGAACGCAAGGTCTTTCCGAATAGCTTCTGAATTTTATGTTATTACAGCTCCTCAATGGAAAGATCTTGTGCAGTATGCTCAGAGTTTGTCTCACTGCATGTGAAGATGAATACGGTCCGAAGTATAAAGCACCATCATCTTTTATCCTTCTTACAAGCACAGGATAGGGGAATTTCTCACCGGGATCTATTTTTATAGAAAGGAAGTTTTTGTCATCTCTGAATACAACATTGTATCTCGGTCTGTGCTTTTTTATAAGGTTGTTCTCCAGAAGGATTGCTTCTTTTTCACTATTCGTGATTATATAATCTATATCACTAATCCTCTCCCGGAGAAATCTTGTATGGTATCTGAAATCAGGACAACCCTCATGGAAATAGGATTTTACCCTGTTCCTGATACTCCTTGCCTTGCCCACATAGATTACCTTTCCTCCGGCATCTTTAAATAGATAGACGCCAGGTAGCGCTGGTAGCTTTTCAATTTTTTCAGTAAGTGTTTCATCCATATTTCAAATGAAACTCTTCCAGCCTTTTTATCTTATCTCTCAGGACGGCAGCCTTTTCAAATTCCATCTCCTTCGCAGCCTTAAGCATCTCCCTTCTCAATTTCATTATAAGCTCTGGTATCTTACCCTTCCTGATATATTTCTCCTCTTCTTCTTTAACAAGATGAACTGTATAGTAATCCCTCTCATAAATAGATCCCATTATGTCATGGATCTCCTTCTTTATGCTCTGGGGTGTTATACCATGTTTTCTGTTATACTCCTCCTGTATCCTTCTTCTCCTCCTCATCTCCTCTATCGCCCTCTTCATCGAGTTTGTTACAAAATCAGCATACATAATTACCTTCCCATTAATATTCCTCGCTGCCCTTCCACAGGTCTGAATCAGGGATGTTTCTGACCTTAAGAATCCTTCCTTATCTGCATCGAGAATAGCAACAAGGCTGACCTCCGGTATATCAAGGCCTTCTCTTAATAGATTGATCCCGATTAATACATCAAATTTACCCATCCTTAAATCTCTTATTATATCCACCCTTTCGAGTGTATCGATGTCTGAATGAAGATAGCGAACACGGACCCCCATTTCAGAATAATACTCCGTGAGTTCTTCTGCCATCTTCTTCGTCAGTGTTGTAACAAGGACCCTCTCCTTCTTTTTAACCGTCTCTCTTATCTCTGAGAGGAGATCATCAACCTGATTCCTTGCTTCTTTAACAACAATCTCGGGATCCGTGAGTCCTGTTGGTCTTATTATCTGCTCAACAACCCTTCCTGCTGCTTTTTCCAGCTCATAGGGTCCAGGGGTTGCGGAAACATATATAACCTGTGTAACCCTCTCTTCAAACTCCTCAAAGGTAAGGGGCCTGTTATCCAGGGCAGAGGGGAGTCTGAATCCATACTCAACAAGTGTTTCCTTGCGGGACCTATCGCCCCTGTACATACCCTGGAGCTGGGGTATTGTAACATGACTTTCATCGATAAATATTAATGTATCCTTCGGGATATAATCCATAAGTGTTGGTGGCGGTTCACCGGGTCTTCTACCTGTAAGATGGCGTGAGTAGTTCTCTATACCAGGGCAGTAACCCATCTCCTCAAGCAACTCGAGATCAAAAAGGGTTCTCTGCTCGAGGCGCTCTGCTTCGAGAACTTTATTCTGTCTTTTCAGTTCCTGAACCCTCTCATAAAGCTCTTTTCTAATATTTTCTATCGCAATCTTTAACCAATTCCTCGGGGTCACATAATGGCTTGCAGGATAAATTATCACCTTTCTTAGCCTCCCTCTTTTCTTCCCCCTTACAGGATCAAACTCCCATATTGTTTCAACAGTTTCGTCGGAAAGTTCTATCCTCAATGCAGCATTTTCTTCATGCGACGGGAAAACCTCAACCACATCACCCCTTACGCGGAATGTTCCCCTGTGGAAGTCATAATCCTTCCTTTCATACTGAATCTCAACAAGTCTTTCGAGAATTTCCTCCCTGCTTATCCTGTCTCCTTCTCTTAACTTGATTGACATATCGTAGTAAACATCGGGCTCTCCAAGCCCATAAATGCATGAAACACTTGCAACAATTATAACATCCCTTCTTTCGAGGAGAGAGCGAGTTGCAGAATGGCGCATTTTGTCGATTGCATCATTTATAGAAGCGTCCTTTTCTATGTATGTATCTGTTTGTGGAACATATGCCTCTGGCTGGTAGTAATCATAATAACTCACAAAATACTCAACAGCATTGTAAGGAAAGAAACTCTTAAATTCACCATAAAGCTGGGCTGCAAGCGTTTTGTTATGAGATATGACAAGTGTCGGTCTGTTTAGTTTCTCAATCACACATGCCATAGTATATGTCTTTCCACTTCCTGTTACACCAAGAAGAACCTGATGTTTTAAACCATCGAGGATGCCACTCACAAGGAGTGATATTGCTTCAGGCTGATCACCCCTTGGTTTTAAATCACTGATAAGCTTGAATCTATCCATGGATTTATATCAGGTTTTGTCCTCAGATGTAAGCTTTATGCGCCAGATCGTCCCCCTGGGTGTATCTTCCAGAATAACCCCCTTATTAAGGAGATCTTCCCTTATACTGTCTGCTTTATCAAACTGTCGGGCCTTCCTTGCTCTCATCCTCTCTTCTATCAATCTTTCGATCTCCTCCCTTGAGAGCCCCCTTCTTTTTAATTCCCTGTTTTTCAAATCCTCAAGATACACTTCAGGGTCAGATATGAAGATGCCGAGCACATTTCCAACCTTTCTTATATTCTCCTTTCCCATTTTAAGGATTGAACGTACTTTATCTGTTAACCTGAAAGAGGATGCATTGATCCATCTATTTAGGGATCTAACCGCATCATGTATATATCCTATTGCCTGAGCTGTATTGAAATCATCATCCATCGCATTCCTGAATTTTTCAACAAGCATACTCAGCTTTTCCGATGCTTCCCTCGCCTCCTCTGTGAAACCATTGTCATGCTCTTCCTCGGGCTGCTCTTCTATCAGGCTATTTACAACCTTCATCGTCGAATAGAATCTTTCCAGACTCTTTGCGTGCTCCTCCATTGCATCAGGAGTATAATCGATGGGGTTTCTGTAATGACTTGAAAGGATGAAGCTTCGAACAACCTCCGGATGATAGATGGAAAGGATCTCCTTTATCGTTACAATATTTCCAAGGGATTTGGACATCTTCTCCTTTCTTATATTGACAAAACCGTTATGAAGCCAGTATCTCACGAAGTGCTTCCCTGTTGTTGCCTCTGACTGTGCTATCTCGTTCTCATGATGAGGAAAGATAAGGTCCATTCCACCACCATGGATATCAAATGTTTCTCCAAGAAGAGTCAATCCCATTGCAGAACATTCAATATGCCATCCAGGTCTGCCCTTTCCCCATGGAGAATCCCACCACGGTTCATCCGGTTTACTCCTCTTCCAGAGCGCAAAATCGAGGGGGTTCTCCTTTCCCTCCTCTACCTCCACCCTTGCCCCGACAATAAGTTCATCCAGTCTTTTTCCCGATAGTTTTCCATAGGGACTGAATTTCTCCACACGAAAATAAACGTTTCCATCAACAACATAGGCAAATCCCTTCTCAATAAGTTTTTCTATAATCTTTATCATCTCCTGAATATACTGGGTTGCCCTTGGTTCATATGTGGGCCTCATGAGACCAAGCCCATCCATATCCTCATAATATTCCCTGATGTATCTCTCAGCTATTTCTTCACATTTTGTTCCTTCCTGGTTTGCCCTGTTTATTATCTTGTCATCAATATCAGTGAAATTCTTCACAAATACAACATCATAACCAATAAATTTAAGATACCTGTATATTACATCAAAAACGATTGCGGACCTTGCATGACCTATATGGCAGAGATCATACACAGTAACGCCGCAAACATATATCCTTACCCTATTTTTCTCGAGCGGAACAAATTCCTCTTTCTTTTTTGTCAATGTATTGAAAACCCTCAAGCCCATAATTTTCTCCTCAATCTTCCTTCTTATCCCTTATAAGTGCAACAGCATAAGCTGCAATGCCCTCTCCTCTTCCCGTAAATCCGAGCCCTTCTGTTGTCTTTGCCTTTATATTTATTCTTCTTCTATCAATACATAGCACCTCTGCAAGATTCTCTATCATCTTTGGTATATATTCCCTTAGCTTCGGCTTCTCCGCCACTATGGTGCTATCTATGTTTATAATCTCCATCCCTTCTTGCCCCACCATCCTTCCTATTCTCAAGAGGAAACCCAGACTTGAGGCATCCTTAAATGATGGATCATCATCAGGAAAATGATGCCCTATGTCAGTCTTTCCCATTGAACCAAGAAGTGCATCACATATGGCATGAACAAGCACATCAGCATCGGAATGTCCCTGAAGCCCTTTTTCAAAAGGAATCTCTACACCACCAAGGATTAATTTCCTGTTGGGAACCAGCTGGTGAGCATCAAACCCTATTCCAATTCTCATCTTTTATCATGCTTCCGTATACTGCCCTTGCAATTATGTAATCACTCTCAGTTGTGATTTTCATATTCAAGGAAGAACCAGGAACAACCTTCACCTTTATACCAAGATGTGTGAAGAGAGATGCCTCGTCGGAGAAGTTGAGGTAATTTTTTTCCGCATATTCCATTGCCATTTTAAGCATGGTATATCTGAATGCCTGGGGAGTCTGAGCATGCCATATCTTATCCCTCGGTACTGAAGCACAGATATATAGATCCTCTGAAATCTCCTTAAGACTATCAACAGATGGTATTGCAACTACTGCTGCACCTTCCTTCTTCGCCTCCATCACGCAATCCTCTATCATCTTTTCAAAAACAAAGGGTCTTACTGCATCATGGATTACAACAATATCTGATGAAATTGCATGCAACCCCATTCTCACAGAATCTTGCCTTCGAATACCTCCACTGACAACCAGGTAATCCTTCTTCAGATCCAGACCCGAGATCTCTCCGGATACCCTTTCCCTATCCTCCTCAGGAACAACAATAACTCCATCGTTAATTAATCCGCATCTATCGAATATCCTGAGCGAGTGAATATAGAGTGGAAGCTCCCCAAGAGGAAGAAACTGCTTTTTTGTTGCTCCCATTCTGTTTCCTTTACCGGCAGCAACGAGAATCAATGAAACCTGTAACAATTCTCCACCGTCAAAAAACCCACGGGAGGCAATCCCCGTGGGTTAATAGCAATGCTTAAATCTCAGTTACCAACTGCCTCCTCCACAACATCTTCTTTCAACTCATCCTTTATCTTGCAGAAGATCATCCTTCCAGCTGCTGTCTGTAATACACTCGTAACAGCAACTTCAACATTCTTCCCCATATATTTTTTTGCATTATCAACAACAACCATTGTGCCATCATCAAGATATCCAACGCCCTGTCCATGCTCTTTCCCTTCTTTAAGAACCTTTATATTCATTACCTCTCCTGGAAGCACGACAGGCTTTAATGCGTTGGCCAGCTGATTTATATTCAGCACACTAACACCCTGCAATTCGGCAACCTTGTTGAGATTATAATCATTAGTTATTATTTTCACGCCAAGTTTCTTTGCAAGGGAAACAAGTTTTGTGTCCACATCTTTATGCTTAGGGAAATCATGATCTGATATCCTCACCTCGACACCCTCAAGCTTCTGTAATCTCTGCAGTACCTCAAGACCCCTTCTTCCCCTTGCCCTCTTTATAGAATCCGAGGAGTCTGCTATATGCTGGAGCTCCTTTAATATAAACTGTGGTATTATAAGTGCGCCCTCCATGAAACCCACCTCACATATATCAGCGATCCTTCCATCTATTATTGCACTTGTATCCAGGATCTTTGCATTATCACCCTTTGAGTAAATCTTTCCAGAAAACCATTTAATCTTTGTAAAATCTACCTCCTCTCCCTTTTTCACCCCTATTGAAAGCCCGAGATACCCAACAATCACACTTATCAGAAGATATAGGGAGGTAACAAGTGTTGGATTTCTATAAATATCGAGAAGGAGAATCCCCGCAAGATATCTCGACGCAATCAAACCCATAACAAGACCGATAAAACCACCGAGTATGACCTTTAGAGGAAGCCTCATTATTGATCTTTCAAGGGAAATCACTGTAAAGGATAAAATGATACCGATTGCTGAGCCTATCAAACTGGTATACAGGCTCTCGTATATGGCATATGCGATAAAATACCCTATTATTGAACTTATAAGTATGAAAAGGGCCTTTATTATTCTTAAACCCATCTGTTTACTTATCACCTCCTTTTTCTGGAACATGCATGCTGGGGATTTAAGGCTTTATAATCCTCATTATCTCTTTTTCGACCATCTCTTCATTAATATTTTTTGCTATGGAGATCTCCATTACAAGGAGGTTCCTTGCTGCTTCCAGCATTTTTTTCTCTCCGAAGGAGAGAGGCTTTTCAACCTGTAACAAACAGAGATCCCTCACCACAGCTGCCACATCAAAAATTGAACCACTTTTTAATTTCTCCATATACTCCCTGTATCTTTTGTTCCACGTATGATTATTATTTGAATGGGGGCTCCTTTCCTGAAGTATTTTATAAATTTTTGGAATCTCCTTCTTATCGATAACCCCCCTCAATCCTGTAGTCTCGGCATTTTCCACAGGTATCATTACAGTCATCCCGCCATTGTAAAGCCTGAATACGTAAAATTTATAAGAGACACCGGATACCTCCTCTTCCCTTATATCCTCAAGCACCCCCACACCGTGCATTGGAATAACACCTATATCACCGATCTTAAACATTTCCTCTAAACTCGCGAAAAACCAATAGATTTATATTTTTTTAATATACCACCAAAAAATGGAGGCGTCAATAAAACCATGTAAAAGTTTTCTTGATTTTATTAAAATCGATAACTACCTTATATAATATGTCCTTACTCGATGAAATCCTTTACGATTACGAAAAAAAGAAATTCCTGATCCGGGAAAGACTGAAGGAGTTTAAAGAGGTATTTAAAAAAGGAGACAGGGAAATATTCAAGGAGCTTTGCTTCTGTATACTCACAGCAGGGGCAAGTGCAATTATGGGGATTAACTGCATATCCCATCTTGGTGACTCCATATTTACAGCCAAACCATCTGAACTTATGGAAAAATTGAGGGGCAGACATAGATACTGGAGAACAAGGGCATTGTATATATGGGAAACAAGAAATTATATAAATGAAAAATGGGGATTTGTAATAGGTGAGAGGCTTTCAGCTATAACCAACAGGATAAAGAGGAGGGATATAATAGCACTGAATCCAGGGATAAAGGGTGTTGGATTTAAGGAGGCAAGCCATTTTTTGAGAAACATAGGATTCAATGGATATGCGATCCTTGATAAACACATCATCAATACTATGTGGGAATTGGGTATCATTGAAAGACCAAAAAGACCCTCCACAAGGAGGGAGTATCTCGAAATGGAAGAAAAATTTATTCGTTTCTCAAAATCTATAGGCATCCCGGTCGATGAACTGGATCTGCTTCTCTGGAGCATAAAGACTGGTAAAATACTTAAATGAATGGGGGGCATTATGAATCCTAAATTAAAAACAGTAGCCACTCTAACCATCTTTATATTCATTCTAACATCTATTGCCCAAGCCACCGTTCAATTCTCCATAGGTATCTCCACGCCTGAGGCAAGGATAAGATTCGTCTATAGCGATTATTATAATGTTGAGCCCGATGTTATCTACCACTGTGAGCATATGGGGATTCCAGTGGAAGAGGTTCCTGTTGTCCTTTTTCTCTCTAAGAAAGGCCGGGTAAAGCCGGAAGTTATAATTAAATGGCGCCTTGCGGGTATGAGCTGGTATGAAATAACGATCAAGCTAAGGCTAAAGCCTGATATATATATCGTTCCCATACCTGCCCACATTAATGTCGGCCCGCCCTATGGAAGGGCTTACGGTTACTGGAGGAAACATAAGCATTTAAAAATAAAGCTCTCCGATGAGGAAATAAGGGAATTTATCCATCTTAGAATTGCCTCAGAGTATTATAAAATAAAGCCTGAGGAGGTACTAAAAAGGAGGGAAAGGGAGCCCTATTTAAGAATAATCAGCGGTGAACTTGAAAGACATCCTGAAAAATTTGAAAAGGCAAAAATGAAGGAGCATGAAAGGGGTTATGAAGGGAAAGGTCACAAAGAGGGAAAAGGAGGAAAGGGGAAAATTAAGGGAGGAAAAAAGAAGGGTAAGTGGAACGAGTGAAATTTTTCAAAAGGACAGTATTTTTTTCTTGACAAAAATGGTAAACTTATTTAAATAAATTACCTTAAAATTCTTTAATAAAAATGAGGCTTAATACAAAGATAAGATACGGGGTAAGGGCTGTTTTTGATATTGCATACTACGCTGATGGAAAATGTGCCCAGATAAAAGACATCTCTAAAAGGCAGAAGATACCTCCGCGTTATCTTGAACAGATCTTCCAGAAATTGAAAAGGGCCGAGATTGTGAGGAGCAGAAGGGGGAGGTCAGGAGGATATTTTCTTGTCAGGGAACCGGAAAAAATTACAATCGGTGACATAATCAGGGCTACTGAAGGACCCATAAGGCTTGTATTCTGTGACGAATTCAGGAAGACTCCCCGGTTCTCCATCAGACCAAACTGTAATCTAAAAACAAATTGCGCCGATAAATGTATCACAACCCCAATATGGAAGGAGCTTGAGGATCGGATAAGTGAATTCTTTGATTCAATAAGCATAAAGGATCTCTGTCAGAAGGGGAAAAAGCTCGGACTGGAATCAATAAAAAATGGGGAAGCAGAATTTATATAGAATGGCCCAATCTATGCTTAATGAACTTACCGAAGAAAGGATAAGAAGATATAGCAGGCATATCATCCTTCCAGAACTTGGAGGGAAGGGGCAGAAGAAGCTTCTCGCATCCAGCGTGCTGATTGTCGGAGCAGGAGGACTCGGTTCACCTGCCGCACTTTACCTTGCGGCAGCCGGGGTAGGCAGGATAGGGATTGTGGATGGAGACAGGGTTGAGTTATCAAATCTACATCGTCAGATAATCCATTTTACAAAGGACATAGGAAAACCAAAGACACTTTCCGCCTGTGAAAAGATCACCACCCTCAACCCTGATGTAAAAGTTGAGACTTACGATCTCAGGATCGATGAAAAAAATATAATGGATATCATAGATGGATATGATGTAATAGCTGAAGGCTCTGATAATATCCCGACAAAACTGCTTGTCAATGATGCATCTATCCTATCAGGCAAACCTCTTGTAATAGCCGCTGTAGTCAGGCTATTTGGTCATGTTATGACGGTTCTTCCGGGAAGAAGTGCCTGTTATCGCTGTTTAATCCCATCACCACCTCCTGAAGGAGCTGTCCCAACATGTCAGGAAGCGGGAATACTGGGACCGGTTGCAGGAATAGCAGGACTCATACAGGCAGCCGAGGTTATAAAGGTAATCCTTTCGATAGGGGATTTTCTTATTGATAGAATACTTTTCATAGATGCCTTCTATCTTTCTTTTAGCGAAATTAAAATAAAAAGAAATAGCAGTTGTCCTGTCTGTGGACCTCATGCCTCAATCAGAAAACCAATTAGAACTGCAGGAGAGATGTTATGTGCCTCTGGAAATTAAACTTTTATACTGCTTGCTTTGAGCAGAAAGGAGAAGAGGGATGAGCTTTGTAAAAGGTCTAAGATGCAGGGAATGTGGAAGGGAATATCCCAAAGAACCGCTACATGTATGCGAATTCTGTTTCGGTCCTCTCGAGGTTGTCTACAAATATGATGAGATAAAAAAGTCGCTTACACGGGAGACCATTGTAAGGCGTCCTGCAAACATGTGGAGATACAGGGAACTGCTCCCCCTTGATTTTCCACCAACTGTGGGTGTGGATGTTGGATTTACTCCGCTGATCAGAGCAAACAATCTGGCAAAGGTGCTTGGAGTAAAGGAACTTTACATTAAAAATGATGCAGTAAATCATCCAACCCTTTCATTTAAAGATCGAGTGGTTTCTGTTGCTATATCAAAGGCAAGGGAGTTCGGTTTTCAAATTGTTGCATGCGCATCAACGGGAAATCTCGCCAACTCTGTTGCCGCACAGGCTGCTCAAAGCGGAATGGAAAGCTATATATTTATTCCAGCGGATCTGGAGCAGGGGAAAATAATCGGAACGAGCATTTACGGTGCCTGCCTTATAGGTATCAGGGGTACTTATGATGAGGTAAACAGACTCTGCAGCGAAATAGCTGGCAAATACGGCTGGGCGTTTGTAAATATCAACATCAGACCTTATTATGCAGAGGGGTCCAAGGCCTTCGGATACGAAATCATGGAGCAGCTTGGCTGGAGGACACCAAGGCACATAGTAGTTCCTATGGCTGGAGGTTCTCTCATAACAAAGATCTGGAAAGCATTTATTGAATTTGAAAAGCTCGGTTTTATAAAAAAGAATGAAGCAAAGATATACGGCGCACAGGCTTCAGGGTGTGCACCAATAGTGACTGCTATAAAACAGGGGAAGGATATATTCACACCTGTTAAACCATCAACAATTGCAAAATCGCTTGCTATAGGAAATCCTGCAGACGGATATTATGCAATCAAGACCATGAAGGAAAGTGGTGGATATGGTGAAGATGTATCCGATGAGGAAATTATTGAAGGAATTAAAATACTCGCAAAAACAGAAGGTATATTTGCAGAAACTGCCGGTGGAGTTACTGTTGGTGTTGCAAAGAAATTGATAGATAAACGCATAATCCCGCGTGATGAATCCATTGTGCTATGTATAACTGGAAATGGTTTAAAGACACAGGAAGCCGTTTATGGAAGGATTCCCGATCCTGTGATTATAAATGCCAAGCTTTCGGAATTTGATCAGTTTCTAAAGGAAAGAAAAAAACATTCAAAGAAATAAAGTTCTTAAACAAGGAGGATGATACGTTATGGGAGTAACAGTGAGGATTCCAACACCTTTAAGAAGACTAACAAAGGGTCTGGAGGAGGTAAAGGCTGAAGGGAGTACAGTGGCGGAGGTCATCGAATATCTGGACAGGGAATTTCCAGGGATGAAGGAAAGGATCTGTGATGAAAATGGTGAAGTTAAAAAATTTGTAAACATCTATGTAAATCAGGAGGATATCAGATTTCTCGATAATATAACAACGAAACTAAATGATGGAGATGAAATCTCCATTGTTCCTGCAATAGCAGGAGGAGTTATTTGAGGGGTAACTATGAGGGAAAAGATTAAAGTATGGTTAACATTTCCCCAGAAGCTTATAAAGGAACCCATCATATGGATGGTGGGCAAAAATTTTGATGTTATAACAAACATAAGACAGGCAAGTGTTTCAGATGAGATTGGTATTGTTGCTCTTGAAATGGAGGGGGAAAGGGAGGAACTGGAAAAGGCAATAAATTTTCTCAAAGAAAAAGAGATAAAAGTAGAACCTGTTGAATTGAACATAATTGAATAGAAAAATAATAGAGAGGGTTGAAGATGTCATTTACTGAAGACCAGATAAAAAGATACAGCCGCCATATCATCCTTCCGGAAGTTGGAGGGAAGGGTCAGAAAAAACTTCTTTCATCCAGGGTCCTCCTTATAGGAGCAGGTGGACTTGGTTCACCGGCTGCATACTACCTCGCTGCAGCTGGTATAGGAACAATAGGTATTGTTGATTTTGATATCGTTGATATCTCAAACCTTCAGAGACAGATCCTTCATTCAACAAACGATATAGGCAAGCCAAAGGTTGAATCTGCAAAGGAGACTTTAACTGCGCTCAATCCCGATATAAAGGTTATCTCCTATAAAGAAAAACTTACCTCAGAAAACATTTTTGGAATAATAAAGGATTATGATGTTATTGTTGATGGATGTGACAACTTTCCTACAAGATATCTTGTCAATGATGCCTGTGTGCTTTCAGGAAAGGTAAATATTCACGGAAGCATATTCAGATTTGAAGGTCAGGCAACGGTTTTTGATCCAAAGAATGGGCCCTGTTACAGATGCCTCTATCCAGAACCCCCGCCGCCCGGTATGGTTCCAAGCTGTCAGGAGGCAGGCGTTCTCGGTGTGCTTCCGGGAATTATCGGGACAATACAGGCAGTTGAAACAATAAAGATCCTCCTTGGAATAGGGAAGACATTAACTGGAAGGTTGCTCATTTTCGATGCACTGAAGATGTCTTTTCGTGAATTAAAGTTAAAGAAAAACCCTCAATGTCCTCTGTGTGGAGATAATCCGACCATCAGGCAGCTTATAGATTATGATGAATTCTGCAATATCAGACATTAAAAATCCTGATCCGGAGCAACTATTATGAAAAAAGGACTTAATGTTGAGCCTGATAAAAACTTTCGCACAAGAAACATACTGGATCTTGTTGGAAACACACCGCTTATAAAATTAAACAACATAACAAGAGATTTTAAAAAGGTTGAGGTTTATGCAAAGCTTGAATGGTTCAATCCCGGAGGATCGGTAAAAGACAGGCCTGCACTAAAGATGATCCTTGATGGTGAAAGAACAGGAAAGTTAACAAAGGATAAGATAATACTTGATTCGACCTCCGGCAATACAGGAATTGCATATGCGATGATCGCAGCTATAAAGGGATACAGGGTCGAACTTGTGATGCCGAAGAATGCGAGTGAGGAACGAAAAAAGATCCTTAAGGCATATGGTGCAGAAATTATATATACAGATCCACTTGAAGGAACCGATGGGGCAATAAAGGAAGCCCACAGGAGATATATGGAAAACCCTGATAAATATTTCATGCCCGATCAATATAACAACCCGTGCAATCCACTTGCACATTACGAATCAACAGGCCCTGAGATTATCCTTCAAACTGAAGGAAGGATAACGCACTTTGTCGCCGGTGTGGGAACAGGCGGGACGATAATGGGAACGGGAAGAAGACTTAAGGAATTCAACAAAAAGATAAAAGTTATAGGTGTAGAGCCTGACACCTCCCTTCATGGAATAGAAGGCCTCAAACATATGGAGACTGCAATTATTCCAGGTATATTCGACGAAAAATTCCTTGATGGCATAATAAAGGTAAAAACAGAGGAGGCTTATGAGTGTGTGAAGAGACTTGCAAGGGAGGAAGGACTTCTGGTAGGGATTTCATCAGGTGCTGCACTTGCTGGTGTGCTGCAGATAATAAAAGATCTGGACGAAGGTGTTATTGTAACAATATTCCCAGATGGTGGCGATAAATATCTGAGTAGCAGGCTCTGGGAGATTTATTAAAGGGATGGAGATAGAAAAGGAGGTCTGGGAGGAAATAATAAAATTATCCGAACAAGGATATCCATTTGAAGTCTGCGGTATCCTTGTGGGGAAGATAGAAAAGAATAAAAAAAGGGTATCCATGGTATATCCAACAGAAAACATAAATAGGGAAAGGGCCAGGGATAGGTATGAAATTGACCCGAGGGAGATCCTTAGAACTGAAGAGAAGATAAGGGCTTGCGGAAAGGAGATAATCGGCTTTTTTCATTCCCACCCTGATAATCCCCCATTTCCTTCAATCTTTGATAGAAAGAGGGCCTGGCCCCTCTATTCCTACATAATTGTTTCCATTAACGAGGGAAGATTCAAAACAGCCAGATCATGGGTTCTTCAAGATGAGGATGGGGAATTTGAAGAGGAGGAAATTGAGATCGTATGAGAAAGAAACTTGGTATACTGCTCACAACATCATCTGAGAGTGAGGATGTGAGAACCGTTATTAAATTATCTGAAGCTGCACTTAGAAAAAATATGCATGTGGAAATATTTCTTATGGCTGATGGTGTATATAATCTGAAATTTGAAAACTTCATCAAACTTTCATCAAAGGGTGTCCGTATCGTTGTCTGTGCCCACAATGCAATTGAAAGAGGTATAAACAAAATTGATGAGGTTGTCTGGGGAAGTCAGTGGGATCTTGCGCAGATTGCACACACTGCTGACAGATTTCTTTCTTTTAATTGAGTGAGGGATGAGAACAATAACTGTTCTTATAAGAAGTCTTCCACTTAATACAACAAGGGTTTCTGAAGCCTTGCGAATGGGTGTAGGTTTAACACTATCAGACGATAAAATTCAGGTAATCTTCCTGGAAAATGGCACATATGCCATAACCAGATTAAAGCCAGAAATAATCAATATGAATGATCTTTCAAAGCATCTTGAAACACTACCGCATCTGAAAGGTATGATAATTGCCGATCAGGAGGACGTGAAAAAGAGACTTATAAATGATATCCCTTACAATGTAGAGCTAAAGAAAAGGAAAGAGATAATTGAGGAGATTGCAAAAAGCGATATATTGATCGTCTATTAAGCAATGAAAATACTTCATATTTTGAGAAACCCGGATGATGAAACCGCACTGAAGGTTGCTCTTGAACAATCAGAGAAACACGAGGTCTCGCTTCTTTTTATCCATGATGGGGTATATTCGTTGAGGAAGGAGATGAATTACCCCCTCAGGGTTTTCTTCTGCAGGGATGATCTTCAGGCAAGAGGACTTAATATTGACAAATCCCTGGATTATGATCAGATTGTTGACCTTATTTTTTCCCATGACAGGGTAATATGCTGGTAGTGATAAGTCAGGAAAAGGTCAGATATTTGACATAAAATTTTTAATATTAGATTCTTAATTTTATCTAAGGAGGGAAAAATGGCAAAGATCGGAATTCTACTTACACTTGGGCCATATCAGTTTGAAAACTGGGAAACGGCATATCATATAGCAAACGCTGCACTTGAGATGAAACATGATGTGCTTATTTTTTACTATCTCGATGGCGTTTATAATCCCATAAGGTATCAGAAGTTTCCTGATATGGAAACGCTACCCAAGGATTGCTGGGCTGATATCCTGAAGAAGGGGGGTAAGATAATAGCATGTGGAATATGTGTAAATGCCCGTGGTCTTGAGAATGGAAAGGATTATATTGACCAGGTCAAGGTCGGAGGGCTTCCTGACTTCGCTGAGATAATCGGCGAAGTGGACAGGATTATTACACTTTAAGGAGGTAGGAAATGGCTGAAAAAAAGGTTGTTGTCATGATAACCCATCCACCCTTTGGTTCCATATATTACACCGAGGGGCTAAGGGCAGCAGTTGGTGTTACATCCGGTATCGATGAGCACACCGTTGATGTGCTACTTTTAGGTGATGGTGTTTATTATGCATTAAATAATGTTGACAGAAAGGATTCTGCAAAATATATCCAGACGCTTACAGGAATAAATTCCAGTATATATGCGGAAGAGGAATCCCTGAAGGAAAGAGGGATAAACAGCAAAGAGCTTTCCCCTTTTGTGAGGGTTATAAGCAGGAAAGAGGCTCTCCGACTCTTACTTGATGCAAATCACACAATAGATTTTTAAGGATATGAAGTTTCAGAGGAGGTGAGTATGGCACTTTATCTTATAGACAAGCCGAAAGGTGAAATAGCACTCAAGATGGCATCCCTTGACAGCGAAGCAGTGATTGTCCTGATACAGGATGGAGTTTATCTGGATCCAGACGCTTACGGAAAGTTCAAAGAGGTTTATGCTATTGAGCATGATGTTGTTAGAAGAGGAATAAAGGAAAAAATAAAAGATAGGGCAAGGATTATAGATTATCATGAATTGGTTAATATAATATTAAAACACGAAAAGATAATAAATTTTGCTTAAGGGGTTAGAATGGAACCGATAGATAAGAGCAATATCTCCGAGAGGATCGACATAAGGGGTAAAATATGTCCCTATACCCTTATAGAAACAAGGGAGAAGTTGAAAACCATGCATCCGGGAGAGGTGCTGGAGGTGATATGCGATCATCCTCCTGCAGCTAAGGAAACCATCCCCGGTTTCTGTGAAAAGAAAAAATATCCTTACGAGGTAATAGAAGAAGGCAGCCATTTCAGGATCTACATAAAAAAGACCGATTAATCTATCATCACAGAATCAGAGGGGTAAAGCTCAATGGCAGAGGTGGAGGGATTCTTTTTACCCGGGGATCTTTACTATGATAGGAAGGATCACTTATGGGCAAGAATTGAAAACGGCAATGTTAGGGTAGGACTTGATATGTTTGGTCAGAAGGCTGCTGGAAATGTTGCATACATAAAGCTCATGCCACCAGGGAAAAAGGTGAAAAAGGGGAAGGCGTTCGGATCACTCGAAGCTGGAAAATATGTTGGACCCCTGAAAGCACCTGTTAGTGGAACAATACTTATAACAAACAACAGGGTGATTGAACAACCATCACTTGTCAATACAGATCCATATGGTGAGGGATGGTTTGTTATTATAGAACCGGAAAACCTTGAGGAAGACCTTATGGATCTTGTCCATGGTGAAGATGAAGTAAAGGCATGGCTGGAATTAGAAATAAAGGAATACAGAGAAAAGGGACTTCTACCTGAAGAATAATGGCAAAGGAATTCAGTATCTTTATTCCCGGAATAAAAAGATATGAAACAGAGGAATTTTCACCTTCCAATCCCGATCAATTCATTCCAATAAGTCTAACAGGAAAAAAATGTGCACTTAACTGTGATCACTGTAGAGGAAAAATACTATCATACATGAAAAGTGTAAAAAAGGATGAGCTTTTCGATTTTTGCAAAAAAAAATCACTTGAAGGAACAAGGGGTTTTCTTCTATCCGGAGGTTCAAATGAAAGCGGGGAAGTTAGTATATGGGAATTCTATGAAGAGATAAAAAGGGTGAAAGATGAACTGAATGTTAAGATACTCCTGCATACCGGTCTTGTGGGGAAAGAATATGCGAGGATGCTTTCCGATATAGGTGTTGATGGGGTTATGATAGATATAATTGGTTCTGATGAAACTATAAGAAAGATTTATCACCTTTGGGCGACAGTGAGGGATTTTGAATCATCGTTGATAAATCTTATCGAAGAAGGGCTGAATGTAACACCACATATTGTGATTGGACTTCATTATGGAAGGATAATAGGGGAGCATAAAGCGCTTGAAATCATCTCCCGATATCCCATCTCATCACTGGTGCTTGTGGTTATAACACCTATCCAGGGAACGCCCATGTTCGGAATAAAACCGCCTGATATCAACGAAATCCAAAACATTTTTTATGAAGCGCGAAGTCTTATACCAAAGAGACCCATATTTCTCGGATGCGCCAGACCTTATGGACCGGACAAACTGAAGATTGATCTTGCTGCAATTGATACAGGTCTTGATGGTATCGCTTATCCAGCAGAGGGAACAGGATCCTATCTAAAAGAAAAAGGGTTCAAGGTTAGTGTCAGGGAATACTGCTGCGGGTTATTCCCCAATGGATTGAGCCTTTGAATCCCCTAAAAAGTCAGAAAAGCGTCAGTGGGCTGATATAGATTGTATTTGTTTAACTGAAGGAAGGCAGAACCTATAGGGAGGAGAATTGTTGCCTTGATAGCAGGAAGGTATATAGAAGAGGATGCTGTAAGTGCATCATATGGTCTTGCTGTAGATGAATTCCTGATGGGCTATTACAGCAGCCCATCTAATCCTGAGCCTCCAACCCTCAGGCTTTACACATACAGATCAAACTGTGTTCTTGCAGGCTCGTTTCAAGATGTCTACAGGGAGATAAACATAGAGGAATGCAGAAGGATGGGTTTTGAAATAAGCAGGAGACCCACAGGTGGTGGAACAATATTAATGGGGGAAGATCAACTGGGCATTGCCTTTGTCATGCGTGGCGATAATTTTAAAAATATAAAAAATCCGAGGGAAGCCTTTATTCACTTCAGCAAATGCATATCTGAAGGATTAAAATCTTTAGGTATCGGATCAGCCTTCCGGATTAAGAATGACCTTACTGTAAATGGGAGGAAGATAGCGGGCCTTGGTATATATGCAAACGAGATGGATTCCTGGCTATTTCATGCAAGCCTGCTTGTTGATTTCGATATATCACTTATGCTGAAACTCCTCAAACTTCCAAAGGAGAAGCTATCAGAAAGAAGCATTGTTGCACTCAATGAAAGATTAACAACGGTTCGCAGAGAGCTTGGCTACAATGTATCAACAAAACATGTAAGGGAATACATAAAAAGAGGCTTTGAAAAAAATCTTGGTATTAAGTTTATCTCTCGCCCACTTAATTATTCAGAAATCAGAAAAGTAAAAATCCTTGAGAAGAGAAAATACGCCAACCCCATCTGGATATTCAGTGGAGACCATGAACCAGAAAAGAAGGAATTCATTAAGAAGACAGATGCAGGCCTTGTTCGTGTATCAATAAAAATCCATAATGGATTGATTACATCGGTAAAAATATATGGAGACTTCTTTTCAAATCCATCAACACTAAAGGGTATTGAAGAAAATATTGTAGGAAAAGAATTCACAAAAGAGGGTTTACTTAGAACAATTAGTGAGGAATACGATAAAAACGGATGGATACTAGGCATTGATCCGGAAACACTTGCATCCATAATCATTGAGGCAGGAGATCATCTTCTATCCTTAAACAACTACTATCCTTCATCATGCTTTATCGATCAATCCGTATTTGAAGAGTTCGAAATGGGAAATGAAGATGGAAAATAAAATCTCTTCCCTTTATATAAGGACATCGCTGGCAGGCGTTATGATGCTGAAACTGATGGGTGGCAGATTTTTTAGAGATGCATATCCACGATGCCTTAACCTGCTCCTCTCATATGAAGAAGGATGCTATGGAAGTTGTGCATATTGCGGCCTTTCCTTTTCACGATCTGGAAACTTTGGTGAAAAAACCTTTATCAGGGTAGACTGGCCACTCTATCCTTTTGATGAGATATTGAGAAGAATCATTCGTTATGAATCAAAAATAAAAAGGATTTGTATATCCATGATAAACCATCCATATGCATATAAGGATCTCTTAGAGATTGGAAGAAAGTTAAGAAAGATAACATCAATTCCACTCTCTGCGCTCATTTCCCCCATGTGTATCAATAAGGATAAGTTGATCACTATTAAAGAAAATGGATTCGATATCCTCGGTGTTGGTCTTGATGCGCCATCAAAGAGGGTCTTTGAGAAACGAAGGGGAAGTGGTGTAAAAGCCTCACTGCGGTGGGAAAGGTATGTGGAAACGCTGATTGATGGTGTTGAGATTTTTGGAGATGAGAAGGTAAGCTGCCATATCGTCGTTGGCCTTGGCGAAACGGATAAGGAACTTGTGGATATCTTCTTTTTCCTTAAAAGAAATAAAATTATGTGTCATCTCTTCAGTTTCACACCTGAAAAGGGAACTGTGCTTGAGAAGAGAAGAACACCTTCAATGAAGAGATACAGAAGGATTCAACTTATAAGATACATGGTAGAGAAAAATCATATTTTATCGGAGAAAGACATCAGATTTGATAACAAGGGAAGAATATCTTCAATAAACATAGATCCTCAAATAATTCATGACTTGATTCTAACAGGGAAACCATTTATGACATCAGGTTGCCCTGATTTATCAGGAGAACTTGCATGCAACAGACCTTTTGCCCACACAAGGCCTGGCAAACCCTTCAGAAACTATCCATTCTTGCCCCAACAGGATGACATCGGAAGGATATTGAAAGAAATAAGGATTGAAGAAATCCTTTTAAAGGAGGATAAAAACTATGAAAAAGGAAATAGTTGCGGATAGGGAATTAGATCTTAAAGGTGAAGTGTGTCCTTATACTTTTGTTAAATCAAAACTTGCCCTTGAGGAGATGGAACCTGGCACAATCCTCAAGGTTATAGTTGACCATATTCCTGCAACCCAGAATGTTCCAAGGAGTATGGAGATGGAAGGGCACGAAATTTTAGATGTCAGCCAGATAAACGAAACGGACTGGCAGATAGTTATAAGAAAATCAAGCAGTTAATCGTGGAGTAAGGGATGAAAAATTTAGAGGAACTGCGTTTAAATCCAGGATATCTGAAACTCGATCTTCTGATAAGCGGGGTTCACATTCACCCTTCAGTTATCGAAAACGGATCAATAAGAAATGAAGCTATCGCTGATGGATTGATCAATTCCCTTGATATAATAATTAATGACAGCACCCCTGTAGCAGCCCCGCTCTATAATACCTTTTTATCCTCATCTCCTTATCTACTGGAGAAAAAAGAGGACAGATACTTTCTCATAAAAGATGGAATCCAGATTCCGGTCCAGATCTCGCAGTTCCCTGACTTTTATTTTAAAAGAACGCGATGGGGAACGCTTATCGGTGAAATATGCTCCTTCCATGGAAATCTTCTCACAATCTTCCCCATGGGAAGATGCAAGCTTTCCTTTAACCATATGGAATGCATTCAGTGCGAGGAGATGATGCTAAAGGGTGAACTGAAGAGATCAATAAAGCCCCTTGATGAAATAATGGAAACCATAGAAACCTGTCTTAAGGAAAAAAGGATTGAGATAGTTCATCTCTCAATGGGTTATGTTGATTCAGAAGACAGGGGGATATTTATCCTTCAGCCATATATAAGATCTATAAGAAAAAATTTTGGCCTCATGATCTCTGTTGACGCATTTCCACCAAAGATAAATGAGTGGATAGATTGGAGTTATGCTATTGGAGTGGATTCTATAAGATATAATATGTTTGTCTTTGATCCCGATGTTTTTTCACTTCTGCTCCCCCTCAGATCCGCAATAATAGGAAGGGAAAGGTATCTTGAAGCCCTTGAGTATGCAACAACTGCTTTTCCTTCCGGCGCAGTCTCAACAAATATCTTTGTCGGTCTCGAATCTGTTGAATCAACCATTCAGGCGATAGACTATCTTACAAAAAGGGGTATAATACCTATCCTTCCCATCTTTAATTATTTTGATAGTTTTATCACTCCATTCAAGGAGATCAAGCCAGAAGATCTCATCCCGGTATACATCCATCTTTATAAAAGGGTTAGGAAAAATAAACTAAATATGAACTGGATAAAAGAAGTAAGTATCATTGCAACACCTATAGAGGGAAGATTCTTTTCAGGAGAAAGCGCAGCCCTCTTTGATATAATAAATAATCTTTCGAAATCCTCTTTTGGAATAAAAATCCAGAAAAGTATTTCAAATCTTAGAAGATTTTTGAGGGTGAAGAAAATCTCCGAGGATTAATTTCACTATGGAATATGTAATTGATAAAAGGCCCATACTTATTGTTATACTCAGCAGGTTTTCACGGTATTTAGCTTTCGCAGTTATAGCGGCGATTTTTCTCTACATACTTCAGCTTCCTCAGCCAACCGGCTTAACTCCTGAAGGGAAAAAGGTTCTTGCCGTTTTTGCATTATGCGTTCCGCTCTGGGTCTTTACATTGTTACCGCCTGCAGTAACAGGTCTTCTTGCTATAACACTTATCCCCCTCCTCGGGATAATGGATACGAAAAAGGCGTATTCGCTATTTGGCAATGAGGCAGTCTTTTTTATACTCGGCGCATTTATACTTGGAGCTTCTGTTATGAAATCAGGAATAAGCACAAGGATTTCACTTCTTGTTCTAAACAGATTTGCCACATCACCAAGAAGATTACTTATAAGCATTTTCATAATCTCCGCTATCATGTCATTTTTTATCACGGAGCATGCAGTTGCAGCTTTCATGTTTCCAACTGTAATGGAATTAGCAAAATCCTGCAACCCAACATTAATGAATAGAAAATATTCAAGAAATCTGATGCTCTCCTTATCATGGGGTTGCATTATTGGTGGCATTGCAACATTTCTCGGGGGAGCGAGAACACCACTTGCCATCGGAATACTTTATGAGATGAGCGGAGTAAAAATAGGATTTTTTGAATGGATAACTTACTCATTTCCAGCTGTTGCTTCTTTAAGCATTATAGCTCTTGTATTAATATTTAAATCCGCAAATTATGAAGGTGTTAGCATAAATGATATGAAGAGAGTCATTGAAGAAAAAATCAAACAGATTGGAAGGATGGGCATGGATGAAAAATTTATTTTGCTCATCCTTCTCCTGACTGTAATTGCATGGTCAACATATGGACATGAAATTGGTCTTGCAAATATTTCG
Organism: Deltaproteobacteria bacterium; assembly: GCA_037441565.1. Lineage (GTDB taxonomy): Bacteria > Desulfobacterota > JBBIRW01 > JBBIRW01 > JBBIRW01 > JBBIRW01. Next base: position 114,941 of record JBBIRW010000006.1, on the reverse strand, counting down.
TTTATCGCATCTATATCACTTTTTATATTTAAATTGATCAGATGGAAAGATCTTGAGGAGTATGTCAACTGGGGTGTAATTTTAATGTACGGTGGAGCAATCTGTCTCGGAAAGGCACTCGAAACCACCGGTGCAGCTTCATGGTTAACTCAAAATAGTGTAAAACACTGGATTTCATCGCCTCATACCATCTTAATATTTCTCATCGCTACTTCCATGCTTCTCACAGAAGCAATGAGTAATGCATCCGTTGTCGCTGTTCTTTTGCCCATTGGAATAAACCTTTTCACCTTTTTTGGTTTTGATGTAAGAATTGCTACGCTTTTAATAACGCTCTCAGCAGGGCTCGCTTTTATGCTTCCCGTTGGAACGCCAGCAAATGCAATTGTTTATTCATCGGGATTACTAAGGATCTCCGATATGGCAAGGTTGGGCTTTCTGATGAATATAATGGCACTTGCAATAATTTACCTCGCAGCAAAAATTTACTGGCCTTTACTGGGTCTACAGGTTAATTAAATATGAAAAGGATAATGCTAATTCTTTCAACTGCATCAGATTCTCCGAAGGCAGAAGATTTCGCTATGGATTTAGCCAGGAAAGAATGTGCATCACTTTTTGTTCTATTTATACTTGACAGCAAGATACCGGAATCAATCCTTCAAAAATTAACCGACATAGGATTTCTCGGTGGCAAACCAAGTGAGCAGTTAACACAGGCTATCATGAAAGACTACAGACAGTCTGCATACAGGAGGCTTCAGGAGATAAAAGAGAAGGCAACGAGATTTTCAATACCCTGTGAAATATATCTTGAAAAGGGAGAATTTGTTTCTGAATCGATCAGATTTATAAAAAAATATAGCATTGATCTCTGTATCCTCACAAAAAAGAGGGGTTCTTTACTTTCGAGAATTATCCACAAATCCGTTGTTGATGATCTCATTAATTTAAGGCCATGTCCCATTCAGATTATAGAAGACTAATCACGGAGGGTTAGATGAAATTAAGAAGAGAATACCTCGAAACAGATATTTTAATAATCGGAGGTGGAACTGCAGGTTGTATGGCAGCTGTTGAGGCTAAAACGAGATATCCCGATCTCAGGGTCATGATAATTGAGAAGGCTCATATAAAGAGAAGCGGATGCCTTGCAGCCGGGATGAATGCAATAAATGTTTATCTCCATCCTGGAGAAACACCTGAAAGCTTCCTGAAATATGTTCGATTCGACGCGATGGGGCTTGTGAGGGAAGATCTTATCCTTTCAATGGCAGAGGAAATAAACAACGCTGTTCACAGAGTCGAAAAATGGGGCCTCCCCATCAAAAAGGATAAGAATGGGAGATACATGAGGAGGGGGAGATGGAATGTTGAGATAGAGGGAGAGCATATTAAACCGATAATAGCGCGTGCAGCAATAAGATCAGGCACAACAGTGCTTAATAGAATAAATGTAACAAACTTTATTCTCCACGGAAACAGGGTAATTGGTGTTATGGGTTTTGGTGTGAGGGATGGAAAATTCTATGTGATAAGATCAAAGGCAACAATAATTGCAACAGGTGGTGCTGCTGGAATATACAGACCGAATAATGATGGAACATGCCATCACAAAATGTGGTATAGCCCTTTTAACACGGGGTCAGGTTATGCAATGGGTATAAGAGCCGGTGCGGAAATGACATCCTTCGAAATGCGTTTCATTGCCTTAAGGGTCAAGGATCTCATTGCCCCAACAGGAACACTTGCACTTGGCTTCGGCGCACCACAGGTGAATGCAAAGGGAGAAAGATTCATGGCAAAAAAGTACGCCCATCTCGGAGGAGATGGTGCTCCAACATGTATAAGGGTATATGGTCCTGTTCAGGAAATAAAGGAGGGCAGAGGACCGTGCTTCATGGATACAAGGGGTATACCTACTGAAAAGGTTCGTGATCTGAAGGCATCTTATCTCAATATGTATCCCGATCTTGTGCTTTACTGGGCTTCAAATCGATTTGATCCCTCTGAAGAACCCGTTGAAATATGCGGCACAGAACCATACATAGTTGGGGGTCACTGCCAGTCAGGATACTGGATAACAACACAGAGAGAAACAACGCTCGAAGGTCTCTGGGCTGCAGGTGATGTTGCAGGTGGTGCTCCCTATAAGTTCATAAGTGGATGCTGGGCAGAGGGTATCATTGCAGCAAGGTCAGCAGGTAAATATGCATACTCCTCATCCTTCGGAATCATTGATGAAGAACAGATATCACAGGAAGAACAAAGGGTTTTTGCACCCATTCACAGGTATGAAAAACTAAGAGATGGTGTTTTTCCCGAGCAAATGGAAGAGAGACTTCAGAAGATCATGGATGAATATGCCGGAGGTGTCCATGTATTTTATGAACTTAATGAAGAACGCCTTCTCTATGCAAGGAAACATTTAAGAAGAATGAGAGGACAGATTTATTTCCTTGTTGCAAGGGATTACCACGAGTTGATGCATGCCCATGAAGTTATAGATAGGATCGATGTTGCTGAAGTACTTGTTGAACACCTTCTTTACAGAAAAGAAACAAGATGGCCAGGATTTCAAACAAGACTTGATTATCCAGAAAGGGATGATTTCAACTGGCTCAAGTTTGTAAACAGTGTCAGGGACAGAGAATCAGGTGAAATCAAGATTATCGAAAGAAAATATGAACAGATAGTTCCTGGAGACAGATATCTACCAAAATAAGGAGGAACTCACGATGGCAGTCAGGGTGATAGAAGAGAAGTGCAAGGGGTGCAAATCATGTGTTGAGATATGCCCCGGCGATCTTATGGCCTTTGATGAAAAAAGAAACAAGTCGTACCTCAGATCCGAGAGGGACTGCTGGGATTGTATGTCCTGCGTGAAGGAATGTCCATCAGGTGCAATCATATCAGTCCTGTCCTTTCAGCTTGCCGACAGGGGAGCAACGCTGATTCCATCTATACAGGGAAACTACATAAAATGGTCGCTGAAAGATAGCAGCGGAATTGTCGAAGAATTCATCATAAAAATTCTGGAGGAGGTGGAAGTAGGATGATGAACCGATCGATACAACCCCATGGGGGAAGACTTATCAGTAGAAAGGCGAAACCATCGGATGTTGATAAAATCTTAGAAAGCGTGAAAGATACAAAAGGTCTGACTGTTGACAACAGAACCATGAGTGATCTCGAAATGATAGCAAATGGTGCCTTAAGCCCTCTTGAAGGATTTATGAATTCAAAGCAATATATGTCAGTTCTCTATGAAAAGCGCCTCCCTGATGGACTTCCATGGACCATACCCATTACCCTTCCGTGCAACAGGCAAATCGCTGATCAGCTGAGGGAAGGAAGTATTGTGCCCCTTTATAGTGAAGAAAAGGAGCTTGTAGCTGTTCTTGAACTTGAGGAGAGATTTACTTTTGATAAGGAGAAGGAGGCAATACTGGTATATGGAACAACCGATGACAGGCATCCAGGGGTCTACCGCCTAAAAAAATCGCCGGATGTTTATCTCGGCGGAAAAATAACACTCGTAAATAGGGGTAAATGGATGGCATTTCAGGAATACTGGCTTGATCCGGGAGAGACAAGAAGGATCTTCTCAGAAAAGGGTTGGAAGACCATTGTGGGGTTTCAAACGAGAAACCCCATCCACAGGGCTCATGAATATATTCAGAAATGCGCCCTTGAAATTGTGGATGGGCTTTTCATTCATCCCATAATAGGGGAAACAAAAAAGGACGATATCCCTGCTGAAATAAGGATGAAATGCTACGAGATCCTCATAAAAAACTATTTCCCCACCGAAAGGGTCATTCTTGCTGTGAATCCTGCCTATATGAGATATGCAGGGCCGAGGGAAGCCATATTCCATGCCATTGTAAGGAAAAACTACGGATGCACCCACTTTATAGTGGGGAGGGACCATGCAGGTGTTGGTAACTACTATGGCCCCTTTGATGCACAGCATATATTTTCGGAATTCTCCCCTGAGGAACTTGGCATCACTCCACTCTTTTTTGACAATACCTTCTTTTGCAAGGTCTGTGGAAATATGGCATCGCCCAAAACCTGCCCCCATACGGATGAGGATCATATTATGCTCAGTGGAACAAGATTGAGGGATATGCTCAAGCAGGGTATATTCCCCCCTCAAGAGATTACACGGATGGAAATCGCATCAATCCTCATTGAGTGGATAAAAATGGATAAGGGGGAGAAAGATATGCTCCCCCTCTTAATGGATAGATGATTGCCCCTCTATCTTTACCTTTTTATTTCTTTTCAGCTGGTCTTTCAGGGGCCTTTGGCGCTTCAGCAGGCTTCTGCTCGGCTGGAGGTGCAGGTTGCTGCGCAGGTGGCTGTGCTGGTGCTGTTACCTCTGGCTTCTTTGGCTCTTCCTTCTTTGCACACCCAACTGTCACCACAGAAACTGCAAGTATGAATGTCAGAATTAGAGCCAACAACCTTTTCATCCCCATCACCTCCTTTCTTTAAAACTAATTATGCATTATATGCCTATATAATAAATTTTCAATATATTTTCAAATATATGATTTTACTCATCCAATCAGTTGATGCTGAATTCCTGGATTCTCACGCATGCACTATTTATGAGATGCTCCAATGAACTTCCATCTCTTGGAAAGGATGCCCATCCCATCCTAATAAGAAACCGCTTCTCCTTCCCCAGATACTCCCACCCTTTCTTTCTCATCATATCACGCAGTCTCTCAATTATAACCATTTCACCATCAAGTGGTTCCAGTATGAGAAATGCTATCTTCCCCTCATCCATGCTTGAAATTACATCATAACTCCTTATAGATTTACGCAAATCCTGACCCATGATCTTCACAATCTCATATAATCTTTTATCCCTTTCATCAATTTCCACATCCACCAGTATCATGGTAATCCTTCTGAAAAACCTCACACATCTGTTAATCTCCTCAATTGCCCTTGCCTCGAAAAATCTCCTGTTTGGAAGACCTGTCCTCTCATCTATCATCACAAATTCCTTAAGCCTCTTTATCTCCATTGATACCTCAAATGCCTTCGAGACATATTCTGAAAGGATGCATATTCGCTTAAAATCATCCTCTGAAAAGGACTTCGGAATTATACTATCCAAGGAAATACGGTTTATAGCTGATAGTGCTCCAAAAATACGATCCTTTACTTTTATAGGGAATACCATTATAGACTTAACAGAGATCTCCTTATCATCAGGGAGTTCCTTCATAAAAACAGGCATACCTCTATCAATCGCACTTCTAAAATACCTTTCCTCTATTTCGATGACCCTTTTGCTCAAATCATCATCAAAGATTCCATTTATTTGAAGGAGATCAAATGTATTCTTCTCCTCATTAAAAACCCTTATAATTGTTATGCCGGAGCTACAGAGTTCCATTGATAGGGCGCCAAATTTCTTCCATATTGCTTCCGGTTCTCTCAGGGAAAGCATCCCGAGACCCTCTTTTATTATATATTCAGATTCTATCGCAAATTTCCCTGCTTTCTCCTCCTCTTCAGATGAAAGTTTGTTTATAATCTCGGGAATCACCTGCAGATATCGTATCCTGGCCTCAATATCAACTGTCTTTCCATAAATAACAATGAATCCATCTTTTCCGAGGATACCGAATTTTTTAAAAAGAATCCCCCTGTCTGTGACCTCATCCTTCAGGAACATCTCCCTCTTTTCACGAAATATATTTCTGACAAATCCATGTATCCCCTCCTCCCTCCGAGGGGAGCTTGTACTGCTTGCAATCAAAACTGGCTCATCATTTTCGAAGATATAAAACTCCGTATATGAATCATTAAATAGTGAGGAGACTTGAATAACAACAGCTTTGATCCTTTCATCTATTCTTCTTTGAGAAATAAATGAAGTATATATTCCATTAAGCACCTTTCCCATTGTAATTTCATCCTTTAAGACCCCGATCTTCTCCATGGCCTCAATCAGCATTGAAAATATTCCGGAGATTGATGATGCAAGAAGAAGGGCATTTTCATCAAACCCTTTATTACCCTTTCTAAAAAGTGTTATAACAAAGCGGATATCTCCATCATGTGGCACAGGAAATATGAGAAGGTGCTGATACCTGCTCTCCTCCTGCAAGCCTTCCACTGCTTTTCCGGAAAGCCTTACAGGATATCCATCCCTTGCTACTCTCCCTGCGATCCCTTCACCAATCCCTATTTTTGAAGGCATCACATCACTGTCAAGCCCTTTGTGGACTAAGACATCCATCCATCCATATTCCTTTTTAACATCCCTTAGCACACCGCCGTCGGCATCAAAAATACTGATTGAGTATTCAAGGATCCGTTGAAAATAATCCTCCATATTATTCCTTCTTCTCTATGGAAATTTTTAATTTAATGGAAAGAGCCTTCTTATCTGAAAATATAATGGTAAGCGGTATTATCATGTCTGTTGTTCCCTCATACTCAGGTGTTCCAAACCTCACACCTTCAAAGGCAGGCTGAGCTGGTTCTTCTGATGCTTCCTTAATCGGGACAACTTCTTCCCACTGTTGTGGAGCAACATTAATATTGCCTATGCCGGAGAGGATATCAGATGCCTCCTCAATAGGTATGAGTTCCTCGGAAGGGATAAATTCAAGATCCTCTTCCTCGCCTATCCCAACCTTCCTGACCTCCCCTTCTCCAGGAATCACCCTCAATCTTATCCTCTTTTCTCTTTGCGGCCTGAATACCGAAAGCTCCTTCAAACTCTCGTAGACCTGCCCTGTTATAGCAGAAAGTGTTTCCAGTACACCTGTTCCTCTTATGGCTATACCCTCGAACCAATCCGCGTTAAATGTATTAAGCTTTAAATTAAGCTCATCGATGGTGCATAGATCCTCCAGATCCCTTTTATTATATTGAAACACAAGGGGTATAGTTCTCAGTTCTCTTCCTAATGAAACAAGATTATCCTGGAGATTCTCCAAACTCTCTATATTTTGTTCGAGCATACTTTTCTGCGAGTCAGCAACAAAAACAATCCCATCAACACCTTTGAGAACCATTTTCCTTGTCTCATTGTAAAAAATCTGTCCCGGAACTGTATAAAGATGAAATCTTACTCTTACACCATATATATCTCCTATATCAACAGGCAGAAAATCAAAAAAGAGCGTTCTATCACCCTCTGTTGCAAGTGATATCAACTTTCCCTTCTGTTCCGATTTCAATACCCTGTGAATGAATTCAAGATTGGTGGTCTTACCTGAAAGGGCCGGTCCATAATATACAATCTTTGCATTGATCTCCCTTTTTGCATAGTTGATTATCGGCATTTCAGTGCCTCTCCAGCTTTATAAGGTAAAGCCTCCTTGCCTCCCTTTGAAGTGCGGTTGGGACATTCTTGCTCTTTGAAATGAATGCGAGGTCCTTTTCCCTGAGTTTAGATAGAAGGCCTGTCGAGATTGAAAGTGGGGTTTTTGGATTTGTTACAAGTGCCATAATAACACCGTAATTCCTCATCCAGTTCCTATTTTTTGGGATCTGACGCAACACATCCTCATCCGTATTCCTTGAGTTTGCAATCTGAATTATTTCACTATCAGTGATTCGTGGGCTACTTAAAACTGCATTCCTTACCGCCTTATTCGGATCCCTTATCAGAATCCCTCTAACCTCCCTGTTTCCCCACAGTGCAAGCCTTACCCTCTCAGGAACACTCATACCCTGGATCTTTTGCAGTATCGTTTTCTTCTCATCGGCTGTATATTCCTTCTTTTCCTCGATTAGTTCCTTTTCTATATCCTCTGGAGGTATCTTTATCTCTTCGTCCATTCAGATTACCCTCACTCCTTCTCCTTTTCCTTTTTTGCCTCCGATATGATCCTTTCAGCAATATGGGATGGAACCTCCTCATAGTGGGAAAATTCCACACTGAATGAACCCCTTCCGCTTGTTAATGAGGTGAGATCTGAGTCGTACTTCAGGATCTCCGCCATGGGAACAAGTGCCTTAATTATCTGGCTTCCTCCCTGGGCCTCAACACCGATAACCTTCCCCCTTCTTGCATTGAGATCCCCAATGATATCTCCTACACATTCATCAGGAACAACTATTTCTAAGCTCATGATGGGCTCAAGAAGCACGGGTTTTGCCTCCATCATCCCCTTTTTAAAGGCCATTGAGGCTGCTATTTTAAATGCAAGATCTGATGAGTCAACAATATGGTATGAGCCATCATACAGGGTCACCTTAAAATCCACAACAGGATACCCTGCAAGCACACCCTCTTGCATTGCCTCTACTATACCCTTTTCAACAGCGGGAATGTAGTTTTTGGGGATTGCACCACCCACAATGGCATCAACAAACTTAAACCCCTCCCCCCTTGGGAGCGGCTCCATCTTTATCCATACATCACCATACTGTCCTCTGCCACCTGATTGCCTCTTATATTTCCCCTGAACCTGGGCAATGCCTTTAATAGTCTCCTTATAGGGAACCTTTGGTGTCTTAAGATCAACTTCAACACCAAATTTTCTCTTCAATTTCTCCACTATAACCTCAAGATGAACCTGTCCCATACCTGAGAGTATAACCTCTTTTGTCTGTGGTTCCCTGAAAACCTTTATGCTTGGATCCTCTTCTGTAAGTCTGTTCAGGGATGCAACTATTTTCTCTTCGTCACCTTTTGCCCGTGGCTGGATTGCATAAGAAATTACAGGACTCTGAACATCCAGTCCCTCAAAAATCACCTGAGATTTCTCATCACATAATGTATCACCTGTTGATGTATCTTTTAGCTTTGCAACTGCTCCTATCTCCCCGGGACCAAGTGAGTCCACCTGAACCTGCCTTTTCCCTTCCATTTTAAATACCTGGCCTATCCTCTCCTTTACCTGTTTTCCTGGATTAAAGACAGTGCTGTCCGATTGAATCACACCTGAAAATACTCGAAATATGGAAAGCTTCCCTGCAAAGGGATCAGCAATGGTCTTAACTACAAAGGCGCAAAATGGCTCCTTTTCTGACGGCTTTCTCTCAACCTTCTCACCTGAGACAGCCGATGTGAGTCTTAAATAACCCCTCTCGGATGGCGATGGAAGAAGTTCAACAATTGCATCCATCACTGTTTTTACGCCAAAATTTTTCACTGGTGATCCTACAAGGACAGGCATAAGCCTTCCCGCAATTGTTCCACTCCTCAGTCCCTCCTTTAAATCTTTATCATCAAGTTCGCCTTTATCAAGATATGTCTCAAGGAGCCTGTCATCAAGCTCTGCAACATTCTCATGGAGGATCTTCCTGAACTCCTCCACCCTGTCTATCAATTCTGAAGGAATCTCTCCCTCCTTCATATTCCCCTTCAGGTCTTCTTCAAAATAGAATGCTTTCATTGAAATAAGATCTATAAACCCCCTGAAATCCGCTTCCTTACCTATGGGTATATGTATACAGACCGGCTTTATCCCGAGCTGTGTTTCTATCTCCTCTATCGATTTATAAAAATCCGCCCTTTCCTTATCCATCTTCCCCACAAATGCAATACCAGGAAGATTAAGCCTTTTTGCATAATCCCAGAGTTTAATCGTTTGAATCTTTATACCTGATATGGCACTTACCATAAGCACAGCACCATCCGCTGCCCTCATCACTGTTTTTGTCTCCGTTTCGAAATTTGGATAACCAGGTGTATCAATTATATGTATCAGATGTTTATTCCACTCAAAATCGTGGAATGAAGCGGATATTGTTATCTTCCGCCTTATCTCCTCAGGCTCAAAATCCATAATAGAGGTACCATCATCAACCCTTCCCAGTCTATCTGATGCACCAGCATTATAAATCATTGCATCAGCAAGGGATGTTTTACCCGAACCTCCATGACCGAGGAGAACAATTGTTCTTATTCTTTCGACCGGATATTTCCCCATCCTTCTCCTCCATTCAATATTTTTATCATCCTCTATTCCTGTAGTATATTATTTTTAATCCCTCAAGAGTCAAATTTTCATCTACATCCTTTATCGTCTCTGATTCTGATGCAATTATTTTTGCAAGACCTCCCGTTGCAACAACCATTGGATCTCCCCCTGCTTCCTCCTTCATCTTTTTTACAATTCCATCAACAAGACCAACATAACCATAAATTATACCTGCCTGCATGCTGTGGGGCGTATTTCTACCAATTATAGTCTTCGGTTTTACCAACTCGATCCTCGGTAGCTTTGATGCCCTCTGGAAGAGTGCTTCTGTTGATATGAGAATGCCTGGTGCAATAGCACCCCCAATATACTCACCCCTTTCAGATACATAGTCAAAGGTTGTTGCTGTGCCAAAATCAACAATTATACAGGACCTTTTATATTTCTCATATGCAGCCACTGCATTTACAACCCTATCAGCGCCCACATCCCTTGGATTATCATAAAGAATAGGCATTCCTGTTTTTATTCCAGGACCAACAAATAGAGGCTCAAGATTAAGATATTTTCTCGCAAAACCTGTTATCACTTCAATAAGGGGTGGAACAACACAAGATACAATCACATCCTTTATACTCTTCATATCGAGTGACTCCTGCAGAAACAGGTTTGCCAGGACAATAGCAAATTCATCCGGAGTTTGATCGCGCCTCGTCCATATCCTCCAGCTTTTTATGAGATGATCCCTCTCATATATACCGAAAACTATATTTGTGTTGCCAACATCAATAACAAGCAATACTTTCATCCTTTTTATTCCTTCAATATTGTAACATCCCCTGCAAGTATCTTTTCTATTGATCCATCCTCTTTTTTCAATAAAAGGGCACCATCGAGATCAAGTCTCTCCGCAACCCCCTCCACCACCTCATCCATAAACTGAACCTTTACCTTCTTACCCATCATCTTTAAATAGGGATACATCTCATTGATTATCGGGGATATCCCCTCTCCCACAAAAATCGTATAATGATTTTCAAATTCATTGAGTAACTGTGATGTAAAGTACCCTCTGTCAATGGGTCTTCCAAGCTCTTCCATAAGTGAAGTTGCATGCAGTCTTATATCGGCGGGAAGCACCCTCGTGTCCATATTAATGTTCACCCCGATTCCCACGATTACAAAATTTATTAAATCCATTTCCGACTCGATCTCGGTAAGGATACCGCAGAATTTCTTTCCCCTTATGAGAAGATCGTTGGGCCATTTTATTTCTGGCTCCATCCCTGTAACATTCTGAACAGCTCTGAGCACAGAAATAGCAGCAACTAGCGTAATCTGTGGGGTTAGTGATGGAGGGATCTTTGGACGCAGGATTATGGAAAGGTAGAGATTCACACCTGGTGGAGATTCCCACCTTCTACCCATCCTTCCCTTCCCTTTTCTCTGTGCCTCAGCTATAACAACAGTACCTTCCCTTTCACCTTTCCTTGCCATCCGGAATGCATCATCATTTGTTGAGTCTGTTTCTCTAAAATAGTGGATCCTTGAACCTATCAGGGATGTCTTCAATAGAGATTTCAGCTCAAGGGGTGTTAATGTATCAGGGATGCTTAACAATCTGTATCCCTTTGCAGGTTTTGAATCTATCTCGTATCCCATTTTCTTAAGCTGCTTTATATGCTTCCATATTGCTGTCCTGGAGACGGATAGATCCCTGCTCAGGGAATCCCCTGAGACAAATTTATCACTGTTCTTTTTCAAGATATTCAATACCTGTTCAAGTGTTGCCCTTTCTCTTTCATACATGCTTAAAGAATCTCCATACTTAAGTCAGCTGAAGGGGCAGAGTGAGTTATGGCTCCAACAGAAATGAAATCAACTCCAAGTGATGCAATATCCCTTATATTTTCAAGAGTGATCCTGCCCGATACCTCAATCATAACCCTCCCCTTTGCAATTGAAACAGCCTTCTTGATCTCATCAACACCCATATTATCCAGCATTACTATATCTGCACCCCCATCAATGGCATCCCTTAATTCATCTAAATTCCTGACCTCAACTTCTATTTTGAGAAGCGGGTTGATTTTATTTTTCCTTACGCGCCTTATAGCTTCCTTAACGCCTCCTGCAATTTTTATATGATTGTCCTTGATGAGTATCCCATCGAACAGGCCCATCCTGTGATTATGGCCACCGCCCATCCTCACAGCATATTTTTCAAGTTGACGAAGAAGTGGAGTTGTTTTTCTTGTATCAAGAATCTTTACGGGAAAGCCTTTGATCTTTTCTGTAAATTTTGCTGTGTATGTTGCTATTCCGCTGAGTCTTTGAAGAAAATTCAGACATACCCTCTCACCCATAAGAATGGAAGCTGCGTCCCCGCTAATTCGTATTATCTCACTTCCCGAATTGATATGGTCTCCATCATCATAATAGCAGGTTATCTTTATTTCAGGGTCCAGTTTTCTGTATAGCAACTCAGGTATAAAATTACCAGCAAGGATTATATTTTCATGTGTAACAATGCATGCCTCCGCCTTTGTTCCTCTGCTTACTATGGAAAGACTCGTTATATCTCCATGACCTAAATCTTCCCTCAGGGCATCCTCTATAAGATTTTCGATATTAAACATTATTTCTCAGATTCCCTTTGTATTTAATGATCTTTTTCAAATTCTCTTCAACTTTCATTTTCATTTCCACTATCTCCTTTTCCTTCTCCCTCTCCTTCTTTATCACCGATTGAGGAGCCTTCCTCAAGAATTCTTCGTTTGCGAGCTTTCTCTGAACCAAAATAAGCTCCTCAGAGATCTCGTTTAATTCCTTTCTCAACCTCCTCTCCTCTTCGTCAAGGTTTATAATTCCCTCAAGTGGAATAAATATCTCCATTCCCTCCGTTATGGCAACAGCTGATGATCTTAACTCACCACCTTTTTCCAGAAATGATATCCTTGAAACCTTAGCAAGGTTTTTGATAAGTGATGGGTATCTTTCAATGAGCAAAATCTTATATGGATCTTCACCTCTGAAATAAACATCAATTCTGCTGGATATAGGGATATTCATTTCTGATCTTATGTTTCTTATACTTCTTATAATGTTCATTAAAAACTCCATTTCCCTTTCTGCCATCTCATCCAGAGGAAACTCGTCTGTCTGAGGAAAGGGTTCGATTGCAATGCATTCCTTTTCCTCATGAAGTTTTGGAAGATATCCCCATATCTCCTCTGTAACATATGGGATAATGGGATGTAACATCTTTAAGATGGCCTTAATTGTTTTCAATAATACATGTTGGGCTGTATATTTTCTGTGATAATCTGCATTTTCTTTTAAATCTTCCTTTACAATCTCAACATACCAGTCACAGAATTCATGCCATACAAATTGATAGAGGATATAAGATACTTCATTAAAATGGTATTCCTCGAGCGAACGTATTACTTCCCTTATTGTCTTGTTTGTTTTGCTCATGATCCATCTATCAGGAAGTGAATATGAGAAATCTTTGAATGATGGGTTAAAATCCTTCAGTGAGATGAGCACAAATCTTGATGCATTCCAGAGTTTATTAACAAAATTACGATATCCTTCTATTCTTTCCTCAGAAAATTTTATATCTTTTCCAGGGCTTGCCATAGCTGTTAGTGTAAACCGGAAGGCATCCGTTCCATATTTATCCATAACTATTAGTGGATCTATAACATTCCCGCGAGATTTACTCATCTTTTGACCTTCAGCATCCCTTATGAGTGCATGGATGTAAACGGTGCGGAATGGGACATCGCCCATAAATTTGATACCCATCATCATCATCCTTGCGACCCAGAAGAAAAGAATATCAAAAGCTGTAACAAGAAGTGATGTAGGATAGAAAATCTCAAGATCTTTTGTTCTATCAGGCCAGCCCAGTGTAGAAAAAGGCCACAGTGCGGAGCTAAACCATGTATCAAGAACATCCGGATCCTGGTATATATCCGTGGATCCGCAATGCTGGCAGCGTGAGACTGCTTCTCTGCTTACGGTTGTCTTTAAACAGGAATTGCAATGCAAGGCAGGTATCTGATGACCCCACCATATCTGTCTTGAAATGCACCAATCCCTTATCCCTTCGAGCCAATCAAAGTAAATCTTCTGCCATCCCTCCGGGATTATCCTTGTCCTTCCATCCTTAACAGCCTTTATAGCCTCTTCTGCAAGGGGTTTTGTCTTAACAAACCACTGCTTCGAAATAAGGGGCTCCACAATGCTCTTGCATCTGTAACAGTGACCCAGAAGATAACTGTATCTTTCAATATTTGATAGAAGATTTAATTCCCTTAATTCTTCGATAACCTCTTCCCTGCACTGGAATCTATCCATTCCGCAGAATTTGCCCGCATTTTCATTCATAACCCCGACATCATCCATTACCCTTATGATCTCGAGGCCATGTTTCTTTGCAATCTCAAAATCCCTGAAGTCGTGAGCCGGTGTAACCTTTACAGCACCCGTTCCGAAATCCATTTCAACAGATTCATCACCTATTATAGGGATCTGCCTCCCCATGATTGGAAGAACAGCCAGTGAGCCTATTAGATCTCTGTATCGGGGATCATGAGGATTAACAGCAACTGCAGTATCACCGAGCATTGTTTCCGGTCTTGTTGTTGCAACACATATATACTCATTTTCTTTTAGAGCAATGGGATATTTGAGGTAATAAAGAAATCCATCAATCTCTTCATGCTCTACCTCGATATCTGCAAGCGCTGTCTGGCATCTTGGACACCAGTTTATTATGTAGTTGTCCCTATAAATATATCCCTCTTCATAAAGTCTCACAAAAACCTCTCTAACTGCCTTAGAGAGGTTTTCATCCATCGTAAATTTCTTTCTACTCCAATCGCATGATGCACCCAGCCTCTTCAACTGTTCAATAATTATGTCACCATATTTCTCCTTCCACCTCCAGACCCTTTCGATAAATTTCTCCCTTCCGAGGTCATGCCTTGTCAGGCCTTCTTTTGCCAGCTCCCTTTCAACCACATTCTGCGTTGCAATCCCTGCATGATCAGTGCCCGGGAGCCATAGCACATTGTAACCCCTCATCCTTTTATATCTGACCACGATATCCTGAAGCGTGTTGTTTAATGCATGGCCCATATGGAGTGATCCCGTAACATTCGGGGGAGGAATTACTATGGAAAAAGGGGGTTTTTTTGACTCATTATCAGCCGTAAATATACCCTTTCCTTCCCAGAAACTATAGATCTTTCTCTCCACTTTTGAAGGATTGTAAACCTTTTCAATCATAACCCTCCCCATTTTATGAAATTTTTTTATTTTGCCTGTCTTATCCTCTGAATCTCCTCCTTCACTAATGCCTCTGCTATTTCAGGAATAACCTCCCAGGCTATCCTTTCTATCCTCTCAATTATTGTTGCAACGATAAGTTCGGAGATATGTGGGAAGAATTCTTTTGATAATTTCTCAACAAGCTCTTTTCTTTTCATTTCAAGCAATTCATGAGAAATGGATGGCTCTTCCTCTCGTATGAATTCCTTTACAGGTTCTTCTTTCTTAGGTATCTCCTCTTCGATATATAATTCCTCTGCTATTTCAGGGATTCCTTCTCCTTCTTCCTCAAGTGATATTGCCTCTTTTTCAAATTCGATCTCCGGTAGCTCTTCCTCAATGGGTTCGCCTTCTATAATTGTCTCCATTTCCCCCTCTGTTACCTCTTCAGCTTCTAATTCGCTGAGATCTATGCTTCTGTCCTCTATCTCCTCCATAAACTCCTCCTCTTCCACAAGATCGCTGAAATCCCATACTTCCTCCTCGGGTGGGGTGATCTCCTTTACTGCTGGCTCTTTCTCAACTGGAATCTCCTCCTTCGGTGCTGCTTCAGCAAACTTCTCTTCTTCTATTACCTCTTCACTGGGAACAGCAATTACACCCCTTTCCTTCTTCTCAAGCAGTTCCCTTACCTTTGCAAAAAGTTCTTTTGTTTCAAAGGGTTTAAGAAGATAACCATCACCACCAACCCTTATGAAGGTCTTTTCATCAATACCCTCAAGCGCACCGGCAAGGATAAGGACAGGAATATCCTTTAGAACTGGATCCCTTTTTATAGCCTCGCATATCTCATATCCGGTCTTTTCAGGCATATTGGCATCAACAATTATAAGATCAGGATGGATCTGCTGTGCCTTCTCCAGCGCCTCTTTTCCATCACCCACTATGGTCAAATCGTAATCCTCTTTTGATAGGGTCATTCTGAAGACCGTCTGGATTGTAATACTATCATCTGCGACAAGTATTTTTTTCGGCATATCTGCCTCCAAAATGTTCCAGGTATCCGGTGTGAATACCTGCAAAATTTAAAATTCCTTGAAGCCTATTGTTAACACAAAAAACTCCAGACTGTCAACGAGTTTCTCCCTTCATTATTAAGAAGAACAATGGAAATTTCGGGGTGGCTTAATAATGGATGGCTTTCCATATGATATATGAGATGCCCGACTTCCTTGACAAAATTCAATTATTATTCTAATAATTTCCATGAGTATTATCAATGATGCCGAAGTGGCGGAAATGGCAGACGCGCTAGATTCAGGGTCTAGTGGGGAATTTCCCCGTCCGGGTTCAACTCCCGGCTTCGGCATCAACCCTTTCTCTTTGAGTTGCAACCATCTCTATAAAGTATTATGGTTTCGTGATAAAGTGATGCTCAGTCCATCTTTATAAGGTAATCATAGACGATCCTTCCTCCAATACTTCCCTGAATGAAGAGAAGGATTATCCCCAGAACAAGCACTGCAATATAAATGTTTCTTAAAGTATTACTCTGTCTTCTTGAAATTAACAACCTGATCAAAGCAAGCGCTGAAAACGTAAAGGAAAGAAAAATAACTGCAAGTGATGAAAGATTTTATATATTCCCTCAACCATGCAGACTTCTCGAAAGGACAGATATCACGCCAACGACAAGTGAAGTAAGAATTGGTGGTATCAGTATAAGGAGATACCCCCAGCTAATCCTTAAGTCCCCTGTTGCCGGATCATATCTGAAGCAGCTCAAAAATCCTCCCTTCTGGAATTTACTCCTTGGAGTAAATTCCCCTCTTAAATCCTTTTCAATCTGTGGAATGATCTCAATACCATCAAAATCTTTAACCCTTCTTACAATTTTTAAATCTCTATCTAAAGCAACAAGCAGAAAAGGATGATCGTAATTGCCATCGACCTCCTTATATTCGAAGCCCACTTCCCTTAAAAGAGCCTCTATATCCTTTGAAATCCCGAATATCCAGTTAGTTGCAAGGATTTGCCTGAGCTTCCCCATATCATCAAGGCTGTCCCTCGGATCAAAACTCATTACAGCCACGTTATAAAAGATCTCCCTCTTTTTGAAAAATTCAGAAAGCCTGTTCAAATATACATAACATGCCTGTGGACACCTTGTGTATATAAATGTCATCAGAACAGGCTTTTTACTTACAATTTCAGAGAGCCTGAAACTTCCTTCGAGTGAATCTATTGATATGTCAGGAACATTCTTATTTATATATGCATATTCTTCTGTGTAACAGAAGGCATCTGAAGTCAGAATTGCAAGGAACATAAAAATTATAATTATCATTTCCCTCTGTCCCATAATATTTTAATGGAAGCACTGATAACATAAACAGAAAAAAGGGCAAACAGGATAAAGACAAATGTCGCAAATATTGCCCCCCATCCTGCCAATAATCTTCCTGTTGATACAATATCAGGATAAAAATTATACCTTCTGGGAACAGAGTATGCACCAGATATGTAAAACATCAGAATAAACCCAAAGCCGAAAATGCTTATCAAAAATGGAAGCCATGACATACCCCTACTATTAACACCTCCCTCAGCAATAAAGTAACTTATATATCCGCAGGTAAAGAAAACATTTCCGAGAAGGTTGTAGGTATGAAAGTGAGCAGGGACCCATAGTGTATTATGGAGGATAAAATTATTGGCAATTGTTGCATCAAGTATTGCACCAACTCCACCTATCATCCAGAAAAGGATACCAAGAAAGAAGAAGGATACCGACATATCCCATCTCACCCTGCTCCCATAAACAGTGTTGAGAACCGTAAATAACGTCACTGCAACAGCGGGGATCGGGGCTATCCATGAGGCGATCTGTCCTATGAATTGAAAAGTTAATGGTTGAACAAAGTCCATATAAAGGTGGTGGAAGTATGCAAAAAGAACAACAAGGGGGATCAGGTTCCATGCAATTGCCACATAACTCTTTGTTCGATATGGTGGTTTGTCTGCAAAAGAAGGAAATAATTCATAAACGGATGCAACACCCAAATATAGCATTTCGTTAACAAGTGTATGTCCAAACAGAAAGGTGAGATTTTTCATAAGCAGTGGATCAAGCCATCCTGGGTTCCCCATATTTATAATTTCCATAATCCAAAGAATAATCAGCGCAACACCTGCAATCAGGCATGTAATTACTCCAATAAGTGTTGTTGTTAATATCAGGATAAAGGGAGGTGTATTCGGCTCTGTCATGCCAGCTATATGATGCCATCCCAGTGCACGAAAAAGTGGGTATCTTTTCAGAATGGATCCAAGCATCCCAGCTGACCATATGAACCATCCAGTGCCCAGTATAGCAATTGATATTAAAAATAGAATCGTTGCCCACTGCTCTGTTCTGGCAAAATAAGGAAGGGGGTAAAGAAAATACCATCCTGTATGAAGTCCTCCTATAAAAACCGTAAAAAGGATTAAAACGATACCGATAACAGTAAATAAATAACCAGTTGCATTGGGCCAGAGAGTACTGTTAACATATCTTGTCAAAAAATAGTTAACCCCAGCCATTGCGAGGGGAAAAAGTATACCAACCATACCGAGACCATGAAGGGTTAAAATCTGAAAATGTCTTAAAGGATCAACATTAATCAAACCAGCCTGACCCAATCTCATCAGTATTCCGAAGATTACCATCAGTTGAAAAATGATCAGACCGGTTATAATCCAGAGGGCTGTAATCCTCTTCATGGATGGGATCTCACCTTACACTTATTTTTCCAGACATATAGGAGTGGGCCGCCCCACAATATTCCATGCATAATATTGTATAATTACCTGGTTTTTCAAACCTCACCCTGAGACGGTTCTCATAGCCTGGCATAGCCTGAACCTGTGCAATAATGATACCTTCCGGATTATAGAGTCCAAACCCATGATTTACATCACTGCTTGTTACTCTAAACTCAACTACATCACCAGGCCTTATATCATCCACGGGTCCACTAAGATTCCAGTTAAACATCCGTGCTTCAACAAGTATAACTTTATCGGGGAGCTTTTCTGCATAACTGAAATATGGATTCTTCGGTAAAGTGAAGATCGTATATATGGCTGAAATCAGAGCGATACCGAGAAATATGACGAGTCTTATTTTTTCAGGATTACTTATATGCCTTGAGCCATCCCTTGATTTTCTATAAACTGACCAGAATACCAGGATTATGATTATACCTACAATCAAAAATATCCAGAGTACAATCGATCCTGGCATGGGTTTGTGCATAATTATAATAATGTTCTTTTTCTGAATCAATCACGTCTATTCTACCCTTTTAAATGTCTCAATTTAATTCCCATCCATATATATAGAGTATTGAAGCAAAATATTATGATGACCAATTCAACATTAGCGCCTTAATCTGAGTGTTTCGGGCATGGAGAATGCAACAATCACTCCTGACAGAAGCGTAATTAAGGCAACTACATGGATTGCATATCCCATCCCGAGGAGATCCGCAATTATTCCTGAAAGCAGTGCCCCAACTGCATAACCCGAATCACGCCAGAGCCTGTAGACACCCATGGAGGTTGCCCTCCATCCCGGATCGGCAACATCGCTTATGGCAGCAAGCAGTGTGGGATAGACCATTGCTGTGCGAAGCCCCTGAAGGAAAGCACCCGCAATCCAGAAGTAATATTGAGAATCAAAACAGTTAGCCAGATCCCCAGGGCCTGAACAATCATTCCTGATGATATCAACCATTTTCTTCCAAAACGATCACTCAGGGGACCTGTTAATACCTGGATCACTCCCCATGTTGCAGGATATACTGCCTTGATAACACCAATTGCACTCACACCAAGTTCAAAACTGGAGAAAAAGAGGGGGTATATTCCCCATGACATACCATCATTCAGATTATTAACAAGCCCTGCCTGGCAGCATGCAAAAAGGGCTTTATCATTCCAGGAGGTATGGGTAAAGATCCTCCACGTGGATGGCTTCTTCAGATCTATTGATGATGAAGAGCCCTGAATCTTTGATTCAAGTAAGGCATAGGGCTTTGTTTCCCGGGTGAGGAAGGAGAGTATGAATCCTGCAAATGCAACACCAATCCCCATGTAAAAAGGATGGGGTCTTAATGTGTAAACTGATGATATATAACCTGTGATCCATGCTGTAAATCCCACTGCAATATAACCTGCAAATTCATTGAGACCAAGGGCAAGTCCCCTTCTTGCGGGACCAACAAGATCCACCTTCATAATAACCGTCATTGACCAGCATAGTGCCTGATTAATTCCAAGGAGCACATTTGCCACATCAAACCAGAACCATCTATCTGCAAATATAATTATAAAGGGAACAGGAATCCCGATTATCCATCTCAGGAGAAGAACCTTCTTTCTTCCCCATGTTTCTGAGATCCGTGCTGCAAAGAAATTGCAGAGCGCTTTAGTTATTCCAAAGCTTATAATAAAGGAAACGATGGCTGTCTTTGATGCAAGTCCGAATTCCTGTTCACCGATGAGGGGCACAACGGTCCTCTCCAGTTCTACCATCATTCCAACGAAGAGATTTATAAGAACGAGGGAGAAAATTGTCCTATATTCTCCTTCAAACCGAGAACGAGAGGCCTTTTCACAATTTACACACCTTTTGAATTATCCATCCGATCCTTTATCTTTCGAGAGGAAGGCCAAGGGATCTCCACTCATGAATCCCTTCTCGAAGCCGACGGGCAGAGAAGCCATTTTTCCTTAGGATATTTACTGCCTCAACGGAAAATACACAGTAAGGACCCCTGCAATATGCAACAATCTCCACATCACATGGAAGCTCTTTAAGACGGGATTCAAGCTCTTTTATGGGAATAGAAATAGCACCAGGGATATGCCCCGAGAGGTATTCCTCCTTTGGACGTACATCAATTAGGATAGCCCTTCCTGTTTTCAATCGTTCGAGGAGCTCATTTCTATCAACTGGTTCGAGCTCATCACGGGATTTAAAAAATGCATTTATAAGCTGTTCAATCTCAGCGATTCTCCTCCTCCCAAGTTCCCTTAATGAAAACCAGAAATCCTTTATGCAATCATCGGCAAGCCTGTAGTAGATAAAGGTCCCTTCCCTTCTTGCCTCGACGAGGTGCGAAGCCTTCAGGATCTGAAGATGCCGTGATGCATTTGCAAGGGTTATAGCAACCTCCTTTGCAAGGGTCTCAACGGTTCTCTCGCCATGGCAAAGAACATCTATGATCTCGAGTCTTTTAGGGCTGGAAAGCGCCCTTGCAACGATTGCGAAATATTCAAACAATCTGTTCTTAAAATCCATTCCTGTATTCATATAAGAATTCAATTGATCAATTGAATATTAAATTATCAAAAAAAATTGGGCGGACTCAATATCCTCCCCAATTTTCATTTCATACCAGATTTTTCAGATAATACCCTGATTAGTTCCATCCTTGATTAGTTCCATCCTTACTTTCCCCTCTATAACTATACGTTCCCCTACCTTGAAGAACTTCAGCCACCTTAACTATAATAGGACCCTGAACAATCGACTAACCCCTTTTGAGGGCACACATCATTCCTCGATCGATTCCCTTATGAACGAAACCATCATCCTTCCCAACTCACCTGATTTTTCAAGCTGCACCATATGTCCTGAACCATCAATCAATGAAATCTTAGATCCCCTTATCCTTTCATAAAGCTCCATGGAGAGGGAAACAGGTGTCATTACATCTTCCTTTCCGCAGACAATAAGTGTGGGGATCTTTATCCTTTCAAGATCTGTCTCACCGCTGTAGCCATCGCATACCCTCATATCCTGAAGTAAGACCTCCTGCCCTGCAAGAAAAAGCATTTCCCTGGACTTTTCAATAAGATCTCCTGAAATATCTTTCAAGAATGACCACTTTGCCATGAGATCGACTGCTCCGGAAAAATCCTCCTCAAGCATTTTAAGGAGCCTGGGATTTACCTTAAGATGTGCACCTGTTCCCACAAGGATCAATCCACTGAGGTTTCGGTAGTGCGCTGCTATTTTTATCGAGATGGCACCACCCATTGAATGTCCAACAAGAACAGGCCTTTCCACCCCGAGTGTCTCTATAAAATCGATAACGCACCGACTGTAATCATCCACCCCATTTATGGATCTATAGGCTGAGTACCCATGTCCAGGAAGATCAACAGCAATTGCTGTGGCGATATCCTTAAGATATGGAAATACATCCATCCATACTTCTGCATTGTTACCTGCACCATGAATGAAGATTAAGAAGGGAATGCCTTTCCCAGCCTTAAGATAGGAAACTGATCCCCACGGTAGCCTTTTAGAGAATCTTTCAATATTATAGAATTGCATAATGGAACCGTTCATTATATCTTTCAGGTTGTATTCACAAAGATCAAGAAATTTTTATCTGAGGCATCCCCTATGAAGGTTCTTTTTTGTGAGGAAGGCTTTAGTTATGCAAGGGATGTACTTAAAAAGCTTATCCCTGAGCTGGAAATTCTTTCTTGCCCTAAGGAAAAGATCATGGAATACCTTCAGGATGTCAATGTAATTGTGCCAGCAATGGCAAGGATAACACAGGAGATAATCTATGCATGCAATTCACTTAAACTCATTCAACAATGGGGCGTTGGTCTTGAGGGTGTAGATATTGATGCTGCAACAAGAAAGGGTGTATATGTTGCAAATGTTCCAAGCACAGGAACAGGGAATGCAGAATCCGTTGCAGAGCTTGTTATCTTCTTCATGATTGCACTCGGAAGGGAATTCAATCAATGCCAGATCTCCATAAAAGAGAAGAGGATCGGGACACCTGTTGGAAGTGCACTCATAAATAAGACTGTAGGGATTGTAGGGCTTGGAAACATAGGAAGAGAGATTATTTACAGATTAAAGCCATTCAATGTAAGGATACTTGGGATAACAAAAAATCCCTCCGAGGAGAGGAGGAAGGAACTTGGCATCTCCTTCTGCGGCTCACCATCGGATCTCCATAAGATACTTCCAGAGGTTGATTATCTCATACTGTGTTGCGTGATGTCCCCTGAAACGAAAGGCATGATAGGAGAGAGGGAGTTTTCCATCATCAAGCAGGGCTCATTCATCATAAATGTAGCAAGGGGTGGTGTTGTTGAAAAGGATGGACTGCTTACAGCACTGAGAGAAGGTAGAATTGCCGGAGCTGCACTGGATGTGTTCTGGGAAGAGCCCATTGATCCTGATGATGAACTTTTCAGATACAATGTTATTACAACCCCACATATAGGTGGTGTTACAAGGGAATCATATGCAGGAATAGGAAAGATTGTTGCGGAAAACATAAGAAGGGTTAGAATGAGCCTTCCCCCCCTTTACTGTGCCAATCTAAAAAGTTAACAATCAGTAGAGATGCCTGTATACCTTATTTTTCATCAATTCCCTCATAACATCAGAGCCGCTTTTCCTGTCAAGTCGAGGATGTATCTGATACTCATTCCTCTTCTCAACCTTTCCCCCATATAAAACCCATGGAGGACCGAGCACTTTTGGAAGGTAGACCTTTTTCATATTTTCCCTGTCCCTGAAATTAAGTTCATCTGCCTCAATCCCTTCTTCATTGATGAGACGGAATCTCTTTCCATCTATGTATATGATAATATCGCCCGAAACCACATCCCCCGGACCAAGATCGATCTCCTCGACAAACCATCCTACCCCTGGTGCGTAAGCCTTCCTTGCAGCCTTTCTTGTAACCTCCTCAGGAACCCTTATCTCCTCCCTGACCTCTGGAGGCTGTATTTCTCTCTTTTCTTCACCTTTTGATATTACAAAATGGACTTCATACTCCCTCTCTTCAGTGCTTTCTACTTCCTTTACAATATCCCTGTATCTCTCTGGAATCCTGTTATAATCATCGGTAAAATTCCACACACCCTCATCATCGACCCATTTATAGATCTTTGCATCGCAGGGTAAAACTGAGATTATCATAAAAATAATGGATTGAATCACTAATAGTGATGATTTCATATGTCCCCCTTTAAAAACACCCATTTAAAGCCTGGCAGTTCTCTCTTCCATAACAGCGATCAGATCTGCAGGTTCACAATGTTCACATCCCATACATGGATTAAGGTTTGAAGCACTAAGAAGCCTATCAATCGAAACAAGGAGAAACTCCCTCCTTTCGCCATCCTCCACTGAATCAACAAGCGCCCTTAATCTCCATAGTGCTCCATGAAGGCACTCGCATCTTCTGCATCTGTCGATCCTGTAGTATTCCTCAAGGAGATAAAAAATATTGAAGAGCTCATAAAACTTCATCTCTATTCCTGACTCCTCTGCTCTTCAGAAATTATCAGATCCTCAACCCTTCTCCAGAGAACACTGAGATCCTGCGACATTATGAGCAGGTCACGATTTCTGTTCTTAGATCGATTACATGATTCTTGAGGACTGCCTCCTTCTGAAAACCCAATTTTTCAAATACCCTTATAGCATCGACCTGATCAACCGTCATCTCTGCAATGATCTTCTGAAGCCCTTCCCTTAAAGCCATATAGAAAATCTCCTTCGCAAGGTGTGTCCCCAGCCCCCTTTTTCTATATGCCTTTGTAACCGCAATCCTTATCTCTCCAATATGTCTTAACCAGCTGAACCTGTACCTGTGAAGCAATGAATAACCGATAATTTCTCCATCTATCTCCGCAATTAAAGGCTGAATACTTCCCGTTCTCATACCATGTATTAATTCATCCAGTGCCTCATCGGACGAAAAATCCTCCTTGAGAAACATCCTGTCCTGCTCAGAAAGCCCCCAAAAAAATTTCTTCAACCCTTCCCTGTCTCCCTCAACAAACAGTCTGATCCTTATCCTTTTACCATTCTTGAGGAAGATCTCCTTTGGATAACCTTCGATTTCCACCTTACCTCCTCTTGCCTGTAATTAAAAATATCAGGAAAATTGCATTTAGGAAAGTATAGCAGGGAAAATTGAAAATGGATTCACCGAGGAAGGGAAAAATCTTTATTGGTACCAGCGGTTACAATTATAACCACTGGAAAAATGGCATCTTCTATCCACCAGGGATTTCATCCAGGAATCTGCTCGAATATTATACAGGGTTCTTCTCCACTGTTGAATTAAACGTTACCTTTTACCGAATACCGTCCCCGCATACCTTTATAACATGGCGCGATAAAACACCTTCAGACTTCATATTTTCTTTAAAAGGAAGCAGATTCATTACTCATGTGAAAAAGCTCAAGTCAACAGAAGATTCACTCAAAGCCTTTATCAAGAGGGCTATCTTACTTGGGGATAAGCTCGGTCCCATCCTGTGGCAACTTCCACCCTCAATGAAAGTAGATCATGAGAGACTGAAGAACTTCATTGAACAACTGAGGCCTTTCGGATTAAAATCTGTTTTTGAATTCAGAAATAGATCAGCATTCAGGGATGATATAATTGATATTGTGAAGAAGAACGGGATGTCGATATGTGTTTCAGATTATCCAGATCTTCCTGATATAAGTGATCTGCCTTTTCCCTTTATGTATGTCAGGAGACATGGTGTTTCGGGAAGATCCCTATATGCATCATCTTATTCTCAGAAAGAACTTGAAATGATGGCAGAAAAGATAATGATGTGGCTTCACAAAGGGATAGACACTTATATATATTTTAATAATGATGCTATGGGCTATGCAGTAAAAAATGCTCTCTCTTTAAAGAAAATGCTGGAGGATTGTTGATATGCCTGCCAATCTCCCTCCACAGTACTTCGAGGCTGAGAGAAGATTCAGGGAGGCGAAGAGCATTGAGGTGAAGATAAGCGCCCTTGAAAAGATGCTTGCAATAATGCCTAAACATAAGGGAACAGAAAAACTCCAGGCGCAGCTCAAGAGAAAAATCGCAAGACTTGAGGAAGAAAGATCAAGATCAACAGGTGCCAGAAGGGGGTTCAGCACCCTTATCAAGAAGGAAGGTGCTGGTCAGATAGCCCTTGTTGGACTTCCAAATTGCGGAAAATCTACACTGATTTCAAGACTTACAAATGCAAAACCTGTTATTGCTGATTACCCATTTTCAACAAGATCATCCCTTGCAGGCATGATGCCATATGAAAACATCATGATCCAGCTCATAGACACCCCTCCACTTATGTTTGAGGGTACGGAGGGTGCTCTTTCAGCCCAGCTGCGATATGCAGATGCCCTCTGTATCATCATTGATCTTACGGAGGATATAAAGACACAGCAGGGGATAATAATTGAGGAACTCAGAAACTGGAAGATAGGGATCAAGGGGGTGTGCGATGAAGGTTCCTCGGAGGGCCTGATTATAAAAAGGGCAATTTTTGCGGGAAACAAGGTAGATGAAAACATCCCATCAGAGATATTGGATACCTTTGTCAGTCTCGGGAACGAAAATATCCATTGTCTTACGATCTCCGCAAAGAAGGGGATCGGACTTGAAGATTTGAAGAGACACCTCTTCAGTATACTGGATATAATCAGGGTATATACAAAATCCCCAGGGAAAAAGCCCAGAATGGATCAACCCCTTATCCTCAATAAGAACAGTACGGTAGAGGATGTTGCGCGATCCATCCATAAGGATTTCCTTGAAAAACTTCTCTATGCAAGAATCTGGGGGAAAAAGGTCTTTAATGGCCAAAAAGTAAAAAGGGATTATGTTCTTGAGGATGGCGATATAGTAGAATTGCATATGTAAGGGCTTATGATTGATGAAGGATCAGGCTATTATTGAAAAAATAAAGAAACTCACAGGCAAGAAGGCAGTAACCCTTGAGTATTACTGCAGGGAGTGCGGCTATCTCCTTTACAGAACTATAAATTCCGATGAACTGAATAAAGGTGACTCTGAGATTGATGAAATTCTGTCCATTCCATGTTATCAGTGCGATGAATCGGAAATGGAGATTGTTAATGCTTACAACTATGATGAATGGATAAAGGATAACCCTCACTACGTGCAGGGTGGCTAAAATAAACTGATAAGGGAGGTCAGGAATGAAAGAAGGATTGAAGGCCGGATTATCACATGAGATTACTTTAAAGGTTCAGCCTGAAATGACCGCACAAAAAGTTTATGAAAAAACCCCGGATGTTTTTGCAACGATATGGCTTGTTGGGTTTATTGAAAGAACCTGCTGTGAACTGATTGAACCATATCTTGATGATGGTGAGAGTTCTGTCGGAACCAGAGTTAATATTTCTCATCTTGCCCCAACCCCTATTGGGTTCAATGTAAGGGTAAAGGCAATGCTTAAGGAGGTTGACAGAAGAAGACTTGTATTTAATGTTGAAGCTTACGACGACAGGGAAAAGATTGGTGAGGGAAGCCATGAAAGATTTGTGATAGATAAAGTTAAGTTCATGAATAGAATTCAGGAGAAATTAGCAAAAGGAACTTAATGAGACAATATCCGCGAGTTTCAATGAATACCTCAGTCCTGATAAAAAGAGGTGATAAAGAGATCAGGATCCCCTCAAAGGATATAAGTATTGGTGGCGTTGGGATTGAATATACTGCAACCCTGAAAGAATATCAGGGTGAAACACATATATTTTTTAATCTTCCAGAAACACCTTTTCAGATAAGGGCAATGGTTGAAATAAGATGGATGGATGATGGGAGTGAGAATGCTGCAAGAAAAGGGATCGGGCTTAAATTTTATAACCTCGATGGAAGGAGTATTGAGAGGATCCAGCAGTATGTAAAAAGAAATATGAATTCAGGTATAAAAAGCAGGGTGTGTCCTTATTGCGGGATGAAATATCGATGGCATTCAAACAGATCCTGTTACTTATGCAACAATCTAATTGAATAAGGAGGCCTTTCAATATTCAAATACCACAATACCTCCTTTCTTTATATCATTTTTTGTGAATATCCATGTATCCCCATTTAGTCTAACAATATTCTTCTTTCCTTTAAGAAATGGATCGATCGGCTCAATTGGAAGATTTACCCATGATGTTTTGTAATGCATGGGAACGATAACCGATGGTTTTATAAGAGAGACAACCCTGTCAGCCTCTTTTGAACCTATCGTGAAATTCCCACCAACAGGTATGAGGAGAATGTCAACTCTCCCCAATGATTTCACCTGTTGATCTGACAAAACATGTCCGAGATCTCCAAGATGAACAATTTTCAATCCTGATATATTCAAAATAAAAATACTGTTCTTACCCCTTCTGGTTCCTCCACTATCATCATGAAAAACACCAATATTTGTGATTTCTACATCTCCAATTTTCTCCCTAACAATATTCCAGTCCCTGCCACCTTCTTTAAGCCCCCTGATCACCTTTGGGCTTCCATCAATGGCCTTTATATAGTTGTGATCGTAATGTTCGTGACTCACTGTAATTACATCAGCAGAAACATGCTTCAATGGATATCCAATCGATGGATCAAATGGATCCGTAACAATCTTCACGCCAACAGGGCTTACAATTAGAAAGCTTGCATGACCTAAATATTTTATAGTAAATTTCCCTTCGGTTGCAAAGGCAGTTGAAAGAGAAACAAAAAATATTAACATAATTATATTAATGATTTGCATGGTATCCCTCCTGTTAGCTGATTATTTACATTGCTGATGCAACAATCTCTATTAAATCATACGGCTTAATTATACTATCCATATCCATCTCCCTTATCTGATTTCCCAGCATTATCATACAGAATGGGCACGCAACGGAAAGGGCCTCAACCCTTGCCCCCAGCACATCCTCCAGTCTTTTTCTGTTTATCCTCGTTCCAAGCTTCTCCTCCATCCACATCCTTCCACCTCCGGCCCCACAACATAGACCGTTTTCCCTGCTCCTCTCCATCTCTACAATATTAACCCCTGGTATGGATTGCAACAGTAACCTTGGTGAATCATAAATATTATTGTATCTCCCCAGATAGCAGGAATCGTGATATGTGATCCGCTTCTCAAATGTTCCCTTAAATCTGATCCTTCCTTTCCTTAAAAGGGCAAGTATAAATTCTGTCCCATGGTATACTTCATAATTACCACCAAATACAGGATATTCATTTTTCAGTGTGTTATAACAGTGAGGACAGTTTGTAATAATCTTCTTGATCCCGTATCTATTTAGCATTTCGATATTGTTCTGCGCAAGAATCTGAAACAGGTATTCGTTGCCGATCCTCCTTGCTGAATCTCCAGTGCATCCCTCCTCAACCCCCAGTATTCCAAAATCAACATCAGCCTCCCTGAGGATCTTCACAAATGCCTTTGAAATCCTCTTCCCCCTTTCTTCAAATGAACCTGCACAACCTACCCAGAATAGATACTCTGGTCTGTGCCCTTCTGAAAGTATTTTTATATCAAGGTCCTTTGCCCAGTCAGCCCTTGATGAAGATGAAATATTCCATGGATTACTATTATTCTCCATCCCCCTGAATGCTATCTGCACCTCCGTGGGAAACCTGCTCTCCATGAGAACAAGGTATCTCCTCATCTCAACAATCTTATCCACATAGGAGATAAATACAGGGCATGCTTCCTCGCAGTTTCTGCATGTGGTGCATGCCCATATAGTATCCTGAGAGATAAGGGATCCCGTTATGGGATTCTCAAATCCTTTCCTATTCAGATGATAGATTTTATCCTTAAGATAATTCCTGAGGTCCCTTGTATAGTACATCGGCGATAGTGGTTTCCCCGTTATATGTGTTGGGCAGTTCTCATTGCACCTTCCACACTCCATGCAGCTAAAAAGATCAAGGATCTGTTTGCCATTGAAATCAGATATCCTGGATACTCCAATATTCTCCATATGCTCAAGGTCAGGCGTTGAAAGCGCCCCGGGATGGTTGTGAGGCCTGAGAAAGATGTTTATTCCTGCTAACAAAAAGTGAAATGTTTTTGAATATGGAATAAATGCAATAAAAATAAGTGAAACAACTGCGTGAAACCACCACGCATACCAGTGAAAGAAGGACGCCCTTTCACCCTCTATCCCCAGGGATCTTAATAGCTGAGCTATTGAATAACCAATGGGGGAGTACACCTCAAAAAATGGATTGTTATAGGCAATCCTCAAACCCTCTGTGATGAATCCACTTATCGCAACTATAAGCAAAGAGGAAATGACATACACATCCTGCCAGGAGTTTTCAAGAAAAAATGGTCTCTCAATCAATCTCCTGTAAAGTGCAATTAAAAGTCCAGATATTAAAATAACACCAGCAATATCAAGAACAAAGGAAAAGATAAGATAGAAATTACCATATAAAAACCTGATCCCGAAATCATACTCTATTGCAACCAGGCATGTCCCGATAAAAAGCGCAAGAAAAGGCCAGAACAAGCCATAATGCATAAGTCCTGGAAGTTTTTTCCTCCATATCTTTCGCTGAATCAATGCATAATTAATAAAATCAGAGATTCTCCGGTTCAGGGCAGATTTAATGGATCCCAGATGGGTTTTCCATAAGATACGGAGAAGTGAGAAAAGGAAATATGAGAATATCAAGATTGAGGCAGATGAAAGCAAATAAAAGGATAACCTGTTCCCATAGGATATATTCCAGAAAATCTCCCTTGTTACGACAACCTCCATCAGCACCTCCCCATTTGCGTAATCTCATAATCTTTAACCATATGTTTATTAAAAATCAATAGCTGATCTATTTTGAACCTTTCTCCATATAGTGCCTGAGCAGAAACTTCATAAGCCTGCTCCTCTCAGCCCCTTCAAGGAGTGATACAATACGTTCATAGAGAGAGGGGTCTTTTATAAGTGCACCCAGCGAGCCCTCACCCTTTTCCAGGCTCTCAGCAATCTCTCTCAGATCAGATGCAATCTTCCTTGTATCTTCAATTAATTTTCTATTCTCCTCCTCATAGACAAGCTCATAGAAAAGACCTTTTCTTGTTTTTAGATCCTGGGTAATCTCTTTTAAGGAAAGCATAACTTCATTCAGGTTGTTTATAATTTCAGCCCCCTTTTTCTCATAGATCATGTAGTTGAGGATACCCTGATTATTTCTTATATCGGAGGCGATCTCATCTATCTTTGAAATGGACCCTTCAAGCCTTGCAATTATCTTCCTTTTTTCCAGTTCCTCTGAAAAACTCCTCATACCCTTTATTGCCCTTGAAAGATCCTCAACAGTTCCCCTCCGCTCGATCTCCCTCAGAAAGTTATTCAGTCTGCTGCTCATCTCTACGAGATTTCCCAGTGCCTCACTCCCTTTCCCTATGATCTCCTCATATTCAATGGACTCATACCGCCTTATAACATCATTATTTTTAAGTGGTGTTTTATCAGCACTACCAAGCGTTATTTCAACATATTTGTCCCCGAGCAACCCCATTGTCTTAATGGATGCAAGGGAATCCTCCCTTATCTTTTCCATAATATCCCTATCAATGGAAAGCTCAACAAGGATCTCTTTTTTTTCCGGTGATTCCGGAAATTTTATAGATGAAACATTCCCCACCCTCACGCCCGCAAGTCTTACAGGGGCACCAACAATCAACCCCCTTACATCAGGAAAATAGGCCCTGAGAATATACCTCTCACCAAAATATTGTTGTGTGGTTCCAATTTTCCAGATAAACCACATAAACAGGATGAGCACCACAGCCAGAAATAAACCTGTCCTTATATGTGTTCTGTGTGTTCTCATGGAAACCCCCTAATGCCACTCTCCAGAGATAAACTCCCTGATTACAAGAGACTCATGCGAACGAAGCTCTTCGGGTTTTCCAGTAAAGATTATCCTTCTGTCATGAAGCATACCTATGCGGTCAGAGACATGAAACGCAAGTTCTATATCGTGGGTTACGATAACTGATGTTGTGGACTCTGTTTTCTGGGAAATTCTCATGATCAGTTCACCAATTCTCCTTGCTGTAAGTGGATCAAGCCCTGAGGTGGGCTCATCGTACAGGATGACTTCAGGCTCAAGAACTATTGCCCTTGCAAGCGCCACTCTCTTTTTCATTCCTCCACTCAATTCAGAAGGGAGTTTTTGCAAAACACCCCTTAAATCCACAAGTTCAAGCGCCTCTTTCACCCTCTTTTCTATCACTGGCTCTTCCAAATTGGTATGCTCCCGGAGAGGAAAGGCTATATTTTCATAAACCGTGAGGGAATCAAAAAGTGCTGATGCCTGAAATACCATTCCAATCCTCTTTCTCATGGGAAGGATCTCGTCCTCATCAAGGGGCACGATATCCTTTCCCCACAGGAAGATGCTCCCTTTCTCTGGTTTTATTAAACCAAGCAAAAGCTTAAGGAGAACGCTTTTGCCCTGTCCGCTTCCGCCTATTATGGTAAAGGTCTCACCTGGATATACTTCAAAGCTCACCCCTTCGAGCACCTTCTGTCTTAAAAAAGACTTATATACATCCACAACCTTAATCACGGGTTCTCTACTCATATCCAGAACTCCTCTACCCCACGGAGTAATTTAGTCAGAAAAAAATCTGAAACGAGGATTATTATTGATGATATAACCACAGTGGCAGTAGTTGCTTTTCCAACCCCTTCTGTGCCACCTTCTGCCCTCATCCCCTGATGACAGCTTATCAGTGATATGACAAAGGCAAAAAAGATACTTTTAGCAATGCCATTGAAAAAATCACCGAGTTTCATTGCACTGAAAGCCATTTCTATATAAAAAATACCACCTATCCTTATTTCATAGACGGAAATAATGAGACCGCCAACGATCCCCATGAGATCTGAAATAAAGGTCAGAACTGGAAGGGCTATCAGGGTTGCGATAACCTTCGGTGTAACGATCCTTTTCACAGGATCAATACCTATTGCCCTCATAGCATCAATCTGCTCGGTTACCTTCATTGAGCCGATCTCCGATGTTATTCCAGATCCAACCCTTCCAGCAACAAGAAGGGATGTAAGGACCGGGCCAAGCTCCCTTACCATAGAAAGGGGGATCGCAATGCCTATATAGTTTTTTGCGCCGTATTTTGATAGCACGAAAGCAGATTGCAATCCCATTACCATCCCGGTAAAAAGGGCAGTGGTTGCTATTATGGGAACTGACTGAACACATATCCAGTAAAAGTTCTCAAGAGTTATATTTAAATATATGGGTCTTTTAAAAATGGAGCGCAGAACAGAGATGCCGAGAAAGAAAAGCTCCCCCATATAATCAAAAAAATATTCAAGTTTCCTCAGATACCTCCGTGCACGTGCCTCAAGCCTCTTCATTTCATGATCACCTCCATATCAATTCCGTCCAGGAATCTCCTGAAATCATTTTTGAGGTGATCAAAGGCATTCTCTTCCGCAAGAAAAATGATATCAAGCACACATCCATCCCTCATTACCAGTATATTTTCAACCTTTATCAAACCCCCCTCAACCCTTAAAAGTTGCACAGTCCTCAGGGCAGGAATATTTTTGAAAACGATATCCTCTCTCTTGAGAACCTCCCTTTTCCCACCAATACCGATGAAGAGTTTATCCGAAATCAATCCTGGAGATATCTTTTTATAAAATCTATCACAATCCTTTCTTATAGCTATTGCTGCATTCTCAATCTCATGAAAAAATATCGTGGATTGATAAGGCCCCTTTTCTACCCTCCAGGATGGTGATGGTGGCGAAAGGGTATATAATAGCATCTCACTTGAATAGTTATAACACCCAGGGAGCCATAAAATAAGTAAAACAATGATCAGCATGTAATTTATCTTAATTGAACATAGATTATCGGTCAAATTGATAGAATGTGGCATTTTTACCCATTAATCAACCAATGGGACATTTCTACTCACTCCAAAGAAATCCTCTAATCCTCTTATTGGAAAAAATGCTTAAAAATCGATATATTATAAATCCCATTCAGCATTATCTATGGCATTAGCATTGCATAATTTTAATTGAAAAAAATTTTCAGGAAAGGAGGTGTGAAGAATGCTTAAGAGAATTTTAATTGTTTTCGTAGTAGCTATTGCATCTTTGAGCCTTGCAGCATCTGTTCTCGCACAGCAGAAACCTGCTGCTCCTGAGAAGCCTGCTGCCCCAGAAAAGCCCGCTGCAAAGGAGGAGAAACCAGCTGCAAAGGTAGAGGAGAAAACAGCCAAGGGAGAGGTCGTTAAGGTCTCCGCAAAGCCAAGGAGCATAGTCGTAAAGGTTGAAGGGAAAGAGGTTACTTTTTCCGTTCCCAAAAAATCTGCTGTAAAGGCAGGAGAGAAGAAGATAAAGCTCACGGATCTTAAGGCTGGAGATCAAGTTGAGATCAAGTATACGGAAAAGAAGGGTAAAAACATTGCGAAGTCTGTAAGCAAGCTCGAGGCCCCTGCAAAACCAGCTGAACCGGCAAAACCTGCAAAGCCTGCTGAACCAGCAAAGCCCGAAAAGAAATAGGAAGGGTAGAAGCCATAATTAATAGGGCTCCGGAAATGGAAATATTTTCGGAGCCCTATTTTATTTAAAGATCAAGATGGGGCAGAGTGCAGATCTTCTTTCAACGTGCATAGAAATCGAAGATTTCTGAACTTTTCCTTAAAATCCAGGCCATATCCCACAACAAATACATCGGGGATCTCAAAACCGATATAGTGCGGATCTATTGTTATCCTTCTTTCCTTTCTCTTCAGAAAAAGAACGCATGTCCTCAGCGATGCAGGATTTCTTACAGAGAGAAGATCGATTATGTAACTCAATGTTAAACCTGTGTCTATTATATCCTCAACAATAATTACATCCCTCCCTGTGATATCTGCATCAAGATCCTTTCTTATCTTGATGATCCCCTGTGACTCTGTAAAGTGTCCATAGGATGATACGGAAAGGAAATCCACCTCCACAGGAATTGACATAAATCTTATGAGATCACTAAGAAATATGAAACTACCTTTCAGTATCCCGATAAGAAGTGGTGTCTTCCCTATGTAATCGGATGAAAGAATCTTTGCAAGCTCCCTTACGCGCTTTTCTATTTGTTTCTCATTCAGTAGGATATTTCTTGCTGGAAGAGATTTTTTAACCCTCTTTCCCTCTGATTTCAATGGACTCCCTTATTTAATTTCAGGGAAGATACTTTTTTATGGTTGCAATAAGTTCCGATGGTTCGAAGGGCTTTGCAATGTACTCGTTAGCACCGGTTGCGTATCCCATTCTTTGATCAAGCTCCCCACCCCTCGCAGTGAGCATTATTATGGGAAGGTTTTTAAATTCGGGCTGATCACGCAGTATACAGGCAACCTCATAGCCGTTTCTCTTTGGCATCATTATATCGAGAAGCAAGAGATCAGGTTTTTCAAAAAACGTCTTTTTAAGCGCCTCCTCACCATCCGAAGCAATAATTACGTTATACCCCTCATTGGTGAGAAGATATGAAAGCAGGTTTCTTATATTCACCTCATCTTCTGCAATAAGTATCTTTTTCAATTTTCAAACTCCCTTTCTCTTTTATCTCAATTATAGAAACATCCCTGATAAAATCAAGCAAGTTAACACAGCGAATATCCGGTTGACCTGTACTCCCCGTAAACAGACCTCAGCGCATCGGAAATTTCACCAAGTGTTGCTCCTTCCCTGACTGCTTCTATAATGGGTAACATCAGGTTATCACTACCACTGGCCGCATCTGTAACCCTATTCAGTGCAAACTCTACATTCCTGTAATTTCTCCTCTTCCTGAAGGCATTAAGTCTTTCCCGCTGCAACTTCTCCAATTCAGGATCAACCCTCAGAATATTCTGTATAGGCTCCTCATCCATTAAAAATTCGTTGACCCCAACAATTATCCTCTCCTTCTTTTCTATCTCCATCTGATATCTGTAGGCACTCTCCTCTATCTCCTTCTGGATATAACCAGCCTCAACTGCCTCAACAGCTCCACCCATTTCATCTATCTTTTTGATATACCTCAATGCCTCTTCTTCAATCTTTTTAGTGAGATATTCTAAGCAGTATGAACCACCCAAAGGATCAATGGTATCAGTAACTCCACTCTCATAGGCGATTATCTGCTGGGTTCTCAATGCTATCATTGCTGACTCCTCTGTAGGAAGTGAAAGTGCCTCATCCCTTGCATTTGTGTGAAGGGACTGGGTTCCTCCAAGCACCGCTGCAAGTGCCTGGATGGCAACCCTGACTACATTATTTTCAACCTGTTGAGCAGTAAGTGTGCATCCAGCAGTCTGTGTATGAAACCTCAGAAGCAGTGATCGCGGGTCCTTTGCACCAAATCTATTTTTCATAATCCTTGCCCAGAGCCTCCTTGCAGCCCTGAACTTCGCTATCTCCTCAAGGAAGTTGTTGTGAACATTAAAGAAGAATGAAAGACGAGATGCAAAACTATCCACATTAAGCCCCGCATCTATAGCAGCCTGGACATATGCGATACCATTTGCAAGTGTAAATGCCACCTCCTGAACAGCATTTGCGCCAGCCTCTCTTATATGATATCCACTTATACTTATCGTATTCCACCTTGGAACATAATCCCTGCAGAATGCAAATATGTCTGTGATTATCCTCATCGATGGAGCTGGTGGGAATATGTAGCAACCTCTCGCAACATATTCCTTGAGAATATCGTTCTGTATCGTTCCCTCAAGCTTATTCCAGTCAATACCCCTCCTCTCGGCAAGCACAAGATACATTGCAAGGATGATTGCTGCCGTTGCATTTATGGTCATAGATGTGCTTACCCTGTCAAGGGGTATATCACGGAAAAGCACCTCCATATCCTCGATAGTGTCAATCGCAACACCAACTCTTCCGACCTCACCCCTTGCCATGGGATGATCAGAATCATATCCCATCTGGGTTGGCAGATCAAATGCAACACTGAGGCCTGTTTGTCCCTGTGATAAGAGATAGAGAAACCTTCTGTTGGTCTCCTCCGCTGTCCCAAACCCTGCATACTGCCTCATTGTCCACAGCCTTCCCCTGTACATGGTGGGTTGAATACCTCTTGTAAAGGGGTACTGGCCAGGAAACCCGATATCCTCCAGATAATCCAAATCATCGATATCCGATGGTAAATACAATCTGTTCACAACAATGCCCGATGAAGTAACGAATTGTGATTGTCTTTCCGGCTGTCGGGCAAGTGATTCCTTGAGGGTATTTCTTTCCCATGCTTCAAAAGCATCTTTCATACTCCTATTAACACCCATAGACTCTCCCTCATTCAACAAGGACAAGCTTCTCGCCTGTATCAACAGCCTGTCCTTCTTTTACATATATTTCCCTTATAATCCCTTTAATGGGTGATCTGATCTCATTTTCCATCTTCATAGCCTCTATCACTATGAGGCCTTCATCAGGGTGAACCTCTTTTCCTGGATCAACAAGTATCTTAAGGACCTTTCCTGGCATTATAGAACAGATGAGCTGTTTACCAGAAACAATCCCTTTTTTCTCCCTTCTTGATCTTCTTTCATCACTTATACGGGCTGTGAAATATTTTCCTCCGAAATAGAGATGAACAATATCCTTTTCAATATTGAAATATACATCGAAAACCTTCCTTCCAATAAAAAGGGAGACTGCATTTTTCTCAATGTTTATATCCCCTATACGGTATGGCTTTTCATTAACAGTTGCAATTATACTGCCTCTCTCTTCATTAATCTCAACCTTATAAACCTCACCATCTATCTCAACTTCGTAAGCCATATGAGGCTCTCCTTATAATCTGTTCATGAGCATCCTTCTTCCTGCAATCTTCCAGGCAGAGTCCTGAGATAAAGATTTTTCGGTAGGTTTTTTTGTTTTTTCATTTATATGGGTAAGAATGGCGCTGAGGATGCCTGCAACCTCCTTATCCTCCTTCTGTCTCGGGATGGATTTGAACTTTCTTTCAATAAAGGTTGTATCGAAATTTCCTGCTATGAAATCTTCATCCTCAAGAGCCCATATATGAAATGGTATGGTCGTTTTAACACCAACTATTACATATTCTCTGAGCGCGCGCTTCATCCTTTCTATTGCCTCTCTCCTGTCTCTTCCCCATGCAACAAGCTTGGATATCAGGGGATCGTAATGGACAGAAACCTCGCACCCTTCATAGATACCACAATCATCCCTTATCCCCGGACCAGATGGATTCTTCAGGATATAGATCCTGCCCGGCGCTGGGAAAAAGTTATTTTCAGGATCTTCTGCATAGATCCTGCATTCAATTGCCCATCCATGCTGTCTGATATCCTCCTGTTTAAATGGTATCTCCTTTCCAGCAGCAATCTCTATCTGTGTTTTAACGATATCTATACCTGTTACCATTTCAGTGATGGGATGTTCTACCTGTATCCTTGTATTCATTTCAAGGAAATAGAAGTTTTTATCCCTGTCAACAATAAACTCAACAGTTCCAGCACCAAGATAGCGCGCAGCCCTGGCAGCCCTGACAGCAACCTCACCCATCCTTTTTCTTATATCATCATTTATGAATGGTGATGGGGTCTCTTCTATCACCTTCTGGTGTCTTCTCTGTATCGAACATTCCCTTTCGAAAAGATGGACTGTATTTCCATGCATATCCGAAAGGATCTGTATCTCTATATGCCTTGGTCTTTCAATATATTTTTCAATATAAAGTGCATCATCTCCAAATGCTGAAAGCGCCTCGGATCTTGCTCCACGAAGGGCACTTCTCATCTCCTTCTCATCCCTGACAAGCCTCATCCCCTTTCCTCCACCACCCGCTGCAGCCTTGAGTATAATTGGATATCCTATTTCAGATGCTATTTCAAAGGCTTCATTATCATCCTTTATTGGTTCAACTGTCCCGGGAACAACAGGAACGCCTGCCTCCATCATTGTTTTTCTTGCAGTCACCTTGTAACCCATCTTTTCAATGGTATCCGCCTTTGGTCCTATAAATACAAAACCGCATTCCTCACATCTCCTTGCAAAGTTAGCATTTTCAGCAAGAAATCCGTAACCCGGATGGATTGCTTCAACACCTGCCTCCTCTGCAACTTTAATAATCTTCTCCATATTGAGATAGCTCTGCTGGGAAGATGCA
This sequence comes from Deltaproteobacteria bacterium, assembly GCA_037441565.1. Lineage (GTDB taxonomy): Bacteria > Desulfobacterota > JBBIRW01 > JBBIRW01 > JBBIRW01 > JBBIRW01. The sequence continues at coordinate 75,709 of JBBIRW010000006.1, read as the reverse complement.
GGACCTATGCAGTATGATTCATCAGAATACTTCACATGAAGTGCATTTCTGTCAGGTTCAGAATAAACAGCAACAGGACTGATCCCGAGCTCTCTGCAAGCCCTTATGATGCGAACTGCAATCTCCCCCCTGTTAGCTATGAGGACCTTTTTAAACATACTTCACCAACCCTCCTACCAATTAGAGTGGTATATTACCATGTTTTTTGGGTGGATTGGTATCCCTTTTATTTTTAAGCATCTCAAGGGCCTGGATGATCTTGGGCCGGGTATCCTCAGGCCTTATAACTTCATCTATATAGCCAAGCTCTGCAGCTACAAATGGATTGGCAAACTTATCCCTGTATTCCTGAATAAGCTTTTCCCTTTCCCTATCGGGATCCTCTGCCTTTGCAAGTAGATTCCGAAATATGATATTTACAGCGCCATCAGGACCCATTACTGCAATCTCTGCTGTTGGGTATGCGTAATTTATATCCCCACGTATATGCTTGCTTGACATCACACAGTATGCACCCCCATAGGCCTTTCTTGTAATAACCGTGATCCTCGGGACAGTGGCCTCACAGTAAGCATAGAGGAGCTTTGCACCATGCTTTATAATACCTCCGAATTCCTGTGCAGTTCCAGGCAGGAATCCAGGAACATCCTCAAATGTCACTATAGGAATGTTAAACGCATCGCAGAATCTTACAAATCGTGCAGCCTTAATTGATGAGTTTATGTCAAGACATCCCGCGAGAACTGCCGGTTGATTGGCAACAATACCCACAGGTCTTCCATTGAATCGGGCAAAACCTATTACAATATTTTTTGCAAAGTACTCCTGAACCTCAAAAAAGTACCCATCGTCAACAACAGCCCTGATGATTTCCTTTATATCATAGGGCTTGTTGGGATTATCAGGCACTATATACTTGAGTTTCTCTTCCCTTCTGAATATATCATCGGTGCATTCCCTTACAGGTGGGTCCTCCATATTATTAAGTGGAAGGAAACTCATGAGTTCCCTTATCATCATGAAACACTCCTTTTCATCCTCAGCAACAAAATGCGCAACACCGCTCAAGGTTGCATGTACATGGGGACCGCCGAGTTCCTCTTTGGTTATATCCTCATGTGTTACTGCCTTTATTACATCAGGGCCTGTTACAAACATATAGGATATATCCTTAACCATGAATACAAAATCTGTTATCGCTGGAGAATATACAGCACCTCCTGCACATGGGCCAAGGATTGCAGAGATCTGTGGTATAACACCTGATGCGAGGGTGTTTCTTAAAAATATATCCGCATAGCCTGCAAGGCTTTGAACACCTTCCTGGATTCTTGCCCCTCCTGAATCATTAAGACCTATAACAGGTGCGCCCGTTTTCATTGCGAGATCCATGATCTTACAGACCTTTTCAGCATATGCCTTACTCAATGATCCCCCAAATACGGTAAAATCCTGTGAAAAGACAAACACAAGCCTGCCATCTATGTACCCGTAGCCTGTAATTACACCATCACCAGGTATCTTCTGCTTATCCATACCAAAATCTGTACATCTGTGAGTAACAAATTTGTCCAGTTCCACAAAGGATCCCTTATCAAGAAGAAGATCTATCCTCTCCCTTGCGGTAAGTTTGCCTGCCTTGTGCTGTCTTTCGATCTTATCAATCCCACCGCCCAGTTCTGCTTTCTGATGGAGTTCTTCAAGGATCTTTAAATTCATCTCAATGCCCATCTATACCTCCAGAAATAAAACATATTTTTAATTAAAATGTGTAAATATTTTATCCCATTTTATCCACTTAATCAAAGGACACTCATATCTAATGAAGCTGTGAAAGGAAATCCGGGCAATCCCCTGGAAAGATCTTGCCGGGATTCAAAATTCCCTTTGGATCAAAAACTTTCTTTATCCTTTTCATCAATTCAATCTGCCCTGTTGTGAGTTCCTTACCCAAAAAGGGCGCCTTTGTTATCCCCACGCCATGCTCACCTGAAATAGTTCCTCCAAGTTTAATTGTGATATCGAAGATCTCCTCGACTGCCCTGTAAGCCCTCCTTCTTTCATCATCATCCTTTCCAGATATCATAATATTGACGTGGATATTCCCATCCCCTGCGTGAGAGAAGTTTGCCATGAATAGCCTGTATTTCTTTCCAATTTCACTGAATTTCTTAAGTGCTGATGGAAGTTCACTTCTTGGAACAACAACATCCTCATTAATCTTTTCAGGACCGATCCTGTAGAGCGCAGGCGAAATGGATCTCCTTGCCCTCCAGAGGAGTTCCTCATCCTTCCTCTCCCTTGCACTTCTGAACCTTATAGCCCCGGAGAGTGCGCATATCTTTTCTATCTCTTCTGATTCCTTCTCTATTGTGTCCATTGTCCCATCAACCTCTATAAGAAGCATGCAACCGGACTCTCCCCATAATCTCTCTCCAAGATAGCGCTCCACGACATCCATGCATATATCATCCATAAATTCAAGGGTTGATGGAACTATTCTTGAAGAAACTATTTTAACTACTGCTGAACCTGAACTCTCCGGATCCGGAAATAGGGCGGCCATTGTTCTTCTTGCCTTGGGAAGTGGAATCAGCCTCAGGTAAACCTTCGTAATTATCCCCAGTGTTCCTTCAGATCCCACAAGAAGCTGGGTAAGATCATATCCCACAACACCCTTCTTTGTTTTAACACCCGTGTTTATAATTTCACCTGCAGGCAGGACCACTTCAAGGGCCATTACATAATCCCTTGTAACACCATATTTTACGGCCCTTGGTCCGCCGGCATTCTCCGCAACATTCCCTCCAATAGTGCAAACATTAAGACTTGATGGATCAGGAGGGTAAAAAAGGCCATACTTTTCAACCTCCCTCTGTAGAACACCTGTTATAACACCTGGCTCAACCACTGCATAGAGATTCTCTCTATCAATACGGAGAATCCTGTCCATCTTTGAAAAGCAGACCACTATCCCACCCTTTGCAGGGAGAGAGCCTCCAGTATAACCTGTTCCAGCACCCCTTGGGGTAACAGGAATAAGGTTCTCATTTGCGATCTTTAATAGTTCGCTTATCTGTTCTGATGTAACAGGAAAGGTAATAGCATCAGGTATAAACTCCAGATTTGTTGCATCAAAGCTGTAACATACCCTGTCCTCAAACTTATCCGAAAACCCTTCCTCGCCAAATATCCTTATTAATTCCCTTTTAATCTTTTCATCAAGCATCCAATACCCTATGACACCAGAACTATTTGCATTTTCAAGTATATACCCATCCCTTTAATATAAGAAGTACTTCTGCGTGACCTTACTGTTCCTTGAGAATCTTTTTCAGTTCTTCTGTAAGAAGTGGAACAATCTTAAAAAGATCACCCACGATTCCATAGTCTGCGATTTTAAATATTGGTGCCTCAGGATCTTTATTTATTGCAACGATACACTTTGATGTCCTCATACCTGCAAGATGCTGGATAGCGCCTGAGATTCCGCATGCGATGTATAGATTGGGGGTTACTGTTTTTCCCGTCTGCCCTACCTGCATGTCATGGGAGGCATAACCAGAGTCCACTGCAGCCCTTGAAGCACCAACAGCTGCACCCAGTAGATCAGCAAGATCATAGAGGATTTTGAAATTATCAGCGCTTTTCATAGCCCTCCCCCCGGAGACAATGATCCTTGCTTCGGTGAGATCCGGTCTGCTGCTCGCACCCTTTATGGTTTCCTTGATCCTTGCCCTTATTTTTCTTGCATCCTGAGAAACCTGCCATTCTATAATCTCTGACTTCCTTGAACTGTCAGGTTCTGCAAGGTCGAGCACGTTTGGTCTGATTGTGGCCATCTGTGGCATTCCATCACAGTAAACATCTATAAGTGCCTTTCCAGCATAAACTGGTCTCCTGAAGGTAACCCTTCCATCTTCATCAACTGAAAAAGAAACACAATCCGATGCGATACCTGTATCAAGTTTTGCTGCAACCCTTGGAAGAAAATCTTTCCCCATAGCGGTGGCTCCACCAAGGATAATTGATGGCTGATAGTTTCGGGCAAGATCTGCAAGAACAGCTGAATAAGATTCATTGGAATAACTATCCAGGATCTCATCATCCACAACAAAGATCTTCTCAGCACCATATGCTGCAAGTTCAGGGGAAAGGTCTTTTATCCCATAGCCAAAAAGCACTGCACACAGGGGCTCACCTTTTGACACTGCGATTTTTTTTGCCTCACTTAATATTTCAAAAACAACCCTTTTTATCTTCTTCTCCTTATGTTCAGCAAATACCCAGATACCTGCCATCCTTAAGACCTCCTTAAATAATTTTTGCTTCCTCCCTTAACAACCTTACAAGCTCTCTAACAGCATCCTCAGGTTCACCTTCGATTATTCTTCCGGGTTTCCTTTGAGGGGGATAATAATATTTTTTTATTTTTATCTTAGATCCCCCCGAGCCGCTTTCATCCTCTGCAAAACCAAGGTCCGAGGCTGTTAGATTTTTTATCTCTTTTTTCTTCGCTTTCATTATCCCTGGCAGTGACGCATATCTCGGTTCATTCAAACCCTTTGTTGCACTGATAATGGCTGGAAGAGGACTCTCAACAACCTCAAAGGCACCTCCCTCAATGACACGATGTGCAATCAGGGATTTCCTGTCCTGCGAAATTTCAAGCTTTATTACAAAAGAAACATATGGAAGATTAAGAAATTCTGCAATGTATGCATAAACCTGTGCAGAATCATCGTCTATCGCCTGTCTTCCGCAGAGAATGAGATCATAAGGGATATTCTTTATTGCGCGGCCAAGAGCCTTTGCTGTTAAATACTGATCACATCCTTCAAAGAATGGATCGTTGATGTGAATTGCTTCATCAGCCCCCATGGCAAGCCCTGTTCTCAAGGCCTCTGTTGCCCTCTGGGGACCCAGTGTAATAATTGTAACCTGCCCCTGTCCAAATCTCTCTTTAATTCTCAATGCCTCTTCAATAGCAAACTCATCATAGGGATTTATAATATATTTTATACCCTCCGTCTCGATACCTGAGAAGTCGGGCTTCAGTTTTATCCTCGTTTCAGTATCAGGAACCTGCTTCATACATACAATAATATTCATTTATGACCCCCTTCTTTATGTTGAGAAAATATGAGCGAATGTTCAATCAGCTTCCTAAATAACATTTATAGATTGCATCTGTCAAGCGGATTTATTATGAAATATGTTTATTGAGAGGCTAAATTACGTTGAATTACTGGATGTCAAAAACCCGTCTAAGGACTGGTATCCTCTGTAATTTCGTATCCTAATTTCCGGCAGAGCTCCTTTCCAGCACTAACGATAACCGGGATCAGCTCATTCCTTACCCTCTCTTCATTGACCCTCCATACAGGCCATGATAGCGTTATAGAACCTACTACCTTTCTTGTATAATCCCTTATTGGATATGAAAGGCAGCTAACTCCCTCCTCATATTCTTCATTATCAATTGCGTATCCCTGCTGTCTGATCTTTCTCAGGGCTTCCTTAAGGTTTTCAATATCTGTGATCGTATTCTTTGTGTATCGCCGCAATTCCCTTGGAAGATGTTGCTCCAGTTCCCCCTCACTCAAATAAGCAAGCTGGACCTTCCCTGAGGCTGTACAATATGCAGGAAGATGAGATCCAACCCGGCTTACAACCCTTATGGTCTGATTTGCTTCAACCCCATCGAGGTACACCACCTCATCACCTCTTAATACCGTTACATACGCATTTTCATTGCATTTGGCCACCATCTCCTGTAGCACAGGGTGGGCATGTCTTAATAGACCCATCTGTCTAATAAATACCTGACCGAGTTCAAGAACCTTGAGACCGAGACGATAATTTTCCGTAGCCTTATTCTGTTCTATGTAACCACGGGACTCCAGGGTTGCCAGGATACGAAATACGTTATTTTTATGAAGTTTTAGTCTTTTACTCAACTCTGTAACACCAAGTTCATCAGTATCCCCTCTAAACTGTTCAAGCACATCGAGGGCATGAGCAACAGACCTTATTACATAATCCGATTTGCTCCTCTTTACCATTTAAACCCCCTGAAAAGGATATAATTATAACAATGTTATATCAATTCCCTTGTTTTGGCAAGTAGAAATGCAATGACTATTTCGGTATCTTTTTCCAGTCTTCGATGAATCTTTCGATCCCTTTTTCGGTAAGTGGATGTTTCATAAGTTGATCAAAAACGTGATAAGGAACTGTAACTATCGGTACTCCAATAAGGGCTGCCTCCACGATATGTAATGGATTCCTTATACTTGCAACAATCACCTGACTGCTGAAATTATAATTTCTTATGGTCTGCATAATATCCCTTATCAGATCCATACCCCTCTGTGAGACATCATCGAGTCTTCCTACAAATGGACTCAAAAAATCTGCACCCACCTTTGCACCGAGGATAGCCTGGGAAAGGGAAAATACAAGTGTCATATTTGTCCTGATCCCTTCAGCTTTCAATGCCCTTATTGCCTTGAGGCCCTCCAATGTTGAGGGTATCTTTACCACAATATTCTCTGCTATTGCTGCAAGTTTTCTCCCCTCATCTATCATCTCCTCTGCAGCAACTCCTATTACCTCTGCACTCACAGGACCCTTAACCAGTCTGCATATCTCCCTTAAAACCTCCTCCTGTGGTCTCCCTTCCTTAGCGATAAGTGTTGGATTTGTGGTAACACCATCGAGGAGTCCAAGGGCGTTAGCCTTTTTTATCTCTTCAATATTTGCCGTATCGAGAAAAAACTTCATATTTTAACCCCCGAGGATTTTATCAATCACCATTATCCTGCAAGATATTTCAAGTGTACTTGTATAATGGAGGGCTTCCTCAATACTCTTTGCTGCAGCAAATGATCCATGTCCCCTTACCATAACAATTCCACCATCTGTGAGATACGCGGGTACCCTTTCCTCTATCCTCTCATTTTCAACAACATGCACCTCGCCAAGATAGATGGAACTCTCATAATCAAAGGGCTTTATAACCTCTGTGCGAAAAGAAAGGGCAATTGCAGATGGTGGATGTGCATGAACAACAGCAAGATTACCTGTTTTAAGATAGATGTTTCTGTGTGTGGGCAATTCCCTTGATGCCCTCTTATAAACTCCTTCACCTCTGAGTGGAACTTCTATGATATCATTTACAGTCAGCCTCCCGAGCATTGATCCCCTTGTAGTGATAAAAATCTTATCACCACATCTTATGCTGAGATTTCCGCTGTGTGATGAGACAAGACCTGTCCTGTATAGCTCCTCTCCTGTTTTTTTAATCTTTTGATAAATAGTTCTCTTAGACTTTCTCATCTAATTTTACAACAATCTCATGGGATACCAGATTTTCCTTCAGCTGTCTGATTGTTATCCCTGCTTCCGGATCACAAATATCAGCAGCAATTTCACACAGTGGTATAAGAACAAAGCCCCTCTCTCTGTATCGTGGGTGTGGTACTTCAAGATTATCGCTTCTGATCACCATATCTCCGTAAAGGATAATATCGAGATCGAGCTCCCTTGGACCAAATCTGATCCCTTTCTCCCTGAAAAAATCTCCCTCTATCAATTTCAACGAATAAAGCAGCTGCCATGGATCAAGTTTTGTTTCTATTTCAACAACACAGTTAATGAACCAGTCCTGCTCTTTATATCCATAGGGTTCAGTTATATAAATCCCTGATCTTTTTTTAATATGTGTATCCGGAAGCATCCCTATCCTTTTTATTCCCTCGCATATATTTAACAATTTGTCTCCGCTGTTGGAACCAATTCCTATATATGCCTTAGCCGTCTTTTCCATGGATGATTCCTTTAAAGAATGAGTTTACCTATCCTATCAGAAGCCTCCTTCAGTCTATCTTCATTAATTGTTAATGAAAACCTTATAAATCCTTCGCCAAAAGATCCGAAGCCAATACCTGGTGTTGCAACTATCCCTGACTTCTTAAGCAAACTAAGTGCAAAATCCGTTGAAGTATATCCGGAAGGGGTATGTGCCCATATATAAAATGTGGCTTTTGGATAGAAGATTTTGATCCCTGCCTGCTTAAGACCATTTATAAAGATATCCCTTCTCCTCCTGTAAATATCCCTGCTTAATTGAGCAACACCCTCATCACTCTCAAGGGCAGCTATTGCTGCCCTTTGGATGGCCTGAAAAACACCTGAATCTATATTTGTTTTTACATGACCGAGTGCTCTAATGATATCAGCATTTCCCACCGCAAATCCTATCCTCCATCCCGTCATATTAAATGTTTTTGATAATGAATGAAATTCTATACCGATATCCTTTGCGCCATCTATCTCAAGAAAACTTACAGGAGCCTCATCGAAATAGATTTCTGAATACGCAGCATCATGACAGACAACAATTCCATATTTATCCGCGAATTTTACAACCTCCTTAAAAAAATCTTTTCCCGCCACTGCTGTTGTTGGATTATTGGGATAATTTATAAACATCAACTTTGTCCTTTCTGCAATATGCTTGGGTATTTCAGAAAGATCCGGAAGAAAACCATTTTCCAATCTAAGTGGCATTGTATATGGGTTCCCACCCGCAAAAACAACCGAAACGCGATAAACAGGGTAACCTGGATCAGGAACAAGTGCAATGTCTCCGGGATCAACAAAGGCAAGCGGAATATGGGCAATGCCCTCTTTGGAACCAATCAGTGAAATTACCTCGCTTTCAGGATTGATAGTTACACCAAATCTCCTTCTATACCATGCTGCTACAGCCTTTCTAAAATCAAGCATACCATAATAGGATGGGTATCTGTGGTTTGAAGGATCCCTTACAGCTTCGATCATCTTCTCGACAATGTGAAATGGTGTCTGGATATCGGGGTCACCAACACCGAGATCTATGACATCAACACCATTTGCTATCTGTTCTTCCTTGAGTCTGTCAATTTCTGCAAAGAGATATGGCGGTAGCTTTTTTATTCTTTCTGCCCACCTATTCCTCATCAATACTCTCCCCCTCATTCTTCTTTTGAAACATAATTTCTCAGGACACCTATTCCTTCGATTATAACCTCAACTATATCACCATCTTTGAGCGGTCCAACACCCGATGGGGTTCCTGTTGCAATGATATCACCTGGAAGAAGCGTCATTACATGAGAAACGAAACTCACAAGTTCATATACATTCCTATGGAGGTATGATGTTCTTGAGCTCTGCTTTATTTCATTGTTAAGCCTTGTTTCTATTTGGAGATCCATAGCATTGATGTCGTTAACAATCCAGGGCCCAAATGAAGAGAAGGTATCAAAGCTCTTCGATCTCGTAAACTGAACATCCTTTTTCTGAAGATCTCTTGCTGTTATATCATTAAAACAGGTATATCCAAGAATGTACTCATTTGCTTTTTCAACGCTTACCTTTCTTGCTCTCCTTCCTATAACAACCGCAAGCTCTGCTTCATAATCAACTCTCTGTGATATTGATGGGAGTATTATAGTATCCTCATGACCTATTACTGATGTACCCGGTTTTATAAAAATTATTGGCTCCTCAGGAAGGGGAACACCCATCTCCTCTGCATGATCCCTGTAATTTAACCCTATTCCTATAATTTTGGATGGAACACATGGAGGAAGGATACGAACCATATCCATGCTATATATTTTGCTTGTAGGACGCCATTCTCCAAATATATCCCCCTCTATTGCCCTTACCGCGTTACCTTCAACTACTCCATAAAATATCTGACCGTTATGATCAATCCTTGCAAATTTCATCTTGACCCCCTGAGGAATGATCGAACCTGTTTCACCTCAATCCAAGAACATCCATCATGTCATAGATTCCCTCTTTCTGATTTACAATCCATTTTGCAGCTCTCAGTGCACCTCTCGCAAAATTATCCCTGCTATGCGCCCTGTGTGTTATCTCTATCCTTTCACCAAGTCCCCCGAATATCACGGTGTGTTCTCCGACGATATCGCCTGCCCTTACAGCAAAGACTGCAATCTCTTCGTTCTTCCTCTCACCAATCATACCCCTTCTTCCGTAAACAGCATCCTTTTCCAGAGCTCTACCAATCGAAGATGCAATTATTTCCGCAAGCTTCATTGCGGTTCCGCTTGGGGCGTCCTTTTTAAATCTATGGTGTGCCTCAATGATCTCAATATCATATCCATCCCTTAACACCCTTGCAACATCTTCGACGATCTTGAACAGAATATTTACACCTATACTCATATTTGGAGAGAGAACACATCTTATCCCTTTAAGTAATCTTTTCATCTCCTCCCTCTGTTCAGCTGTAAAACCGGTTGTTCCAATCACAACAGGAACTTTTCCCCTTTGATTTATTTCAAGATTTTTTAAAGTTGCCTCAGGATTTGTAAAGTCTATTATCACATCAGCATTATCAATACATGAACTGAGATCATCAGATACCTTAACATCCATCCTTCCCAATCCGAGCATTTCACCGATGTCACTCCCAATCCAGTTGTGTCCACTTCTCTCAATAGCACCAACAAGCTTGAAATCTTTATCCTCTCTCATGAGAGATATTATCCTTCCACCCATTCTCCCTCCCGAACCTATAACAACACTTCTCAGCATATCTGCCTCCTTTACTTTATCAAACCATAATCCTTCATAATCTGCTTAAGTTTATTGAGGTTTGCCTCCGACATACTGCAGAGAGGAAGTCTCAACTCTGGGTTTATCTTTCCCATAAGACCGAGTGCTGTTTTTACAGGTATGGGATTTGTCTCAATAAACATAGCATGGCAAAGGGGGAAAAGTTTATAGTGAAGGTCTCTTGCCTTTTTTAGATCACCGGCAAAGAATGCATCACAGAGTTCAGCCATATCAGTAGGAGCCACATTTGATACAACAGATATAACGCCTTTCCCACCAACTGCCAGGAGCGGAAGCACTATAAAATCATCTCCTGAGAGAACCGTAAAATCGCTTCCAGTTAATCTTATGATATCGCTTATCTGCTGAAGAGAACCGCTTGCCTCTTTTATCCCGATTATATTTTTTATTTTGGATAGCCTTGCAACTGTCTCAGGCAGCAGATTTACACCTGTTCTTCCTGGGACATTATAAAGGATAATAGGAATATCAACTTCATCAGCGATAGCTTTGAAATGTCTGTACATACCTTCCTGGGTTGGTTTGTTGTAATATGGTGTTATAATAAGCGCAGCATCAGCACCAACCTTTTTTGCATGTTTTGTTAGTTCTATTGCCTCATGCGTGCTGTTTGACCCGGTTCCTGCAATAACAGGAACCCTTCCTTTTACATGTTTTACAGTAAATTCAACGACAAATTCATGCTCTTCATAACTCAATGTTGCTGATTCTCCTGTTGTCCCACATGGAACTATACCATCTGTCCCATTGCTGATTTGAAATTCTATGAGATCAGCAAGTGCTTTTTCGTCAATCTTTCCATCTCTGAAAGGTGTTACAATAGCAACTATTGCTCCCTTAATTTCTTTTTTCATAATTACACCTCCCATCTCTTAATTTAATGTTTATCATTCATTCAAACCTGCAATAGAATCTATCCAGAGATTGCCCTCGCATACAATCCTTGCTTCACCCTCCAGGTAAACATCTCTTAGTGAAGATCCATCATTCTTAAAATATACTCTTAATCTCTCGCCAAGTCTCGTAATAACATCAATGGGTGGCTTCGTGTATCCTTTGCAGCTTGAAATTATTGCTGATGCAACAGCTCCTGTTCCGCAGGCAAGTGTTTCCCCTTCAACACCCCTCTCATAGGTTCTTATCTTTAATGTAGATTCATTAATCACTGTTACAAAATTAACATTTGTCCCGGCAGGTTTGAATGAATTATGAAACCTTATATTCCTTCCTAACCTTTCAACATCAACTTCTTCAAGATTATCCTCATAGATTACAACATGTGGAACCCCTGTATTCACATACGAAACAGTGTAAAAAACACTATCAACCTTAACACATAGATCAAGTCTCAAGTCTGATGGATCAACCATTTTAACCATGACCTTTCTATCCTTAACCTCAACCTCAATAATTCCCACCATCGTTTCGAAGCTCTTCTTATTTCCACCTATACCAAGATAATCCGCAACAATTGCAACGCATCTTGCCCCATTTCCGCACATCTCTGCTTCACTTCCATCAGAATTGAAAAATCTCCATCCGAAATCAGCCTTTGATGAATTATTTATAAAAATCAGTCCATCTGCGCCAATTGATAACTTTCTGTCACATACAGCACGAGCGAATCTGGAAAGATCACTAAAGGGGATTGTGCAATTTCTGCTGTCAATTACAATAAAATCATTACCAGCTGCTGTTGTTTTGAAAAAATGTACCCTCATCTTAGTATCTACTTACTTAAGAACATCGGGTATAATCTCGTTTTCTATCAGATTCCTGTACGTCTCTCTCTTCCTTATAACAAAAAATCTGTCTCCATAAACAAGAACCTCAGCCACTTTCCTTCGGGAATTGTAATTGGATGACATAGAAAAACCATATGCCCCTGCACTCATTATCGCAAGAAGCTCTCCCCTCTCCATCCATGGAATCTCCCTTTCCCTCGCAAAGAAATCCCCCGATTCACACACAGGACCAACAACATCAGCAACTATCTTGTCCCTCTCTTTTTCAACAACAGGCTGAATTCGATGATAAGATCCATAAAGGGAAGGCCTTATAAGATCATTCATAGCAGCATCAACTATTATAAAGAATTTTCCTTCGTTTTCCTTTGTATAAAGGACCTTTGTAATAAGTATACCGCTGTTTCCCATTATTATCCTTCCCGGCTCCAGTATAATCGTCAAATCCATATCATATATCTCTTTTATAATTGCTGATGCATATTCATCAGGATGTGGAGGATTTTCATCATTATATCTGATACCAAGACCCCCACCGAGGTCGAGATATCTTATGTTTATCTCCTTTTCCTTAAGCTCCCATATCAATTCCTTCAGTCTTATGAGAGAATCCACAAAGGGACTGAGGGAGGTTAATTGCGAGCCTATATGGCAGTCAATCCCGCAAACCTCTATATTTCTCAACTCCCTTGCCCTTTCATAAACCTTCAAAGCCTCCCTAAAGCTGATCCCAAATTTATTCTTCTTCAACCCCGTTGATATATAGGGGTGCGTCATCGGATCAATGTCTGGATTAACTCTCAGTGATACCCTTGCTTTTCTGCTGAGCACATCAGCCCTTTCATTTATAACCTCAAGCTCCGCTGGCGATTCAACATTAAACATCAGGATCCCTTCTTTCAGGGCATAATCAATCTCATCATCACTTTTTCCAACACCAGAAAAGACTATCTTTTCCGGATCGAACCCAGCAATAAGGGCTTTATAAAGTTCTCCCCCGGATACAATATCAACTCCTGCACCAAGATTCACAAAGATCCTTAAAATTGCAATGTTTGTATTTGCCTTGGCAGAGTAGCATATGAGATGACGAATGCTTGAGAAGGCATTATCGAAGGTTTTGTAGTGCCTCTCTATGGTTCTGTAACTGTAGAGATAAAAAGGGGTTCCCACCTCTTCAGCAATCTCCCTTACTGGAACCTCCTCACAGTATAATTCATCCCCAATGTAGTGAAAATAATGCATCCCTTACCGCTCCGTTACTCAGGAAATTTCACTTCTACCCCTAAAGAAGGAATACTCTCGTTTCTCTGGGGAGATGAGTCAACCGCTGTAACGGTATATATATAAACCCTCCCTTTCTGGATTTCCTTATCAGTATATGAGGTATTCGTAATCAGCTCTTCATTGATTTTCTTTCTCTCATTAGTGAGTTTGTCCGTTCTGTAGATATTATATCCAGCCAGATCCTTCTCAAATACAGCACTCCATGTTATAAAAACACCCTCCTCCCGAGGTATCGCAGTGATCTCAGGTGGAGGCATGGGAGGCGTGAGGTCTCTCGGCTTTGCCTTAATTTCAGCAGAAGATCTTCCTTCAATCAGAATGTCACCATGCATAAGTGTTGTCCTTATAGTATAAAAATATTCCTTCTCATTTTCCACCTGAAGATCCTGGAAATAAGCCCCTGATATAGGGTTCTCATTTATGGGCTTCAGTGGATATTGAGCACCTTCAACTCTCCTGTAGATGTTGTATTTCTTCTGCAATGTCCCCTCCTTTTCATTCTCATCTCTCCAGAACAGCTCCACTCTATGGTCTCCAGCCTGTGCACGGAAATTTTCAGGAGGAGGAGGGGGGTTTATCCATGAAATACTGGCAATATTTGATTCATCGCCGTAATATCTGTCCCTGTTGTAAGAAAACACCTGGTAGGTATAGAACCACCCTTCCTTTAATTTCGTGTCCTTAAAGTAGATTATCTTATCCGTTATCCATGCGCCCTGAGGAGGGGATGAAAGTAGAATATCATAAAGCTGGGTGAGCACTTCACCGGGTTTCCCTCCCTTCTCCCTTTTTATAATCTTAAAACCTGCTAGGTCCTCAAGCCTCGACCCATCAACATTTCTCAATGGCCTTGACCATATAAGATAGAGTTCGCCATCAATTATAGAGATATGGAGATCATCGATACGCACAGGTACTATACTCTCCGGTGGAATAGGGGGTGCCTTCTTACCGCATCCCACTGGGGCGATCATTGCCATAATAATAACCACAGCTAATATGTTAATCAGCAAATTGCCTTTCAATTTCCCTTATCCTCTCCTCAACACATATTCTTGCAGTCCCACCAGGAAGTGATCGAGTATTTACCGAATTCCAGGGATCAATAAAACAGAGTGCATCAATTTCAAACTGTGGGGAAAATCTCTGCATTTCCTCAAGCGTAAGTTCCGATAATCTTCTGGAAGAGCTGATACAGTATTTTACCAGGTTCCCGACAATCTCATGGGCTTTCCTGAAAGGGACCCCCTTCCTTACAAGATAATCAGCAAGGTCTGTAGAAGTAAGAAATCCTGAATTAACCGCAGTTAGCATAGCTTCTTTTCTGAAATTTACAGCATCCAGAAGGGGAACAAGAATCTTAAGACATCCCTTCAGTGTATCAACCGTATCAAAGATTGCCTCTTTGTCTTCTTGCATGTCCCTGTTGTAAGAGAGGGGAAGACCCTTCATCATGACAAGAAGTGATTGAAGGTTTCCAAAGATCCTTCCTGTTTTTCCCCTGATCAGTTCAAAAACATCCGGGTTCTTTTTCTGAGGCATGATACTGCTTCCTGTTGAGAATTTATCAGGAATTTCAATAAATCCAAACTCACTGCTTGCCCATATAATAAAGTCCTCGCTGAGCCTGCCCAGATGGACCATGGTAATTGCTGCAGAGGAAGCAAACTCAATCAGAAAATCCCTGTCACTCACAGCATCTATGCTGTTTTTTGATATCTCGGGAAATCCCAGAAGTTCTGCTATATAATACCTGTCCAGATCATAAGGAATTCCTGCAAGTGCTCCTGATCCTGAAGGTAGCACTTTGACCCTTTTCAAACAATCAAGGAACCGCTCCCTGTCCCTATCCAGCATATCAATAAATGCGATTAAATAGTGCGATAGCATCACAGGTTGTGCCATCTGAAGGTGTGTGTAACCTGGCATTATTATATCAAGACTGGACTTCGCCTTTTCGAGTAAGACCTTCTGAACTGCTCTGATATTAGAGAGTATCTCCTCTATTTGATCCGCAAGATAAAGCCTCATATCAAGCACAACCTGATCATTCCTGCTCCTTCCCGTATGAAGTTTCCCACCAAGTTCGCCTATCTTTTCTATAAGCCTCTTCTCAATATGCATGTGGATGTCTTCAAGTTCTGTGGAGAATTCAAACTTCCCTTCCTCTATCTCCTTCTCAATTTCCTGCAGTGCTGATATGATTCTGTCTGATTCATCAGATGTGATAATACTGGCCTTTTCAAGTGCCTTGCAGTGGGCAATGCTTCCCTTGATATCATACCTATAGAGCCTAGAGTCAAAGGATATGGAGGCTGTGAATTCCTCCACCGCTTTCTCTGTCTCCTCAGAGAATCTACCACTCCAGGGCTTTTTGAAACCTCCCTCACTCATATCCCCTTCCTCATCTCTTCCTCAAGCATCCTCAAAATTCTCAAACGAAGTGAATTTATCCTTATGAAACCTTCTGCATCCTTCTGCCTGTAAACATCCTCCTCCTCAAAAGTTGCATAATCCATTCTGTAGAGCGAGTAAGGAGATCTTCTTCCAACAACATCACAGTTTCCCTTATACAATTTTATTCTGGCTGTGCCTGTTACGCCCTTTTGAGACTCATCGATTGCAGCCTGAAGCATCCTCATCTCTGGTGAAAACCAGTATCCATAATAAACAAGTTCCGCATATCTTGGAATAAGGGAGTCTCTCAAATGCATAACCTCTCTGTCCATTGTAATGGACTCAACTGCCCTGTGCGCGATATGAAGTATTGTTCCACCTGGTGTTTCATAAACACCTCTTGATTTTATCCCCACATATCTATTTTCAACCATATCAACCCTTCCGATTCCGTTTTCCCCGCCAATCTTATTCAAATATTCAAGCAGCTCATGAGGTCGCATCCTTTTGCCATCCACAGCAACAGGGTTTCCATTTTCAAAATCTATCTCTATATAAACGGGTTTATCAGGCGCCCTCTCCGGTGAAACAGTCATTACAAACATATCCTCGGGTGGCTCAATCCATGGATCCTCCAGGATCCCTCCTTCAAAACTTATATGAAGTATATTTCTATCACAGCTATAAGGCCTCTCTGCTGTAACAGGAACCAATATATTATGCTTCTTTGCATATTCCATAAGCATGGATCTTGACTTCATATTCCATTCACGCCATGGTGCGATGACCTTTATATCGGGCTTTAATGAATAATATGTAATCTCAAACCTCACCTGATCATTGCCCTTTCCTGTTGCACCATGCGAGACAGCGTCCGCACCTTCCTTTATTGCAATCTCTATCTGTTTCTTTGCAATAAGAGGTCTTGCAAGTGATGTCCCCATAAGGTATCTTCCCTCATAAACTGCATTAGCCCTTAATGCGGGAAATATAAAATCTCTTACAAACTCCTCCCTTACATCCTCAATAATTACCTTTGATGCACCTGTTCTTATTGCCTTTTTCCTTATCTCTTCAAGATCCTCCTTCTGACCGACATCGGCAATGAATGCTATGACCTCGCATCCATACTCCTCCTGTAACCATTTTATTATTACAGAGGTATCAAGGCCTCCAGAATATGCAAGTACAACCTTTTTTACATCCACTTTTATCCTCCTTGAAGAAACTTCAAAAACCAATGATAAGTTTTATAATTAATGCTTTTTGTGTATGAAGCCTGTTTTCTGCCTGATCCAAGATAACAGACCAACTTCCATCCATAACATCTGAAGTAATCTCCTCTCCGCGATGTGCAGGCAGACAGTGCATAACTATAACATCCTTTTTCGAGCTGGAAACGAGATCCATATTGACCTGATATCCTCTGAAGATCTTCCTTCTTAACTCAGCCTCTTCCTCCCATCCCATGCTTGTCCATACATCCGTGTAGATTACATCAGCATCAGAAACTGCTTCGAAGGGATTCCTGATAACCCGGATGCTACCAGGATTCTTCTCCAGGGCACTCTTTAGAATCGATTGATCAGGCTCATAACCATCAGGACATGCAACAGTAAGATTAAAATCCATTAGTGATGCAGCCTGTATAAGTGAATGGGCCACATTGTTCCCATCACCAACATATGCAACTTTTATACCCTGCAGATAGCTCTTTTTTTCCCAGATTGTGAAGATATCACCAAGGACCTGACAGGGGTGATGTTTGTTTGTAAGACCATTTATTACAGGCACTTCAGAATTAATCGCAAACTCTTCAACTAATTCCTGTGAGTAACTTCTGATAATTATACAGTCAACATATCTTGAGAGGACCCTTGCCGTATCTGAGATACTCTCCCCTCTTCCGATCTGCAGTTCAGAGGGACTTAAGAAAAGTGAATGGCCGCCAAGTTCCCTCATTCCCACTTCAAATGAAACCCTTGTCCTTGTTGATGCCTTTTCAAAGATCATAGCAAGCATCTTTCCCTTAAGGGGCTCGTAAACAATCCCCCTTTTTCTCTTTTCCTTAAGATCCCTTGAAAGCAGAAGTATTTCTTCCACTTCCTGACGGGTGAGATCCCAGAATGTTAGAAAATCCCTCTTCCCTTGCCTCATTATCTATATCCTTTCCCCTCAATACGATTAAATATCCCGTCCAGAACCTCATAAAGAAGGTCTATGTCATCCCTGTTTATGATAAGGGGGGGCAGGAATCTCAATATCCTTTCCTGGGTACAGTTAATAAGCACACCTTCCTTCATTGCCATCTCCACTACCATATCTGCTTCAAAATCCAGTTCCATTGCGAGGATCAGTCCCATTCCTCTGACACTCCTGATGAATCTGTATTTATTTTTTAGTCTCAGCAATGTATCAAGAAAATATTCACTGATTGTTGCACAATGATCAAGCACCCCTTCCTTTAAAAGGCTTCTCATATAAGCAACACCAGCGGCACAACTTACAGGATTACCCCCGAATGTAGATCCATGGGATCCAGGGGTAAAAACCTCAGCAATATCCTCTTTTGCAATGATTGCTCCAAGAGGGAGCCCCCCACCAAGTGCTTTCCCCAGCGACAGAATATCTGGTTTTATATCATAATGCTGATAAGCAAAAAGTCTTCCTGTCCTTCCCAGACCAACCTGAACCTCATCCAGTATCAGGAGTATGTTGTTTTTATTACAGATCTCCCTTACAGATCTCATATAATCTGAATCAGCGGGGATTACACCTCCTTCACCCTGTATCGGCTCGAGTATGATTGCACATGTTTGAGATCCAATTGCCCTTTCAAGGCTCACAATATCATTGAACGGCACATGTTTAAAGCCATGAGGGAGCGGTTCAAATCCTTTATGGAACTTCTCCTGCCCTGTTGCAGCAAGTGTTGCAAGGGTCCTTCCATGGAAGGAATTTTCCATACATATTATCTCAAACCTTTCGAACCCGAATTTCTCCCTTGAATATTTCCTTGCAAGCTTGATCGCTGTCTCATTTGCCTCAGCTCCACTATTACAAAAAAATACCTTCCCAGGAAATGAATACTCCACAAGCATCTTTGCTAACTCTATCTGTGGAAGGCTATGAAATAGATTGGAGATGTGGAGAAGCTTTCCCGCCTGTTCCTTTATCGCCTTAACCACAGATGAAGGAGAGTGACCAAGACCTAAAACCCCAAGACCTGAAATAAAGTCTATATACTCCTTTCCATCAACATCACGAACCACGCAGCCATTCCCCGTCTGGACCACAACAGGAAATCTCCTGTATGTGTTCATCAGATACTTGTTTGATTCCCTTATTAGCTTCTCTGTTGAATCCACCTTAATCTTCTCTAAATATGGATCTGTGTTCCTATCCCAACATCAGTAAATATCTCAAGTAAAATGGAATGCTCGATCCTGCCATCTATAATATGAGCTTTCTTAACACCGCTCTTCAGTGCATCCAGACAATACTCAACCTTCGGGATCATTCCTCCCTTAATCACGCCTGATTCAATGAGTTGTCTGGCTGTATTAAAATCAATGCTCGGTATAAGCCTTCCATCCTCGTTAAGAATACCCTCAACATCTGTAAGAAATATAAGTTTCTCTGCGCACAGTGAAGATGCTATTTTACTGGCTGCAATATCCGCATTTATATTGTATGTTGACCCATCATCTCCTACACCCACAGGGGCTATAACAGGAATAAATCTCTGCTCGTCGAGTGCCTTAATAACATCAGGATTTACTTCCTTCACCACACCCACTCTTCCAATATCTATCAACTCCTTTTCACCTGAAGATTCATTAAAAGCCTCCATAATCATCTTTTCTGCCACAATTAATCTTCCATCCTTTCCACTCAATCCTACAGCTTTCCCTCCATATTGATTAATAAGGTTTACTATCTCCTTGTTTATTTTTCCTACAAGGACCATCTCAACAATATCCATCGTTTCATCATCTGTGACCCTCATTCCTCTTACAAAGTAACTCTGTTTTCCAAGTCTTTTTAAGAGTTCACCTATCTGTGGCCCTCCACCATGCACAATTACAGGATTAAGTCCAATATACTTCATCAGTGTAACATCGATTGCAAAGCTTCTCTTCAGATTATCTTCAACCATCGAGGCACCTCCATACTTTATCACAATGGTTTTGTTATAAAATTTTGTTATGTAAGGAAGGGCCTCAATAAGTATTCGCGCCTTTTTGACAAGTTCGTTTATCTCATTCATCAGAGAATATAGCGACTCAAATCTATATCTTTAATTATGGAAGAAAGTCTTTCCCTTACATATTGTGCATCAATTATAACACTCTTTCCCTTATAGACATCGGCATTGAATGAAATATCCTCGAGAAGCTTTTCCATTATAGTATGCAGTCTCCTTGCCCCTATATTTTCCGTTCTTTCATTTACAATGCATGCTATCTCAGCAATTTCAGCTATGGCATCATCAGTAAACTTCAACTCAACACCCTCTGTTTGAAGAAGTGCAATATATTGCTTTGTAAGTGCATTTCTTGGTTCTGTAAGAATCCTTACAAAATCCTCCTTGGTAAGTGGATCAAGTTCAACCCTTATGGGGAATCTGCCCTGGAGCTCAGGAATGAGATCAGAGGGTTTTGATACATGAAAAGCACCGGCAGCGATAAAAAGGATATGATCTGTTTTTACCATTCCATATTTTGTGTTCACTGATGTTCCCTCAACAATAGGGAGAAGATCCCTCTGCACACCTTCCCTTGAAACATCAGGTCCATAACCCTTTTCCCTTCCTGCAATTTTATCAATTTCATCTATGAAAACTATTCCAAGTTGTTCAACCCTTCTAAGGGCTGTTTTTGTAACTTTATCCATATCAATAAGCTTTTGTGATTCCTCCTGTGTAAGGATCTCAAGGGCCTCAGCCACTTTTACCTTTCTCTTTTTTGTTTTCTTTGGAAATAGATTGCTAAAGACCTCTTTCAGATTAATATCCATCTCTTCCATACCAGTTGGGGAAAAGATTTCAATTACAGGAAATGTGCGCTCGCTTACCTCAAGTTCAACCTCCCTGTTGTCAAGGAGGCCTTCCTTCAGCATCTTTTTCAATTTATCCCTTGTCCCCTTAAGGTCGTCAGCCTTCCTCATCTCCAGGGCCTTTTCCGAATAAAATATCCTCTCGTCCCTCTGGGGGAGCAGTAGATCAAGAACCTTTTCCTCTGCAATCTCCCTTGCTTTCTCTTTTATCTTTTGCTTCTCTTCTTCCCTTACCATGTTAACAGCAAGATCCATGAGGTCCCTTATTATAGATTCCACATCCCTTCCTACATAACCGACCTCTGTGAACTTTGATGCCTCAACCTTTATGAAAGGCGCATTCGTAAGTTTTGCCAGCCTCCTTGCAATTTCTGTTTTTCCAACACCTGTTGGCCCTATCATAATGATGTTTTTTGGTGCTATTTCGTCCCTCAGCTCCGGAGGAACCTGTTGCCTCCTCCATCTATTTCTCATAGCAATACTTACAGCCTTCTTTGCCTTATTCTGCCCTACAATATACTTGTCAAGCTCCTCAACAATTTGTTTCGGTGTTAGCTCCTCCTGGAGAAACTCTCCCTTTTCATCTATGTTTTCAGATTTATCTAATTTTTTAATTTCCATTTAACCTCCTTTTTATTTTAGTTCCTCTATGATTATATTGTTGTTTGTATAAACACAGATCCCGGAGGCAATCTCCATTGCCTCCTTAACAATACTCTTTGCATCAAGTTCTGTGAACTTCAAAAGTGCCCTTGCAGCTGCAACGGCAAATGGTCCGCCTGAACCTATACCACAGACACCATCATCCGGTTCAACTACATCACCAGTTCCAGAGATAACAAGTGACACCTCTTTATCAGCAACAATGAGGAGGGCCTCGAGCCTTCTTAGTACTTTATCCATTCTCCAGTCCTTTGCAAGCTCAACTGCTGCCCTTTTAAGATTTCCTCTGAACTCCTCAAGCTTCGACTCAAATTTTTCAAAAAGTGCAAGGGCATCAGCGCTTGAGCCTGCAAACCCGGCAAGCACATTATCATTATAGAGTCTTCTAACCTTTCTTGCGCCATGCTTCATAATGGTGCTGCCCATGCTTACCTGTCCATCCCCTCCCATGGCGACACTACTGCCCCTCCTTACACAGAGAATAGTTGTTGACCTTATCATTGATTCCTCCATATTTTCATTCATCCATTAATCCTTCTTTTTTGCCCTTGGATGACAATCATCATATATCTTCATCAGCTTATCAAGATTTATATGCGTATACCTCTGGGTGGTTGAAAGACTCGCATGGCCAAGCAACTCCTGTATTGTTCTCAGATCAGCACCGGCCTCGAGGAGATGGCTTGCAAAACTATGCCTGAGGGTGTGCGGTGTGACCCTTTTGGAAAGGGATATCCTTCTTCTATACTTCTCAACGATCCTTGCTATATTTCGCGTTGAAAGTCTTTCTCCCCGCATTGAAATAAAGAATGCCCTCCCTTTCCGCCTCTCGGAAGATGCATTGAGATACTCCAGAAGAGCATCCCTTGCCTTATTTCCAAAAGGAACAATCCTCTCCTTTCCTCCTTTTCCCTTTACCTTAACCATCTGAAGCGAGAAATCCAGATCTCCCAGATCTATCTTAGAAATCTCGGACAGCCGAAGCCCACTTGAATAAAATAGCTCAAGGATAGCCCTGTCTCTCTTTTCAACAAAACCTTCACCCCTTACAGCTTCAATAAGTGAAAATGCCTCATCAACCGTAAGAAAAGATGGCAGACTCCTCTCCCTCTTAGGTGTTTCCTGAAGCAGTGCAGGATTTAATCTTACCCTCTCAATCCTCATAAGGAATCTGAAGAATGATCTCAATGCGGAAAGCTTCCTTGCAATTGTTACCTTTTTGTCCTTCTTATAAATGGAATATACATATGCCTTTATATCATAAAGATCAACCTGATCCCAGCTGTGCTTTTTATCCTTTAGAAAATTTATAAATTCTGATATGTCGATCCGGTAACTTCGAATTGTATGTGATGAGTAGAATCGTTCATACTGAAGATAATTTAGAAAGTATTCTAATTCCTTCTCCATCTCCCCATTCTCGTTGAATTCCTAAAATTAAATACTGACCCCTCCATGTAACTCCATCGGAGGAATCTTCCTGTCTATATCCTCAAGCCACCTTTCAAAGGCGTCAATTGCCCTCCTCACAATAAAAGCCTCTCTCTTTGCCCTTCCAGGGCCTCTTTCCGGAAGGGGAAAAAGTCCAAAATTGATCTTCATCGGCTGAAAATTCTTTCTCCTGATATCGGTTATATATTTTATCAGTGCACCCATTGCGGTCTCCGGTGGTGGAGGAACGGGCTTCCTGCTGTCAGACAATAGCGCAGCCTCTATCCCCGCAACAATTCCCATAGAAGCAGACTCGATGTATCCCTCAACACCGGTGATCTGGCCTGCAAAGAATATCCTTTCATCTTTCTTAAATTGTAGTGTTTTTTCAAGAAGAATGGGAGAATTTATATATGTATTCCTGTGCATACTTCCATAGCGCAGAAATTCTGCATTCCCTAACCCTGGAATCATACGAAAAACCCTTTTCTGCTCAGGATATGTAAGACGTGTCTGAAATCCCACCATGTTATACATTGTACCATCAAGATTCTCCGCCCTCAGTTGAACAACAGCATAGGGTTCCAAGCCACGCATATCCCTTAATCCAACAGGTTTGAGTGGTCCGAATCGGAGGGTATCAACCCCTTTTTCTGCCATCTCCTCAATGGGAAGACAGCCTTCAAAGAAGATGGGTTTTTCGAAGAAACGAAGTGGAACCCTCTTTGCTGAAACAAGCTCCCTTACGAAAGCTTCGTACTCTTCCTTGTTCATAGGAAGGTTCAAATAATCATCGCCACCCTTATTATATCGCGATGCCCTGAAGCCGATATTAAAATCGATCGATGATGCATCAACTATCGGTGATATGGCATCATAAAAATAAAGATGCTCCCTGCCCGTCATAATGGAGATCCTTTCTGAAAATTTTTCAGATGTAAGTGGACCGGTTGCAATGATAACTATTCCCTCAGATGGAATATCATCTACCTCTTTCCTTTCGACCTTTATATTCGGATGGGTCTCAATATGCCAGGTCACATAGGCAGAAAACTTCTCTCTATCAACAGCCAGTGCCTGTCCTGCAGGAATCGCAGTCTTCGCTGCGGCTTCCATAACAATGGATCCTGCCCTTCTCATCTCCTCCTTTAGCAGCCCCGCGGCTGAAAAAAGATCAGAAGATCTGAATGAGTTACTGCACACAAGTTCTGCGAGATAAGGTGACCTGTGGGCTTCACTCATCTTCAACGGTTTCATCTCACAAATAGTAACATTAAACCCCCTTCTGGCAAGCTGCCATGCAGCCTCACAACCGGCAAGTCCTCCCCCGATCACAACCACATTTTCATGACCCATGATCAATCCCTCTTCCTCTCTTTGAAGTTGCAACCCTTATTGATACAGAGGTAAATCACCCCTCCTCTACCCTTTTTTTCAACAAGCAGGGGGAAACCACAGGAGGGGCAGCTTCTTGATATGGGTCTGTCCCATATTGCAAAGGTGCATCGGGGATAGTTTGAGCAACTGTAAAATACCTTCCTTCTCTTTGTCTTCCTCTCAACTATCTTCCCATCACAATCCTTAACAGGACATCCAACTCCAAGATCGAGGGGTCTTTTGTTTAAACATTTTGGATAGGATGAACATGAGAGAAATTTTCCGAATCTGCTATTTTTTATCACCATTGGTGAACCACAGAGTTCACATATGAGATCATGAACAGGCTCATCATTCTTGATCCTTACCCTTCCATCAACGTCCCGGTAAAAGTTCTTTGTATTCTTACAGGAAGGATAGGATGAACAGGCAAGGAAATTACCATTTTTCCCCCACCTGATAACCATCTTAGAGCCACAGCTTTCACAGATTATATCCGTCGGAATACCGGTTGCCTTTACATTAACCATCTCCATTTTTGCCTTCTCTAAGCTCTGCCTGAAGGGGGAGTAGAAACTCCAAAGAACAGATCTCCAGTCCATCTCGCCCTCTTCTATCTTATCCAGCATCTCTTCCATTGAGGCGGTAAACTCAACATTGATGATATCGCTAAAATGAGTAACAAGAAGATCTGACACAAGAAATCCGAGCTCAGTGGGTTTGAACCTTCCGGACTCAAGCTTTACATACCCCCTTTCCTGAATTGTGCTCAGGATGATTGCATATGTGGATGGCCTTCCAATCCCTTTCTCCTCAAGCTCTTTCACAAGGGTAGCCTCTGTGAAGCGTGGTGGAGGCTGGGTGAAATGCTGCTTGGGCAAGAACTCAAGAGGCCTCAGTTCCTCCCCTTCCTCAAGCACTGGAAGTGAGATTGCATCATCCTCCTCGGCATCAACTTCATCCCTTCCCTCTGTATAGAGGGCTGTAAATCCCTTAAATCTCATAATGCTTCCAGTGGCCCGAAGAAGATAATCACCAGCAGTTATCTCATAGATTGTCTGATCGTATACAGCAGGAGTCATCTGACTTGTCACAAATCTCTTCCATATGAGATCGTAGAGAAGGTAATGATCCTCGTCCAGATAATCCTTCACCATCTGGGGCGTAATCTCAACAGATGTCGGTCTTATTGCCTCATGGGCATCCTGAGAGGTCTTACTGTTCCTGTAATTATATGGCTGTGCTGAAAGATATTCTTCCCCATACTGCTCTGATATATACCTCCTTAGTGCAGCAAGTGCCTCCGCTGATACCCTCACAGAATCCGTCCTCATGTAAGTTATCAATCCAACAGGACCGCCCTCCCCGAGATCCACCCCTTCATAGAGATGCTGTGCAATAAGCATAGTTTTAACAGGTGAAAAACCAAGCTTTCTTGATGCCTCTTGCTGAAGCTTGCTTGTGATGAATGGAGGAGATGGAAATCTTTTCTTCTCCTTCTTAATAACCCGGGAAACGAAAAATCTTGATCCCCTGAGTTCTTCAACTATGCGTTCAGCTTCATCCTGATTCCTTATTGAGACCTTTTGACCTCCCTTTTCAACCAATCTGCACTCAAATGAAGGTAAATAGTTTCCCTCGAGTCTTACGGAGACCGTCCAGTACTCCTCAGGCACAAATGACTGGATCTCCCTTTCCCTTTCTACTATGATCCTCAGGGCAACCGATTGAACCCTTCCTGCACTGAGTCCCCTTCTAACCTTTTCCCAGAGAATAGGACTGATTAAATACCCAACGAGCCTGTCAAGTATCCTTCTTGCAACCTGCGACTCATACCTGTTTCTATTTAATGTTTCAGGATTTCTCAGGGCCTCAAGAACCCTCTTAGCGGTAAATTCATGGAAAAGTACCCTATAGATATCCTTTCCATCACCTATCTCTTCAGAAATATGCCAGGCAATTGCCTCACCTTCCCTATCTGGATCTGTTCCAAGGTATATCTTCTCTGCTTTTTTTGCAGACTTCTTAATATCAAGAAGTATCTTCTTCTTCCCTTTAATTAATTCGTAATGGGGATCAAATCCATTCTCTATCTCCACACCAAGATCGCTCTTTGGAAGGTCCTTTACATGGCCCATTGAGGCCTTTATTTCATAACTATCCCCCACAATTTTCTTGAGCGTTCTTGCCTTTGTAGGTGATTCAACGATGAGTAGATATCTCTCCATCTTTTCGAATTCCATCTTAGTCGTTTATAAAGAAGATATTACCCTCCATCTGGGTAATTACTCCTTTTAATTCAAGGCCCATTATTATTGCTCCAACCTCTGCAGCACTTTTACCAGAAATCTCAATAACTTCATCGATAAATCTGTAACCCCTCTTTATTATCGCTAAAATCTTTTCCTCATCGGTTGTAAGATCAACATTAACCTTCTCTCTTTTTGCTGCGAAATCAGGAAATATCTCTTCCAGAACATCATCAATGGATTCAACAAGTTTTGCACCTGATTTTATAAGCTTATGCGGACCCTTGCTATTCTGTGAAAAGATACTCCCTGGAACAGCAAAGACCTCCCTCCCCTGCTCAAGTGCCCAGTGGGCAGTAATAAGTGCCCCGCTTCTTTCCGCTGCCTCCACTATAACTACACCCATAGAGAGACCACTTATCACCCTGTTCCTTAAAGGAAAGTTTGATTTTCTTGGCTCAGTCCCCATAGGAAATTGCGAAATTACAGCTCCCTTTTCTATAATCCTCTCATAAAGTTTCTGGTTACTTCTGGGATATATTATATCAATCCCGCTTCCCAGGACAGCCACGGTCCTGCCTCCTTTTAAAGCACCCTCATGGGCAAATGAATCGATACCTATTGCCATGCCACTCACAACGGTAATACCCAATGATGATAATTCATGAGCAAGCCTTTCTGCTACTGCCTTCCCATAGGACGAAGCCTTCCTCGATCCCACAATGGCAACTGCTTTTGCATCAGACTGCTCCAGTTTACCGCGCACATAAAGTAAAGGAGGGGGATCCTGAATATTCCTGAGATTGCCGGGATAATCCTGATCCTTAAAAGTCAGAATGCTCACACCAGCATCCCTTGCCCTTTCCACCTCTTTTCGGGCATTTTTAAAATCTTTGAATATCTTTATGCCATCAATAACTGAAGGTCTGATCCCCTCCACACTCTTCAATTCTGAAAAACTTGCAGAAAACACCGCCTCAGCACTGCCAAAATGTTCGATCAACCTTATAAAGGTTTTATCACCCATGTCAGGGACCATATTCAAGGCAACCCACCATGAAATCTCCTCAACATTCATAATCCAATACTCCTATCCCAATATAAGAAGAATTCTGAATAGCTGAAATTACTGCCAGTTACTGCTGCTGTATAGATATAACTTTCATTCCCACACCCAGTGGCTCTTCTGACTGGATTATAAGGGCAGAGGATGCCTTCTCCATTGAAAGAATAACAAGTGCCTTTCCAACGCTCCTTTCCACAACCCTTACCTCCCCACCGGATCTTATCCTCTCCTCTTTGATGATAGAAAATATACCTCCTCTCTCTATCCCATCCCTGCTTCCAAGATCAATATATACAACATCCCCTTCACCGAGCAGATCTAAACCATTTTTGTTATCAATAATATATCCGCTTACCTTCGCTGTGATTTCCTTTATCTGAATCTTTGGATCGAGATGGAGATATGTGATCAGTCCATCACCCTTTCTTATTGGACTGAACGATTCCACAACCCTTATCTTTCCTGTATTCCCTTTCAACTCTATTAACTCTGCTTGTCCGAGAATGGAAATGAGATATCCTGAAAATCCCCCTTTTACAGGATGTATTATCTTCCTCTCAACCCTTACAATGCTAAATCTTGAACTTGATCTGAATTCTCTATCTTCAAGAAAATCGGCATAGAGGGTATCACCCTCGCCAAATATTTCTTTTACCGAACCATCGCCAGCAATTCTCGCAAAATATGCCGGCTTTTCATCCATAACAAATCCACAGGATGCAATCATTGAATAGTAGTAATATTTCCCCTCTTCTTCCTTTATCTCGCTTATGGGAATTTCAACCTTCTCTTCCTTCTTTATCTCTGCAGTTTCCTCCTTTACAGGAACTTGCTCTATCACTTCTTCCTTTTTTGTGATTTCCTCCTTTTTCACCTCGGCAATAAGTTCCTCCGCCGAATAGAGTTCAATCCTATCGCCGGGATAGATAAGATGGGGGTTGGATATATGGGGGTTCTTTGCCCAGAGCTTCGGCCAGAGAAATGGGTTGTTATAGTATGCCTTACATATATCCCATAGTGTATCACCCTTTACAACAATGTGTTGTTTCTTTTCCGGCAAAGTTTTTTCCTCTGCAGTTAATTTGGAAGGGGAAAAGAAGATGTTTAACAATAAAAGGATAATAATAAAAATTGACGAATATAAATTTTTCATACCTTACTCCTTTCCTTGATTGTTATTTGTTATTATAGCTTCCATCGATTATTTTTAAAATTTAAATATTACCAATCTCCTGAAATTGATACTTAATCAATGAATAAATCTACAATAGACACAGCGATACTTATTATCAATGCACCAAATATGGCTGAAATAAATCCCTCTATTATGAATCCATTCACGATAAAGGAGACAAAATAGAGCAATAATCCATTTATCACAAAAAGAAACAGTCCAAAGGTTAAAATTGTAAGCGGAAAACTTATCAATATCAGAACAGGTTTCACCAATGCATTAAGGATACCAAGAACTATTGCTGAAATGAATGCTGCTTTTATGGATGCTATCTCTATACCCTTTATGATCTGGGAGGCAAAGATTATAGCAACAGATGTTACAATCCATCGAACAAAGATGCCTTTTATCATTCAAACCTTTTTGAGATATATGAAATATTCGGTATTTCCATCAGCACCCGGAATTGGTGATTTTACAATACCCATTACCTTTAAACCGAGACCTGTGCAGAAGGATTTTATCCTCTCGATCACCCGCATATGTTTTTCTATCTCCCTCACAATACCTCCTTTACCAACCTCTCCCTTGCCAACCTCAAACTGCGGCTTTATAAGAGCAACAATCTCCCCTTCCTTTTTCAAAAATTCCATAACCTTAGGAATAACCTTTTCAAGAGAAATGAAGGAAACATCAATCGTTGCCATATGGATCTCCTCATGTATGCGCTCCCTTGGAAGGTATCTTATGTTTGTTCTCTCCATAACAACAACCCTTGGATCCTGTCTTAGAACCCAGGCAAGCTGACCGTATCCCACATCGATTGCATAAACCCTCTCAGCACCCCTCATCAACAAACAGTGCGTGAACCCTCCTGTAGATGCACCAACATCCATAATGACCTTCCCACTGACATCTATAGAAAATGCATCAAGTGCACCCTCGAGCTTTATACCTCCCCTGCCTATGTATGCTGGCCTCTTCTTTTCAATCTTTATATCGCTATCCTCCTGAACAAATGTGCCCGGTTTAAGAACCGGTTTTCCGTTTATAATCACTTCACCTGCCATAATCATTGAGGCTGCCTTTTCTCTGCTTTCTGCAAACCCTCTTTCAACCAGAAGTTTATCTATCCTCAATTTCTTCCTCCTGATAACCCCTGTCTTTTTCATGATTCAGATCCTCGATAAATTCTTGAGCATAAAAATTGTCTCGTTTGCAATACCCTCACTGTCGAGACCAAAAGAAGATCTGAGGATCTTCTGTGAACCATGAGTAACAAATAGATCACCAATTCCCATCCTTCTTATTTTTACCCCCGTAATCCGGTTTCTCTCAAGCATTTCGAGAAATGCACTTCCAAAACCCCCCAGGAGGACATTCTCCTCTACAGTAATTACATTACGTGTTAAAAGAGACCAATTTATAAGGAGTTCTTCATCCATAGGCTTCAAAAATCGTGCATTAATAACTGCAGCATCTATTCCTTCCTTCTCAAGATAAAACGCAGCCTCAAGTGAGGGATATACCATCGAACCAATAGCAACAATTACAACATCCTTCCCTTCTCTTAAAAGCTCTGCTTTTCCACAAGGAATGGGCTCTGGCTTATCCTTTATATCTTTCCCCACTATCTCACTTCTTGGGTATCTTATAGCAACAGGCCTGTTCAGTAGTAATGCTGTTTTCAGCATGTCTCCAAGCTCATGTCCATCCTTTGGAGCCATAACAACCATATTTGGTATGTGTCTCAGATAGCTCAAGTCGAAAACACCCTGGTGTGTTTCTCCATCGGCACCAACAATTCCAGCTCTATCAATGGCAAATACAACAGGCAGATTTTGTATGCAAACATCATGGATTATCTGATCATATGCCCTCTGCAGGAAAGTTGAATATATGGCAACAACAGGCTTAAATCCCTCAACAGCAAGCCCCGCAGCAAATGTAACAGCATGTTGTTCTGCAATACCGACATCAAAAAATCTGTTTGGAAACTCTTTTGCAAATCTGGAAAGCCCTGTCCCCTCACGCATAGCTGCTGTAATAGCGACGATCTTTTTATCTTCATGCGCAAATCTTACAATATATTCGGAAAAGGCATCGGTATATGTTTTCTTGTCCGATATGGAATGCGGAGTCCCACTGCTTATGTCAAATGGACCTACACTGTGGAAGATTTCTGGATTTTCTTCGGCAGGTCTGTAACCCTTTCCTTTCTCCGTTATCACATGAAGAAGGATCGGCTTGTCGTTGAGCTTCTTTATATTCTCAAGTGTATCAATCAGATCACCTATACTATGACCTGGTATTGGACCGATATATCTGAATCCCAGCTCTTCAAATAGTATACCCGGAGTAAGAAAACCTTTTGTAAACTCCTCAACCCTTTTCATCAATAGGTAAAGATGATTTCCAACAAACGGCACCCTTTTCAAAAACCTTTTTATTTCCTTTCTAAATACACTAACCCTTCTGCCAGTCATAATTTTGTTAAGATAGGCGGCAATGGCACCAACATTTGGTGAAATTGACCATTCGTTATCATTAAGTATAACTATCAGCTTCTTTCTCAGATGACCCGCCTGATTGATCGCCTCGTAAGCAAGACCAGCAGTCATTGCACCATCACCTATAACAGCCACAATATTGTTCTTCATCCCTTTTAAATCCCTTCCTACAGCCATACCCAGTGCAGCCGATATGGAAGTGCTGCTATGACCAGTTCCAAATACATCATAAATGCTCTCATCTCTCCTTGGAAATCCACAGATTCCCTTGTATTGTCTCAATGAACTGAACCTATCTCTTCTTCCCGTCAGAATCTTGTGGGCGTATGATTGATGACCAACATCCCATATGATCTTATCCTCAGGGGTATCAAAAACATAATGTAATGCTATTGCCAGCTCAACAACGCCAAGATTTGACGCGAGGTGACCGCCTGTTACAGAAACCGTCTTTATAATCTCATCCCTTATTTCCTTTGCAAGGATGGAAAGATCATGCTTCTTGAGTGATTTAAGGTCAGAAGGATACTTAATTCTATCAATTATCCTCTCCATTCTGCAGACCCTCGAATTAATCTCTTCTCGCAATAACAAATCTTGCTAATTCCCTGAGTACATCAGCCTTCTCACCAAAGACAGAAATAGCATCCAATGCATCAGCAATCAACCTCTCTGCCCTCTTTCTTGCTTCTTCAACACCAATAAGATGCACGAGATTGATCCCCTTTTTTTCCTTACCTGCATCTACTAGATCATCCATTATCTGAAAGGCAACCCCGAGATTGTTTCCATATCTCGTAATAGTATCGATCTCATATTCAGTTGCACCGGATAATATAAAACCGGCCCTGAGAGAGACAGTGATCAAACGTGCTGTTTTATCAAGATGAATAGCCTCGACAGAAGATTGATCCAGTTCACTTGCTTTCATTGTGATATCACCAATCTGTCCACCGACCATCCCCCTTGAACCTGATGCCTCCGCAATTTCATATATCACACGCAGTGCTTTTATGGGATCAATATTCCTTTCGCTCGAGGATTTTGCCATAATATAAAATGCCTCTGAGAGAAGTGCATCTCCTGCAAGAATTGCAACCGCCTCGCCAAATACCCTGTGGCTTGTTGGTCTTCCCCTCCTGAATTGATCATCATCCATAGAGGGTAAATCATCATGGATGAGTGAATATGTATGTATCAGCTCCACTCCACATGCAAAGGGAAGGATATCCTCTAAATCTCCACCAATCATCTCAGCAGCTGCAATCATAAGTATGGGTCTTAACCTCTTTCCACCCGATAATACACTGTAACTCATTGCCTCAGCAAGGATTTCGGGAAACCTTCCATTCCATGTAAGATATCTTCTCAGTTCCCTCTCAATGATTTCCTGTTTCTTTCTGAAATATTCATAAATATCCATCACTGTTCCTCTTCCAGCTGAAACTGCTCACGCCTTACTCTTCCTTCCTGGTCTTTAATGAGAATCTCCATCTTTCTCTCTGTTTCGTCAAGTATGCGGTGACATATTCTGCTCAATCTTATTCCTTCCTCGAAAGATTTCAATGCATCCTCCAGAGAAAGGCCTCCCTCCTCAAGCTTTTTTACAATATCTTCAAGTTTTTTTAAAGCCTCTTCAAAGCTCTCCTCTGCCATAATAACTCCTTATATTTAATCGATTCATTCTCTAATTAAACGGAGCGGATCTACCCTTGCATTTAAAACTCTAACACCAAAATGGAGATGTGACCCTGTTGCCCTCCCACTCTTTCCAATCTTCCCTATAACATCACCCTTATTCACTATCCCTCCTTGATTAACCAGTATATCCGATAGATGAAAATACATGGAGAAAAGTCCGTATCCGTGATCAATTATCACAGCCTTTCCACCAAAATAAAGTTCACCCGTGAAACAAACTATCCCTCTGTTAGAGGCAACAACATCATCTCCCACTCTCCCCTTTATGTCTATACCAGTATGAGGCTGTCTTTCTATACCATTTATTATTCTTCTTGATCCAAAATTGTCGTGAATAATTCCTTTCACGGGAATGATAAAAGCTCCTTTCCACAATTTTTCAGGTGTTATTTTATTAAATAGCGTAATAAGCTTTTCCCTCTCACTTTCAATTCTTTTTATCTCCTCATCACTCAACGGCTCTTCGGAAATACTTAATATCTCTGTTTTATATATCCTCTCTTTTATTTCAACAGGTAGTTTGAAAACCCTTCCCTTCCCAATAAACGCAATCTCTGAGATACCTGGCTTTGCATCCATATCCACTCCTGCAATCGCCGACTTATTTCCATCACCATCTGTAAATAATGGTAATCTATTTTTTTGAAAATGTATTTCCTCAATGTCCGGCTCTGAATGTTTAATTTTTATATACAGTATATCCCCCTGATAGATTTCCTCTGGGTAAACCTCGACATCCCTTATATCAAAAGCATGCGCGATGAGTGCCATTTTAAAAATAATGATGTTAAAGACAATTATTAAACATCTACTCCTTAACATCTTCAACCTTACATATAATATCCCCTCTCCACAGTCTCACTCTGACGCTATCCCCTTTTCTCGTATCTGATGAATCCCTTACTATCTTCATTTCGGGAAGGAGCCATGTTATTGAATAACCCCTCTTTAACACATTAAGTGGACTCAGTCCATCGAGTTTTTCAGTGAGGATATTAAAACAATCCCTTTTTGCCTTTAAAACAGAATTTATTGAACTCCTGAGCCTTGTTTCACTATGCTGGAGTTCCCTCTTTAATGAGGAGATCAGTTTTTTTGGCGATGCACTCATAAGAAGGAAATCCCTTGAATTGAGAGAAGCAATCTTCATTGATAAAAGCCTTTTTGAGGCATTTATAAGTCTCTCCACCAGCTCATCTATTTTTAGCCGTATCTCCCAGATCCTCCTTGCAGGATGAACGATCCTTCTTTCAATACTACTCAGCCTCACCCTGCATAACTCATAATATCGCATCATGCTATTCCTCATCCTCTTCTCAAAGGAATCAAGGATTGATTTAAGCTCATCCCTGCTCTTCACAATCATCTCAGCGGCGGCTGATGGTGTTGGTGCCCTTAAATCTGCAACAAAATCTGCTATCGTATAGTCCATCTCATGACCAACAGCGGAAATAACAGGGATGCGTGATCCATGGATGGACCTTGCCAGCTCCTCATCGTTGAATGCCTGAAGATCTTCCCATGAGCCACCTCCCCTTGCAATAACTATAACTTCAACATCACCGAGGAGGTTGAATATCCTTATGCCCTCGATAATTTCCTGTGGAGCCTTTTCTCCCTGCACAGTGGCTGGATAGATCACAATATGGAGACCATAGAAACGCCTCTTCAGCACCTTCAGGATATCCCTCAGGGCTGCACCGGATGGTGAAGTTATTATACCAACCTTCCTTGGTATTCTGGGAATGCTCTTCTTTTTTGCAGGATCAAAAAGTCCTTCCTTAAAAAGCTTTTCCTTCAGCTTCTCAAAGGCAATAAGGATTGCGCCCGCCCCTGTAGGTTCCATGTAATCAACAACAATCTGATACTCCCCTTTCTGTTCATATAGTGTAACCCTCCCCCTGCATATTACATGGAGCCCATCAGCAGGCTCAAAGGAAAGGTAACGAATCTGTGATCTGAATAGAACCGCCTTTATCTGTGAGAATTCATCCTTCAGTGTAAAGTAGTAATGTCCTGATATGGGAACCCTGAGATTCGAAATTTCTCCTTCAACCCATATATCTTCAAAATAACTTTCAACGATAGATTTTATCTTCTGCGTTATCTGTGAAACTGTTAATGGCTTTATTCCAGGCGGAATGGTCATAATTCACTCACTGGACAATCTCTGAAAGTGAAACAATCTTTATCCCTTTTTCCTTGAATTTCTTAATATATTGCCTTAATACTAAGATTGTTTCCGGATAAGGGTGACATATTCCTACAGCCTTACCCTTTTTTATAGCAATATCAGAAAGCAGATCAAGCTGTTTTTTAATGAATTCAGTATCCCTTTCATGATCTATAAAGACATCACGAGCAGCGAATTTCACATTCAGTTCTTCTGCAATCTTATGAGCCTTGCTCCTGTTTGTTGTTTTGCTGTCGAGAAAATAAAGTCCTCTTCTCCTGCACTCGTTTAAAACAATGCGCATCTTGTTTACATCTTCTGTAAATTTTGAGCCCATATGATTGCTTACACCTTTTGCCCCCGGGATGATAGAAACCTCCTTTGATACTGTATCGATGAGATCTCTATCATCCATCTCAAGGAGCAATACACCATCCCTTTCATATCCTTCTGGAAATTTCCAGGGCTCCATAGGAAGATGAACTATCACCTCCCTGTTCATAGCTACTGCCATCCTTGCAATCGATCTGCTGAAGGGGGCAGAGGGTAGGATAGCAAATGTAAATGGAGCATCCATTTTTAAAAATCCCTCTGCCTCTGAAATATTAGATCCGAGATCATCTACAACAATTGCCACCTCTCCCCTATTAGCAATTCTCTCTTCCTGTTTCTCAGGAGGAAAAATAGCCCTTTTTTTAACCGCCTTGCGATCTGGTCTGAATATCACGACTGAATACAGTAGATATCCAGAGACAACGAGAAGAAATATAAGAAATAATAATGCAGTTCCTCTCCATCGCCTTTTTGCTCTCCCCATCGAACACCCATTCTACATGGCAAGCTTCTTAAAAACCTCCCAGCTCTTAAGGATCTCAACTGCCCTTTCTAGCTGGATATCAGGCTTCTCTGCCTCCTCCATCGCCTGTCTGCCTTCCTCACCGGGTTTCTCTTCACTATCTGGTTTAAGGTGTCTTTCAAGATTCTCCTCCCTTATAGGCCTCTGCTTTTTGGGTGGATGAACTGAAATACCTTCCTCAGGGACCTTAATGTCAGGGATTATACCCTTAGCCTGTATAGATTTCCCACTCGGTGTGTAATAAATGGCTGTTGTCAGCTTGACCCCGGATCCATCCTCAAGTGGAATAAGGGTTTGAACGGATCCCTTTCCAAAGGTTTCAAGTCCGAGAATTAATGCCCTGTGATGGTCCTGAAGAGCACCAGCTAAGATCTCTGAGGCACTTGCACTCCCGTTGTTGACAAGCACAACTATGGGATAGTGTGGCTCCATTCCATCCTTTTTTGCATAAAAATCCTTTTTCTGGTCACTGTTCCTTCCCCTTATGGAGACAATTAACCCATCTTCAAGAAAAACATCTGCCACTTTCACTGCCTGATCAAGGAGTCCGCCGGGATTGTTTCTGATATCGATAATAAGTCCCTTTAATGGTGATTTTTTATTAAGCTGGATAAGTGCATTTTTCAAATCCTCATCAGTTCTTTCCTGGAACTGCGTGATTCTTATATATCCATATCCCGGCTCAATTATCTTCCACTTTATACTCTTTGTCTTTATAACATCCCGAACAATTATAAATTCTCTCGGCTCACTCCATCCCTTTCTCATAATCCATACCCTTACCTCAGTGCCTTTTGACCCCCTCAATCTCTTTACAGCATCGTGAAGACTCATATTCTTTGTATGCTCCTCCCCTATTCGCACAATCTGGTCACCAGACCTGATACCTGCCTTGAATGCGGGTGTATCCTCAATAGGGGCAACAACTGTTAGGATCCCATCTTTTATGGTTATCTCAATTCCGATGCCCTCAAAGGAACCTTTTGTCTCGGTCTGCATCTCCTTAAACATCTCCGGCGTTAAAAAGGTAGAGTGGGGATCAAGTGACTCAAGCATCCCTTTTATAGCTCCATATAAAAGTGTTTTGGTATCTACCGGTTCAACATAATTTTTCTGTATCAGGGTCATCACCTCGCTGAATCTTTTCAAATCTTCATAAGGATTCTCCGGTCCAGCAATTCCATCCTTCATATACAGTGCAACACTTACCGAGAAAATAGAGAGTGCTGTGATAAGCAAAACCAGTTTCGCCTTTTTTATAAATTTCAGCATTTTACCTCCCCGATGTTTAATTTCTTGTTGCAAGCCACTCCATTGGATTTACAGTGGCTCCATGGTATCTTATCTCAAAATAGAGATAAGAGCCTTTTATTGAACCAGTCTCTCCAACAAGTGCAATCACATCCCCACCTTTTACGTTCTCTCCAACACCCTTTAAAACCTTTGAAACATGAGCATACACCGTATAATAACCATCACCATGGTCGATTATAATAATATTACCATAACCTTTAAGCCAATCAGAATATATGACCCTTCCATCGTAAACAGCCCTTATTTCTGACCCTTCAGGCGCCTCTATATCTATTCCACGATGAAAGGTATATGTGTTATATTCTGGATCCTTTCTTTTTCCATAAAAACCAACAATCCTTCCATTGACAGGAAGGGGTAGCTTCCCTTTCATAAATGGGAATCCTTTGCCCTCAGGAGGTTTTACCTTTGCCCTTTCTATCTCCTTTTCCCTTTCCCTGATAAAATCCATTATCCTTTTAGAAGATTCGTTTAACTCCTTAATGGAAATACGATAACTGACCTCCTTCTCCCTTATGCTTGTGAGAAGCTTTTTTCTCTTTTCCCTCTCCCGGACTATATTCCCCTTTTTTTCTTCTATCCTCCTTTTCAGCTTCACATATTTACGCTTTTCAATCTCAAGCCGTCCTTTCAATCTGTTATACTCATCCAGGCTCGACTGATGGTTTCTCAAATTTGCTATATCGTTATAAATAATCGAAACAAGATATTTCTTTATCCTTGCATTCTCATAAAAATGATCCAATGAAACAGGCGTGCTTGTATTATAACTTGACGATATCTTATATAGCATTGTAATCCTTGCCGATGCGACATTAGTGTAAAAGGAGATAGCATCCTTAAGTTTTCCTATCCTTCTTTCCGTATCCATTATACTTCTGTTTGTTCCCTTCAATCGTGATTCAAGGACATTGCGTTCTTTTTCCATCCTCGCTATCTTCTTTTCTATATTTCTAATCTCCGAAAGAACAGTCTCTTTCCTCTTCTTTACCTCCATCAGTTTCTTCTTCTTTACCTCAATCTGCTTCCTTAAAATATCAAGTTCCCTTTTCTTTTCAGAAATATCATCCGGTGCACTGGAACCCCTCTTTCCCTCATTTATGGATTTATCAATTGCAGAAGCGCTGGTTATTATACCTAAAGTGATTAAAGAAATTAAAAATATTACCTTTATCCTTTTCAGCATTTCCCTATCTTTTTGACATTACTGTCAATATCAGACCTCCAGCAAGCCCGAGTATCAAACCCGATATGATAATAACTGCACAGGACTGCCATGGAATAAAATTAAGATGGAATCCTTCAGCTATAATCTTTAAGTAATCCTCGAGATATTTGTTCAGCACAACATAGATGATAAATACAATACCCAGTGAAATACCTGCACCTAATCCACCCAGGATACCTGCCCCCCCAACAAAAAGAGAAGTTTTCCTGACCAGTTTTTTATTGTGAAGAAGATAGAGAATTAATGATAAAAATATCATCAAGCAGAATATCAATACTCCTCCTGCAAACATTGATACAACATCAAATGTCTTGATCAATGCGTAAAGCTTTTTCAAAACCTCCTCATTACCTTCCACTGATTCAATCCCATTAAGTGATTTTAGCCTCTCCTTAAGTCCTCCTATCTCATCGATACCCCACCTCTCATTACTGATCCTTATCTCAAAAGAATCTGGGAGAGGATTTCCCACGATCCCTTCCATGATTGACCGATCCATACCAAGCTCTTCTCTTAATTCTTTCAGCGCAACATCCTTTGGTATAAATTTGCATTCTTTCACACTGCTCCAAGAGGAAATTTCCTTCTGGATCGACTTTATATCATCCTCTATAAGATCGCTTTTCAGATATACAATGATACGGTAGTTTTTCTTTAATAACTCGAAGAACTGTCCTATGTTATGGAATATGAGGATTGAGAAACTAATAAGTACAAAAGATACTATGATAATTAGGGGTGTAGTTATTATCTTAATCGGGCTTAACTTTTTCTGAGACTTTGAAAGAAGATTAAATTCATACATTTCATTTATCGAAGTTTTCTCACATAAAGTTCTCTTAAAGCCTCGAGGATCTTTGAAGGGGATAGTTCGAAGAATTCTATGAGTTCATCCCATTTTCCGGAGGTTCCAAACCTATCCTTTATTCCTATTTTTTTCATAATAACGGGTTCATCTTCACACAGAGCCTCTGCAACAGCACTTCCAAGGCCACCTATAACAGAGTGTTCCTCCGCAGTAAGAATCGCACGGGTTCTCCGCGCCACTTCCAAAACAAGCCCATGATCGATGGGTTTTATGGTGGGCATACTGACAACCATAACACTGATACCTTCCTTCTCAGCCATAAAAGCTGCCTTGAGGGCGTGACTAACCATCAGACCTGTTGCAATGATCCCTATATCTTTACCCTCTCTCAAAATATAGCCCTTTCCGATCTGAAAACGATGGTCATTATCAAAAATAACAGGAAACTTCGCCCTTGATATCCTCACATAAAATGGTCCTTTTACCTCAACAATGGTTTCGATAACCTTTTCTGTCTCAACAGCATCTGTTGGGACAATAATTGTCATGTTCGGAAGAACCCTCATCAATGCAAGATCTTCAGTGCACTGATGCGATGCACCATCTTCACCCACTGTTATTCCACCATGCGTGGCAACAATTTTAACATTAAGAGACGGATATGCAATGGACTGTCTTATCTGTTCCCATGCACGACCAGATGCAAATATTGCAAATGTGCTGACAAAGGGGATCTTTCCAGCAGCAGCAAGCCCCGCAGCAAAACCCATCATATTCTGCTCAGCTATCCCCATATTGAAAAATCTTTCCGGAAATTTTTTTGCAAAGATTGATGTTTTTGTTGAAGAAGAAAGGTCCGCATCAAGAACCACAATATTCTCGTATTTCTCGCCGAGGCGCGTAAGGACCTCACCGTATACTTCTCGCAAACCAACATATTTTAATGGCTTTCCAAGAACCTCACTTAATTCATTCATTGGTCTTCTTCCAGCTCTCTCATCGCCTGAAGATATTCCTCTTCTGTTGGTGCTGTTCCATGGAATCTGTTATTGTTTTCAAATATCTTCGCTCCCTTCCCTTTTATTGTATTAGCGATGATTGCGGTGGGTGTACCCTGAATTCTCTCCGCCTCATCAAGCGAATGAATGATCTCCTTGAAGTTATGACCATCTATTGTAAAAACATTCCATCTGAAAGACCTGAATTTTTCCTCAAGTGGATCAATATTCATGACTTCTTCAACCCTGCCATCAAGCTGATACATGTTTTTATCAACGACTGCACAAAGATTATCAATTCTGTAATGTGCAATTGCATTTGCCGCTTCCCATACCTGCCCCTCCTGCATCTCACCATCACCAAGTAGAACATAAACCCTTGTCCTCATTCTATCCAGTTTCGCGGCAAGGGCAATCCCCGCAGCTATAGAGAGGCCCTGACCGAGGGAGCCCGCGGGAACCTCCACACCCGGGGGTGAACCCATGGATGGATGGCCTTGAAGGCGTGAATTAAGCATTCTTAATGTAAAAATTTCATCTTTTGGAAAATAACCACATCTTGCAAGAACTGCATACAGGAGCGGGGCAGCGTGACCTTTTGAAAGAACGAATTTATCCCTTTCACTCCAGTTGGGATTTGAAGGATCATGAACCATCTTGTGGAAATAAAGGGTTGTGAGGATCTCCACAGCTGAGAGCGAACCCCCCACATGACCGGAGCCAGCCCTATAGATCATTGTAATAACATCTTTCCTGATTTCCTTTGCAATCTGCCTGAGCCTGTTTATCTTCTCCTCATCAATCGGGTTATTCATTGCCCCTTTCCCTGAAATCCCAGTTTTTCCTCGATAAGA
Source organism: Deltaproteobacteria bacterium (assembly GCA_037441565.1). Classification (GTDB taxonomy): domain Bacteria; phylum Desulfobacterota; class JBBIRW01; order JBBIRW01; family JBBIRW01; genus JBBIRW01. Next base: position 34,161 of record JBBIRW010000006.1, on the reverse strand, counting down.
CTGTCAAGCTTTCCCCCAAATAGTTCCTTCAAGACATCTTTGTGCTGCTTCCTCATCAGTTCATCTATAACCTCATTTAGCCTTTCAAATTTTATTATGTCGCTATAATTTATCCTTTTCGTATATAGGACCATTCCCTTATAGAAAAGGCTTGTAGTGATGGTGGGAATGCCAGGGCCTTTGTCCTCCGTTTCAATGTGGAAAAGCATTCCTTTATAGGAAATATCGTTGCTGAAACCTGTTCCCATTAATTGGCTAATAATTTAAATTATCACAGATAAATTGCAATTATCAATCTATAAAACATAATAGATCCATTATTTCAAGTCAACCAAATTAAAATATGGGTTGACATTAAAAATACAACGGTGGTATCCTTATCCAAAAAATTAGCAGGACAATAAATGGTAGATTTTATACTCAGCCTCGAAAGAAAAATACTTTCAGGAAAGAAAATAAATTTTAATGATGCACTGGATTTAACGGAGTGCGACTCTAATGCATTCCCTTTTCTTCTTGCTGCTGCAAACAGCATAAGGAGGAAATTCAAGGGTGATTATGTAAAGCTCTGTTCCATCGTGAATGCCAAATCCGGAAACTGTCCGGAAGATTGTGCTTTTTGTTCTCAATCTGCACGAAATAGGGCAAATATACCCGTGTATCCATTCATTGGGGCCGAGAGGATCCTTGAATACTCAAGGGCTGCCTATAAATCGGGTGCGAAGGAATTCAGTATTGTAATCAGCGGAAAAAGTATAAGAAGGGGGAAGGATCTTGATGAACTCTGCAGGGCGCTGGGATTAATTAAGAAGGAATTGCCATTAAAAAGGTGCGCATCGATCGGTATCATCGACTATGAGATTGCAAAAAAATTGAAGGAATCCGGACTGCAGCACTTCCATCATAATCTTGAAACTTCAAGGAGTTTCTTTCCAAATATCTGTTCAACGAGATCCTACGATGAAAATGTAGAGGCCGTTAGGATAGCTAAATCTATGGGGTTCAAGGTGTGCTGCGGTGGAATATTCGGTATGGGTGAAGGATGGAAAGACAGGATTGAGCTTGCCATGGAATTGAGGGAACTGGATGTGGACTCCATCCCGCTTAATTTCCTTATTCCTATTAAAGGAACAAGGCTGGAGCATATGCAGCCTATAATGCCCCTTGATGCTTTGAAAATCATAGCTATTTACCGTTTTGTACACCCTGAAAAGGATATTTTTGTTTGCGGCGGTAGGGAACATAACCTCAGGGATCTACAATCATGGATATTTCTTGCTGGTGCAAATGGAACCATGCTTGGAAATTATCTCACAACCTTAGGCAGACCTCCTGAAGAAGACCTCCAGCTTTTAAAAGATCTGGAGTTGAAGATATGGGAAGATTAGATTTTCTTCAGAGGGAGCTTGACCTTCTAAGAGAGAAGAATCTATACCGAATACTAAGGACGGTTGAGGGTGAGCAGCTCCCCCGCACCATTGTTAATGGAAAAGAGATGGTTTTAATGGCCTCAAACAACTACCTGGGGCTTGCCTCCCACCCATACCTTAAAGAGGCTGCTATAAAGTCGGTAGAGAAATACGGCGTAAGTGCATCAGCATCCCGACTCATTTCCGGAACCATGACACTCCACAGAAAACTCGAAGAAAAAATAGCTTCATTCAAAAAGACGGAAAGCGCACTTGTTTTTAATTCAGGATATACAGCAAACATCGGTATAATTTCCACTTTATTAACAAAAGGTGATATAATTTTCAGCGATGAACTAAATCATGCAAGCATAATAGATGGATGCAGACTCAGTGGTGCTGAGATCATGGTTTTTCCCCACAAAAGAACCGATATACTCGAAAGGATGATAAAAAGATCTCATACACATGGAAAAAGGATGATTGTTGTTGATGCAGTCTTCAGTATGGATGGGGATATAGCTCCGCTGCCGGAAATCGTTTATCTTGCAGAGAAATATGACTGTATTCTTATGGTCGACGAAGCACATGCTACTGGAATACTTGGTGAGAGGGGCTCAGGCGCTGTTGAACATTTTCACCTCGAAGGGAGGGTCGATATCATCATGGGAACATTGAGCAAGGCACTCGGTGGATTCGGTGCATACTGTGCCGGAAGGAGAGAGCTGATCGAATATCTGATAAATAGGTCAAGACCCTTTATCTTTACAACAGCACTCCCACCAGCCGTTATCTCAACGGCAATTGCAGCCATTGAACTTATAGAAAAAGAACCCTCCCTGAGGGAGAATCTCTGGTCAAATACGAGGTATTTTAAGGATGGTCTTGAGAGAATGGGATTTGATACGATGGGAACAGAAACACCGATAATTCCTGTTTTCGTCGGTTCTGAAAGAAATGCTGTTATCGCTACAGAAATATTACTGGAAGAGGGTGTTTTTGCACTCGGGATAAGACCTCCCACTGTCCCTGCAGGCAAATGTCGTATTAGGGCAACCGTGATGGCAAATCATACAATAGAAGACCTGAACAGGGCACTTAAGGCATTTGAAAAGGCAGGAAAGACTCTGGGGTTGATTTAAGGATAATGGATGGGTTTGAACTGAATTTTGAAGTATTAAAGAGATGGGACAAAGATTATATATGGCATCCATTCACACAGATGCTTGAATGGATGAAGGAAGATATCATTATAATCACGGAAGGTGAAGGAAACTATCTTGTTGATATAAATGGTAATAGATATCTCGATGGAGTTTCATCACTATGGGTTAATATACATGGTCATCGAAGGAAAGAGATAGACGAGGCAATAAAAAACCAGATCGATCGGATATCTCACTCAACGCTCCTTGGTCTTTCAAATATTCCATCAATCCTTTTGGCAAAGAAACTTGTTCAAATTACTCCACCATCGCTTGATAAAGTCTTTTATTCGGATAATGGCTCAACGGCTGTGGAGATCGCATTAAAAATCTCCTTTCAGTACTGGCAGAACCTCGGACATATCGCAAAAAAGAAGTTTATATCTCTTAATAATGCATATCATGGAGACACAATAGGTGCTGTTAGCGTTGGAGGTATAGATCTGTTCCACAGGATTTATAATCCACTCTTATTCCCATCATACAGGATTCCATCACCCTACTGTTACAGATGTGAGTTTGATTTTAACTATCCTTCTTGTAACCTTGCATGTACTGATCCGCTTGAAGATATACTTTCAAAGAATGCTGAAGAAATCGCAGGAATAATTGTGGAGCCTATTGTTCAAGCAGCAGGGGGTATCATTATATCCCCTCCAGGTTATCTGAGAAAAATTTATGAGATATCCAGAAAATACAACATAATCTTTATTGCTGATGAGGTTGCTACAGGATTTGGAAGAACAGGGAAGATGTTTGCTTGTGATCATGAAAATATAGATCCGGATATTATGGTAATATCGAAGGGAATAACCGCAGGTTATCTTCCCCTTGCAGCAACACTCACTACAAATGAAATCTACAATGCCTTTCTTGGTCAGTATGAAGAATTTAAAACATTTTTTCACGGTCACAGTTATACAGGTAACCCTCTTGCCTGTACTGCTGCCCTTGCAAACATCGAAATTTTTGAAAGTGAAGAGGTTATTAAGAAGATTCAGGAGAAGATATCACTTCTCGAAAAGCTTTTAAAGAACTTCCAGGAACTAGAACATGTCGGAGACATAAGACAGAAGGGGCTTATTGCAGGGATTGAACTCGTTAAAAATAAAGAAAATAAAGAACCCTATCCAATCGGTGAGAGGAAAGGACATAGGGTGATTCTCGAAGCAAGGAAAAAGGGTGTTATACTGAGACCCCTTGGAAATGTTATTGTAATTATGCCACCCCTCAGCATTTCTAACGACGAGTTAAACTATCTTATGGATGTAGTTTACCATTCCATAAAGAAGGTTACAGAATCCTGATGGGTAAAGCACTATTTGTTTCTGGAACCGACACTGGTGTGGGAAAAACTATAATCTCCGCAATCATAATCTCAGCACTGAGAAGAAAAGGTCTATCTGTCTGTCCCCTAAAACCCGTAGAAACAGGATGTAAGAAAAAAGGGGGGTTAATGATTCCTGAGGACTCTCGATTTCTCAGTTCAATCTGTGGTAATCTACCATTAAAGCAGATAAATACATATTGTTTCCAATATCCTCTTGCTCCTGCTGTGGCAGCAGAAATTGATAATAAGAAAATAAATATCAAACATATACTTGCAAATATCCAAAAAATAACAGAAAAATTTGATATTGCAATTATAGAGGGAGCAGGAGGTCTTCTTGTCCCATTGACATGGGACATAACATTTCTTGATCTTGTCTCACTAATGAGGATACCTATAATAATAGTTGCAGCAAATAAGCTTGGAACAATCAATCATACCCTTCTTACTGTTCAGCTTGCAAAAATGAGGAATATTAATATTATTGGAATTGTCCTGAATACAATCCACAAAAATAGGGATCTTTCAAGAAAGACAAACGCTTACGCCATTGAAAAACTGGCAAAGGTCCCTATAATCGGCGAGATACCATTTATTGACCGTATTAAAAGAAAGAGTGTTTGCTTTTTTGCTGATCTTTCAATAAAATATTTGAACCTTAATCTTATAATCGAATCGCTTGGATTGAAATAAATTGAGGGAGAACGGATGGACCTAAATAAAATAGAATATATTTTTCTTGATATGGATGGAACACTTCTTGATAAATTTTACGATGATCACTTCTGGGAAGAAATTGTTCCTTCTGTTTATAGTACCAAGTTTAATATTGGAATCGAAGAAGCTAAGGATTATCTAATGAATCTTTATAAAATGGAAGAGGGAACTCTTAACTGGACAGACATAAAATTCTGGTCAGAGAGGCTTGGAATCGATATATTTTCACTAAAAGAATCAACATCTCATTTAATCAAACTCTTCCCCGATACAATAGATTTCCTTGAATACATTAATTCTATTGGAAAGAAGGTATTCCTCATTACAAATGCCCACCCTTTGACATTAAAAATAAAATTGGAAAAAACGGAGATAGCAAAATATTTTCAAAAAATTATCACTGCGTTTGACACGGGTAAACCAAAAGAAGACATAAACTTCTGGATAAAACTTGAATCGATTATTTCATTTCATAAGGACAAAAGCATACTCATTGATGATAACGAAAATGTTCTCATTACAGCGAAGAATTACGGGATAAATTATCTATATCTCAAAGGGATTCCAAATAGTGCGAAAGGGAAAAATCCGTCCACCTTATTCCCTCTAATAGAAGACTTCAGCAGTTTTTTGAAGAAAGCCTCCTTTCCATAAAGGCCATAATTTCCATATGATAAGTCTGAGGAAACATATCATATGGTCTAATATAGATCGGAAAATATCCGTTATCTCTGAGATACCTAAGATCCCTGCAGAAGGTAATGGGATCGCAGGAGATATAGCAGAGATGCCTTGGTTTCATTGATAAAATTTGATTCAGGTGATTTTTTATACCCTCCCTTGGTGGATCAATAATAACAAGCTCGTAGCTTTTGATCTTTCCTTTATCAAAAAATTGCTCCACACTGCTCCTCATAAAATTACAGTTTTCCCTTCCATTTTCCTTTGCATTTTCCTTTGCATCCTCAATCGCCCTTCCACAGATATCAATCCCTTCAACATACTCAACTTTAAAAGAAACAGGAACACTCAGATTTCCAGCGCCACAGAACAGATCCAGAACTCTTTTAACTTTGAGATTATTTATAAAATAAAGCAGATCCTGAATCATTAACTTGTTAATAAACCAGTTAGCCTGAGTAAAAACGATAGCATGATATCTCATCTTAAGGCTTATGTCATAATTATATTCGTGTTTAAAATATATATATGGATTTCCCATGTGATTTAATCTTCCCCTATCCTTAAAAATCAATCCGCTGAATAAACCATCCTCTTTGAGCTTTTCAAATAATTCAAGCGCATCCATTCTTTTTATTTCAGAACTTATTAAAAGTGTTTTCCCATAATCGCCAATTGTTAATTCGATATCTCCTGCTAAAAAACTGAACCTTCTGTTTGAAAACAATCTTCTGATAATTCGAAATGGACTTATAACCTTCTCATGAGCAATTACACAGTCTTCAATATTTATAATCCTGTTACTTGATAATTTATAAAAACCGATATCGTCTCCTTTTTTATGAAACCTTATTCTATGACGGTATCTGAATTCACGGGGGGATTTGATAATATTGTGAATCACACTAACATCACATTTTCCTATCCTTTGGACTGCATCACTTAGAATTCCTTCCTTGCTTTTCAACTGTCTTTCGTATATTATATGCTGCCACTGACATCCACCACATAAACCAAAATACTTACACTCAGCATTTCTTCGAAATTCAGATTCTCTTAATATTCTTACTATCTCACCATAAGAGTATCTTTTTCTTTCATTTATAATCTCAACCTCTACTTCATCTCCTGGAGCCGAATAAGGAACAAAAATAACCTTTCCTTCATGTCTTCCAATACCATTTCCGCCAAATGCGAGACTGTCAATTTTAAAGCTTATCCTCAACTTTCTTTTATACCAAGTAGCTCTTTTACTTTAGCAACAGCCTCGACTGCATCCTTTGCATAGGCATCCGCCCCTATCTGCCTTGCAAACTCTTCGGTTATCACTGCCCCTCCAACAACTGTCATACATTTTATTCCTTTTTCTCTGAGCATATTTATACAGTTCTTCATCTCCATCATTGTTGTTGTCATCAACGCGGAAAGCCCCACAATATCAACCCTGTTTTTTATAGCCTCTTCCAGAATTCTTTTTGATGGAACGTTTTTCCCAAGATCGATTACCTCAAATCCATGGTTTTCAAGTAATGTTCCAACAATATTCTTCCCAATATCATGGACATCCCCTTCCACTGTTGCAAGGAGAACTTTTCCTATGGCCTTTCCTTTTCTCCCGCCCATCTTTCCTTTGAGATAATCAAAGGCTACCTTTACTGTCTCTGCTGACGCCATCACCTGTGGAAGGAATATTAAATTTTTTTCAAATCTTTTTCCAATCTCAGTAAGTCCAGGCATAAACATGTTGTTGGATATTTCCATTACATCGTTTCCCTCATCAATTGCTTTATCAACAAGGGATATTATTTGTTCTTTGTTTCCCTCTATTACGCATCTTATTATCCTTGTCTTAATATCAAGTGGCTCTCCATGCATTACCCTTCTCTCATCAGCTGTCTCTCTGGAAAAACGTTTGATATACCTCTCAGCACCTGGATCTCGTCCCATTAGAAGATCACCTGCAAAGACACTATTAATAAGATTCTCATCATATGGATTCAAAATTGCAGCATCGAGACCCATTGAGATAGCCATACATAGATATACAGCATTTATTACGCCTCTTTTTGGTAAACCGAAGGAAACATTACTTATTCCAAGAATCGTTGGAACACCAAGTTTTTCTTTAATTAACCTTATTGCTTTTAATGTTTCAACAGGTTGTAATGGATCGGCACTTACTGTGAGACAGAGCGGATCTATGATAATATCATAGGGAGAGACCCCCATACTAACAGCCCTTTCAAATATCTTCTCAGCTATTCTCAACCTCTCCTCCGCTGTCGATGGAACGCCCTTATCATCAAGCGTTAATCCAATCAGCGCACCTCCATATTTTTTGGCAACAGGAATCACAGTCTCCAGCTTTCTCTCTTCGCCGGTTACAGAATTAAGCAGTGGTTTTCCATCGCATGCCTTTACTCCTTCCTCCATAACATCAGGGTTAGGAGAGTCTATAACAACTGGTAGATCAACAGAACTGTTAACAAGCAGAACTGCCTTTTTCATATATTCTCTTTCACTAATCATAGGAATTCCCATGTTTATATCGAGCATATGTGCGCCTGATCCTGCCTGTCCTCTTGCCTCCTCAATTATTGTTGAAAAATTACCTTTTCTTAACTCCTCCATAAGCGCCTTTCTTCCGCTTGGATTAATCCTCTCTCCTATTATTACAATTCCCGAGTTTCCACCAACTATTACATATTTGCTTCTGCTCGCAAGTCTACATATATCTATCTTTTTTATTATCAATGGGTATTCACTTCTCGCTGATACCCGTTCTCTTATCCTCCTGATATGTTTTGGGGTGGTTCCACAACATCCACCAATAACTTTTACCCCCATATCAATAAATTTCTCAGTGTATTCACCAACCTTATCTGGAGGATCTGGAAAGATACTAACTCCATTCCTCGTCTCCGGTATCCCAGCGTTTGGCTGAGCCATCAATGGTAATGATGTAACTGCAAACATCCTTTGAAGAACATTATATATTCCTTCAACACCAAGCGAGCAATTTGCACCAACAACATCTGCTCCTGCTGACTCAAGCACAATTCCTGCAACCTCAGGAGTTGTTCCAAAAACTGTTCTCTCATTCTTTTCAAAGGTCATAAGAGCTATAATTGGTTTTCTTGAAACCTCTTTTATTGCAACAATTGCAGCCTTGGCCTCTTTTATATCCATCATTGTTTCTATCTTAAAGATATCACAACCAGCCTCCTCGAGAGCGCGAGCCTGCTCTTTGAAAACATCAACAGCCTCATCAAATGAAAGAGGACCAAGTGGTTCTATAAGCTTTCCAGTGGGGCCTATTGATGCCGCAACCCACAGATCATCCCCTGCGATCTCACGAGCGATTTTAACACCATAAAAGTTTAAATCGAATACGCGATCCTGCAAACCATAATCCTCAAGTTTAACTCTGTTTGCACCGAATGTGTTTGTTGTTAGAGCCATAGCACCAGCATCCTTATAGGATGCATGTATTTCTTTAACAAGCCCTGGCTCTGTAATGTTTATTTCCTCAGGACAGAAACCTTTCCTCTGGATCCTCTCCTGAAGCATAGTACCCATTGCACCATCAAAGACAACTACATTTCTCTTTATCTCCTCAAGGAAATTCAATTTCATAATAATCTCACTACTTTAAATCTATTTTTTCAACATTCGTTATTTTTTCTCCAAGGAATCTCTTCCCCATTATACTAAATTTTTCAGGGTTATCTGTTACAAAAAATTTAACATATCTTTCTCTATCGCTGTTTCTCATCATTCTTTCCATTTCAAGGATTCTCCTTACTTCGCCAGCAGTCTCAATTGCTGAATCAACAAGATAGACATTGGAACCAATTGTCTTCTGTATAACTCCTTTTAGAAGTGGATAATGGGTGCAACCCAATATTAGTGTGTCAATTTCTTTTTCTCTCAATTCAGATAAATAGATTTCAGCAATTTTATATGTCACTTCTTCTTCGATCCATCCTTCTTCAACCAGTGGAACAAAAAGTGGACATGCTTTCTGAAACACCTTAGCAGATAACTTGTTTTTAATTATTTCTTTTACATATGCATCGCTTTTTGTTGTTGCCTCTGTACCAATAACTCCAATTTTGAGATTTTTTGATACCTCAAGTGCCTTCCTTACACCGGGTTCAATAACACCGATTATCGGAATATCAAATTTTTCTCTGAGAACAGAAAGGCTAAGTGCTGATGCTGTATTACACGCAACGACAAGGAGTTTTATCCCTTTTTTTATAAGAAAATCTGTATTCTCAATAGAGTATTTTATTACGGTGGAAGGTGATTTGCTTCCGTATGGAACCCTTGCCTCATCGCCGAGGTATATCAAATTCTCATTGGGAAGGAGCCTCATTATCTGGCCCAGAACCGTTAGCCCCCCAATTCCAGAATCAAAGATACCTATGGGTTTTTCTGATATTCCCATCTATCAATATTACCATTCACCTGTTCTCAGATATTGATCCATTACTGGAGAGGATCTCCTTCCATCACCCATTGCAAGTATTACGGTTGCTCCTCCCCTGACAATATCACCTCCTGCGAAAACACCTTTCTTTGAAGTTTTACCTGTTTTCTCATCGGCAATAATATATCCCCATTTGCTAACTTTGAGATCCGGGGTAGTTTGTGATATAAGAGGATTGGGTCCATTTCCCGTTGCTATTACAACAGTATCAACGGGTATTGTATACTCCGAACCAGGTATAGGTATAGGTCTTCTTCTCCCAGACTCATCAGGCTCTCCAAGAGCCATCTTGATCACCTCAATGGCACAAACCCAACCATGCTCATCGCTGATAAACCTTACGGGATTGCACAGGAAATGAAACTGAACTCCCTCCTCCTCTGCATGATGTATCTCTTCAACCCGTGCTGGCATTTCTGCACGTGATCTTCTGTATATGATATATGCATTTTCAGCACCAAGACGAAGTGCAGTTCTCACCGCATCAAGTGCTGTATTCCCACCACCTATTACAGCAACATTCTTTCCCTTTGCAATAGGTGTATCATATTCCGGAAAGAGGTATGCCTTCATCAGATTTGCCCTTGTGAGATATTCATTTGCTGAATAAATACCGTTTGCATTCTCCCCTGGAATGTTCAGGAAATTGGGTAGACCCGCACCTGTACCAATAAAAAATGCATCAAAACCCATATGATATAGTTCATCTATTACAAATGTTTTTCCGACAACTATGTTTGTTTTTATTATTACACCCATTTTCTGTAGATATTCTATCTCCGCCTGCAGTATATCCTTTGGAAGCCTGAACTCAGGGATTCCGTAAACAAGCACACCACCTGGTTTATGAAGTGCCTCAAATATAACAACCTCATGTCCTCTTTTTATCATTTCTCCAGCGATTGTAAGACCTGCTGGACCAGATCCAACAACAGCCACCTTCTTTCCTGTCGGATAGGCAACAGATGGAATCTCAACATAACCCTTCTCCCTTTCATAATCAGCAACAAATCTTTCGAGTCTCCCAATTGCAATTGGATCCCATTTCTTTGAAAGAACACACGTCTTCTCACACTGTGTTTCTTGAGGACATACCCTTCCACATATAGCGGGAAGGCTGTTTGTCTCCTTTATTTTTCTTGCAGCTAGAACAAATTCCTTTTCAAGGATAAGCTTGATAAATGCGGGGATATCCACTTCAACAGGACATCCCTCAATACACGTGGGCTTTTTACACTGAAGACATCTCTTTGCTTCCTCTATCGCCATCTCCTCTGTATATCCAAGGTTTACTTCTTTGAAATTTCTGGCCCTCTTTTTTGGATCCTGTTCCGGCATCTTCACTTTGGGTCTCTTATATGCATCTTTATCCCGCATCATCTACCCCCTTCATAGCACTTCTGATGAGTCTGAATAAATTCTTCCATCGCTATTCTTTCCTCATTCACATACATCTTCTGCCTCTTGACAAGAAGATCAAAATCCACCTCATGTGCATCAAATTCAGGTCCATCAACACATGCAAACTTCGTTCTGCCACCGACAGAAACCCTGCATGCACCACACATTCCAGTTCCATCAACCATAATGGGATTCAAACTCACTATTGTCTTTATCCCGTAGGGTCGTGTGATGTTTGCTGTTGCCTGCATCATTGGAACAGGACCGATTGATATCACATAATCGATTTTCATTCCTTCATCAATAAGCTTCTTTAACACCTCCGTCACAAATCCGTGATACCCTTCGCTACCATCATCTGTTGCAATAAGAAGCCTTGAGCTAGCCTTATCCATCTCCTCCTTCATTATAAGCAGATGCTTTGATCTTGCTCCGATAATAGATATCACATAATTCCCTGCCTCCTTTAATGCTCTAACGATAGGATGTAGGGCTGCTATCCCAAAACCACCCCCAAGTCCAACAACAGTACCAAATTTTTCAATGTGTGAAGGCAAACCAAGTGGGCCAACTACATCTGGAAAACAATCACCCTCTTTCATTATCCTGCCAATATATGAGGTTGTCTTCCCAACTTCCTGGATCAGAAGCGTTATGGTGCCCTCCTCTGGATCTGTATCAGCTATTGTTATGGGAATCCTTTCACCCTCTTCATAAGGCCTCAATATGACAAATTGACCTGGTCTGGCTTTTTTCGCTATATGTTCAACAAGTACTTTTAATTTAATTACTTTAGGAGCAAGTTCAACTTTTTCAACGATACGAAACAATTTACCATCTCCTTTCTTCAATTTTTAAGTAAACAGCCTCTCTTATCTTTCCCCATATCTTCTCCCTTCCCATCCTGTTCGATGCAGAAAAAATTATTATGTCATCCTTACTTAATCCTGTTAATCTTTCATACATCATCATCTGCAAATCCAGATTATTTTTAGATATTTTATCCGCTTTAGTCAACACTAAAATTAATGGAATCCCCTCCGCTTTGATCCAATTTATCATTCCGAGTTCATCAGCATCAGGTCTTCTTCTTATATCAAAGATCATAACTGCAATTTTGCGAAATCTTCTCAACGAGAGATACTTCTCGATAAGATCTTTCCAGCCTTTTCTTTCATTCTTTGAAACATAAGAAAAACCATATCCTGGAAAGTCAACAAAAAATAACTTTTTGTTAATCAAATAAAAATTTAAACATCTTGTTCTACCAGGTTTTGAACTGGTAAATGCAATCTTCCTTTGTAAAAGAACATTTATAAGTGTAGATTTACCGACATTTGATCTTCCTATAAAGCACACATGGGGAAGATTCAAATCCGGGATTGCATCAGCAGAATAAACACTTCTGAAGAGCCCGGCTGAGATTATCTTCATATTCAGGGTTTTATATCTTCCTCATCAGCAAAATCTTTAAGTAGATTTCTCCTTTTTGGATGTCTCAATTTTCTCAACGCCTTTGCCTCAATCTGCCTAACCCGCTCCCTTGTTATACCCATCATCATACCTATCTCCTCAAGTGTATATGGACCACTATTGACTGCTACCCATGTGCAATTAAGATGGTCTTCACTCTTGACCCACCAGTCACATTTAATATCCTGACAGGGATGCAGAAGTGGTTCCCTTGTGTTGTGACAGAGGTATCTAAATTTGATGGGTTTCTGTATCTTCATAAAATCCTCACTGGCTTCTTTATTATTCTATTTTAATAACATGGGCAATGGAAGTGATTCTCGCATGAAAGGTTTTTGTGGAAATTGCATAGGAATCAGGGTGATGTTTTATGTGGGTAAGTCTCACGGTCTATTAGTACAGGTTGGCTCCACACCTTACGGTGCTTCCACCTCCTGCCTATCAACCTGGTCATCTCCCAGGGACCTTCAGTCTGCCTTTCGGCAGAGGGATACCTCATCTCAGGGTGGGCTTCCCGCTTAGATGCCTTCAGCGGTTATCCCTTCCGGACATGGCTACTGAACTAATGCCCCTGGCGGGACAGCTCATACACCAGAGGTCCGTCCATCCCGGTCCTCTCGTACTGGGGACAGCTCCCCTCAAGTATCCTGCGCCCGCGACGGATAGGGACCGAACTGTCTCACGACGTTCTAAACCCAGCTCACGTACCCCTTTAATCGGCGAACAGCCGAACCCTTGGGACCTACTTCAGCCCCAGGATGGGATGAGCCGACATCGAGGTGCCAAACCTCCCCGTCGATGTGGACTCTTGGGGGAGATCAGCCTGTTATCCCCGGCGTACCTTTTATCCGCTGAGCGATGGCCCTTCCATTCGGGACCACCGGATCACTAAGGCCTACTTTCGTACCTGCTCGACCCGTCGGTCTCGCAGTTAAGCCCCCTTATGCCTTTGCACTCAACGGCTGATTGCCAAACAGCCTGAGGGGACCTTCGCACGCCTCCGTTACCTTTTAGGAGGCAACCGCCCCAGTCAAACTACCCACCTGACACTGTCCCTATGTTTGTTACACAGGTTAGAACCCCAGAACAACAAGGGTGGTATTTCAAGGATGGCTCCACAGGAGCTGGCGCCCCTGCTTCTCCGCCTCCCACCTATCCTACACATGCTATCCCAAAGTTCAATGTCAAGCTGCAGTAAAGGTGCACGGGGTCTTTCCGTCCAGTCGCGGGTAATTGGTATCTTCACCAATACTCCAATTTCGCCGGGCCCCTCGTTGAGACAGCGCTCATGTCGTTACGCCATTCGTGCAGGTCGGAACTTACCCGACAAGGAATTTCGCTACCTTAGGACCGTTATAGTTACGGCCGCCGTTTACCGGGGCTTCGGTTCAGAGCTTCACCCCATTCTTTCGAATGGGATTAACCCCTCCCCTTAACCTTCCAGCACCGG
>JBBIRW010000006.1:0-15000 GCA_037441565.1 Deltaproteobacteria bacterium | reverse complement strand
TTCCCTTATCTTCTCAGGCGGTGAATCGCTGACAACATTAAGTGTTACCCTTACCTCTTCCATAATGGGTTTCTCTTCAATACCAAAAACCTGCGATAGATTTATATCAGCCTCCACCCTTGTCTTCAGATTTTTTATCCTCACTCCCATCATTGATGCAATTGTTGCGAAAACACCTGTATAGCATGAAGCAAGCCCAAAAAAGCAGTAGTGCAACGGCCCAGGAAGACTTCCTCCGCCCCCCATAAATGTGGGGCTATCTGCCTCAAACACCACTTGACCTCCTTCAAATTTAATCGTAGACCTGAATTGGACATCCCCCTTTTCAACAATCCATTCACCTTCAATCACCTGTGTCTTCCTTGCCTTCGAAGGATCACGCCTTATCTGTTCTACAAAATCCCTAATACTATCTGTATCAACATTGTTTATAAGCTTCATAATAATAGCCCTCCTCCTTTAAATAGGCTGCGGAATTGTTAATGCATTAATATTATCTCAAAACTTTTAGGAAGAAACAGTATGATTCTAACTTTTTTCCAGCTTTTTCTCCTCCTGTGCCCTGAGCTCCCTTCTCAAAAGCTTTCCAACCCTTGATTTTGGAAGCATATCGCGGAACTCTATATAGGATGGGACTTTATACTCTGCAAGCCTTTCGCGACACCATCTTATCAGATCATAACTGCTCACTCCCTTAACATCCTCTTTAAGAACAACAAATGCTTTTACTCTTTCTCCAACAACAGGGTCAGGGACACCAACAGCGCATGCTGCAAGCACAGCAGGATGATCCTGAAGCACCCTTTCTATCTCCGCTGCTGCAACCCTGAATCCCTTATGTTTTATTATATCAGCCGATCTATCGATGAAATAAAGCCAGCCCTTCCTGTCTATACGAACAATATCCTTTGTCCTGTACCATGTTTCTCCTTCTATTTCGAAGAAACATCTTGAGGTCTCTTCTGGTTTCTTCCAGTATTCCTTTACTGGAAAAGGAGATGTACCAAGCAGTTCACCAGCTGTTCCCGGCGGAAGGGGTTCCATTGTTTCGGGGTCAACAATTTTTACTTTACATCCAGGAACTATCCTTCCTGCACTCCCCTCTGGTGGGGCTCCATCCTTTGTATATGAAAGCGATATTGCACCGCATAGTTCAGTGGCGCCGTAGCCCTGATATAGGGGTTTTCCAAACCTTCTAAACCACCTTCTGGAGACCTCAATGGGAAGCACATCCCCGCCAACACCACAGTAAAGTAGTGAACTTAAATCGTAGTAATCAAGTCTATCATGCTCAAGGATCATCCTGTAAAGGGAAGGCACTGCAAACATACTCTTTATCCTGAATCGTTGTATATAATCAAAGTACGCATCGAGGACGACCCTTGGAAATATCACAAGGAGTTCACCTCCGATAAGCAACGATCCAGCCATGGACATCTGACCTATGATGTGGAAAAGAGGAGCTGCAAGGAGATTTATATCATCTCCGAGAGGGATTATGCTTTCCGATGCCCTTCTCCATTCAAGTGCCTTGTATAGAAAAAGACCTTCGGGTATGGGAACACCCTTGGGGAATCCTGTTGTCCCTCCTGTGTAAAGCATGAGAGCTATTTCATCCTTTTTTCTCTGCCTGTATGCTGGAAGTGATCCAGGACTTCCCTTTTTTAAAAGATCCCTGAACTTGTAGAACCCCCTTCCTGGAGGAATCTTTCCATGAGGTATTCTATCAAAAACTCTCCCCAAAAACCTCATATGCCATGGTATGAGATCCGCCATACCTGTCACTATGACCCTCTTCAACGGTGTTCGAGGGAGCACCTCTATAACATAGGCAAGGTTTATATCCATGCAGATTATTGTTTCGCTCTCACTGTCCTTTATCAGGTATTCGATATCGTGAGCTGTATATATCGGAGCAACAGGAACAGGTATAGCCCCGATTCTTTGAAGGGCAAGCCAT
Organism: Deltaproteobacteria bacterium; assembly: GCA_037441565.1. Taxonomy (GTDB): domain Bacteria; phylum Desulfobacterota; class JBBIRW01; order JBBIRW01; family JBBIRW01; genus JBBIRW01. Next base: position 13,040 of record JBBIRW010000006.1, on the reverse strand, counting down.
GAAATGACGGTCTGGGGAAGGTTGTATATGTAAAGCATTACCATATCGCCTTCCTTTATACCAATTCGAAGAAGCGAGGATGCAAACATCAAAACCATCTGCTCTAAATCACTAAATGTGAATATTCTTGAAAGAAAGACAACCGCAGGTCTCCTTCCAGCCCTTTTTACTGTTTCATCAAAACAACCGTAAATACTATCTGATGGTAAACCCTTAAGTGGATCGATCATGATATCACGCCCCAAGAAATGCTGATTGAACTTCCGGATTTTCCATAAGCTCCTTCCCTTCCCCAGTCAATGTTAGCATACCATTTTCTATAACATATCCTCTGTCAACAATGGGAAGGAGTGATCTTGCAAACTGTTCAGTAACAAGAATTGTAATACCTTCCTGATTTATCTTTTTTATTGCATCACTGACTGTTATCTGCATCATGGGGCTCAACCCCAAAAAAGGCTCGTCCATAAGGATTAGACGTGGACGGGCCATAATGGCCATCCCTATGAAGAGCATCTGTTGTTCTCCACCACTTAAGAAGCCCGCTTTTCTGTTTCTCAATGCCTTTAGATTCGGAAATATACTGAAGACAAAATCCATTGTGTCCTTTATCCCCCTATCCCTTCTGAGATATGTCGCTATTTTCAGATTCTCAATTACGCTGCAATCAGCAAAAACAGGATGCCTCTCCCTGCAGAGCACAATACCCATCCTGACCCTCTCCGAGGGTTTTGTGTTCTTTATATCTTTTCCATCAAATATAATCTCACCCATAATAGTGATTCTTACACCACCGATCCTATCTTCTTTTCTCTTCATATCCAGGATGAGCCCTGATAGAGTATTAAGAAGTGTGGTCTTGCCAGCACTATTGGAGCCAAGTATCCCGACAATCTCCCCTTCGTTAACACAGATACTGAGGTCATTTATAGCAAGGGCATTTTCATAGAAAACCATGAGATTTTTTACCTCCAGCAATACCTTTCCCACTTCTCTTACTGAACCTCCATACCCATATATGCCTTTTTCACCTCATCGTTATTTAAAATTTCCTCTGGTGTTCCTTCTGCTATTTTTCTCCCAAAATTGAGCACAATCACCCTTTTTGCCACACGGAAAAGTTCCTTGAGTCTATGCTCAACCATTATGATGGTCAATCCCTCCTCATTGAGTCTTTCAATTATGGGAAGTGTGGCAGCAACTTCTGACATACTCATCCCTGAAAATAGTTCATCAAGTATGAGAAGATCAGGCCTCAATGCAAGACATCTTGCAAGGTCGAGTCGTTTCAGATATCCGTGGGAAAGGGCACCTGCAATCTTATAGGGAACAAAAGAGTCCCTTTCAAAGCCCAGGTCGTGAAGCAGATCAATGGCAATCTCATCTCTCTCACCATACCTTCCCCATTTAAAATCTCTCACCCTTGATGAATAGAGGGGGATAATAAGATTGCAATAAGCAGGCAGTTTGTAAAAAGGCTTTACCATCTGAAAGCCCCTTGCAATACCAAGTGAAGCGATCTTGTAAGGCATTTTTCCAGTTATATCCACCCCCTTGTATATGACCTTTCCAGCGGTGGGTTTTACGAATCCTGTGATAAGATTGATCAGGGTTGTTTTTCCTGAACCGTTTGGACCTATTATTCCAAGAAACCCTCCCTGCTTTAGCTCAAAGCTCACATCATCAACTGCAACAACGCCCCCAAATTTCTTATAAAGATTTTCTGTTTTGAGGATAACATCACCACCCATCTCTTTTCCCTTCACTCCTCAACCCTGACAACCCTTTCGAATTGGTGATATTTCCTTTCCATGTAGTGGAAGATCCCTTCAGGAAGCGCCACTGTGCATGCAATCAATATAATGCTATATAGCACGGTCCTCAATGCACCGAGATCACGAAGGGTTTCGGAAAGGGGGACAAGGATGGATGTCCCTAACACAGCCCCTGCAAATGAGCCCTGTCCTCCAAGGATAACGCTTGCGAGGGGGACGATGGAGTAATCAAGGGAAAAACTTGATATTCCCACAAATTGCCAGTAGTGTGCGGAGATCGCTCCTGCAAAAGCACCTGTTGCACTCGCTATGAAGAGTGCCTGTGCCTTGTAAAAGTAGATATTTATCGCTGAACTCATAACAGCTCGATCGTTATCCCTTATCGCCTGAAGTATTAGACCATAGTCCTCACCCATCAATCTCCTCATACCGAAAAGTCCGAGAAGTAGTGCAAATACAGCCAGATAGATGGAAATCCAGTAACCGGGAAGTGGTGAAATATCCGTAAGTCCATGTGTTCCTCCCAGAATACCTGTAACCTCTATAACCCTGAAGAAAAGCATAGGAAGGAGGAGTGTCACCATGGAGAAATACACACCCCTGAGCCTCAACACAGGAAGAAATAGCAATGTGCAAATAAGCGCTGCAGCCACCGTTGAAATTGGAATGGATAAGGCAACAGGTACTTTTAGTGAGTGATTTAAAAAACCGGAAAAGTAACCACCTGTTCCAAAAAATAGCGATTGACCCAGTGAAAACATCCCCACGCATGCAAGAAAATCCCAGCTAAGGGCAAGGAGCCCATAGACACAAACGAAAAAAAGAACCTTTCCCCAATAAGTTTCACCGAATATCAAGGGAAAAAGGAGAAATGCTGAAACAGGGATTATGCGGGGAATGATCAGATAACCCAGTTCCCTGTAAGATGAGAGGGCGTAGATGGTATCAGATCTTACCTTTATGCCTCTATCAATCCTCTCCTTCCTTACCCTCTGCTGGACATCCGCCATCTATACCCTCTCCTCGAGTTCCTTCTGTTTGCCGAATATACCTGATGGCTTAACAAGAAGTATAAATATAATTGCAAAAAGAACCACAACCATCATCCATTCTGGCTTAAAATATGTCCCCACTATGATCTGGCCAAATCCAAGAATACAGCTCGCAACGATAATCCCTGCGGTAGTTCCCAGTCCTCCAAGGATACCCACAGCGAGGGCATATATAAGTGTATCGTAACCCTGGGAAATATGAATGATCCCGAGTGGAAGAACTATAATAGCAGCAGCAGCAGCGAGTGCAGAACCAAATGAGAGACTTAACGCAGAAACCCAATCCGATTCTATTCCCATTGCAATTGCACTCTGCTCATTCTGGGCAATCGCCCTGAATGAAAGCCCTGTCTTCGTATACCGGGTAAAGATATGAATGGCAATTGTAAGAAATGCAGCAGCTCCTAATATGATAAGACGCTGATAATCAATAAAAACACCATATATCTCAACACTTCCCTCTACAAGTGGATCAAGAGAGTATTCATATCCATAAAGACCTCTCCATTTCAAAAACTCAAGTATCGCTATACCTCCTGCAAAGCTTGCAATCACCTCACTTAGCAGCATCCCACGGATCCTGTATATCAAACCCCAGTAAAGGGTAAAACCAAGGAGACCTGTTATAACGATAGAAAAGAGGGCAGAGATTATGTAGGGAAGACCAATAACTTTGATCAGTGTCCAGCATAAAAATCCTCCCAGCAGGAAAAGTGCACCATAGGCGAAATTGGCAACACCACCGTAACCAAAGGTTAAATTAAACCCGATAGAAAGTAGTAAGAAGGTGGCGCTGTTTATTATGCCGTATATAATTACAGCAGCCATATCATCACATCAAAAACAGGGACCTTCATGGGTTTTCTATTTATGAATCTACCTTTTCATCCATGGCGGAAGGAGTATCTTACCCTCAGCGATTACAGGTGGATATACAGGAACCCTTTTCCCATCCTGCCATTGAAAAACATTGCAGATATAACCCTTTTTGGGATCCTCATCAAAGATCAGGCTATGGTCTTCTTTTGAAATCCTTATCCTTCCCGAGATACCATCCATATCTGTTTCCTCGATTGCCTTAACAAGTTTGTCAGGATCAAGTGTTCCAGCACGTTCAACAGCATTGGCGTATATATAAAGTCCATCGTATCCAGAGCCGATTACACGCGCTGTTTCCGGCTCACCAAATTTCTTAAGATATGTAGCAGTAAAATGTTCAGATTTCGGAAGCTTTTTTATAGGAAGGGTGATCCCTGCAGGGAATTCCAGACCCATGACATAATTCAGATCCTCCCCGTAGACCTTCCATGCCTTCGGGATACCTGTCGGTGCTATATCGGAATAAAGGAGGGCAGGTATCTTCATTGCCTTAAACTGTTTGAAGAATATTGGGGCTTCTGGTGCATCATAAACGAAGTGTATGACTTCTGCTTTTCCATTCCTTGCCTGAATAAGCGCAGGAGAGAAATCATTTGTCCCCAGGGGGTAGAATACCTGTCCCACTACTGTCCATCCGGAAGCCTTACATATCTTCTTAACACCATCGGAAACAGCCCTTGCCCAGAGGGTATCCTGTGCTACAAGAAAGATCCTTGATAGACCATATTCTTTTCTTATAAGCTCAAATGCCTTCCCTGTATACGAACCAACAATCTTTGAATTTGTTGTAATCCTGAACATATATTTGTATTTCTCTGGATCCTGTTTGAACCTCTCATTGAAAAGCGGTGTCTGGGCAATCCCTCCGAGATGGATGATCTTATATTTTGCAACAAGATCCATAATACCCATCAAAACCTCTGAGCGAAATGCACCCACGATAATTGCATGGGGCTTTTCCGTAAGGATCATCTTTTCATAAGCCATAAGTGCATCATTCACAGGAACACCCGGCTCCCCATCCCTTGTGTCAGCCACAACAATCTTGATCGGCCTCTTAACCTTCCCGACCTTTATCCCACCCCTTGCATTTATCTCTTCTGCTGCAAGCCTTAATGAATTTACATTATCCCTGCCTTCAGGTGTAAAAAGGGAAGTCGGGCATCCTATTACGATCGGCTCAACCTTTTCTGATTGCACATTCCATATACCTAAGATCAGGAGTATCAGAGAAATCGTTATAAAAAATAGTGTTAGATTCCCCTTCTTTCTCATTTCGCACCTCCGTTTGTTCTATTCTTTGAACAACTATTTGATATCATAAAATGATATTTAAGCTAAGCAGAATGTCAAGGAATTTTCTTTTATAAAACAAAACTCAAGGATACAATATTAACTCTCGGAAAAAGCACCTTTGAAGGCTGGAGGAGGAAGGATAAGATTAACCCTTCCTGCATATCTCATATTAATCCCTGAAGAAAACTTTATGGCAATGAGCCTAACCCCCCGCCCTTTTGCCTCTGAGAGCCTCTCTGCAAAAATGGGGTCCCTTTGAGCAAATGGGCTAAATCCCTTTGCATCCTCTCGCATGATAACAAAAACGATATACGCCCCTGCCCCCATTTTCCTTAATTCCATAAGAACCCTCAGATGCTCAGATCCCCTTTTCGTGGGTGCATCAGGAAATCTGGCAATACCATATAAGTCAATAAGATTTACGGATTTTGTTTCTACATAGATATCGCCTTCATCACCCTTTAAAAGGAGATCAAGCCTGATCCCTTCCACCTCCACTTCCTCCTTTACTGGGTGCGCACCTTTAAATTCCTCTATAATCCCCCTTTCAATACACCAGATAAGTAAATTCTTCGGCAATCTGCTATCAACACAAACCCATATGGGTCTCCCTGAGGGATAGCATCCTGTCTCAGTAAGGAGGAGATCGTAAAGACGCTTCCCCTTCTGTCTTCTCTTTTCCATAACTATACGAGTGCCAGGTATAAGCAGTTCTTCAAGTCTTCCACTGTTAGGAAGGTAGGCCTCTCTTTGAAAACCTTCTATATTTACAAGGCATGTGAATCTCCCTATGCGTTTTATAAGGGTTCCGTATACAGGTTCTCTCACCAATCTAAAAAAATAGTTGCTACTGTCTTTCAATTTACTGCTATTCCAAAGAGGGTTTTTGTAAGACTTCCGATCCCATATGTAATCCCAACAGCAGCCGCCATGATGACGAAATTCGTAATTATCCTCTTTCTTGCATCCATTCCTGACAGGAATGCTATAATGTAGGAGACCACAATCATCATAATTCCACCACCTAAGAGCGACATGAAGATGCTCCTTGCACCTATAAGTACAGGAAGAACAGGAACCATTGCGCCAAAGAAGTATGATATCCCCACAATAAAGGCAGAACCTGTGGGATTATTTTCATCTGTGTTCCCTTCTACTGATATTCCGTAGAACATCCTCTTACCTGCCTCAACCTTTTTCACCTCCTCTTCAGATCCCGATGCAACAAAAACCCCTGCACCCATTGAAATTGCTCCTGCAACAGCGACGGTAAATCCTGCGATGAGCACTGATGTTGCATCCCTGAATGCTGCAAAAAATCCGCTCACAGCTCCAAGAATCTCTACGAGACCGTCATTGAACCCAAGAAAGATATTCCTTATCTTCTCCGGGTTGATCTGTCTCCTTACAAGCTCGCCAACAATTCTATCCTCGTGCCTGAATTCATCGTCAAGTGTTTCTCTTATTGCATCTGCAATGGGCGTTTCCCTGTAAAGTTCCCATATCTTCAGGTACTTCCTTATCCCGTAAATTTCAATTGCCTCAAGCATAAGATTTATCGCCTTATCACCAAAAAATCTGCATATAAGCGTAATGAAGAATAGTTTTGTTTTTCTCCAGAGGTCGAGCTTCTCTATCCTTATTCCAAAGAATTCCTGCCAGAACTTGAAATGTTTCGTCTCTATCTCAACAAGTTCCTCAAGCATCTTCTTTAAATCATCTGATGCAAGTTCAAGGAGAGACTTATAGAGAAGCAGATCAAAAAATTCATCAAGTATAAGAAGTCTTGCCAGTTTTTCCCTTCCTGTTGATCGCTTAAACATTGTCCTGAATTTCATAATCAAAAATAATCGAAGCAGGGGATTAAATCAATAACATCCCCTTTCCTCTTTGACTTATTATTGGGAACATGTTATCAGAAGATATTATCCGGAGGGTCCACCTATGGAAGGAAACATAGATCTCAATGGTGTCCATCCCTTTGTACAGGAAAGGTTCAGACCTTTTCTCCAGGAAATACTAAATCATCGTGGAGATGATATTCATTCCATATATCTCGTTGGAAGTGCTGTAAGTGAAGATTTCGATCAAAAAACCTCCGATATAAATTCCATAGTGGTCCTCAGGGAGATGAAAATGGATTTCCTCAGATTCATCGCACCCCTTGGCAAAAGATTCAGGAAAAAAAGCGTTGCAGCACCTCTCCTTATGACGCCCGATTATATCTCTCACTCGCTCGACACCTTTCCCGTTGAATTCCTCAACTTCAAAATCATGCACAAGACTGTATACGGTGATGATATACTGGGCGACATATCCATATCACCATCCCATTTAAGGATCCAGTGCGAAAGGGAGATAAAGGTAAGAACTATCGCCCTCCGTCAGGGATATATCTCTTCAATGGGGAAGGACGAACTCTTGAGAGACCTTATGATAAGATTCATACCAGGTATAATCCCGCTTATGAGAGCCATTATTTTTCTTTTAGAAGGGGAGCCTCCCATTTTAAGGAAGGAGGTGCTTAGAAAACTTGCAGAACTTTCAGTAATAGATTCCGCTGTTTTTGAAAAACTTATCTTCATGAGATCCGGCCTCATCAAGCCAGCTGGCAGCGAACTCCATGATATTTTTGTTAAACTCTATAAAGAAACAGAAAGGTTGGAAAAAACTATCGATGAGCTTACTGTATAGGCTCCTTTGCCTGCTGTTTCTTCTTGTTAAGCCCTGCTTGATACTCGCAGCAACACCTGAGCCCCCTCATAGACCATCTGACTATGTTGTTGATCTTGCAGGTATCATCAATGATGATGTAAGGAGGAAACTCAATCTTTATCTGATGGAGCTTGAGAAGAAAACAACTGCACAAATTGTTATCTTAACTGTAAAAAGCCTTGATGGGGAAACCATAGAGGACTTTTCTTTGAGGATGGCAGAGAAGTGGAAGCTGGGGAAAAAAGAAAAGGACAACGGTCTTTTAATAACAGTATCACTTCTTGATAGAAAATATCGTTTTGAAACGGGCTACGGGCTTGAAGGGATCCTTCCTGACAGCCTCCTTGGAACCATAGGAAGGCATTATATGGTTCCCTTCTTCCGAAATGGGGATTTTTCAACAGGTATAATAAATGCAACTATCATCATTGGGAACATAATTGCAAAGCATGAAGGCGTTGAGATAAAAAGCGGTCATGGAATTATTGTCAGGGAACCACCAGTGAAAAGTAATCTAAGGGACTTTATAATTATATTTGTTGTCTCTAACTTTATCCTCATAAGTCTGCTTTTCACACTCCTCCCCCGATTAGGAAGGCGGAGGGTATCGCCACCCTACTGGTACATGGGGGGAGCAGGTCTCCCATGGGGAGGATTTGGAGGTTCTGGAGGATTTGGAGGAACCTTCGGGGGTGGGGGTGGAGGTGGATTCGGCGGAGGTGGTGCATCAGGTGGATGGTGAGTTAAAATCTAAAAGGAGGTTTTAACCTATGAATAACACAATAAAGGCTGCGCTTGCCTCTATTTTAATCCTTTTCCTCCTTATCTCTGGCATAGTGCTATGGGGGGTAAGGGAATACAACAGGGTTGTTGCCATGGATGAAAGGGTTAAGGCACAGTGGCAGCAGGTGGAAAATCAACTCAAAAGGAGGTACGACCTCATACCCAATCTCGTTGAAACAGTAAAAGGATATGCAAAGCATGAAAGGGAGATTTTTATATCACTTGCAGAGGCAAGAACAAGATACTTTCAGGCACAGGATATAAAAGAAAAACTCGAGGCCTCCGAGGCTCTTGAAGGAGCACTTTCAAGATTACTCCTCCTTGTTGAGAAATATCCTGAGTTGAAGGCAAACGAATCCTTTCTAAAGTTACACGATAGCCTGGAAGGCACTGAAAACAGGATTTCCGTTGAAAGAAGGCGTTACAATGAATATGTGAGAGAACTCAATACTTACAGGAGAACAGTATTCGGAAGATTCTTCGCTTCGCTTGCAGGAATTGACAGGGCAAAGTATTTCGAAATACCTGAACAGGAAAAGGAACCACCAAGAGTGAAGTTTTAATTCGATGGGAAATCTCATACAATCGATCCAGGGGGCGATTCATTATCCCCGTAAAACCTCGGTCTGCATCCTTTTTTTGATCTTACTTGCAATTACATGCTGCGGAAGTAATCCCTCAGATAATCCCCCCGAGGTTTTCCTTCCAGATGGGCACAGTTCTATTAAGATTGAGCCATGGGTTGAAGGTCTTGAAATCCCCTGGTCACTGGTTTTTCTTCCCGATGGAAGGGCACTGGTGAGTGAAAGACCTGGGAGGATAAGACTGATCAAAAATGGAAAGCTTCAGGAAGAGCCATACATGAAGATAGAGGTCGCACATACTGGAGAGGGAGGTCTTATGGGACTTGCCATTCATCCTGATTTTCCGAAAAAACCATACATATACGTGATGCATACCTACAGAAAAAACTCCATGCTATATAACAGGGTAATAAGAATCAAAGATTTCGGGAGAAGGGGTTTAACTGAAAGAATTATTATCGACAGTATACCTGGTGGAAGATATCACAATGGAGGAAGGATTGCATTTGGACCTGATGGCATGCTTTATATAACAACTGGTGAAACATTTCAGCCAGACCTCTCACAGGATATCAATTCCCTTGCAGGAAAGATCCTCAGGCTAACACCCGAGGGAGGGATTCCAGCGGATAACCCCTTTCCTAAATCCCCTGTATACTCTTACGGACACAGAAACCCTCAGGGGATCGCATGGGATCCTGAAACAAAGATCCTTTTTGAATCGGAACATGGTCCATCAGGTGAGTTTGGTATCTTCGGTCACGATGAGATAAATATAATCTTTAAAGGTGGAAATTACGGGTGGCCGAAGGTAATAGGAATAGGCAAGAAAAAAGGCTTTCTGGACCCTTTTATTTTGTGGAAAAACACAACTCCTCCTTCAGGCATAGCCTTTTATAAAGGGGACCTTTTCGTTGCTACTCTGAGGAGTGAAGCCCTTATAAGAATAATACTGCAAAGGGTAAACAAAAGTTATAAAGTGCAAAGGATAGAGAGGTGGTTTTCTGAAAATTACGGAAGGGGCAGATTTGGAAGGTTAAGGGATGTTGCTGTTGGACCTGATGGTTTTCTTTATTTCATGACAAACAACAGGGATGGCAGGGGTTTTCCGAGACCTGGTGATGATAAAATCTACCGTATTGCCCCTTTTAACCTCCAATCTCAAACATACCCCTTGAAACATTAAGGGCCCTTTCGACATAAAAGCCCCTTCCAGGTTTCATCAAAACTGCATCCCTGAAGGCATCCCTCAACGATTTCTCCCAGTTATTGCTATTAAGTGATCCCTTTAAATCTATCTCCCTTCCCATTACCATGCATGACCTCAGATGCCCATCTGATGTAACCCTGAGCCTGTTGCATTCATTACAGAATGAATGGCTCACAGGGCTGATTATCCCTATCTCCCCGCCTTCCCTGAGGCGATAATATCTGGCAGGATCACCTCTTCGGGAAAATGGTGCTATCCCATCCTCCAGTCTATGCTTTATCCTCTCTATGATCTCCTCCCTCGACACATATCTGCTTCTCCATTCCTCATCATTCCAGCCGACAGGTATAAGTTCTATGAATCGGATAATCACGCCCTCACTTATAGAAAAGTCAACAAAATCCTCTATTTCATCATCATTGAGACCCTTCATAACAACAACATTTAGCTTAACAGGCTCTATACCAGCCCTTTTTGCCTCCCTCAAACCATCCAAAACCTTCTCAAAAAGGGCGCATCCGGAGATCTTCTGAAATCTTGATCTTCTCAGGGTGTCAAGGCTAACATTTATTCTCATCAGTCCTGCCTTCTTTAAATCATGTGCAAGCTCATAAAGAAATACACCATTTGTTGTAAGTGAGAGATCCCTGATTCCATCTATGGAGGAAATACCCCTTACAATTTCCAGTATGTCCTTTCTTATAAGTGGCTCACCACCAGTTATTCTTATTTTCTCTATTCCGAGCGATGAAGCGACGGTTGCAATCTTTATTATCGCGTCTGCTTCCAGAATCCTCTCATTCCCGTTAAAAAACAGGTCGCTTCTCCTTTTACAGTAAATACATCTTAAATTACAGAAATCCGTAACAGATATTCTGAGATATGTAACCCTTCTCCCATATGCGTCAAAGAGGTATTCCTTTGGCTGACCCCTTCTTTTCAAAAAAGCAGTTTTTTTATACCTGTTCTGATTCCATTTCTCTAATATAAAGAAAACGAGATATCCAGGAATGAGACTATATGTGAGATTTGAGGTAAAAAGTCCAGTAGCTGCCATCAGGGAGACAATGATTATTCCTGATTTATTTATATCCTTTGAAAGTAAACAGTGATTTAATCCCGTGTACATGAGGGATATCCCGAGGAAAACAATAAATGGGGTGGTAAGGAACAATTCCTTCAGCTTCCATGAAAACAGTGAGATAACAATCATTGTGAGCCCTGTTACCACCGTCGCTAATCCTGTTCTTGCTCCCATCCTGTAATGAGCTGTCATTCCGCCACTTCCATGACATACAGGAATCCCTCCGAACAGGAAAGAAAGAAAGTTCCCCATTGAGATACTGAATGAAAGATTTCTTATGCTAAGTTTTTTACCCTTCTCTCCGAAATAACAGATTGCCACATCCTCTGTGGCAACAATTGCATTTCCAAGGGTAAGTGGAATCTGAGGTATTACAAGGAGCAAAGCGCCACTGAGAATCACGGCAGAGGATGGCATCTGTAAATTATCAATCAGAAAATAAAGTGATAAATCCTCCTTAAGTGGTGAAAAGCTGATTGCCCTTCCTATAAATATTTGACCTTTTGTTAATACCTCATAGCCTGTTTTTATCAACAGAAGACCAACAGCCATTTGAAGACCCCTTACAACAGGATGCGGAAATATTCTATACAGAGTCCGACCTCTGCCTGATATTGCAAACAGCAGAATGAGAAGGGCCATGATTAGGGAGGTAGCCCTTATATAATCAGGACCTAAACCTGATGCGATCGCTATGGCTGTTGCTGCTTTAAGAGGCTGAACAGGAACAGGGATTCCAAAATAAAATCCTGTGGCAATATAGATAATGCCGAAGGTAAAGAAAACACTGAAGGGGTTCAATCCACAAAACAGGATCGCCCCAAGGCTCAATGGAAGCAGTGTCCCCAGATCGCCGAATGCACCGAAAAAATCTCCCAACCGAACTCTCTTATCTGAGGGGATGGGTCGCATAATCGAATAATATCAAATATGACAGAACCTATCAATTACAGTGAATCAGTTCTCGAATTTAAATTCAAATTTCACTCAAACAGGGGTAGAATTCCATCAGTAAATAACATTTAAGGAGGTTTTATGAATCCGATAAGGACATTCGAGGATCTTATTGCCTCTGTCTCTGCATACCGTCAATCCATGATAATCATTACCTCAGTCCGCCTTCGAATATTCGATCATATCCATTCAGGAAAAAGGGATCTCAAAACCCTTTCATCAATTACAGGGATCAGTCTGGATAGGCTCGAGATCCTCCTTAATGCCCTTGTTGTACTGGGTCTTCTTCGAAGGGATGGATCATACTATTACAATACGGAGGTATCAGAAGAATACCTCTCCAGCGGTTCAGAGATGTTCGCAGGCAGTATCATCCTCCATAACCTAAGATGCTGGAGAGGGTGGACACACCTCCTCGATGCACTCTACGGAGATTTCAGACAGAATCATATGAGTGACGATGAAAGGAGATATTTCATAGATGCTATGGATCTGATTTCAAAAAAGAGGGTACCATTAATTATTGATAAACTGAATCTTCCCGAGAGGGGCAGGGTTCTTGATCTGGGTGGTGGACCGGGGAGACTTGTCAAGAAAATTGTGTCTGTCCATAAAATTTTTTCACAAACATCTGCTTCAGTTCATACAATGCAGCCTTAACTAAAGGAATCGGCTCTTTCCATTTATTTTTCTGTATCCTGCTTACTG
>JBBIRW010000005.1:0-188641 GCA_037441565.1 Deltaproteobacteria bacterium | reverse complement strand
AGGCGCGCCCAGGAGGATTCGAACCTCCGACCTGCGGATTCGTAGTCCGCTGCTCTATCCAGCTGAGCTATGGGCGCCTGATCCCCTTTTAGGGATCTGAAAATCGATATGACTTATAAATATCCAGGCTCCCTTTTTGCTGAAGGCTCGGGTGCCTCTTCTATCTTACCGAAGGTCCTTTCGTATCTCTCGATATTCTCCTGAAGTGCCTTTATAATCCTCTTGATGTGACCAGGGCTTATGATTATGCGTGCATTTACAATCCCCTGAGGCGGGAAGATATTCATGAAATCGATCATGAACTCCTCTTTTGTGTGAACAATAACCATACTGTTCGCATAAACACCCTTAAGTATATCATCAGTTATCTTAATGGGAATCTCCGGATGATAGGGGATACTCTCTTTCATAAGATCCCTCCTTTATCTTTCACTCATTGATGTTGACAGGCTTTTATTTTTTGAAATGAGCTTCATTGCCTCTTCAACATTCTGTATCCCTTTTGTCAAGAGAGCATCCGAATACATTGCATTATGGGCATAACCCTTTCCATAATAGACCAGATTGTAGTTTACTCTCGCATCATTTAACATGCGATAAATCTGTCTATAATCAGGATTTTCCCTTGGAATATTTTTTGTAAGCCTCTCAGATTGCTCCAATTTCTTCTTCAATGTCTTCATTTTCTCCTCCACCATCTGCTTCCATCCCTCAAGAACACCCTTTATCTCTTTTCCATGGCAGCTTATACAAGAAATCTCGCTTGCATTGTAAGTAAGCCCTTTGAATCCTGCTTCTTCAACAGTCCCTTTTGGCATTATATGACATCCCACACAATCAACCTGTGCAAGAAACATCGGATCAGGCATTGGATCAACACCCTTCCCACCAACGCCTGCGTATATTAATTTCTGCGGCTGATGTTTTGATTCATGACACACTGAACAATCATATTCAAGTGGTGCAACAGCAGTTTTCACTTTATGCATTATCTCCTCATGGCATCGTGAACATTCTATGTTTCTTTCAGAAGCATGATTTTTGTGCATAAACTCAATATTATCAAATTGAGCAATCCTTTCAGGTTGATTATGACAGTTGAAACACCTCTCTTTTATTGCTTTCCCTTCTCCCTGTATGGCATCAAGATGACATTTCTGACACATAACATGCCTTTTCCCAACAAACTCCTTATGATTAAATGTTATCCCCATGAACTTTATATCCTGCTCGGGAGGCAGATGACATGATGGGCATCCTCCTATCGCTAACTCCACCCTCCCCTGTTTCATACCCTTAAAATGACACAGGAAGCATGTGCCTTCTGTCACCTCCATATGATTCCCAACAACAATCTGGGAGTGACAAGATGTGCACCTTAACTGTTTTCCTCTTCTTAAATCCTGAAGATGAGGTCTATGATCAAATATTATCCCCCTCTTGAAAGTAACCTTCCCTTCAAGAAGCCTTCTTTCATGACACCCACTTCTCAGACAGCTTGCATCCTCAATCTCCGCATAGGGCTTGGAGCTATAAGTTTTCGTAACATATTTAACCACCTGTGATACGGCCTGATACTTAAGCCATAATGTATCCCTCAAGTTAGGGGGGTAGTGGCAGTCAACACAGGGAACAAAGTTATGTTTTGATGTTTCCCATGCCTTATAATATGGCTCCATTATGTGACAGCTCTTGCAGAATCGGGGACTGGTGCTGTATTCGAAAAGAAAGATGAAAAAAACAACAAAACTTATTCCAAGGATGCCTAGTATCTTAAAAAACCTTGGAGCTATATGAAGTTTATCCTTTCTACCATAGGGAATATGCATTCCAAAAAATTCAAATATCCTGTCTATCCATCTATCTCTCTTTGTTGCTGATACCTCCTTAGCCATTATTCAATCCTCCGATTTTAACCCTTCTCAAGGATGTAAAGTTTAACCCCGAGCAAAAATGCTGTAAGAAAGGTAAGGCCTGCGATAACCAACCATGTATTCTTTCTCATCGAAAGTTCTGCCTTTATCTCACTAACATCTTTGTTTATCTTTTTCGTAATATCTGTCGCCTCTTCTGTCAAAAGCTTAATCTTCGCAATATTCAATGAATGGCTGACAGGTCCTGCCTCAATTAGCTTGTCCCTTGCTTCTCTTAATTTTAGCTGTAGATCCTCAAGATATTTCCCTGAAGTCTCGGCTTCCTTGAGACCTCTTTCCGCTTCCTGTATCTGATTTTCCACATTGAGAAGAAGTGTATATATCTCTTTTGCCCTGTCTATCTGTAAGCTCTTCTCCTCATGACAGTTCTTGCAAATACCCCCGTCAGAAAACATAGCAATACTGGGAAACTCTATCTTATGATTACCATGGCAGTTTATACATTTAGGGACTCCAACACGCTTCATTGCAGCAAAATGAGGACTTTCTTTAAAATATCCCTGCGTAACAGAGTGACAGTTACCACATACATTCACTACCTCATCAACCCCAGGTGGTGTTGCGCCATGAATACCATGACAATCAGCGCAATTTGGTGCCAGCATGGGATTCTTTCCGGGAATCTTTCCGTAAAGAACTTTTGCATGATGGCTATCCATATATTCTTCGAGCTGATTTGTTGGTATTTTATAGTTTTTCATCTTCTCCTTGTTTGAGTGACATGAGCCGCACATTTCAGGAACATTTGTTTTATAAACACGTGATCTTGGATCATCCTTCTTCCTTATTTCATGTATTCCATGACAGCTTATACATGTTGCAACATTTGTATCCTTCTTTTCAAATAGTCTCCTTCCATGAATACTTGTCTTATATTCTGCTAATTGGTCTGTCCTTAGATTATACTGCCTCATCCTCTTTACATCCGAATGACATCCCCCGCAGAGTTGTGGTATTTCAAGTGGAGATGGTTTCCCCTTAAAACCCTTTGCCCTGTTCATTGACTCTGCCATATCCATAGACTTTGCATTTCCACCATGACAATCCTGGCACTCGACCCCTGCCCTGCTATGGACACTCTCCTTCCACTGTTGAACAGGTACAACAAGATTCTCACTTAATTCTGAATGGCAAACTATACATCCATTTCTCTCTTCCGCATAGGATGAGGATGTTATAAAAAATAACAGAGGAAAAATAGTGCATATCAAAATAGATTTTCTTTTCATGATTCTCATTCCACCTCCGATTGATTTATTCAACGCGAGATTAAGAATAATACCCCCAGATCGTAAGTCCTATAAAGATTATCCCGAGGGCTATTCCAGCAGCGACGGAAATAGGTCTTCGAAGCGGATGCCTTTCCCTGTAACGATCAATAAAGGGAAGAACAAGAATAAACAAAAGCGCAATCCCTGGTCCGAATACACCTATTGCCTTTGGAGCCCATGTACCCATAAAAGATAGTTTCTCCGCCAATTTAAGCCATTGATATGTTGCTAAAAAATACCACTCAGGCTTTATATGTTCAGGTGTTGTGAATGGATCAGCCTTAGACTCCAGTGATGCAGGTAGAAAAGTTGCAAGGGTTACAAGTATAAATATTATGAGGAGAATCTGTATTAACTGTTTTATAACATGATGCGGAAAGAATAGATGTTTGATCTCTTTATGACCTCTATTATCAACTGCCATCTCTATTCTACCTCCCTTTCATAATGGTTCGGAAATACCAACCCTTCTTATCATAAGAAAGTGGCTGAATAGAAAAAATATTGTCAACCCAGGAAGAATAACAACATGAAGGGCAAAAAATCTTGTCAATGCAAGCTGTCCAACCTGTGGGCCACCCCTGACGAAAAATTTGAGCTGCTCTCCTATGAAAGGAACAGCACTCAAGCTTTCCGTCCCAACAGTTGTTGCCCAGTAGGAAAGCTGTGTCCATGGAAGTAGATAACCGGAGAATCCAAGAAGTAGCGTGAGAATAAAGAGTATAACACCTGAAACCCAGTGAAGATCCCTTGGTGGCTTATATGCACCTGTAAAGAATACTTTAAACATGTGCATTATCACTGTAAGTATCATAAGATTTGCTGCCCAGTGATGAACACCCCTTATAAGCCATCCAAATGGAACAACATTTGTTATCTCAACAACACTTTCAAAAGCACCACTTACGGTTGGCCTGTAATACATAAGAAGAAGAACACCTGTTACCATCTGTATCAGAAAAAGAACAAAAGAAATACCACCAAGACAAGCAAGAAAATTGTTTTCAATCCATGTTCTGTAAGTGGGAACAGGCTTGTTGAGCTGTTTTTCAACAGCCTCACGGAATCTCAGTCTTTCATCGAGAAACCCGTAAAGAAAGCCTGTGAGGGTAAGGAGATTAAATATCTCCCACAATACCCCTTTTCGTTCCCTCTCTTCAAAATTTCTCTCATCAGGCATCGCTGATCCCCTCCGGAATAATTTATATTTAACCGATCATTATCTTATCTCCGACTATCTTTGCTGGCAACGGAGGCAGTGGCCTGGGTGCAGGTCCACCGAGGACATTTCCATTTGTATCAAATATTGCTGCATGGCAGGGACATATTAGCTTCCCCTGTGATTCATTCCATTTAACAATACAACCAAGGTGGGTGCATACAGCAGAAAGAACCTTTATCTCATTTGAGGTTCTGATTATAACAATGGGCTGATTCTGAAAACTCACGGTCTTTGCCTGTCCTGGATTTATTTCCGAAAGCGGGATGAAAAGATTTTGTGAACCGCCTGATCCAATACCTGAAGATGGGGGCCACATATATTTTATCAACGGATATATAAAACTCCCTATTAGACCAATGAAGGAAAAACTGATGAGATAATTGAGGAATGATCTCCTTGTCGGGCTCTTTGTAACATCAACTGGATTGTCCATCGATCAGTAACCTCCATGCTTAATTTTTAAGGGTTATTGCCTTTCATATATTTTATTATTAGCAAAAGGGGTAAAATAATCAGAGCAGCATAATAACCAACGAATAAAGATATAAAATTTAAACTTATATATTTTAAAAAATTGTAAAAAAAATTCAATAGTTTTCATGGAGGGTAGGGGATTTGAACCCCCGACCTCCGCGTTGCGAACGCGGCGCTCTCCCACCTGAGCTAACCCCCCAGGATCCCTATGCCTCCCCTATCAATTCCTTTACCTTCAATTTAAGGGAAGTTAAATCAGAACTCTTAACTTCATAAGCATCAGATGCCCATGTGCTGAAATCCTGCTTATATTCTCCATAGGCAGTGGATAAAATCACGGGAAGATTCCTCCACCTATCCCTCAGCCTCCTTAAAACCTCTATTCCGTTCATACCTGGCATCTTAATATCGAGTATTACAAGGTCAGGGCTCTCCTCCTCTACCATCCTTAGAGCCTCATCCCCATCCGATGCAACAGACACACAATACCCTTCATCCTCCAGTTCCTCTTTATAGAGAACCCTTACATATTCCTCATCATCAACAACGAGTATCTTTTTCATTGGAAATCTCCTTTCTAAGCCCCCCAGATCTTCCTCATCGTGAGATCGGCCATGGTAAATAATAGAAGGAGGATCCCGATCGATGCATTGACATGAAAAAATGCAATGTTAATCCTGGATAGATCTCCTCTCCCTATTATAAAATGTTCCGCAATAAATAGTATACCCACAATGAAGATACCGAGCAGATAGATTACTCCCAGTTTGAAGGAAAAAAAGATATATAGCAGAAACAACCATGTAATAAGATGAAAAAGCCTTGAGAGCATAAGGGAAAGGCTTACTCCAAACCTTGCAGGCATTGAATAAAGTCCCATGGATCTATCAAATTCAATATCCTGGAGTGCATAGATTATATCAAATCCAGCTACCATAAAAAGTGATGCAAGGGAGAGGGGGGCTATTTTCCAGCTAAATACCCCCCTGATGGCGATCCATGCACCCATCGGTGCCATCGCCCAGCATAAGCCAAGAAATATATGTGAAAAACTGGTAAACCTCTTCGTATAAGAATAGAAGATCAGTAGAAGGATAACAGCAGGTGAAAGATAAAAACAGAGTGGATTTAACATGTATGATGCAAAAACCAGAAGGAGGAAGGAGAGCAATGCAAACACTATAAGCTCATATCTGGATATTAATCCCGAAGAAAAGGGCCAGTTTTTTGTACGGGGGTTTATCATATCATATGGACCGTCTATGAGTCTGTTCATTGCCATCGCCCCTGACCTTCCACCAAACATAGCAACAATTATCCAGAAAAGATCTCTTTTTGATGGGAAGGGATCGGATGCGAGAAGTGCCGCAATCAATGCAAATGGAAGCGCAAATACGGAATGTTCGAATTTTATACATTCAAGAAGTAACTTGATCTTTCTCATCAATTTAATCAAGAAATCCATACTCCTTCCATCTTCTCGAGACAAGTTCCTTTATTTCTTCGCTCATTTTAACCTCATCGGGCCATGGTCTTATGAAACCCTCCGATGCATCTTTTCTTGTTGCATCAACACCCATCTTTGAACCGTAACCAGGAAGCGGTGAGGAATGATCAAGGGCATCAACAGGTCCCTCAACAATTATGATATCCCTTTTAGGATCCACATTGCTTCCCCACTTCCATAGAACCTCTCCCAGATTATGCACATCCGTGTCATTGTCAAAAACAACTATATGCTTTGTAAGCATCATGAGCCCAAGACCCCACAAACCATAGATTACCTTTTTGGCATGCCCTGGGTATCTCTTATGGATACTCACAAATGCAAAATTGTGGAATACACCTTCAGGGGGCAGATGCATATCAACAATCTCCGGCATGATTTTTCTTATAAATGGAAGGAACACCCTTTCGACAGCCCATCCCATATATGCATCCTCCATTGGCGGCTTCCCAACTACAGTAGCAGGATAAACAGGGCTCTTCCTCCTCGTAATGCATGTAAGATGAAAAACAGGATACTTATCAGGAAGTGAATAGAAACCTGTGTGATCGCCAAAAGGACCTTCCATACATAATTCATCCGGATTTACATAACCCTCGATCACAAATTCAGCATTTGCCGGAACCTCAATGTCAACTGTTTCCGCCTTAACAAGCTCTATACCCCTCTGTCTCAGAAATCCGGCGAAAAGAACTTCATCAACGTCCTCAGGAAGTGGTGATAAAGCAGCAAATATAATTGCAGGATCTGATCCCAGCACAACAGCAACATCCATCCTTTCTCCAACCCTTCCCGCCTTCATCCAGTGCCTGGTTGCATCCTTATGTATCTGCCAGTGAATGGCTGCCCTTCTTTCATCAAATATCTGCATCCTGTACATACCTACATTTCTCTTTTTACTCACAGGATCCTTTGTAAATACCATGGGCAGTGTTATATATCTGCCCCCATCCTGTGGCCATGTTTTAAGAACGGGAAGCATCTCAAAGGTTGCATCCTTCCTGTGGATTACCTCCTTGCAGAAACCATCATTTACCCTTTTTGGTGAAAAATCCAGAATCCTTCTAAGCCTGGGCAGTAATCGAATCTTATCCCAAAACCCCTCAGGGATATCTGGTTCAAGAATTTCCTCAATCCTCTTCACAAGTATATCAATGGACTCCACCCCTAAGGCCCAGCACATCCTATTTTTTGAACCAAAAGCATTTGTCACCACAGGGAACTCTGACCCCCGGACCTTTTCAAACAAGAGGGCAGGTCCTCCCCTCTTACAGATCCTATCAGTAATTTCGGATATCTCCAGGACAGGATCGACCTCGGCCCTTATCCTGTGGAGTTCCTGGTTTTTTTCAATAAAGTAGAGAAAATCCTGAAAATCCTTATACTGCATTTGCGAATTATTTATATCATTGCCCTATAGAGGAGTGCAATTGATTTTTATCCCGAGGATATATACTATTTTCTCCATGGGGAAGGTTAAGAGATCGTTGATCATCGGAACTGCAGGTCATATAGATCATGGAAAGACACAACTCGTAAAGGCCCTCACAGGGGTTGATACGGATGTTCTAAAGGAGGAAAAGGAAAGGGGGATTACCATAGAGCTTGGCTTTGCCCCTTTGAGGCTCCCATCAGGTATCTCTGCAGCTATCATTGATGTCCCGGGACATGAGAAATTTGTACGAACAATGGTTGCAGGTGCGTGGGGCATCGATGCCGTAATCCTTGTAATTGCCGCTGATGAAGGGATCATGCCTCAAACAGTAGAACATCTAGAGATATGTGAACTTCTTAAGGTTAAGAGGGGCGTTGTTGCAATAACAAAAAAGGATCTTGTTGATGATGAATGGATTTCCATGGTTAAAGATGAGGTAAGGGACTTTCTCGTGGGAACGTTTCTTGAGGGTGCACCTATTGTTGCTGTTTCATCAACTACTGGTGAAAACATTGACATGCTTATAGAAGAAATAGATAGGGTTTGCCTTAAAACCCCGGAAAAGCCTGACGAGGGAATATTTATCCTTCCTGTTGATAGATCATTCATATTAAAGGGATTTGGAACAGTTGTAACCGGAACCCTTGTTTCAGGAAAGATAACAACTGGTGACGACGTTGAAATAATGCCAAAGAGAAAGATATCAAGAGTTCGGGGTATCCAGGTTCACAATGAATTCAGAAATCAGGCCCATGCGGGAGAAAGAACTGCCCTTAATCTCATTAACATTTCCAGGGAAGAGGTAAAGAGGGGTGATCTCCTCTGCCATCCCGAAACCCTTCTGCCATCAAGGAGACTTTATGCCCATATAACACTTCTCCACTCCCAGAAGGTGCCCTTAAAAAATGCAACAACAGTATCCTTTCATATAGGTACAGCAGACAGAAAGGCCACAGTACTCCTTATGAATAGGACAAAGCTTGAACCGGGAGATAGTTGTTTTGTGGAATTAAGGCTGGATGAGGAGATCGCCTGCCTCTTCGGTGATAGATTTATAATAAGATCCCTGTCACCCTTAAGGACAATCGGAGGAGGGTTCATTGCACATCCCCACCCCTCTGGTAAGAGGGGGAGAAAAAGGGGTGTTCTCCTGGAGAAGCTTCCCTCAGTCCTTTCAGCCGAACAGATAAATCTTATTGACTTTTTTCTCGAGGATTCAGGAATCAGGGGGATCACACCCCGTGAAATGCAATCGCTTTTAAATATAAAAGAGGAAAAGATAATCGAAATGCTACAAACCCTCTCCACAGATGGAAGGGGTTTGCTCTTTGACAGAGAAAGGCAGAGATATATACATCACAGGATTTATAATTCAATAAAAGATACTATAATCAATACCATCTCCTCCCTTCATCAAAACTTTCCATTCAGGATGGGATTTACCAGGGATCATGTAAAAAGGTCGATAAAATATCAACTTGATGAAAAGCTATTTGACAGTCTCATCTCAACCTTACACAAAGAAGGAGCTATAACCTCGGAGATGGATCTCCTGATGCTACCATCTATGAAAAGGATATTCTCTGAAAGGAATGCCCGTCTCCTTATGGAAATTGAAGATTTTATCCTGAAATCAGGTCTTCAGGTTCCTGAGCTTGATGAGCTTTCCCATAAATTCAGCATATCTGTCTCCCAGACCAGGGATCTACTCGATCTCCTCATGAAATCCGGATCCATTGTAAGGCTTACAAAGGACCTCTTCTTTCACAGGGATTCACTGGAAGCAATGAGGATAAAAGTATGTGAATTTTTCCAGAAAAGGGATGAGATGACTGTTGGTGATTTCAAGAATATATTCCAGGTTTCAAGAAAATATGCTATACCACTTCTCGAATATCTTGACAATCAAAAGATTACAATCAGGGTCGGAGACGTAAGAAGATCGAGGGGTAAATAGGATGATCATTCCAAGAAGATCGATCCTATATGTTCCTGGTTCAAATATGAAAATGATGGAAAAGGCATCCGAACTCCCTGCGGATGCTGTTATTCTTGATCTTGAGGATGCAGTTGCGCCATCGATGAAGAAAAATGCGAGGGAGCTTGTTAAGAGGGCACTTTTTGAACTGCCCTTTCCTAATAAAGAGAGACTTGTAAGGATCAACAGTTTTTCGTCAGGTCTCGGAAGGGAAGATCTAGAAGAGATTGCGGCATCAAAACCCGATGGATTTGTCCTTCCGAAGGTCGAGTATACGGGAGATGTAAGGATTGCATCTGAGTTATTGAGTATAGCCGAAAAGAAGATGGGGCTTAACAAAGGTCATTTTCCTCTTTTTCTTATGATTGAAACACCACTTGGTCTTCTCAATGTCAGGGATATTGCATCTTCTGATCAAAGGGTAAGGGGGCTTATTTTTGGAGCAGCTGATTTTACAAGGCAAACGGGTGGGAGAATAAGCATTGATAGAAGGGAACTTCTCTATCCTATGTGCCATATATTGATTGTTGCGAGGGCAATAGGTGGCGTTGCAATAGATGCACCATATTTTAATTTTCGAGATGAAGAGGGACTACGGAATGAATGCATTCAGGCACGCGCACTGGGTTATGATGGAAAGTCTGTCATCCACCCATCACAAATAACTATCGTAAATGAGATATTCTCACCCACAGAGGATGAGATAGCATTCTCACTGAAGGTTATAGAGGCATTCGAGGAAGCAGAGAAAAAGGGAACAGGGGTGATATCAGTTGATGGTAAGATGATAGAAAATGTTCATTATTTTGTTGCAAAAAAAACTATTGAGTTGGCGAGAAAATTAGGAATCATTCGCGATCAGTAAATTTAATATCAGCTGGAGGTCTCCTGTATGGAGAGCACACCCACTGTGATAAAGGAAAGAAGCGAAGGGATATATACTATCACAATCCATAATCCATCCAAAAACAATGCACTTACACCTTCCATCCTTAAATCGCTCCATGATGAGTTCGATTACCTCAAGAACCAGGATGATATACTTGTTGTCATCATAAGAGGCTCCGGGGAAAAGGCATTCTCTTCTGGTTTTGATATAGAGATGCTTCCAGAGCTTGCACTGGAGATGGGTGGTCCTGATCCGGATAACAATGTATTCCAGAGAACCATAGACGCGCTTGATAAACTTCCCCAGATTACAATTGCCATGATAAATGGTATAGCCTATGGAGGTGGATGTGAAATTGCTGCCTCATGTGATTTGAGGATCGCTTCAGAGAATGCAATGTTTGCAATGACCGCATCAAAAATGGGTGTTCTCTATAGCCCATCAGGCATAAAGAAGTTCATAGATCTTATTGGACTTTCACATACAAAGGAGTTATTTTATACCGCCATCCCCATAGATGCAAAGAGGGCCTTAAATATAGGCCTTGTTAACTATGTTACTTCACCTGATGAACTTGAATCCTTCACATACAGGATCGCTCAGGAAATCCTCAAAAGGGCACCCCTTGTCATTAAGGGAACAAAAAGGATCATATCGCTTCTGATTGAAAATGCTGGGCTTTCCATTGAGCACTTAGATGAAATAAATAATCTAAGAAGGCTTTGCATAAACAGTATGGATTTCAAGGAGGCTCAGAAGGCTTTTATTGAAAAGAGAGAGCCAATATTCAAAGGAATATAAAATAAAACATCAACAACTGATCGTGCAAGGTTAATAATACCTGTTGGGTAAACACCAAGCTGAAGTGTTCCCCAGAGCGATATTATGAGCGCAATTGATGTGAAGACACCTACCCTTAATGGGCGAAATTCCCTTGATGGTTCAACCATATACATTAGAACTACCACCCTAAGGTAATAGTAAACTGATATACCACTGTTTATAACGCCTATCAAAGCAAGCCCTATATAACCCTTCTTTACTGCAGCGCTGAAAATATAGAATTTACTCATGAAACCGGCTGTTGGTGGAAAACCTGCAAGGGAAAGAAGAAATACCGTCATAAGCAGTGAGAGGATGGGGTGTTTTATCGATGCACCTGCATAATCCCTTATCTCATAGCCTTCACCCTCTTTCCTTAGAAGAATTGCAACAGTAAAGACACCAATGTTCATAAGCGTGTATGAGAGAAGATAGAAAAGGAGCCCTGAGCTTCCAAGTTCATCTGCAACAATGATTCCGATCGTTATATAACCCGCATGCGCAATACTTGAATATGCAAGCATCCTCTTTATATTCTCCTGAACAAGCGCAGCAACATTTCCAACAAACATTGTCAATACCGCAATAATCCACAGAATCCCTGACCAGTCAGAAACAATGGGAAGGAGTGCCGAAATAAAAATGCGTAAGAATGCAGCGAAACCTGCTGCTTTTGGTCCAACAGACATAAATGCTGTAACCGATGTTGGTGCACCCTCATACGCATCAGGCGTCCACATATGAAATGGAACCGCAGCAACCTTAAATCCAAATCCCACTATCAAAAATGCAACACCGGCAAAAAATAAAGCCGATGGAGAACCTGCTCGGAGATACTGGGAAATACCGAATATATCTATTGAGCCTGCTGTTCCATAGATAAGCGTTATCCCGTAGAGCAGAAATGCGCTCGAGAAGGCACCCAGCAGGAAATACTTGAGTGCCGCCTCGTTGGACTTAAGGTCCCTCTTCATCATGCCCGCAAGGATATATGTGGAAAGCGAAAGAACCTCGAGTCCCAGGAATATGATAATAAGGCTTACACCCTTTGCCATGAGCATCATCCCTGATGTAGCAAAGAGGATGAGGGCAAAATATTCTCCATACAAAATCCTTTCTTCTTCTATGTAATCACAGGCGATCAGAATGCTTAAAATAGCGATAAGGAGAAAAAGGTAATCGAAAAATGTGGAATAGCCATCGAGAGCAATCATGTTATTAAAGGAAACAATCCTTTTTCCATGAAGGCTAAAGGTGAATATAATCGCAACAGAGCAACCAAGGAGTGCTAAATAGGAAAGATACCTTTTCTTCTCATATGGAATAAAAGGATCCAGTAATATTATGATGAATCCGCAAAGGATTATAACTATTTCAGGAGCAATAGAGGCAAGATTCAAATCCATTGATAAAGGATCCATAATTCTCTACCTCCAATCACCCGTAATCCTCTTATCCACTGCAAATACAATACTATTCCCCTTGCCCATTTTCTTCTCCACTGTAACAACTATTCCCTTTACTGACCCTTCCATGGGCCTGAGGAATGTTGCTGGATATATTCCAATCCAGATAATAAAAAGCAATACAGGAATCAGATATGCAAACTCTCTGAGATTCAGATCCTTTATATACCTGTTCTCTTCATGGGTAACCACTCCAAACATCACCCTCTGAAACATCCATAGCATATAAACAGCGGCAAATATAACGCCTGAGGCAGCTATAATAGCTGCAATTGTGCTGTAGGGATTTGATGAAATAAATGTTCCAAGTATTATCAAAAACTCGCCAACGAATCCATTGAGTCCGGGAAGACCGATCGATGAGAGCGTAACTATCATAAATATCGCTGCAAATCTCGGGATTACTCTCGATAAACCACCGAAATGTGCTATCAATCTTGTGTGTCTCCTCTCATAAAGAATCCCAACTATTAAAAACAGTGCCCCCGTGCTTAATCCATGATTCACCATCTGTAAAATCCCGCCCTGGATCCCCTGCACAGTAAAAGCAAATATACCAAGCATTACAAATCCAAGATGGCTGACACTCGAGTAAGCAACAAGCTTCTTCAGGTCAGGCTGAACCATTGAGACGAGTGCCCCATATATAATCCCTGTTACTGCGAGAATATACATGAAAGGAGCAAGATTTATGGATGCTTCAGTAAACATCGGTATATTGAATCTCAGAAATCCATATGTCCCCATTTTAAGAAGGATACCCGCAAGAATAACGCTTCCGGCAGTTGGAGCCTCCACATGGGCATCGGGAAGCCATGTGTGAAATGGAAACATAGGAACTTTAAATGCAAAGGCAAGAAAAAATGCTATGAAGAGTATTAGCTGTATGCTGTATGGAATATTAAGATTGTAAAGATCGAGTAGATTCATAGAGAAGAAGCCAGCCTGATTCTTATGATAGAAGTATAGATACATAATTGCCACTAACATCATAAGGCTTCCTGCCATGGTATATATAACAAACTTTAAAGCAGCATAAATTCTATTCTGACTACCCCATATACCTATCAAAAGATACATAGGTATAAGTTGTGATTCCCAGAAAACATAGAACAGGAATAGATCAAGGGATGAAAATACACCCAGTATTCCTGTTTCAAGTATAAGAAGACATATCATGTAATCCCTGACCCTTTCCATTATTGCACTCCATGAGCAGAGAACAGTTATGGGTCCGAGGAATGTTGTCAGCAGAAGAAGCCATAAACTTATTCCATCGATTCCGACATGATAACTTATCCCCAGTTCATGAATCCAGCTTATCCTCTCCTGAAATTGAAAATTTGCAGAATTCTGATCAAAATTAAAATAAAGAGAAAGTGAGGTAAAAAATGTAAGTATCGTAACAAACAAAGCCCATCCCCTGATGAATTCCACCCTTTCCTTCTTTACAAAGAAAAGAGGAAGACTTCCAAGAAGAGGCATAAATATGACAATGCTTAAAATCGGTAAATCCCTGATTCCCATATTACATCCTTATTCTGAAAAGATAATATGCCAGTATAACAAATGCACCAATTATTATGGAAAGTGCATAACTCTGAACAAATCCCGTCTGTATTCTTCTCATAATACTTCCAATTCCTCTTGTTAAATAAGCTATGCCATTTACAGCTCCATCTATAATAACCGTATCAATAAATTCCCAGAGCCATATGCTGAATGATTTTATGCTGTTTACAAATAGATAGTCATAGATCTCATCAACATAATACTTATTGAAAATCAACCTGTAAGCTGATGGGATCTTCTCCTGAAAATATCCAGGTAGATATGTTTTTTTAAGGTAAAACATTACAGCAAGATAAATACCCCCGAGAGCTATAATAAGAGAAATAAGTATAAGCATTACTTCCATTAAAAAATCCTCATGATGCGCTTTGCCAAGAATAGTTGTTGCATTATGGAAAACAGGGTCAAGAAATTCACCTATCCTGTTACCTCCCTCGATCATAGGGATCCCGATAAATCCTCCAATGATGGAAAGGATCCCCAGTGTTATCAGTGGGATTAACATAACAGGGGGTGATTCATGGATGTGATGGCTGACCTCATGAGGAAACCTGCTTTCACCATAAAATGTAAGAAAAACAACACGGAACATATAAAAGGATGTAAGCATGGCTCCAGAGATACCCATAAACCAGAGGTATGGGCTTCTCTCAAATGCCCCTGCAAGTATCGCATCCTTACTGAAAAATCCCGCAAAGGGAAATATACCTGCAATTGCAAGCGCACCTATTAAAAATGTTATATGTGTAATCGGCATCTTCTCCTTCAATCCACCCATTTTTGTAATATCAGTTTCACCTTCAATCGCATGCATGACACTTCCCGCACCAAGGAATAGCAACGCCTTAAAGAATGCATGGGTGGTTAGGTGAAATATCCCTGCTGCAAAAGCACCCACACCGCATGCAAGGAACATATATCCAATCTGACTTATTGTGGAGTAGGCAAGCACCCTTTTTATATCATTCTGAACAAGACCTATTGATGCAGCAAAGAGCGCTGTTAATGCACCGATAAATGCAACAACATCAAGGGCGTAGGGCGCATATGCAAAAATTATACATGATCGAGAAACCATATAAACGCCGGCAGTAACCATTGTGGCCGCATGTATCAGGGCACTTACAGGCGTTGGACCTTCCATGGCATCAGGAAGCCATACATAAAGGGGGATCTGGGCGGATTTTCCTGTTGCACCTGCGAATAAAAGTAAACATATTACTGTCAGCAGGAAAGGGTCAACAGCTCCTGCTTTTATCATTCCAGGAAGTTTCTCAAAAACACTTTTGAATTCAACAGTTCCAAAAGTGTAGAATATGAGAATAACGCCAATTATGAATCCGAAATCTCCAACCCTGTTTACAATAAAAGCCTTCTTACCAGCATCTGCTGCTGATTTTTTCTCGTACCAGAATCCTATCAGAAGATAAGAACATAGACCAACAGCTTCCCATCCAACGAAGAGAAGGAGGAAATTATTAGCGAGAATCAATATTAGCATTGAAAACATGAAGAGATTGAGGAATGCAAAGTATCTCGGATATCCAGGATCATGTCCCATATATCCAATGGAGTAAACATGTATAATAAATCCAACACCTGTTACAACAAGTGACATTACTGCTGAGAGTGGATCCAGCTGAAAGCCGATGGAAGCATTAAATGATCCTGAGGATACCCAGGTATAAAGGATCTTCTGGAAAAACCTCTGCTCAGGATCAAGAAGGATAAATTCCCTGAATACCATCAGTGCAATCAGAAAAGAAATGAAGACAGTTCCACATCCAACGAGACTTACGACATGTTTTCTTATCCTGAATCCAATTATCCCATTAATAATAAAACCTATAAGTGGTAAAGCAGGGATAAGCCAGATATATTCAAGCACCTTTACCCCCTACTGCTTCATCAGGTTCATCTCGTCGACAAATACTGTCTCCCTGTTTCTGAAAAGACAGATAACAATGCTCAACCCTGTCGCAAGCTCCGCAGCAGCAATACCAATAACAAAGAAGATTATAACCTTGCCATCAATCGTATTACTGAACTGCGCAAATGCTGCAAGCGCCAGGTTTGATGCATTAAGCATAAGCTCAACGCACATCAGTATCACAATCACATTTCTTCTCAGAAAAAATCCAACCACACCCATAGAGAACATAATTGCGCTCAATAAAAGATAATGATTTAATCCTGCCAAACCTTACCTCCTAATCCCTTTTTGCAAGCACAACTGCACCTATTATTCCGATGATAAGAAGAACCGAGAGGATTTCAAAAGGAAGTATATAATCCCTGAATATGGATCTCCCTATAGCCTGAATATTACCTGTCAGGGATAATTTCTCCGGGGTATAAGTACCCAGAAATGGTGTTATCCTGTAGTGCCACAGAAGGAGTGCAATTTCAAAAAGTATACCAGAGCCAATGGAGATACCGAGAATTCTTGTTCCTGGAGATGTTACCTCCTTCTTTATGTCCGTTTCAAGATTCAAAAGCATTATTGTGAAAAGGAAAAGCACCATTATCGCTCCAGCATATATCAGGACCTGAATCACAGCAACAAACTGTGCATCGAGAAGCACATAAAGGCAGGCTGTCGTAAAGAAGCAGAAAAGAAGACCTATGGCGCTGTTAACAGGATTTCTTGATAGAATAACAACCAGAGTGCCTGCCACTGCAAGGGCTCCAAAGACCCAGAAAAGAACCCCTTCCATATCCAACCTCCGCAGATGCAGGAAAATAATCTATGGCTTTACAACAAGCTTATTTATATCAAGTATAAAATCCTTCCTTTCGTATCCTGCGAGATCAAGGATAATCAGATCCATTGCAATAGCATCCTTTGGACATGCCTCAACACACATTCCACAAAATACACACTTAAGAAGATCTATCTCAAACCTTACAGGGTATTTCTCAATTGATGGATCAGGATGTTCTCCTGCTTCAATATATATACACTTTGACGGACATGCTGTTGCACACATAAAGCAGGCAACACACTTAAGCGATCCATCCTCCCTTGTGAGCAATCTATGTCTTCCCCTCCAGACGGGGGCTATCTCCCTTTTTACATCTGGATACTGAATGGTCACTATGTTCTTTGGACTCAGCAGATTTCTAAAGAAATGCTTTGTTGTTACTGAAAGGCCCTTTATGATCTCAGGTATATATAACTTTTCCCAGAGCCCTACCTTTACCTCTTTTATCATGATTTTAATCTCCTTTCTGCTCCATAAACTGCTCCCTTCGCATGTCATCCTCTAACCAGGATAACAGCAGCCGTTACAAATATATTTAAAAGTGAAAGAGGGAGCAAACCCTTCCAGCAGAGCGCCATAAGCTGATCAAATCTGAATCTCGGAAGTGTCCATCTTATCATAAGCTGAAGCCAGCAAAAGAATATCACCTTAAATCCAAAACTTAAAACCTGGAGGATGGAAACGATATAATGATTTACGGGGATATAGATCCCACCGGGAATGTGAAATCCATCCTTTAATAGATATGGAACCTGCCATCCTCCAAAAAATAATGTTGTTATCAGTGCAGAGACAACAATAATCTCCACAAATTCAGCAAGGAAAAACATGCCCCATTTCATACCACTGTATTCTATAAAATATCCCACCTGTATTTCCGACTCCCCCTCGGGAAGATCAAATGGAACCCTCTTTGTCTCTGCAATCGCAGCGGTTAAAAATAGTATGAATGCAAAGGGCTGATATATGATCCCCCATCCGGGAATAATACCCCAGATGAGCCCGCCCTGCATTCTCACAATCTCGCCAAGCCTCACAGAATTAAAAACTATAAGCACGCCTATTATAGAAAGCCCGAGCGTTACCTCATATGAGATCATCTGCGCGCATGCCCTCATCGCACCAAGCATTGCATAGTTGTTATAGGATGAGTAGCCAGCCAATATTACTCCATAAACAATCAGTGATGCGATTGAAAATACAAAAAGTATCCCTATATTTGGATCCGCAATCTGGAGGGTTATCCTTCTACCACCAATCTCAAGAACATCTCCAAATGGTATAACTGCAAATGTCAGAAGGGCAGGCATCATAGCAATGAATGGTGCAATTGTATGGAGAAATCTGTTGCCCCGTGCCGGAATGAAATCTTCCTTAAAAAACATCTTTATTGCATCAGCAACAGGATGAAAAAGACCGAATAACCTTAATCCCAGTATGCTTGCCCTGTTTGGCCCGATCCTGTCCTGAAGTACTGCACTCTGTTTCCTCTCAGCCCATGATAAAACTGCAGCAAGACTAAGGAGCATTGAAAGCACTATACCAATTTTTATCAGTGAAACGATAATATCAAATGCCATCGGTTAGAACCCCTTCATCACCAATTGCTAAGTAATCGATCCCTTTATATGACGTTACCTTTTCTGAAATCTCCTTGAAAATATCTTCAGCCTTCTCGTAAGGGAAAAGCTTACCAAACATCATCGAAATCCTTTTTATAATCTTCCAGTCTGGAAGGCTTTCACCAACTGGCCCGAATGCTCTGTTTATCCTCTGGACCCTTCCCTCAAAATTTGTAAATGTCCCATCTTTCTCTGCAAATGTTGCAGATGGAAGTATCCCATTGATCGAATCAACCTCTCCTTCCCTGTTACTCATATGGAATACTTTATAGTCCAGTATGGAAAGAAGATCCGATACATCCTTCACTTGCGATAGGAATCCCTCACCTCCTGTCACATACAATGCCCTGATCGTACGGTTGTTGATCTTCTCGCGCAGCAGCTCTGCCCCGTCACCCCATGTTTTCCAGCCCATATTCAGAAGACCCCTTTCATTAGGTGCCTTCTCGGCTCTTAACAGAAAATCATCATAGGATCCTCTCCTTGCAGGAAGATAGCCAAAATTTTCCGTATTTATTACCTCCCTTGCAAATTTCATAAGCACGTATGCATCCTCATTTGTAAGATATGGAGATGCAACAACTGCTATTGAACCAGACCCGTATTTAGAGATGATAGCACTGAGATTCATGAACACATCTATAACTCCAACCTCCCATTCAACAGGAACCAATCCAGAAGATCCTTTTACAACCGGCTTGAGAATCCTGTTTTCCGCATTCACAAATTTGTATCCATATCTCCCCTCATCACATATCCAGAATTGATTTACATGCATATTTACTCTCGGTTTAATCCTATATATCCTGCCCTGTCTGTGGTGAATTTCAATGTTACAACCCCTGCTGCATAGGGTGCATATTGATGGCGTCCTTTCAAGGAACCACACCCTGCATTTGAATCGAAAATCCTTGCTTGTAAGTGCACCAACAGGGCATATATCAACAATATTGCCCGAGTATATGCTCTCCAGCTTCTTTCCGGGATATGTATCTATTTCTGAATGATCACCTCGATTAAAGATACCCAGTTCATTTGTTTTTGTTATCTCATTAAAGAATCTAACACATCTTGTGCATAATATGCATCTTTCAGTATCAAGAATAACGTTTGCACCAAGATCCACAACCTTCCTTTTCTTTAACTTCTCTTCTCTGAATCTACTCTCGTATTTCCCATAAATGAGATAGTAGTCCTGAAGTTTGCATTCACCTGCCTGATCACAAACAGGACAATCAAGGGGATGATTTATAAGCATAAATTCAAGAACACCCCTTCTTGCTTTAACAACCTTATCTGTGTTTGTATACACAACCATACCATCGGAAACAAGCGTACTACATGCAGTCTGCAGTTTTGGCATCTTTTCCACTTCAACAACACACATCCTGCAGTTGCCACTTATACTGAGCGCAGGATGCCAGCAGAAATGTGGTATGTCTATTCCCGCCTTGATTGCAACCTGCAGGATTGTTGAACCGGGCTCAGCCTGTAGTTCCTTTCCATCTATGGTGATTTTATACATTCAAAACCCCTTCCCTTTCATAGGAAACAGTGCATCCCTTAAAAGCTATATGTGCCTCAAATTCCTCCCTGAATTTTTTAATGAAGCTTTCAACAGGCATAACAGCTGCATCACCAAGAGGGCATACGGTTTTTCCTTTTATGTTGTCACAGATATCAAGAAGCAGATCGATATCCTCCTTCCTTCCTTTTCCATCCTCCACCCTTTTGATTATCTTCTCCATCCATGACGTCCCATTCCTGCAAGGTGTGCATTGACCGCAGGATTCATGGGCATAGAATCTCGCAAGTACATACAAGGTTTTTACCATACAGGCTTTTTCACTTATAACAATAACAGCGCCGGAGCCCAGCATGGAACCAATCCTTGCAAGGGAGTCAAAATCCATCTTTACATCGATTTCATCAGGTGTAAGGACGGGAGATGAAGAACCACCGGGTATGACCGCTTTAAGTCTAAGGTCATCTATTATTCCCCCTGCATGTTCATATATGATCTCCCTGAGGGCTGTTCCCATTGGAAGCTCATAAACTCCGGGTCTTTTTACATGTCCACTTACAGCATAAAGCTTTGTTCCTCCATTCTTTTCCGTTCCAAGGTTTGCGAACCACTCTCCTCCCCTTTCCACTATATAAGGAACGCAGGCGATGGTCTCCACATTGTTAACAATCGTGGGACATTGATACAGCCCCTTCTGTGCAGGGAATGGTGGTTTAAGCCTTGGCCTGCCCTTCTTTCCCTCAAGTGACTCAATAAGCGCTGTTTCCTCCCCGCAGATATATGCACCTGCACCTCTGTGGATAGCGATATCTAGGGAGAAGCTGCTCCCCATAACCTTTTCACCAATAATCCCTTCCCTGTGTGCCTCCTTCACTGCCCTCTCAAGGGTATCTATACAGTCTAAAAATTCACCTCTAACATATATAAAAGCCTTGCTTGCCCCTATGGCATATGATGATATAACAATACCCTCTATCAGAAGATGCGGATCTTTAAGCATAATGTATCTATCCTTAAATGTCCCTGGTTCCCCTTCATCTGCATTAACACACAGATAAACAGGCATCTTCTTTTCCTTTGGAAGAAAGCTCCATTTAACCCCTGCAGGAAATCCAGCTCCTCCCCTTCCCCTCAGGTTTGCCTTTTTCACCTCTTCAATGACCTCCTCAGGTCTCATCTGGAGGGCTTTCTGTAAGGACCGATAACCACCTGTTTCCCTGTAGACCTCTATCCTGAAGGCATCTGGGATTGAGAACCTTTTTGTGAGTAAAAGCTCCATCCAGTATCAACCTCCCCTTCTTAACTCTTCAAGCAGCCTCTCCAGTTTCTCCCTGCTCATGTTTTCATAATAAACATCATTTATCTGAATAACTGGTGCTGTTCCACATGATCCAAGACACTCCACAGTAGATAGCGTAAAAAGGCCATCAGATGTTGTTTCCCCTTCATCGATTCCTAACTGTTTTTTAAGATAATCAATAAGTCCATCACTTCCTAAAAGTGAACAGGATATGTTTCTACAGACCTGTATATGATACTTGCCCAGAGGCCTTTTTCTAAACATTGTATAGAAGCTCACAACCTCCCTCACATGAATAGGTGGAATCTGTAACAGTTCGGCAATATAAGCCTCTACCTCATCGCTTATGTAACCGAATTCACGCTGCGCTATATGAAGAAGCGGAAGGAGGGAGGACTCCTTCCTTGGGTATAGTGAAATAATCCTCTGAGCCTCTTTAAGAACATCGTTTCTGAAAGAAATCTTCATTATCTCCTCCTACCTATCAATCTCTCCGCCTATCATATTAATGGATCCGAATACTGGTATAACATCAGCCACCATATGGCCCTTTATCAGTCGTGAGAATGCCTGCATTATGGCAAAACAGGGTGGTCTTACCCTGACCCTGTAAGGTTTACCGCTCCCATCACTTACAATGTAAAAACCAAGCTCACCATTTGCACCTTCCACTGCAAAATAAACCTCACCAGGAGGAACCTTTACGCCTTCCATGATAAGTTTGAAGTGACTCATAAGGGCCTCTATATTTGTGTAAACCTTATCCTTTGGTGGAAGGAATATATCAGGAGAATCAACTGCAATGGGGCCCGATGGGATCTTCTCCAGCGCCTGTTCCACAATCCTCATACTCTGATGCATCTCTTCCAACCTTACGATATATCTGTCAAAGGTGTCACCATTTGTTCCAAGTGGAATATCAAAATCCACCTCCTTGTATATGAGATAAGGCTGTGCCTTTCTCACATCATAGTTAACACCAGTTGCCCTCAGGCATGGTCCAGTAAATCCATACTCTATGGCCTCCTCGGCCTTTATAACACCTACACCTTTTGTCCTGTCCAGAAATATCCTGTTTCTCGTAAGAAGTCTGTCTACCTCGTATATCGCTTCCCTCACCTTTTCAAATGCCTTTTTTACTCCATCCATGAAATTTTCCGGAAGATCTCTTACAACACCACCAATCCTGGTATATGATGTTGTAAGCCTTGCACCTGTTGTTGCCTCTATAAGTTCCCAGAGGTATTCCCTTGCCTTCATAAAATAGAAGAAAACAGTAAGTGCACCTAACTCAGCTGCAGCAGCAGCTATGCATGTGAGATGATCGGTAATTCGTGAGATCTCGCTCATTATTGTTCTTATATATTTGCATCTCTCAGGAACTTCTATCCCGAGAAGTTTCTCAACAGCCATTACGTAACCAACGTTATTAATAAGGGGGGAAACATAATTTAATCGGTCCGTATATGGAACTACCTGATTGTAGGTAGAGTTTTCAGCCATCTTTTCGAAACCCCTGTGCAAGTATCCAATCTCCACATCGGAATTTACAATCTTCTCACCTTCCAGTTCCACAAGGATCCTCACAGTCCCGTGCATTGCAGGATGTGATGGTCCCATATTAAGATACATTCTTTCCTTATCGTTTCCACTTCCGTTCATTGATCACTCCTTCCAGTCAGAAGGACCTACGAGGGGTTGCCTTTTCTTTACAGGATAATCTTTCCTTAAGGGGTGCCCCTCGAACTCCGGGTAAAGCAGTATCCTTCTTAAATCGGGATGCCCCTTGAAGAAGATACCGAACATATCGTAGACTTCCCTTTCGAACCAGTTTGCACCGATCCAGATATCTGTTACAGAGTCAACTGTTGGATCCTCCTCGCTTACAGGAACCTTTATACGGATTCTCCAGTTGTTACCAAGCGAGTAGAGATGATAAACCACCTCGAACCGCTCGCTTTTCTTTCCAAGATAATCAACACATGTGAGGTCCATGAGAAAGTTGAATCTAAGCTGCTCATCGTTTTTGAGAAAGGAGAGTATCTCCTTAATCCTCTCCTTTTTAACAATAACTGTGGTGTCCCCACGAAAGTAGTCCTCACCTATTATTTCATCGGTAAACTTTTCCTTTAATTTAACTACAGGAAATTCCTTTTCGTTCAAATCTTTCCTCTGTTACTTTTTATCCCTTTTCCCTGTTATCTTAGCCTGCAATTTCATCACAGCATCTATAACATACTCCGGTCTTGGTGGACAGCCAGGGACATAAACATCAACAGGGATTATGGTATCGATACCCATGACAGTTGCATAATTGTCGTAAAAGCCACCTGAACATGCACATGCACCAAAAGCTATAACCCATTTTGGCTCACACATCTGTTCGTAAACCCTTTTAAGGATGGGTGCCTGTTTATGTGAAATTGTGCCAATCACCATAAGAAGGTCTGCCTGTCTTGGCGACCATCTCACTGCTTCTGCTCCGAATCGGGAAAGATCGTAGTGTGAGCCCATGAGTGCCATAAATTCCATCGCACAGCAAGCAGTTGCAAATGCATATGGATAGAGAGACCATTTTCTTCCCCAGTTTACAACCTCATCCAATTTTGCCAGTATTACACTCCCCCTCAGAAGATTTTCTAATCCCATTCAAGCCCTCCCTTCTTCCACGCATAAAAGAGGCCGCCTAACAGGATAAGTATAAATATAACCATTTCAAGGAAACCCAGTAAACCAAGCTCCCTCATCAAAATAGCCCATGGGTAAAGAAAAACAGCCTCTATATCAAATATTATAAACAGTATTGCCACGAGATAGAACTTCACGGAGAATCTTTTTCTCGGAGATGAGATAGGAATCATTCCACTTTCAAAGGGCTCTGCCTTAATTGCAGTAGGTTTCTTAGGTCCAAGAAGTTCCGCAAGAAGAACGAAGCCTCCCGCAATCAGCGAGGAGACAAGAAGCATCAAAAGGATGGGATAAAACTCATACATATTAAGACCCTATAAATCTGAAAGACTCCTCTACAAGATTCATAAGTGGACCCCAGTAAATCCCTAAGATGATATTTGGAATAACAAATGCCCCAAGTACCCACTTGTTAAATGATGTGATCTCAAGGGGTGTTTCATCCACAGGCCTTTCAAGGAACATGACCCTTATTATTCTTGCATAATAGTAAAGCGATATAACACTGTTAAGGATACCGACAATAGCAAGTATATACCATTGTTCCCTTATTACAGCAGCAAACAGGAGGACCTTTCCGACAAATCCGGAGAAGGGTGGAATACCTGTAAGTGAAAAGAGGAATACTGTCATTGCAACTGCAGGAAGTGGTGCCTTCCATGCAAGACCCCTGTAACTCTCTATCTCCTCCTCACCCGTTGTATTTGCAACGGCTATTACAAACAGAAAGGCCCCAAGATTCATAAAAAGGTATACAATCAGATAAAAAAGTATTGCCTTAAGACCAAAGGGATTGAGAACAACAAATCCCATCAACATATATCCTGCATGGGCAATGGATGAGTATGCAAGAAGTCTCTTTGTATTTGACTGTCCGATAGCAGCAAGATTGCCGATAGTCATGGTAAAGGCAGAAACAACACCTATTAACATAGTCCAATCAAAGCCCTTTAAAACACTCCAGCCCACATCCTGTGAGCCTTCAACCATTACAAGATAGAAAAATCTTATAAGAATGGAGAATCCAGCAGCCTTTGGACCAACTGATAGAAAGGCAGTAATAGGGGTTGGTGCACCATGATATACATCAGGAACCCACATATGAAATGGAACTGCTGATATCTTAAAGAAAAATCCGCCAAGGAGGAGAACTATTGCAAGGAGGAGAAACAGCGGTGATACACTTCCGGTGACCAAGGCCCTTTTTATCTCATAGAGGTTTGTCGATCCGCTCACACCATAAAATAGCGACATACCATATAACATGCATCCTGAGCAGGCAGCTCCGAAAAGCACATATTTGAGGGCTGCCTCTGTTGATCTGGCCTCTTCCCTTAAAAAACCAACAAGCACATAGGAGCTGAGGCTTATCATCTCCATGGTGAGATATATTATAAGCAGATCCGTTGAGGATGACAGAAGCATCATTCCCAGACAAACTGTAAGAATAATGGCATAATATTCTGACTTCCTCAGTCTTTCAACTTCAAGTGAACCCATTGATATCAGAATGGTTAACCCGGTAACCAGGATGAAAAATGACTTGAAATATATGGAAAACTTATCCAGGGCAAGGAGATTCATGAATATGCCTGTTTCTTGAGCCTCCACCTCATAAAGAACTGCAATGAAAGATAAAATCAGTCCCGCAAGTGAAATGTAATGAGCCCATCCATCCGTCTTCCTTGAATAGGAGACAAGAAGCAGGATTAACAGTATCAATGATGTGATTATAATTTCCGGATAAAAAAACTTAATACTCGGAATATTTTCCATATTAACAGAACCCCTTCATGAAAAGTTAGTCGCTCATGGCTTTACCATAACAATCAGATTGTACATTGTAATGGTCATCATATTCAGAACCGGAGACGGATAAATTCCCAGGAAAACGACTATTGCACCGAGAGGAATAAGCGTAAAGAGCTCTCTCCCGTTTATCTCTGGAAGATCACTGTATTTTGTGTTAAGTGGTCCGAGGAACATCCTCTGATAGGTCCAGAGGAAATAGCCGGCTGTGAATACTATTCCTGATGTTGCTATTGCCGTTGTCCATCTGTATACATTGAATGCCCCAAGGAAGCATAATGCTTCACTTATAAAAGAATTAAGGCCAGGCAGTCCCAGCCCTGCAAAAAAGGCAAGGCTTGTTATTCCTGCATATATGGGCATCTGTACAGCCAGACCCCCAAATCGATCTATATCCCTGTGGTGTGCTCTATCGTAGATAACGCCTGTAAGTAAAAAGAGCATTGCCGTTACTGTTCCATGATTAAACATCTGGAAAAGCCCACCATTCATGCCTGCCGGCGTAAGGGAGGCCATTCCAAGAAGCACAACACCCATATGGCTTATGCTTGAGTAAGCAACAAGCTTTTTCATATCCTGTTGAGCCATTGCACAGAGGGCACCCCAGATGATGTTGATTGCTCCGAGTATTGCCAGAGGATATGAGAACCATACTGTTGCTTCCGGGAGTATTGGGTAGCTTATCCTGTAAAGGCCATATGTCCCCATCTTAAGAAGGATACCTGCAAGGATAACACTTATAGCAGTTGGAGCCTCCACATGGGCATCGGGAAGCCATGTGTGGAATGGAACAATCGGAACCTTTATTGCAAACCCTATGAAAAGGGCAAGAAAGATGATGATCTGAAATGTGCGAGTAAATCTCATTTTTGTAAGTTTAAGTAAATCAAAGGTATGAGGCTCGCTCCAGTAATAGAGTGCAAGCATTGCAAGGAGCATAAGAACGCTTCCAAACAGTGTATACAGGAAAAACTTGATAGCGGCATACTCTCTTTTAGGACCCCCCCATATACCTATAAGAAAATACATGGGGAAAAGCACAACCTCCCAGAATACATAGAAGAGAAAGAAATCGAGCGCACAGAAAACACCAAGCATTCCTGTCTCAAGTATAAGAAAAAGGGAGAAGTATCCTTTAACTCCTCTATCTATCCCCCATGAAGCAACAACAGAGAGAAAACTGAGAAGCGATGTAAGAACAACCATTGGTGCACTTATCCCATCGATCCCCATGTAGTAGTAAATATTGAAGTATCTGATCCATGGATAATGCTCAACAAACTGTATATTCGGTGTATTTCTATCAAATTTCCAGTATATATAAATTCCGATGAGGAGCGATAAAGCGGAGAAGAAGGCTGCTGTATATTTTATCAGCTCTTCCTTCTTCCCTGGCAAAAGAAGTATCACGCCAGCGCCTATTAAAGGCAGAAAAGTTATAAGCGTAAGAGCATGACCCTGAATTATATCCATACCCTCCTCCCTTAAATGATCCTCCAGAGAAGTATTATTAAGACACCTGCGAATGCTGCAAGAAGATAGTTTTGCAGTATTCCTGTTTGCATCCTGTTAGGTACTCTTCCCATATTTATTATCGAGTCAGCGGTTGCATTAACAGCCCCATCAACAATATTGTCATCGATCCATCTTTCAATTCGTGATACAATCACAGTGAGCCTTGCACTTCCATCGACGATTCCATCGATAATAACAAGATCGATGGATCTTAAGAGTCTCGTTATCCATAGAACAGGCTTTATTATCAACGCATAATATATCTCATCAAAATAGTATTTGTTATAAAGAAGCCTGTATAAGGAATGGAATCTTTCTGCCATATCCTCTGCCTTTATATGTCGTGTGCGGTAGGTGAGTGTAGAAAGCACAATGCCTATTGCCGATATGGTTACAGAAAGGATAACAGCGAGATTATGTGCAGATTCATGATTATTATGCGATGAAACATGATGGACACCTTC
Organism: Deltaproteobacteria bacterium; assembly: GCA_037441565.1. Taxonomy (GTDB): domain Bacteria; phylum Desulfobacterota; class JBBIRW01; order JBBIRW01; family JBBIRW01; genus JBBIRW01. The sequence continues at coordinate 160,383 of JBBIRW010000005.1, read as the reverse complement.
TGGAGATCCCATAAAGGATTCAAACCAGCCACCCCATCCTGAGATCACAGAAAGAATGGCAAGTAAGACAAGTGGTACAGTCATCACGGATGGACTCTCATGGGCATGGTGATACCTTTCATGATTCCTCGGTTCACCTGTAAAGGTTACATAAACAAGCCGAAACATATAGAATGCTGTAATCCCTGCTGCACCCACACCGAGGATGGCAAGTGGAAGATGTGAAGGATTTTCCTGAACAAATGTGATAACCGAGGCAATAATTGCATCTTTGCTGTAATAGCCGGAAAAGAATGGAACACCTGAGATTGCCATTGTTCCTGCGAGGAATGTGTAGAATGTAACAGGCATCTTCTTTCTCAAGCCACCCATCTCCTGTATATCATTCGTGTGCACAGCATGTATTACGCTTCCTGAACCAAGGAAGAGAAGGGCTTTAAAGAAAGCGTGTGTTGTGAGGTGAAAGAGTCCTGCCAGCCAACCACCCACACCGAGTGCAAGCATCATATAGCCGAGCTGACTGATTGTAGAGTAGGCAAGGACCCGCTTTATATCATTCTGAACGATTCCGATTGTTGCCGCAACAAAAGCAGTAATTCCACCTATGTATGCAATCGTGATGAGAGAGTGGGGTGTGAAGAGAGGATACAACCTTCCCACCATGTAAACACCCGCAGCGACCATTGTTGCAGCATGTATGAGGGCACTTACAGGGGTCGGACCTTCCATGGCATCAGGGAGCCATACATGAAGGGGCATCTGGGCGGATTTACCGACGGCACCCATGAAAAGGAGCACTCCTGCAAGGGTAAGATAGAATCCTGAGAGCTCACCGCTTTTTACTGCCTCAAATACCTCCTCATATCTCAAAAGCCCCGTCTTTGAGAAGATGAGCATTATGCCCATGAACATCCCTATATCGCCGATGCGAGTTGTTATAAATGCCTTCTTGCATGCATCGGCTGCTGCTGGCCTTTCAAACCAGAATCCTATGAGGAGATATGATGACAAGCCTACAAGCTCCCAGAATATGTAAAGGCAGAAAAGGTTGTCCGAGAGCACAAGGCCAAGCATGGAGAATGAAAAAAGTGAAAGGAATGCAAAGAATCTCGAATACCTCTTATCACCGTGCATATATCCTATGGAATACAGGTGAACAAGGCTGCTTACTACACAGACGACTATAAGCATAACAGCTGTGAGATTGTCGAGAATTATACCTGGTCTAATGCGAAATCCGCCCATGACAATCCAGTCAAAAACGATCGACTCTTTATACAGGGGATCGTGTTTGCTCCACATTCCATAGAAGATATATATTGATAAGAACAGTGACATGAATATGGCTGAATTACTTATCCAGTCCCCCTGCCTGGGAATCCTTTTTCCAAAAAAAATCTGTATTGTAAAGGCAAGAAGCGGAAGTATCAGAATCGGTATTGTCAAATTTACCATCAACGCCCCCTCCTAACCCTTAAGCACATCAATCTTATCAACCTCAATAGTTCTCAGGTTGTGATATATTGCCAGAATTATCGCAAGTGCTATTGCTGCCTCCGCCGCGGCGAGAACGATTATAAACGCAGCAAAAACATGGCCATGAATGTCATGGGAACAGAATCTGCTGAATGCTATAAAATTTATACCTGCAGAGTTCAGCATCAGTTCTATTCCCATGAGAAATGCAACCGCATTTCTCCTCGTCAGCACACCGAAAAGTCCAAGACAGAAAAGTATCGCACTCAGTATGAGAAAATGTGCAAGACCTACCATCTCTTTTTTGCCCTCTCTGCTATAATCGCAGCACCAACAAGTGCTACAATAAGCAAAAGTGAAGCTACTTCAAAAGGAAGGAGATAGTCATTCAGTAACATAATCCCTATCCTCTCTGTTGTTGATGTTATCTCCTTCTGAGTCCTTATCACCCATGGTTGATTGTAAATAACATAGATAATGAGAGAAAATATCAGGGTACAAATTACAGCTGCACCATAGAGCTGCATGGGGATTGCTATAAACTTAACATCACCTATTCTCTGTGTAAGCATTACACCAAATAGTATAAGTATGAGAACACCTCCGACATATATAAGAACCTGGGCAGCAGCGATAAAATCCGCATTAAGCAGTATATATATGCATGCAACTCCAAAAAATGTAAAAAGCAGCGCGAATGCAGCATGAAGTATATGCCTGCTCAGTACAACAATGGCTGCTGATCCAGCAGTAAAAACAGCAAAAAAATAGAATAGGAATGAATACAGATCAATTTTCATGTAACCTCTCCCGATGGAGGTAATTCTCCCTTCGTAGCTACCTTTTCACTTTCCTTTTCCAGATATTCTTTATCAAGACTGTAGATCATATCCTTCCTTGAATAGCATGAAAGCTCATACTCCTGCCCCATCTCCAGTGAAGCTACTGGACATGCCTCAACACAGAGCCCGCAGAACATGCACTTTGTTACATCAATATCAAATTTCAGTATCTTCAACTTCTTATCCTCACCCCTCTTTGTCTCTATAAGGATGCAATCAACAGGACATGCCCTTGCACAGGCCTGACAGCCAGTGCACTTATCGAGTTTTAGATGAAATCTTCCTCTGAAGTTTGGTGAAACAGCAATCCTTTCGTCAGGATACTGAACAGTGACAGAAGGGGTGAATAGGTATTTCATAGTGATACCAAGCCCTACAATTGCGGTCCATATCCCTTCAAATATATCCCTGAGATATTTCATATATCCTCCATTATGCCTCACCCATGAACACCATCCATACCCCATGCCCTATCAGACAGAAGAAACTTATCGGAACAAGCACCTTCCAGCATACATACATGAGTTGATCAACGCGAAGCCTTGGAAGTGTCCATCGGAGCCATATCATTACAAAAACGAGAAAAAGGGACTTAAGAATGAAATTCACAAATTCGGGAAGCATGGGCCTTGGAAGAATACCATTCCACCCTCCGAGAAAGAGAAGCGTTGCAATAGAGCCAACGAGGAACATATTCGCATACTCAGCAAGGAAAAACATGGCAAACCTCATACCGCTGTATTCTGTATGGAAGCCCGCAACAAGTTCTGATTCCGCCTCAGGAAGGTCAAATGGTGTCCTGTTTACCTCAGCAATTGCTGCGATATAGTAAGTAAAAAATGAGATAAACAGGAATGGGCTTCTAAAGATATACCAGCTGAATATCCCGCCTGACTGGGCCTCAGCGATATCTTTTATGCTGAGGCTTCCTGCTGCCATCACCGGAACAAGTATGGAAAGACCGATGGGAACCTCATAGCTTACGATCTGAGCTGCTGACCTCATTGCTCCGTAAAGAGACCATTTATTGCTTGATGACCATCCAGCCATGAGTATTCCAATCACAATGAGTGATGTTATGGCGAGGATATAAAATATGCCTATATTGAGATCTGCACCTATAAGGCTCCTTGTCATGGGAATTGTTGCAAAGGCAGCAAAGGAGCTTGCGAAAACAATATACGGTGCCATCTTGAAAAGCATCCTGTCTGCATTTGCCGGGATTATATCCTCTTTGAGCAGCAGCTTTATCCCATCAGCAATAGATTGTGCCCATCCGTGCCATCCTCCAACCCTCATGGGTCCGAGCCGCGATTGTATATGACCTGCAACCTTTCTTTCCCACCAGACAAAAAACATAACAAGGATTGCAATAATGCCTAAAATAATTGCACTAAAGATTACCATTGAAAGTAACAGAAGGAGAATTTCCGAAAGATGTCTTAAAGGATAAATGCTTTTCAAAATTTCAAATATTGCCTGCATCTTTGAACTACCTATCTATCTCCCCGAGTACTATATCAAGGCTTCCAAGTATTGCCACAAGATCAGCAATCATCCAGTCTCTGCTTATCTCTTCAAATACACTAAGATTGCAAAAAGATGGTGCTCTTATCTTTAATCTGTAAGGGCTTGGGGATCCATCACTGATGATATAAAAACCAAGCTCACCTCTGGGATTTTCAGCCCTGAAAAATACCTCCCCAACGGGGGGCTTGATAAGCCTTGGAAGCTTTGCCCTTATATCACCCCCTGGGATCTGTTCCATCGCCTGCCTTATTATCTTTACGCTTTCAAGCATCTCTTGAACCCTCACCCAGTATCTATCCCAGCTGTCACCGACCTTTCCCACCATACCTGTACCAACGGGAATATTAAACTCAAACCTTGGATATATGCAGTAGGGGAGATTCTTTCTCAGATCCCACTTTACTCCTGATCCTCTTAAATTTGGACCCGTTACCCCATAATTTTTTGCAACATCAGCAGGAAGTACCCCTATACCGGCTGTCCTCTCAATAAATATTTTATTGAAACTCATTAGCTGATTATACTCCTCCACCCTTGGCACGAAGTAATCAAGAAAATCCTTGAGCCTATCCATAAAACCGGGCGGAAGATCATTTGCAACACCCCCGATCCTCATATAGTTATATGTAAGCCTTGCACCGCAGCACATTTCAAATAGGTCAAGTATGTACTCCCTTTCACGGAATGCATAAAAGAAGGGTGTGACGACACCAAGGTCCAGTCCAAAGGTACCTATTGCCACAAGATGGCTGGCAATCCTGTTGAGTTCAGCCATAATCACCCTTATATACTGTGCCCTTTCAGGAACCTCAATACCCATCAGTTTTTCCACTGTAAGGGTATAGGCAAGGTTATTGTTCATTGCAGCAAGGTAATCCAGTCTATCCGTATAGGGAATGAACTGGGTGTAGCTTATCTTTTCCGCGATCTTCTCAATACTTCTGTGAAGGTAACCGATATGTGGGATTGCCTCCTTTACAATCTCTCCATCGGTTTTTAAAAGGAGCCTGAGAACACCGTGGGTGCTGGGGTGCTGGGGACCCATATTCACATTCAGTTCATCATACTCTTTCCAGTCCCGCCCTTTCATAATAGAAATTCCTCTTTTTATAATGTCAATCCATGATAAGTGGGTGGATATTTGTAGTCCTTCCTGAGGGGGTGGCCTTCCCAGTCATCAGGAAGCAGGATCCTTCGAAGGTCTGGATGACCCTCAAATACAACGCCGAAGAGGTCATAGGTTTCCCTCTCATGCCAGTTTGCTGCCTTCCATACATTCTCAACCGTATCCACCTTGGGATTATCCCTCGGGAGATCCACCTTCAGGACAAGAGAATGGTTGTTTTTTATTGAGAAAATATGATATACAACGGTTATGCTTTCCGGATAATCAACGCCACTTATTGACAAAAGCATATCCATTCCGATCTCTTCCTCTCCCTTCAACAATCGAGCCACAGCATTAAGGTGATCCGGTCTTATCTTTACAAATGGGTCTATTGCCTTCTCGTTTACCTCGATAATTGCCTGAGGGATCTTCTCCCTGATAAGATCCACTATCCTTGAAAATTCCATACCTACCCCTTAAGTATCCTCTCTTCCCTTATCTTCTCCTGTAACTTTATAAGACCATTTAAAAGTGCCTCCGGTCTTGGTGGGCATCCAGGAACATAAACATCAACGGGAATGATCATATCCACACCCTTCAGGACAGAGTATGCATGTTTATAGTAGGGCCCACCATTGATCGCACATGAACCCATTGCTATAACATATTTAGGCTCGGGCATCTGATCATAAAGAAGCTTTACCCTCGATGCCATCTTATGCGTGACAGTTCCCGCCACAATCATAAGATCCGACTGCCTTGGTGTCGCCCTGTAAACACCTGCACCAAACCTGTCTATATCAAAACGTGAGGCCACTGTCGCCATCATCTCTATGGCACAGCATGCAAGACCAAAGCTCATGGGCCAGGGCGAGGAAAGTCTGGCCCAGCTAAGTATATCCTCAAGGGTTGTAATAATGACCTGTGGCAGCAGGGAAAATATCCCTTTCCTCCTTTCCATCACTCCCTCCTGGGCTTGACCCATTCGAGATACCCTTCACGCCATACATATATGAATCCGACTATAAGGATCAGAACAAAAAGCAGCATCTCTATGAATGCAATTGTACCGATCCTTTTAAAAGCCACAGCCCATGGATAAAGAAGCAGGATCTCCACATCAAAGATAAGAAAAACCAGGGCGATTATATAAAATCTTATATTGAAGCGGATCCATGGAGAACCTATGGGAACCTCCCCACATTCATAAGGTGAAAGCTTCTCTGCCGTTGGTGAACTGGGTCTTAAAAGGCTCGAGATGAAGAGTGTGATCCCTACAAAAAGGATACCGAGGATAAAAAAGATAAAAACCTGTGTATATTGAATAAAAAAATTATTTGCCATAGAATACATGAGAATTTTGAATTTTCAATAATTTAAAACAACCAAATATTTAACTTAATTGGACAAGCAATACCTTGTCAAGCAAAAATTATTAACTTTTTATCTTTTTAAAAAATGGGCGGATTTCTTTATTTTTTAATCACTTTTCATAAACTTCACTAAAAAATAAAGGGAGGAGAAGTGCATTGAATGAAAGATCAACCTTGCTTTTCAAAGAGGCAAAGAATCACATACCTGGTGGTGTAAATTCACCGGTCAGGGCATTCGGCGCTGTGGGAGGAACCCCTCTGTTTATATCATCTGCAAAGGGTCCCCGTATCTATGATGTTGATGGAAACTCATATATTGATTTTGTGTTATCCTGGGGTCCTATGATCCTGGGGCATTCTCATCCAAGGATTGTAGAGGTCTTAGTAAAGGCAGCCGCGAATGGGACATCCTATGGTGCACCGACGGAGTGGGAACTTGAACTTGCAAGACTCATAAAGGAGTTCATCCCCTCCATAGAGATGGTTAGACTCGTGTCATCTGGAACTGAGGCAACAATGAGTGCAATAAGACTGGCCAGGGCATTTACGCAAAGGAATAAGATTGTAAAGTTTGAGGGGTGTTATCATGGACATGTTGATTATCTCCTTGTGAAGGCAGGCTCTGGTGCAACTACCTTTGGAACGCCGGACAGCCCTGGTGTTCCGGAGGATTTTACAAAATATACGTTAATTGCTCCCTTTAATGATCGTGAATTTCTTCGTAATCTCTTCAAGGAATACGGGAAAGATATTGCTTGCGTTATAGTTGAGCCTGTGTGTGGAAATATGGGGGTCGTGCTTCCTGAGGAGGGTTTTCTCGAGGATATAAGGAATATTACCGAAAGATATGAAAGTCTTCTTATTTTTGATGAGGTGATAACAGGCTTCAGACTTTCGCTCGGTGGTGCACAGCAACTATTTAAGGTCAAACCTGATATTACCTGTCTGGGAAAAATCCTCGGTGGAGGTCTTCCCATTGGTGCTTATGGGGGGCGGGGAGAGATCATGCAGATGGTTTCACCATCTGGACCTGTATATCAGGCGGGAACGCTTTCAGGGAATCCCCTCGCAACAAGGGCAGGGATCGAGACATTAAAGATACTCAAGGATCTAAATCCATACAGGGATCTTGATGAAAAAACAGCCTATCTATGTGAGAATCTAAACAGGCTTTTAAAAAAATATGGAATCGAGGCATCGATAAACAGGATAGGATCGATGTTCACAATATTTTTTACCTCTGAAAAAGTCTCCGACTATAGGTCAGCACTTAGATCCGATAGAAAAAGATACTCGGCATTCTTCCACGGGATGCTTAAAAAGGGCAAATATTTTGCACCATCCCAGTTTGAAGCTGCATTCCTCTCCATCGCCCATTCAGCTGAGGATATAGAGGATACAATAAAGGATGCTGATCAGGTGCTTAAAGGCTTATGAGTCATAATCATTAGAAAAACCTTGACTGGAGCATCTGTGGTATGTTAGAAAAAATGGTCGCGCCTGATTTTCTATAATGAAAAATAAAAGAAAGCCCTTTTGGCAGATGGCCCTCATCATGGCCACTGTTGGACTGGAGATGGGGGCATCCGTTGCAGTGGGGCTGATTATTGGTTATTATCTTGATAATTATTTTGGCATTTTTCCATGGCTTACTATTACAGGAATAATAATCGGGTTCATAGCAGGATTTAATACACTGATAAGATACCTTTTAAAGCTTCAGAGTAGATCAAAGGAAGAGGATGTTGACTGAAGGGCAATCGCTGATAACTATTGAGAAGAGGGTTATAGTTGTCTCCATTATCATTGTAGGAGGATCACTTACATTTTACTCCCTCCCCGTTTTTCTCGGTGCGCTTTCTGGGTCACTAATAGTTATTTTAAACCTTCTATGGTTAAGGAGAATTGTATCCAGACTCCTGTTCAAAGGTGGGAAAAAACTGTATACTGCACTCCAGCTTGTATTGAAAGTACTCATTCTGTTTGCCTTTGTTAGTGGAATGATATATTTTTCCATTAGGGGATATTTAAACCTATGGGCATTCCTGCTCGGTCTATCCACCCTTTTCCTCGGGGTGCTTCTTGAAGGATTAATTAGCTTTGTAAGGAGTGAATGATATGGAACACGGACCCCTTACCTGGTTTTCCATAATACCCGGTATAAAAGAACTCCCACCCCACACCGCAGGATCCATCCTTGTTGCTATATTTCTCATCATCTCATCATTTCTGGTTTCAAGGAGATTAAGGGCTGTTGAGGATGCAATAATACCTCATGAAGGGCTCAGCCTGACGAATATCCTCGAGCTTATTGTAGAGACAACGCTTAATCTCCTCAATGACATAATAGGTCATGAAGGAAAGAGGTATCTTCCCCTTATAGGCTCCCTTGCATTTTATATCCTCTTTTCCAATCTCCTCGGACTGGTTCCCGGATTTACGCCTCCAACAGGAAATCTCAGTACAAATTTTGCATGCGCACTGGTTGTTTTTATCTTTTATCACTACTATGGTTTCAGGGCCAATGGAATTGGATATATAAAGCACTTCCTCGGCCCTCTCCTGCCCCTCGCTGTAATCATGTTACCGGTGGAGTTAATAAGCAATCTGGCAAGGCCTATAACATTAACTGTGAGATTATTTGCAAACATGACTGCAGACCATATGGTACTGGAGCAGGCGCTTAAGGTATTTTTGATAATACCTGTTCTTGCAATGATGCTCGGGCTTTTCGTCTGTGTTGTTCAAACCCTTATATTCTGTTTGCTTTCAACCATATACATCGCACTTGCAGTGGAGGAAACAGAACATCATTGATTTTAATAAAAATCATCTTCAATTGTGAAAGGAGGTTAAACTGATGCCAAGGAAAATCGTATTCACAATTAGTGCATTTATTCTGACCCTCATACTTAGCTCCCTGGCATTTGCTGCAGAGGAGGCTGCAGCTGATGTATCACTAAAGATGTGGATTGCAATTACAAGTGGATTTGGTATTGCAATAGCTGCATTTGGTGGTGCATTTGGTCAGGCGAAAGCTATAGCAGCTGGTCTTGAGGGAATTGCGAGAAACCCTGGTGCACAACCCAAAATATTTATACCCATGATTGTAGGGCTGGCGCTTATTGAGTCCCTCGTTATATACGCATGGGTAATTTCCCTTGTTCTTGTTTTCAAACTTTAGCGGATTTAAACATCGAGGGCCTGATGGTCATAAAAATTAGACCCTCAGGCCCTTTTCATGAATAAAGCATCATCCAAAAAGGGAAGGGGGGAGGATCTTTCTCAAGAATCTTCCTGTATAGGAGCTCTTAACCTTAGCAACCTCTTCCGGGGATCCCTCAGCAACAACCCATCCTCCAGCATCACCCCCTTCAGGACCAAGATCAATTATATAATCTGCAGTTTTTATAACATCTGCATTATGCTCAATAACTATTACAGTATTCCCACCATCAACAAGTCTGTTCAATACATCTAACAATTTTTTTATATCGTCAAAGTGAAGTCCCGTAGTGGGTTCATCAAGGATGTAAAGGGTTTTTCCCGTTGCCTTTTTGGAAAGCTCCTTTGCCAGTTTCACCCTCTGTGCCTCACCGCCTGAAAGTGTTGTTGCTGACTGACCGAGCTTTATGTAATCAAGCCCCACATCCAAGAGTGTCTGAAGTTTTACCCTAATCGAGGGGATATTTTTTAGAAACTCAAATGCCTCAGAAACCGTCATATCAAGGACTTCAGCAATATTTCTTCCCCTGAACCTTATCTCAAGGGTCTCCCTGTTATACCTTTTCCCTTTGCATACTTCGCATGTAACAAATACATCAGGTAGAAAATGCATCTCAACTTTTATCACACCATCTCCGTTACATGCCTCACATCTTCCACCTTTAACGTTGAAGGAAAAGCGACTTGCTGTAAAACCCCGCATCCTCGCAGCAGGAAGTCTGGCAAAGAGATTCCTTATATGATTGAATACACCCGTATATGTGGCGGGATTGGATCTCGGTGTCCTTCCGATCGGTGACTGATTAATATCAATCACCCTGTCTATATATTCCACTCCATCTATTCGATCATGCTCAAGCGGTCTCTCCTTTGCCCTATAAAGTCTCTGTGCAAGTGCCCTGTAAAGGGTATCTACCACTAAAGTGCTCTTTCCTGATCCTGATACGCCTGTCACGCAAATAAAGAGCCCGATCGGAAATCTTACTGTTATATCCTTCAGATTATTACCCCTTGCCCCAACTACTGTTAAAAATCTTCCAGATGCGGACCTCCTTTTCCCTGGCAAAGGGATCTCCAGATGACCCGAGAGGTATTTGCCCGTGATAGAGTGAGGATTTTTCATTATCTCATAAGGTGCTCCTGTTGCGACGACATATCCGCCATCTGTTCCCGCACCTGGTCCCATATCAATAACAAAATCTGCATTCATTATAGTATCCCTGTCATGCTCAACAATGATAACACTGTTGCCTGCATCCCTTAATCTTTTCAATGTTTCAATCAACCTCAAATTGTCCCTCTGATGGAGTCCTATGCTAGGTTCATCTAATATGTATAAAACCCCTATAAGTGAAGAGCCGATCTGTGTAGCGAGCCTGATCCTCTGTCCTTCTCCTCCTGAAAGCGATGTAGCTGATCGATCAAGGGTAAGATAATCCAGACCAACCTGCATAAGGAAGGAAAGTCTCTCCTTTATCTCCTTCAAAGGACGCGATGCAATCTGTTCCTCCCTTGGCGTAAGTCTCAAGGATTCAAAAAACTGAAGTGCCTTCCTGACAGTGAGACGGGAAATTTCATAAATGTTCATATTCCCAACTTTCACAAACAGGCTCTCCTTTCTTAATCTCGCACCCCTGCAGGAAGGACATGGAATCTCACTCATAAATTTTTCCATCCCTTCTCTAACTGCTTGTGAGGAACTCTCCCTGTATTTCCTTTCCAGATATGGAATTATCCCCTCAAAGCTCTTTTTAAATCGATGCCTCCTTCCACCTTCATCATAATGAAATCTTACCTCTTCATCTCCCGATCCATAAAGGATCACCCTCTTGATATCATCTGAAAGCTCCTCAAAGGGCAACTCTGGATCAAATCCATAATGTTTTCCCAGATCTTCCCAAAGGTCATTGGGAAACTTCCTCAGCAAACCTCCACCTATTGCGCCCATCTTCAATGATATTCCTGGATCAGTAACTACCAGTGCAGGGTCAAATCCCAGCACATACCCCATCCCATCACATGTTTTACAGGCACCATAAGGGGAGTTAAAGGAAAATAATCTTGGCGTTAATTCAGGATAACTTATTCCGCACCGGGCACAAGCAAGCGTTTCACTGAAGAACCACTCGTCGCCTGAATCCTGCTCAATCCTGACAAACCCCTTTGAAAGTTTAAGGGCAATCTCAATGGAACTCCTTAGCCTTTCACCACCCCTTTCTTTTACCAATATGCGATCAACTATGACATCAATATGGTGGAGTTTGCTCTTTTCAAGCACAATATCTTCGGATAGATCCCTTATCTCGCCATCGATCTTTACCTTAGCAAAACCCTGCCTCCTCAGCTGAAGGAGTTCCTTCTTATATTCACCTTTTCTACCCCTTACAATGGGTGAAAGGATGGTGATCCTGCTTCCCAGGCTTAATTCCTGAACCCTCTGCACTATCTGCTCTATGCCCTGTGTTGTAATACTATTCCCGCATTTGTAACAGAATGCCTTCCCTATCTTTGAAAAAATAAGTCTGAGATAGTCATATATCTCCGTAATGGTGCCGACAGTTGATCTTGGATTCCTTCCCGTTGTTCTCTGATCTATTGCAATAGCGGGAGATAGACCTTCTATTGCATCAACATCAGGCTTCTCCATCTGCTCAAGGAACTGTCTTGCATAGGTTGAAAGGGACTCCACATATCTCCTCTGTCCCTCTGCAAAAATGGTATCGAAGGCAAGGGAGGACTTCCCTGATCCGCTGATCCCAGTTATTACAACAAATTTATCCCTTGGAATCTCAAGATATATATCTTTTAAATTATGCTGACGTGCTCCCTTTACGATGATCCTGTCAAGGGCCATCTATACCCCCGCTATTTCCCTTCCCTCAAAAAGGAGCTGAGGGGTGAGGGTCTTATCCCTTGCCTCCGCATATATTCTCAAAACCGGCTCAGTTCCAGAAACCCTTAAAAGGAGCCACGAATCATCCTCCAAGATATATTTTATCCCATCAAAGACCCTCTTCTCCCTTACCCTTTTTCCTGCAAGCACACCCCTTTCGTCCCTTTTTACCCTTTCCATAACTTTGTCAGGATCATGAGGGTAAAATGGAATGTCCCATCTTTCATAGAAAAATTCCCCTATATCGCGCTTTATCTCGCCTATTGCTTCCTTTAGTCCTTTACCCATGTAGCAAAGTGTCTCGAGAAGAAGCATGGCGGAAAAAAGCCCATCCCTTTCCGGGATATACCCCTTTATTCCGATTCCTCCACTTTCCTCGCCCCCTATAAGTACATCCTCATGAAGCATTAGCTCGGAAATATATTTGAACCCTACAGGAGTTTCAACCATCTTTAATCCATAATGCCTCGCCATAATTTCCATCATGACTGTAGTTGAAAATGTCTTTACAACTATCCCCTTAAGCCCTTTATTCTCGATAAGATGTCGGAGAAGGAGTACCAGTATATAGTGTGGTGTGATGAAAGCACCTGAGCTGTCAACTGCTGCAATCCTGTCTCCATCACCATCAAATGCAATACCTAAATCGAAACCCATTCTCACAACCTTTTCTCTTAATCCTGCGAGGTTTTTTTCAAGTGGCTCAGGAGAGATCCCCCCAAATGAAGGGTTCTCCTCCCCCCTGATCTCCCTTGCCCTCCAGCCAATTCTCTTTAAAATTTTGAAGAAATATGATGCCCCGCATCCATGCATGGGATCCAGGATAACTTTCATCTTATTCCCTTTCATCACCCCTGTATCTATCAGCTTGAGAATCTCATCTATGTAAAAATCCTCAGGCTCAAATTCGATTATTTCTCTCTCAGCTATATTTTCATTGGTGACCGAATAACCCCCCTTCAACAGCTCCATTATTATCCCCTCTACCTCCTTCATAGTTGCAGGCAGTGCAGGCCCACCAAAGCCTTCCTTTATTTTTATTCCATTGTATTCTGGTGGATTATGACTGGCTGTTATCATCAGTCCTCCGGAGAGGCCTTTTTTCTTCACATAAAGTGATAATCCCGGTGTCGGCAGAAACCTCTTTCCAAGCCAGACAGGCACCCCTTCAGCTGAAAGTATAAGGGAAGCCTCCCTTGCATAGTGGGAGGAAAGAAATCTCCTGTCAAATCCCACCGCAACACCCCTCTCCGAGATCCCCTTTTTTCTCAGATAACAGGCATATGCCTTTGCTATAAGCCTGAATGTATCAAAATTAAGATCCCTGCTTATCACTCCCCTCCATCCATCAGTTCCTGCCTTTAACATACCTCAACCTCCTTGCTGCATCAGCTGCAATCCTTATAGCATTGATCATGCTTCTCTCACTTGCTACACCCTTTCCTGCAATATCGTATGCGGTTCCGTGATCAACAGAAGTCCTGATAAATGGGAGGCCCAGTGTAATGTTGACAGCATCATAAAAGTAAAGAAGCTTTAATGGAATAAGTGCCTGATCGTGGTACATCCCAATTATTACATCAAATCCCCCCCTGGCTCCCTGGAGATATACTGTATCAGGTGGATATGGACCTGATACATCTACCCCCATAGCTCTTGCCTCTTCTATTGCAGGAATAATGATATCCTTTTCCTCACCCCCAAAGATTCCCCCCTCACCTCCGTGCGGATTCAGCCCTGAAACGGCTATCTTTGGGCTCTTCTTCCCAAAGAATATTTTCATCCCTTCATGGGTGAGTTTTATACATGAGAGAATCCTCTCCTTTGTCAGGTCATTCCATAATTCTCTTAATGGTATATGTGTTGTAACAGGAACAACCCTTAATCTTTTCCCAGCAAGCATCATGGCAACTTCCCTGCAACCGGAATAATTGAGAAAAAATTCTGTATGTCCTGTAAATACACCTTTTCTTTCATCAGTGAATATCGCTGCCTCAGTTATTATCTTTTTGTTTATAGGGGCTGTAACTATCGCATCGATCCTCCGTTCCATAGCAAGTTCGGCTGCCTTTCTTATGTAGGAAAACATCCCTGCTCCAATCTGCACTGTTGGTCTTCCATAAATTATCTCCTCGGGTGGAAATTCTGTAAGGGAAAGCACATCTATTGAAGCATAACTATCTGACACATCTTCAGGCTTATTTACTGGATTTATGCGCAGGTGAGGGGAAAAGATCGATGCAATCTTCTCCATCACCCTCCTGTCCCCTATTACAAATATCCTTCCCCTTTTTCGAATTGTATCTTTTGCAAGTGCCTTACATATAACCTCAGGACCAACCCCTGTTGGATCACCCATTGTGATAGCTATAAGTGGTCGCCCCCTCACATTTTTATAAGAACAGTTGCCTTTTCTCTTAGATTTTTTATCCATTTTCTGAATCTCGTCTCTGTTTCCCTTTCGATGTATACCTCCTCCACCTTTTTCCTCACATCTTCAAATTCCGGCACTTTACCCCTTTTTTTATCAACGAGCTTTATTATATAATAGGCATCCCCGATGGGGATCACACTGCTTATCTCTCCCTCCTTCATACTCAGAATTGCCCTTGCAATCACAGGATTCAGCTCAGAGATTTTCACAAAACCTATATCCCCACCAAATCGTGATGAGGGATCCGATGAATAGATGGATGCAATCGTCTCAAACCCCTCCCCGCCCAGTATCCTCTCCCGAAGCTTCAAGGCATATTCGTAGTAACGCTGTTTCTCAGCAGAACCCTCCGGGTTCCTTATTACAATCTGCATGATCCTGTATTCATCCTCCTCGCGAAAGATATCCAGGTTTTCCTGATAAAATTTCTTGAGCTCCTCTTCTGTGGCAACAACCTGCCCTCTTATCTCTCTCCCTATAATTTTTGTTTTCAGGATCTGTGTTTTTATTGCCTCCCTGTATGCCCTGTAACTCACCCCTTCTGCATCAAGGCTCCTTCTCAGCTCGTCCTCTGTTATCCTGTTTCTCTTCAAAACATCCCTGACAACGATATCCACCTCTGCATCAGTAACCTCGTTGCCTGTAAGCTTTGCCGCCTTCTCCATAAGCTTCTTTTCAATAAGATATTCAAGGGCACCTATTTCTGACTCTATGCTGGGATCATGCAAAAAGTTTTTTTCCTTAACCACCTCCCTAACTTCTGAAATGGTAATTACCTCACCATCAACAACAGCAGCAACACCATCAATTATTATTGCGATAGAAGTTTTAGTCAGAAACAAACAAAATATAACGGTCAGGAATCCTCGAGTAACTTTTCCCATTCTTCCTCCACAATCTTAATCTGTAATTCATCCTTCTTACCCCTTATCCAATTTGTTAAAAAGACCTCCCTTTTCTCATCGGTAAGCCTTCTTCTTATTGTATCTTTTGCCTCTCCAAAAGGAATAGCCCCCTTCGCTTCTCTTTTTTCAACGTAGATTATATGAAATCCATAAGGGCTTCTGATTACATCGCTCACCTTTCCCGGGGGCATTCTAAATGCCACCTCATCCAGTTCTTTTGGCAATTCACCCCTCTTGAAAAAACCCATAAAACCTCCCTTCTTCCCTTCAGGTCCAACTGAATAAAGCCTTGCAAGATTTGAAAAATCCTCCCCCTTTTTCAACAATTCCCAAATACCCCGTGCCTTATCCCTATCCATTACAACTATCTGCCATAATTTTACCCTCTCGGGTCTTATAAATTCATTTATATTCCTCTCATAATATTCGGCCATCTCATTTTCTGTCGGAACAATCTGTTTTGTTAATTCATCGATGGTCTTTTTCATGATGGTCCTCTTCCTAATCCACTGCCGAAGTTTCATAAATCGATCTGATGAAGGGGGGTGGTGCCTTTCAAATTCCTCACCATACTGTTCCTTTACCTGTTTTATAAATTCCTCTACCTCCTTCTCTTCAGCGGTAATTCCGAGCTTCTCTGACTCATCAAGCAGAATCTTCTCCTCTATTAATTCTTCAAGTATTTCCCTCCTCCTTTCCTTTAGATATTCAGTATCCTTCCCTCTTATCAGGCTAATCTCCGCTTCAAGTCTATCCTTGAATTCATCGACAGTAATAACCCAGCTCCTTGATTTCACCAGTATCTTTCCAGGGCCTTTTAGAAGGGCACAGGAACAGAGGATTAAAATGGGGAAAATGGATATGGCCTTTATTTTTCCAAAACTACTCATTATGTGGATTGACCCTTCCCTTAGGAAGGGGTGTAGATGGAAGAGATATACTTTCCAGTGACTTTTCATTTATAACAATATTTCTTTTTCCCTTTAATTCCTCAATATATTTCCTGAATCTTTCCATCCTCTCTTTCTGAAGAAGCCTCTCCCTCAGCTCATCCTTCACACTTTCGAGTGCGATCTTTTGCCCGGGTATCCTCTCCTCTAATTTTAATATGCAATAGCCCTGCGATATCTTTGTAACAGGACTTATATCACCAGGATTCTTCAACTCAGCGACAGCCTTCGATATCTCAGCAGGAATATCACTAGTTCTCATGGGCGCAATAAGGCCACCGCTTTCCTTACCAGGTCCTACAGAATGCTTTCTCGCAAGCTCCTCAAATTTCTCCCCTCTTCTCAGGCTCTCTAATATCTCCTTTGCCTCTTTCTCGCCTTTTACCACTATCTGCCTTAATCTGACCATCTCCGGTCTTACAAACTCCTTTTCATGGGCTCGATAATAGTTTAAAAGATCCTTATCTTTTACCTGCACTTTATCCTCCACCTCCCTCTTCAGGAGCGTATCAATGAGGATGTTGTTCTTTAGCTGATCAAATGTCTCCTGAACCTCCTTTTCTTCATCCAGCTTCAGCCTCTTTGCCTCACTTACAAGAACCCTCCTTGCTATAAGGTTATCAAGGAGCTTTCTTTTACCTTCACTACTGTTTAACATCGCCTGAATATGAACAGGAAGTGATTTAAATTCTTTTATAAATTCATCCTCAGTAATCACATTATCATCTATCCTGGCAAGTAGATCCTTTTCCATCTTAATAACCTTTTCCTCTCCCTGCTTCTTCTCCTCCTGTTTGGCTTGCTCCACCGTCTTTCCACTGCATGAAGCTAAAAGAGCAACTGCAAAAAAAATAAGGATTTTTTTGGTCATGACTGACTCTCCTTTTTTATTTTTCGGGTGTGATAACCCTAACATATTCCAGAAAGTGCTTCAATATATTTATAGATTCCTTCAAAAGATCCTGCGGGCTTTCAAATCTTTTAAGGACAAAGAAGCGCCCATCGGGTGTTATCCGTGAGCCCCTGGTCTTTCTTATCATATTTATGACCCCTTCAGGCTCTACCAATCCTTCCACAAACTCCATGCAGAGGCTCTGCCCATTGTATGTAATCTTTTTTATCCCGATCCTCCTCATGAGATTCCTTATCCTGATAACACTGAATAGATTTATCACCTCCTGTGAAGGAGGTCCATAGCGATCTCTGAGCTCTTCCATTATCTTCTCAATGCCATCTTCCGATGAAAGCAGCAATCTCTTGTAAAATGAAAACCTTGCCCCCTCGTCTGCAATGTAACTCTCGGGGATATAGGCAGGGATTTTGAGATCGATTTCCGGATCAATCTCCTCCTCCAACCTCTCACCCCTTAGCTCCCTTACAACCTCCTCCAGCATCTTTGTATACAGTTCGAACCCCACTGCGTCTATATGTCCTGACTGTTCCGGCCCAAGGAGATTACCAGCACCGCGAATCTCAAGGTCAAGAAGGGATAGTCTGAAGCCTGATCCAAGCTCCTCAAGTTCCTGTAATGCATTCAGCCTCTTTGCTGCCTCCTGCCCTATATATCCACCGGACGGGATTAGAAAATATGCAAACGCCTTCACAGAGGATCTTCCAACCCTCCCCCTCAGATGGTATAGCTGCGCAAGGCCAAGTTTATCTGCTCTGTTCACAATGAGTGTATTTGCTGTTGCGATATCGAGACCAGACTCTATTATTGTGCTGCACAGGAGGAGGTTATATTTCCCCCTTACAAAATCCCACATCGTTCTTTCAAGCTCCCTGCTTCTCATTTCTCCATGCGCAACTGCGAGGGATGCCTCAGGAACAAGGGCCCTGAGAAATCTCTCCATAATGTGCATACTTCTTACCCTATTGTGAACAAAAAATACCTGACCCCCCCTTTCCAGTTCATGCATGATTGCCTCCCTTATAAGCTTTCTATCAAAGGGAGCAATGATAGTCTTCACAGATTTTCTATCGTAAGGGGGCGTTGTAATCCTGCTCATCTCCTTGATACCGGAAAGGGCCATCTGCAATGTTCTCGGTATTGGTGTAGCAGTAAGGGTAAGGGTATCCACTGTGCTCTTTATCTTCCGCAGATATTCCTTATGTGCAACCCCGAACTTATGCTCTTCATCTATGATCAGCAAGCCCAGATCCTTAAATACAACATCCCTTTGAAGGAGCCTGTGCGTTCCGATTATAATATCCACCTTCCCCTCGCTTAAATCCTTCAATGTCCTCTTCTGCTCTTCGCTATCCTTGAACCTTGATAGTGCCTCAATATGAACAGGCCATCCTCTGAATCTTTCTCTGAAAACCCTTTCATGTTGCTGGCAAAGTATTGTTGTTGGAACAAGAACCGCAACCTGTTTTCCCGCCATTACAGCCCTGAATGCTGCCCTGATTGCAACCTCTGTCTTTCCGAAACCCACATCTCCCACAACTATCCTATCCATCGGCTTCTCCTTACCCATGTCATCCATGATCTCCTCCTCTGTGCGTATCTGATCAGGTGTCTCCTCATATGGAAATAGGGCGTTGAATTCCGTTTGATACGGTTCAGCAGATGGAAAGGAAAATCCTTTCAGAACCTCCCTTTCTGCATGAATCCTCAATAGCTCTGAGGCCATCTCCTTAAGAGAGCTCTTAACCCTCTTCTTTGTCCGTTGCCACTGTCCTGTTCCAAGCTTGCTTATCTTCGGCTTCTCTTTGCCTGTTCCTATATAGCGCTGAACAAGGTGCATCTTATTAACAGGCACATAAAGCCTGTCCCCGCCTTCATATTCAATGTAAAGGAAATCCCCTGAAACCCCTTCTATTGATAGCTTTCTTAATCCCCTGTAAACCCCAATGCCATATTCGGTATGAACCACAGGATCACCGATCTTAAGATCCTTCAAGCTCTCGATGAATGGCAGACCCCTTTCTGATGTAATGGCCCTGCACCTTTCCTTTTGACCAAGGATTTCGCTCTCCCCCAGAAAAATCCTCTTTTTATCCTCATCTATAAATCCTTCGGGGATCGTTCCTGAAGAAAGTAGATAAACCCCCGGTCCCTCATTATATGAGTATGAGGTTACCCTTTTTACTGGAAGCTCATATCCTTCAAGAAGTTTTAATAAAATCTCGGCCTGGTGTTCACTTGAAGTAAAAATATAAATGCTATAGTTTAATGATTTTTCCCCGAGCCTTACCACGAGGGGCTCAAGGGGCCTTTTCTCCACATCGTGACTCAATGCAGCAAAGATGATTTCCTTCGTGCTTTTAAATGGGATTAAAAAAATGCCCCTCTCAATGGATGGCAAAAGTTCTATCCTCTCGAGGTGTATCATCCGCGATTTTTCAAGCAAGGCATATAGTTCATCCCTTTCCAAATACCACGGGACCAGAGCTGCTGATGTCGAATTTGATCTTAATTTTTCAATCCTTTCAAAATGCTCGTCACATTCCCTTAAAACCTCAGCATAATCCCTCGTAATGATGATTGATGGACTGTCCAGATATGAAAAAACACCATCCTGCCCACCTTCATCAAATTCATTAATCGGAATAAGCCTAAATGAGTCTATAGGGGAGACAGACCTCTGGGTAATTGGATCAAAATATCTTATGGAAGCTATGGTATCACCATCAAATTCAATCCGAAGGGGTTTGTCTTCAAGTGGGGGGTAGATATCAACTATTGCACCCCTTAGAGAGAATTCGCCCCGTTCCTCTACCAACTCCCTCATCTGATACCCCATCTCGAGCAGCTTATTAAAAAGCTCCCCCCTATCAATCTCATCCATCTTCTTTACTTCCCATGAAAGATCTATAAACCTTTCCTTTGATAGGGCTTTTTGAATAATTCCGGAGGTTGTAAATATAAAAATACCCTCTTGATCATTGATCAGTCTCCACAACGTTCCCGATCTCTTCACGCTAACGGAGATGGAGCACGGGGTTCTCCTTACAGTGGGTGGAATGAAGCCTGGTAGGGAGTTGATTGATATATTGGGGAGAAATAAGCCGAGGCCCTCTTCCCAATCCACCCTCTCCCTATCTGTGCAAATTATGATTATCTTTTTAGTTTTAAGAATTTTAAAAAGTTCTGAGACAATAAAAAAAGCTGCTCCACCGCGCAAACCCGAGATAGTAATCCTCCTTCCACCATTTTCAAGCAGATCTTTTATCTGTTTAATTTCATCGATCATATTCAAAAATCGCCCATATAAAGAGATTCTATATCCTTATATTAATCATCTCAAGGACCTCTTGCCTTCTGTATCTATTTGTGATAATGATTTTTATATTCGGAGGTGAGTCATGAAAAAACTTTTCTGTTTAATCATGATACTTTCTCTCTTCCTTATAGGAGCTCCAGTTATGGCAGATGAGCTTCCGGAAAAGGGGCTATTTTTGAAGAAGGGCTTTTATAATCATCCGATTAGAATTGCAGCATACGTCGGGTATCCGGTGGGGCTTTTAATCGACTCTTTTATCTTTAAACCCATCTTTTACATCATTCAGCTTGAACCTGTTGATAAGCTCTTTGGTATCGAGCCCGAAGAAAAACTCTGATCATTCACCGGGTGACCACACCTCTCGGGGAAAATCAAGCTCTTCCTTTAATTGACGTGATAGGAGGGTTGCAAGGGCTGCGCGAGGGGGTTTATTTAAAAAGAGGATCTCATACACTTCATTTGTAATGGGCATCTCTATGCCCATCCTCTGAGATATCTCCCTTACGATCCTTGTAGTCCCAATTCCTTCGATCACACCCCTCCTGGATGAAATTATATCCTTCAGACTCCTGCCCCTTCCCAGCTCAATACCTGTTGAATAGTTTCTACTTAATTGGCCCGTGCATGTTAGCACGAGATCACCCATGCCTGAAAGACCGCAAAGCGTTAATGGCTCTGCCCCCATAAATGCTGCAAATCTCATCATCTCCATCAGCCCCCTTGCTATTAATGCCGCCTTTGCATTATAACCGAGCTCCAGCCCATCAGATATGCCTGCTGCGATTGCTATTATATTCTTAAGGGCACCTCCTATTTCAACACCTGTGATGTCTCTATTTATATAAACCCTGAAATAGGGCGTTGAGAGAAGTTCCTGGGCCTTCTTTGCCCACTCCAGATCCGTGCAAGCTGATACAACAGCTGTGGGAAGTTTTTTAGCTACTTCTCTGGCAAAGCTCGGTCCTGAAACTACGCATATCCTTCTATTTGCCGGTGATGGGATCAGAGATGCTAACACCCTTGAAGGGGTCTGATGGGTTTCCGGATCAAAACCCTTTGAGAGGCTTATTACAAAGGCTTCTGGCCCTATCCTGTTTCTAATATTTGAAAATATCCCTTTTACAGCATGTGAGGGGAGGGCATTTATAATGACATCGCTCCCTCCAATAGCCTCAATAAGGTTATTATAAAGCTTTACTGTTGATGGTATTTTTACATCCGGAAGGTACCAGGGATTTTCTCTCTCCTCAAGCATCAGCTTCCATAGTTCCTCTTCATAAACCCATAAGTGAATGTTATAGCCCTTATCAGCGAGCATAATTGCAACTGTTGTTCCCCAGCTTCCAGCCCCTATTACACATATCCCTTCCCGCTTCATAGTAATGCCTTTAAAAACCTTCCCCCTGCCCAGGTCTTCCATGAACTGGGTCAGATCCCCTCAATAAGGATAGTATCGCTGAATTTAGAGTTTCAAATATGAACCTCTTAACAAAAGGATGTGTGTAAAGTGATTCCTCATCCCCTTCAATGAGATTTAATCCTGCACAAAGCAGGACCTCCGCTGTGCTTCGATCATTATCAGCCCTATTGATAAGATCAGCTGTGAGGATCAATCTCCTTCCGAGCACCTTCAATTTGGGTTTAACCATCTCCCTATATATATTCCCGTAAAATATAGGGTAATTTTTCAATGCACCCCTTCTTCCATCTTTTATAATAAGCTCTGCATATTCGTATATTCTTTCATCCGATATAACCCATCCTTTGAATTCCTTTATATCAAAAATCTCTGCAGTGCTCCTTTTTAGAAAAAGATCCTTCCTTATCCTATCAAGATCAAATCCCTCAAATTGGGGATTATATCTCTCAGGATAGATACTTATCCTTCCGAGAAGGTCTCTTCTTAAAAGGAATTCAGCAGGGATCCGGGTGTTGTTAATCTTATTTGTGTAAAGCGCATCACTTATCATCTTACCTATGTAGGCAATATCCACATACCTGAAGGTATTTTCCGCTGAAGAATCCTCTACTGTTATCTCAAATTCGGATATATCCAGTGGAACACCACCAAAACAATCCCTAAGCCCCCATGTCTCATTTATTATGAAACAGGCGCTTTCTATCTTACCGTTCTTTTTTGGCTTTCCTACCCAGAACGTCTGATTTCCCGAACCATCTATTAACGATGCAAGCGAATAAAGAATGGCGGCATGTTTTATTCTTTTCCTTCCCTGAGAAAATCCGCAGAATTTAAGCCTCTGGAGTGATCTTTCTGCTTCCCTTTTCAGGCAATCGAGGCGGGGGAAGCTTAAGTAGTCAATAAGGGCAGAGACGGCTTCATATGACCTTATCCTTCCAAGACCTTGGAGCGCCAAAAGTGCAACCTCTTCATATATATCTTCAGCTATACGCCTGAGGATAGGAATAGTCCTTAAATCTTTTATGTTGCAAAGGCTCTTTACCATCTGAAGCTTTTCGTATATATCACAGGAGAGAAAGTCCTCAAGGAATGTTATTATAAGTTCCTCGTTGCGTTCATATCTATTAAGGAAACCGTTGCTCAGGTAATACAATGCATTGTTAACATACTCATGGGTGTTTAGGCCTGGAATGGGAAAGGAGATATCCATCTCTTTCTCTAAATTTCTCAGAGCGCTCAGGATCTTTCCCCTTAATATATCGTTCATATTTCGCGTTTTAAGAATTTCAAAAAGGCTTTCAACAACCTCATCTAATTGAAGGTACTCTATCAGAGGCAGAAGGCGTTCGATCTCCTTTGTGCTGGAATTTTTTAATTTCTTGATTAACAGCGGAACTGCCTGTTCGCCATAGGATAAAAGCTCCTCACCAAGTCTCTCGATTTCAGCCGCTGTTAGTTCATCCCCTGAAACCTTATCAAGTATACTATTTATCGCCTTCCTTTTCCTCAAGGTCGTTAAAAATTGTCTGCAGATCTTACCCATTGACTTCTCCGGTTATTCTATCGATTTTTAATCCTCACCCTGCGCTTTTTAACTGAGATCCCTGACTTTTTTCCTTCCTTCTCATCAAGGAGTGCAAGCTTCTGCTCAATCACTGACCGATAAGGGTAAACATTGATGATTTCCTCCAGAATGGACCTCGATCCTCTATAATCCCCCTCCTCTTCCATGCAATAAGCCATCCATAACTTAGCATCCATTATACGCTCGCTGTCAGGAAATTTATTTATAAATTCCTCAAATCTTCTTATAGCCTCCCGATTCTTTCCGAGTAGATAATTTATCCATGCGAGATCAAAAAGCGCCTTTTCCTTTACAGATCTCTCGTTGCCTTTTTCACAAAGTTTCTCCAGCTCATCAATTGCACTATCAAATTGCCTCAACTCAATGAGGCACCTCGCGATCCTGTACATTATCTTCTCCCTCTCATCCCTGCTCAAAAGGCCATTTCGTAAAACCATCCCACGGTAAAGGGTCAATGCCCTTTCATAATCACCAATTTTATCCGCAAGGGTTTCCCCTGCAAGCATCCCTGCCTCAATCGAAATCTTGCTGTCCAGATAGTTTTCAACGATCTGAAGTAGCAGTTCTACTGCTTTATCCGCATCATCGAGATTATAAAGGTAGATGCCCGCACTGTAGAACAATGCCTGCGGCGCCTTTGGTGAGCGAGGATAAAGGATATATACCCTTTCAAGGATCTTCGCTGCCTCCCTGAAATACCCCTTTTCCCAGGCCTCTATCCCTTTTCGAAAAAGTTCATCGGAGGGGTTTCTATTGCAGGCTATGATGAGTATCAAGAGAGGCAAATAAATAATTTTAATCAGTTTCGGGGGAAATGTCATCTTCCTTCTCCATCACCCTCGCAATGCCTGCAACCCTCTCCCGCTCTTCCATATTTATTACCCTCACACCTGAAGTGCTTCTACTTGTAATTCTTATATCAGCAACCCTTATACGAAGGATCTTCCCCCTGTCTGTAATAATCATGAGTTCCTCCTCTTCAGAGGCCTGTACAATCCCAACTATCTTTCCGGTCTTCTCAGTAAGGTTCATAAGCTTTATCCCGCTTCCACCCCTTCTTTGCCTCCTGTACTCAGAAAGCCTACTCCTCTTTGCAAACCCCCTTTCCGTAACTGCTAATAGGTATAAGGTCGGGTCAGTGATAATCTCCATCCCCACAACCTTATCCTTCCTACCAAGAGCGATCCCTCTTACCCCTTTCGCAACCCTTCCTGTTTCCCTTACATTATTTTCACTAAACCTGATTGCCTTGCCATTTTCCGTTGCAAGTATAACCTCTGCACCACCCCTTGTTATCTTAGCACCTATAAGGGTGTCCCCTTCGTCAAGGCCAATTGCAATAATCCCTGAAGAGCGTGGATTGCTGAAACTCCTGAGATCGGTCTTTTTTACAAAACCCTTCTGTGTTGCCATAAAAACAAACTCGCCCTTTTTAAACTCCCTTACAGTGCATACTGCGGTCACCTTCTCTTCGGGCTGTATCTGAACAAGCTGAACAATGGGCTTTCCTTTTGTCAATCTTCCTGCCTGGGGGACTAAATGCACTTTTAACCAGTATACCCTTCCTGCATTGGTAAAGAAGAGAAGGTAATCATGCGTGGATGCAACAAAAAGGTTCTCAACGAAATCCTCATCCTTTGTGAGTATCCCTGTTGTTCCCTTCCCTCCTCTCCTCTGCTTCCTGTAAATACTCAATGGACTTCTCTTAAGATATCCTGAGTGAGTCACTGTAACAACCATGTCTTCTTCAGCTATGAGGTCTTCGATTGAGAGCGCCTCTTTTTCTTCGATTATCCTCGTTCTCCTCTCATCCCCATATTTTTCCCTTATTTCAATAAGCTCATCCTTTATCACCCTGTTAATCATTGCCTCACTCGAAAGGATCTCTCTCAGCCGTGAGATCGTCGACAACGTTTCCCTATACTCCTCAAGGATCTTTTCCCTCTCAAGGCTCGTAAGCCTCTGAAGCTTAAGGTCAAGGATGGCCTGGGCTTGCGCCTCTGTAAACTCAAATCGGGAAATAAGCTGATCCCTTGCCACTTCAGGATTTCTTGCCCTTCTTATAATCGCAACAATTTCATCGATATGTTCAATCCCCCTTTTTAAACCTTCAAGGATATGTGCCCTTTCCTCTGCTTTTTTCAGATCATAGGATGTCCTTCTTGTCACTACCTCCTTTCTGTGTTCAATAAATGCAAGAAGCGCCTCCTTTAGATTGAGAATCTTGGGCTCACCATTCAGTATTGCTAAAAGTATCACTCCGTATGAGATCTGAAGCGGGGTGTGTAAAAAGAGTTGATTTAAAATAACTTTGGCGTTTGCCTCCCTTTTCAGCTCGAGTACGATACGTATACCTTCCCTATCTGACTCATCCCTTATCTCCGATATCCCCTCTATCTTCTTATCCCTTACGAGCTCTGCAATCCTCTCTATTAGCTTCGCCTTGTTTACCTGGTATGGTATTTCAGTGATTACAATATTCTCCCTCTCGCCCTTTTTTATCTCAACCGTTGCCCTTCCCCTTATCTGAAATGTGCCCCTCCCTGTCTCATACGACTCCTTAACACCCTCTTTCCCCAGTATAAATCCCCCCGTTGGGAAATCGGGCCCTTTCACATACTCAATTAGTTCACTGATTGTTATATTTGGATTTTCAAGCAGGGCAATGGCCGCATCATTAATCTCTCTAAGATTGTGGGGTGGTATATTTGTTGCCATTCCAACAGCAATACCAGATGCGCCATTTATTAAGAGATTCGGTATCTTTGTTGGTAGTATTGTGGGTTCCTGTAGTGACTCATCGTAATTTGGCTGGAAATCAACGGTATCCTTATCTATCTCCTCCATCATCTCAGCGGTTATGCGGCTCATCCTTATCTCCGTGTAGCGCATGGCCGCAGGAGGGTCACCATCTATTGAGCCGAAATTTCCCTGTCCATCAATAAGAGGATATCTTGTTGTGAAATCCTGTGCCATCCTGACAATGGCATCATATACAGCCCCTTCGCCATGAGGATGGTACTTTCCAATAACGTCCCCGACAACCCTTGCGGATTTCTTAAATGGCTTATTCCATTCAAGGCCAAGTTCCCTCATCGCATAGAGGATTCTCCTGTGAACAGGCTTTAGCCCATCCCTTGCATCCGGAAGCGCCCTTCCAATAATCACGCTCATTGCGTAGTCGAGATATGACCTCTTGAGCTCCTCCTCTATGCTTACCTGGATTATCTGCTGACCTTCAGGCATATAGCACCCTTATCGAAATTATCCGGGGATTAAATATCGAGATTTCTTACCTCAAGGGCGTGCTGTTCAATGAATTCCCTCCGGGGTTCTACCTTGTCTCCCATAAGCATACTGAATAGCTGGTCCGCCTCCATAGCATCCTCTATTCTTACCTGCAGAAGTCTCCTTGTTTCTGGATTCATTGTTGTTTCCCAGAGCTGCTCCGGGTTCATCTCCCCGAGACCCTTGTACCTTTGAATGTATATCCCCTTCTTCCCTTTTTCGAGGATATAGTTACACAGATCCCTTATCGATCCAATCGACTCTCTTTTTTCCCCATCCACAATTGTAAAAGGTGGGTCGCCCAGGGATCTGAATGACTGTGCCAGTCTCCTCATCTCAAGCATTTCGTTTGATGTTATAAATGATATATCGAATATACTCTCCCTCCTTGCCCCATTCTTCCGCAGGATCGTCCTTATTCTGTATAATCCATCCCTGTCGTTCTCTATGTAGATCTCAAATGGCGAGGCATCAGGATATAGGGAGGCAACATATGTTTTTATATCATCCAGCACCCTTTCCAGTTCTCTCCTGTTCCTGAAAGTCTCCTTTTTAAGCCCTTCTTCCAGCGCAAGTGCCTCAGCAACCCTCCTGTCCTTCTGTCTTCTGTCAAGCTTTTCAAGGATCTCATCAAATAGAATGAACTTCTTTATTGTATTTTTTACATGTTCATGATGAATTTCATCCTTGGATGAACTTCCATAAATCTTTATCCCTTCGATTCCCGATTCGATTATGTATAAAGCAAGCTCAGCATCATCCCTTATGTATCTTTCTGACTTCCCCTTTTTTATACGGTAAAGGGGTGGCTGGGCAATAAAAAGATGGCCTCTTTCAATTAATTCAGCCATCTGCCTGTAGAAGAATGTGAGCAAAAGCGTTCTTATGTGTGAACCATCAACATCCGCATCTGTCATTATTATTATGTTGTGATATCGAAGTTTTGATATATCGAAGTCATTCTTTCCTATCCCTGCCCCCACTGCTGCAATGATTGTTTTTATCTCCTCATTTGAAAGAACCTTGTCGAACCTTGCCTTCTCAACATTAAGAATCTTTCCCTTTAGTGGAAGGACTGCTTGATTTCTTCTGTCCCTTCCCTGCTTTGCTGAACCGCCTGCTGAGTCTCCCTCTACTATGTAAAGCTCGCACTCCTCAGGGTTTTTCTCCTGACAGTCTGCCAGTTTTCCGGGAAGCCCTGTCCCATCGATGCTACCCTTTTTTCTTACGATCTCCTTTGCTTTCCTCGCTGCCTCCCTTGCTCTAGCTGCCTCCATAGCCTTTTCGATTATCCTCTTTGAAACCGATGGGTTCTCCTCAAGATATGATAGGAGTTTTTCATTAACAATGCTTTCAACGATCCCTTTCACATCGCTGTTTCCAAGCCTCGTCTTTGTCTGCCCTTCAAACTGGGGGTTTGGCATCTTTATGCTTAATACAGCAACAAGACCTTCTCTTATGTCCTCCCCCTGAAGAGGCTCCTTCATCCCTTTCAACATATTTTTGCTCTGCGCATATGAATTTATTGTTCTTGTAAGGGCTGACTTAAATCCAATAACATGGGTTCCACCTTCCTGTGTATTTATCGTATTAACAAAAGAGAATATTGTTTCATTATAAGTATCGTTATACTGGAGTGCTATCTCAACAAAAACCCCGTCTTTCTCGCCTGAAATATATATAGAAGGATGGATAACCTCCCTTGTCTTATTTAAGAATTCAACAAATGACTTTATCCCTCCCTCATACTGGAATGTATACGATTTATCAATCCTTTCATCCTCTATCGTAATCTTTAGCCCCGGGTTTAGAAATGCAAGCTCCCTTAATCTCTGGCTTATTATATCGAAATTGAATACAAGGTCCTCAAATATCTCCGGATCCGGCTTAAATCTTATTTTTGTCCCCGTCCCAACCACATCTCCACATGCCTTTAACTTTGTCAATGGCTGACCGCGGCTGTATTCCTGAATATATAGTTTTCCATCCCTTCTTATTTCGAGGTAAAGATATTCCGATAGTGCATTTACAACAGAAACACCAACACCATGAAGACCTCCCGATACCTTATATGTGTGATGATCAAATTTACCTCCAGCATGGAGCGTTGTAAGAACGACCTCGGCTGCAGGTTTCTTCTTCTCTTTATGCATATCTACTGGGATGCCCCTTCCATTATCCTCAACCGTTATACTGCCATCCTGATGGATTATTACATTTATCCCCGTACAGAATCCTGCAAGGGCCTCATCTATACTATTGTCAACAACCTCAAATACCAGATGGTGAAGCCCTGATGCACCTGTTGATCCTATATACATAGCAGGTCTTTTTCTTACAGCATCAAGACCCTCGAGAACCCTTATTGCTTCTGCATTATAAGCTCTATTTGTTTGATCCATTTTTAGTAATTATCAATATGATTTTTATAATCCTGTGAAAGGCTTAATTATATTATTCTATCATATATAGGCTAAATTTTTAAGAAGGGATTTTTAGATTCGCATGGGCATGATTATATTTAAATTATCCTCCTCTCCGATAAATTTTACAACTACTGGTGATAGATCATCTTTCATCTCCATTACAACATTGCTACTTTCTGAATTCTCCAGTACATCAATAAGATATTTTGCATTGAATGCTATCAGAAGTTCGGAACCATTATATTCAATATCTATCTCCTCTTCTGCTTCCCCAATGTCAGGATTTGCTGATGATATCTTCAATGATCCCTTTTTAAAATCCAACTTAATTGCCCTCGTCCTCTCAGAAGAAATAATCGATACCCTTTTTATAGCATCAAGAAAATCCTCCCTCACCATTATCGCCCTGTTATTGTTCTCCCTCGGTATCACCTGCTTGTACTCTGGAAACTCTGCATCAAGTGCCCTTATTGTCAACCTTGTTTCCTCAATCTCAAGTCCTATCGATGACTCCATGATATTAATGCCAACACTCTCCTCATCACTTATCAATCTTCTTATTTCCTGTATCCCCTTTCTTGGAACAATTATACCGCTCCTTTTTGATGAGGTTATTAAAAGTTTCCCCAATCTCTCCTCGCCAATCATATATTCATGGTAAGATAATCTATGCCCATCCGTTGCAACAGCTCTTAATTTATTCGGTCTTATCGCCTCAAAATAAATGCCGTTCAGATTATATCTTGTCTCATCTGTTGATACGGCAAAAAAACATCTATCTATTAATCTTTGCAGGGCTTCAGCCTCTATCTCTATACATTTGGCAATTTCAAGATTAATGCTTGGAAATTCATCAGCAGGAAGTGACGTTATTTTAAATATACTTTTACCACTTGTTATTTCAAGAAAATAACCCTCCTTCCATTTCATATTTATATGATCCCCTGGAAGGTCCCTCACGATCTCAAATAGTTTTCTTGCTGGAACTGCTACCCTTCCCTCTCTCTTGATATTACATTCAACCCTTGTGTTTAACAAAATTTCCATATCCGTCGCTGTCAACATTAAGCCCTTTCCTCCCGTAACTTCAACAAGACAATGTGATAAGATTGGCATAGTAACTCTCTTTTCAACAATTCCTTGGATCTTCTGAAGTGCTCTTAAAAAAGGTTCCCTTTTTATACTTATCTCCATTTTAATTTCCTCTATAATATATTAAATCTCGTAATTATATAGCCTGTGTATATGTTGAAAAATAAAAAAATCAGCACCCATAATAGACTATTTCGATCATAAAAAAAATCAAAATCCATTATTTATCAACAAGAAAATTTAATGCATATATTATTCACAATTATTTCTACTATTATTCATAATATTCGATTTTATATCTTCGATAATAATCCTTATCTTTTCATCTTGCACAATAAGTTTCTCTATCTTTTTTACAGCATGGATAACCGTAGCGTGATCTTTTCCACCAAATCTTATACCGATTTCTGGAAAAGAGCTCTTTGTGAGGGATCTGCAGAGATACATTGCTATCTGTCTTGGAAAGGAAAGGTCTTTTGAACGCCTGGGAGACTTTAAATCGTTTAATTTAATATTGAAATAGGATGAGACGATCCTCTGTATGTCTTCAATACTTATATCCCTCCTTACTCGCGATAGATATTCCTTCAGTAAATCCCTTGCAATATCTATTGTTATATCCCTTTTTGTGAGAGAGGCATATGCAACGAGCTTTACAAGGGCGCCCTCGAGCTCCCTTATATTTGAATTTATATTTCTTGCAAGCAGCTCAACAACCTCTCCGGGCAATTGGATGGAGTGAGATTCCATTTTCTTTTCAATTATGGCCAGAAGCGTTTCAAAATCCGGTGGCTGGATATCAGCTATTAACCCCGATTCAAACCTTGATTTAAGTCTATTCTCAAGATGAGGTATGTCCTTGGGAAATCTATCGCTACTTATAACTATCTGCTTCCTGGCTTCATAAAGCGTGTTAAATGTGTGAAAAAATTCCTCCTGTGTTCTTTCCTTTCCTGAGAGAAATTGAATATCATCGATTAAAAGAACATCCATGCTGCGATATTTATTTCTGAATTGATCCATCTTATCAAAACGTATTGAATTTATAAGCTCATTCATAAATTTTTCAGATGTTACATAACAGACCCTTCTTCCGGGATCTGTGTTGTAGATATAATTTGCGATAGCATTGAGAAGATGTGTTTTTCCAAGCCCAACACCTCCATAGATAAAAAGTGGATTGTAAGATTTTGCAGGATTTGTAGCTACTGCAAGGGCTGCTGCATGGGCAAACTGATTGCAAGGTCCGACTACAAAATTTTCAAATTTATAGATTCTATTTATAATAATTGATGATGGATCAAAATATGGTGGCCTTTGCTTTGTCCCCTCTCTCCTTGGAAGGTTATTTTCATCAGGAACAGTGAATGAGAGGGAGATCTCGGGATTATTAAGAGCCTTTTTAAGGCTTTCTATAATTATTGATCGGTAGTTTTCAAAAATCCAGTCCCTCAGAAATTTATTCGGGACCTCAAGAATATATTCGTTACCGATTAATCCTATGGGCTTTAATGGCTTAATCCACTTTTCAAAATTATCGTCGGTAATGATCTCTTTAATAATCTCTGTGCACCTTTTCCAGCTTTCACTCATATCCATTACTCTCCACAGCAGTCCATTTATTCACAGGGTTATCAACAGCTGTTGATAACCTAAAAAGATATATGAAGTATGCATGGTTAAGTAAATAATTGGTTGTTTATAATGTATTAGGATTGGTTTGAACATAAATTATGGAGTTATTGGTATCACCTGGACGAAAACATGTCAAAAAAAAATTTCGATTTAGATTCGATATTTTATATAGGGTTAAAACGATTGGAAAATAGAAATTATTGAAAATCAATTAAATTTTTTTTCCCAAGCAACTGAACTATTGACATAATGGATTAAAAAAAGTTTAAATAATATGCCCTCAGGATTTTAAAGGAGTTTTGGAATGAAAAGAACATATCAACCACACAATTTGAGGAGAAAGAGGACACATGGGTTCTTGAAGAGGATGGAGACAAAGGGTGGCCAGCGTGTTCTGAAAAGAAGAAGAGAAAAGGGGAGAAAGAGGCTTACCGTTGAGATCCCAAAAAAATAGAGCTTCCCAGGGGTTAAGCAAGAAGGAGAGGATAGAGGGGCGCGAATTCCTGCGAACCAAAAGGTGTCAACGATTATCAACGGATCATTTTATAATATTATTATCAGAAAATGAGCATGGTTATAGAAGGCTGGGGGTAAGTGTTGGGAAGAAGGCCGGGAGCTCTGTAAGTCGTAATTACATAAAAAGGTTGTTAAGGGAGGTATTCAGGAAAAATAAACTCCTTTTTCCACAGGGCAAGGACATATATATCATATATAAGAAAGAGACTCAATTGGATGTGGGTTTCTCAGAGATAGAAAAGGAGTTAATAAATATATTTAAAAATCTATGAAGGCGCTTTTTCTCCTGTTATTAAGACTTTATAAAATCACAATTTCACCATTCCTGGGAAGGAACTGCAGGTTTTACCCTTCCTGCAGCACATATGCAATGATTGTGCTAAAAGGAAACCGCCCCTTTTTAAACGGGCTTTTGATTATAAGTAGAAGGATTCTTAGATGTAATCCCTGGAGCTATGGGGGTTATGATCCTCCGCCTGATATGTGAGCATATCACGGATAGAGAAGGGTAGATGATCCATGGATGATATGGAGAAGAGGACACTCCTGGCAATAATACTCTCTGTTTTGATTATCATTGTATTTCAGTATATTTCTGCAAAAAGGGCCCCAATTAAAACGGAGGGTGGGAAGGTGGAACCCAGGGAAAAAGGGGTTGCAGATATTGGTGAAGTTAAGACGAGAAGGGCAGTAAAGCCCCCTGATCTCGCATCTGAGGGGAGGGGTATAGTTGTAGAAACCCAGCTATACAGGGCGGTTTTAAATGAGGCAGATGGATCGCTGATCGCCATTGAATTAATAAACTACAGGGATAGAGTCGGAAAGGATGGAAAACCCATTGATATTCTTAAGCAGAATGGAAAAAGGGGGGTAATTCATGCGGATATTCTTGACAGGGAATTGGTATCATCAAATGCCGTCTTCCGATCTGATATAAAAGAAGCAGTAATAAAAAGTGGAAAAGGGAATGTCGTCCTGAAATGGAAAAATCCAAAGGGGGGGTATATTATAAAGACATATACCTTTTATGCGGACAGATACATTATTGATGTTGAAATAGAGATAGGTAATATAGGAACGCCTCCCTATGGGATGAGATTTTCTTGCAATCTTCCTGCAGGAGTTAAAAAACATGAAGATATATACCTTTCCCGCGGAGTCTGGTTTAATGGGAAGGAATTCGAGAAAAAGGAAAGCGAAAAATGGGATGAAGCTGGTTCTTTGAAAAGGGATGTTTTCTGGGCAGGTATGGACAGCAAATATTTCCTTATCGCGCTGATCATGGAAAAGGGTGGAAGGGCAGTGTTTTCAAGAAAGGATGAAAGGGCAATAGTAGAGCTATCCGATGTTATCAAGGAAGACAGAAGACTTAAAATTACTATTTTTGCAGGACCAAAACAGATCGAAATACTGAAGGGAATGGGGATCGGGCTGGAGCGAACGATCGAGTTTGGATACTTTGGATTTCTTGCAAGGCCATTTTTGTACGTGCTTAAATTTTTTTACAGGATAACTGGTAATTATGGATATGCAATAGCCCTGTTAACAATGATAATAAAGATCATATTTTTTCCGCTGAGCATATATCAATTCCGATCTATGAAAGAGATACAAAAATTGCAGCCCAAGATAACAGCGCTCAGAGAAAAATATAAGAATGAGCCGGAGAAACTCAACAAAGAGATAATGCAGCTCTACAGGATACATAAGGTAAACCCCTTCGGGGGATGTCTTCCCATAATCGTTCAGATTCCAGTCTTCTTTGCACTGTATAAAGTTCTTCTTATTGCCATAGAGCTCCGGCATGCACCATTTATAATGTGGATAAAGGATCTTTCCGATTATGATCACTACTACATAA
The DNA here is from genome assembly GCA_037441565.1 of Deltaproteobacteria bacterium. Taxonomy (GTDB): domain Bacteria; phylum Desulfobacterota; class JBBIRW01; order JBBIRW01; family JBBIRW01; genus JBBIRW01. Next base: position 125,595 of record JBBIRW010000005.1, on the reverse strand, counting down.
CACCCGTGCTTATGGGTGTAACTATGTTCATTCAGCAATGGATAACACCCAGTGGAGGTGATCCTACACAGGAAAAGATGCTCCTTTTCCTCCCGATCTTCTTTACCATCATTTCTATCTACTTTCCATCAGGGCTTGTTTTGTACTGGCTTATTAACAACATCCTTTCCATTATCCAGCAGATTTTTATAAACAGGATGCTCAAGGAAGTAAAGGCATAAGAAGCAATCTATGAAAGGATTTCTTGGAGGAGACACCATTGTTGCTGTTGCCACACCTGAGGGTGTGGGGGCAATTGGAATCATAAGGGTTAGCGGTCCGGATGCACATCGCATCTCATCGAAGATAATCGAGCCTTTCAGAGAGAAGATAACGCCCAGACTCCTTTTCAGGGGAAGGGTTATAGATCCGGAGAGCGGCAGGTGGGTTGATGATGTATTGTATGCATTTTTCAAAGGGCCATATTCCTATACGGGAGAAGATATGGTTGAGATCCATGCGCATGGCAACCCTTTGATTCTTAAAAAGATCATCAATATCTTTATAAGAAATGGTGCACGGATGGCTGAGCCTGGTGAGTATACAAAGAGGGCATTTCTAAATGGGAAGATGGATCTCATTCAAGCTGAAGCGGTGTGCGAGCTGATAAGGGCAAAAAGCGAAGAAGAGCTTGCAATTGCCTCTTTTCAGCTAAGAGGGGGGCTTTCAGAAAGATTTGTAAAGCTAACAGCGGATCTTAAGCTGGTTGCAGCAATACTTGAAGCAGATATCGATTTCAATGATGAGGATATTGAAATAGACAGGGACCGGATGAATGGGCTCTCCCTGCAGATTCTTGATGAAATAGATGGGTTGCTAAAGGGCTATGAGGAAGGGAGATATATGAGAGGAGGGCATAGGGTTGCAATCGTCGGAAGGACAAATGTGGGCAAATCAAGCCTCCTTAACACGATGTTGAGAAAGGATAGGGCAATTGTTACAGAATGGCCGGGAACAACAAGGGATACAGTTGAGGAGGAAATATATCTCGATGGAAAGAGGATAGTCCTTGTTGATACTGCAGGCATAAGGGAGCCAGAGGATCCAGTTGAAATGGAGGGGATAAAAAGGTCAAGAAAGACAATTGATGAGGCAGAGGTCGTTGTTTTCATGGTTGATGGCAGCACAGCACTGGGTGATGAGGACTTAAGGATTGCAGATGATTTGAAAGGCAGAAGTGTAATTGCTGTGATAAATAAGATCGATAAGGATAGGATTGTTTCCCGGAGGGATATCGATGCACTTATCCCTTGGAGGAGGGCTATTTACGAAATTTCAGCCCTTTATGGATGGGGGGTTGAAGAACTGAAGGGTGAGATAAAGAGGACCATCGAAATCAATCGTCCGGAGGGAGTTATTATAGGTGAAAGGCACAGATTGTGTCTGGAGAGGGCAAAGGGATCAATGGAGAGGGCAATCATGTTGATGAAGGAAGGTGCACCTGAAGAGATAATATCGATAGAGGTGAAGGATGCCCTCCAGGCAGTATGTGAGATTACTGGGGAATTTACCACGGATGATATACTTGATGAGATCTTCAAGAATTTCTGTGTGGGAAAATAATAATATACAATGTTTCACGTGAAACATTAATTCGAGTATTTATAAATGCGGAAGGAGTTGGAAAGGATACTCTGTAAGGGTGGGAGCCAGGCGGGGGTTAAGATTACAGAGGCTGAACTATACGCCTTCAGTTTATATCTTGAGGAATTGATGATCTGGAACAGGAGTATAAATCTTACAGGAATCAGGGATGAAAAAGGGATTATTATCAGGCACTTCCTTGACTCCCTCTTCATAAATCCCTTAATCTCAGAGTCAGAGGCTATTCTTGATATGGGAACAGGTGCAGGATTTCCTGGTATCCCTCTGAAGATAGTGAGACCATTACTTAGGTTAACACTGATGGAGGCATCTGCAAAAAAGGCTGGATTCCTGAAACATATAAAAAGAGTGCTCGGATTAACTGATCTGAACATCATTAGGGGGAGGGCTGAATCCTTCATAGGGAAGATGCAGTTTGAAAAGATCGTTAGCAGGGCCGCAGGGCCACTCAGTGAGATTATTACGATTGTAGGCGGCCTTCTTAAAGATGGGGGTATATTCCTTGCTATGAAGGGAGAAAAGGGAGCGGATGAATGGGAATCCATGGATATGCGGGAGAAGAGACAATGGAAACTTGAAGGCATATACAGCTATACGATCCCCTTTTCCGATCTTCAAAGGTCTGTGCTAATTTTAAGGTTTAAAGGGGGGTGTTTCACGTGAAACAAAAGCAGATGATGCTTTCATTTTTATCCTGTCTGTGATATTTTCTTTGAGAAATGGGGAAAACGATATGTATTGCTAATCAGAAGGGTGGTGTGGGAAAGACGACAACGGCAATAAATCTTTCGGCTTCCATTGCAATTGCTGAAATGAGCACTTTACTAATTGACATTGATCCTCAGGCAAATGCAACAAGCGGTCTTGGATTTTCTCCAAATGAAAAAGGGAACATATATGATGTCATGATTCAGAGAATAAGGATAGATAAGGCGGTCAGGAAAACAGCCATCCCTTACCTCTACATGGTTCCTTCAACCCATGATCTCATAGGTGCAGAGGTAGAGCTTGTTGGAATGGAGGCGAGGGAATTCGTCCTGAGGGATATACTGAAGAGGATAAAAGACAGATTTTCCTATATAATCCTTGACTGCCCTCCTTCCCTCGGGCTTCTTACCATAAATGCATTAACATGTAGCGACTCTGTTCTCATACCACTTCAGTGTGAATATTACGCACTGGAGGGATTAAGTCAGCTCTTCAAAACGATCGGAATAATCAGGTCAACACTAAATTCAACCCTTGAGATTGAGGGGATACTGCTTACAATGTTCGATAGCAGAAATAATCTTTGCAGGCAGGTTGCTGAGGAGGTAAGAAGGCATTTCAGAAAGAAGGTTTTCAATACAATCATCCCGCGGAACGTTCGATTAAGCGAGTCCCCAAGCTACGGAAAGCCTGTTATCCTTTATGATGCAACCTGTCGTGGGGCAGTTAGCTATTTAGAACTTGCCAAGGAGATAATTTCCAATGAACGAAAAAGAGGGGATCAGTAAAAGAAAGGCGCTGGGGAGGGGGTTGGGTGCGCTTCTTCCTGTTGAGCAGATTGCTGCGGGAGGGGGGATCCAATTTATAAGAATAAATGAGATAGTTTCAAGCAGATATCAGCCAAGGAGGCATTTTGAGGGCATAAAGATCAGGGAGCTTGCCCAATCTATAAAGGAAAAGGGGATCCTTCAGCCGATTATTGTGAGAAAAGCGAAGGATGGATATGAACTGATTGCAGGCGAAAGGAGGCTCAGGGCAGCAAAAATAGCAAATCTTGAAGAGATCCCTGCGATAGTAAAGGATATTTCTGAGGAAGAGGCATTGCAGATTGCCTTGATAGAGAATATCCAGAGGGAGGATCTCAATCCCATAGAGGAGGCGGAGGCTTATCAGTATCTTATCGAGAAATTTGGTTATTCACAGGAGGAGATTGCCAAAAAGATTGGAAAGGAGAGAACTACTATTGCAAATACACTGAGGCTTTTAAGGCTTCCCCGTGAGATAAAGGATGACCTGATAAAAGGCAATATCTCTGCAGGTCATGCAAGGGCAATCCTTTCCCTGGGAAAGATGAAACTCCAGCTGAAGGCAAGGGATCATATTATTAAGAAAAAACTCTCCGTAAGGGAAACAGAAGAGTTCGTAAAAAGGTTATCATCAGCAGAAAGGTCTGCAAGCGTGATTTCGAGGAGGATTCCATCTGAAATAAAGCCTCTGGAGGATGAATTGAGAAAGATACTGGCAACAAAGGTTCAGATCCATTTCAGAAAAGGGAGGGGAAGGGTTGTAATCTATTTCTTTTCGCGTGAAGAGCTTGAGAGGATAATGGAATTGATCATAAAGGACTAAGGAGGATGGATTAATGGATATATTATGGAGAAAAAGGGTACCTATGAAAGGTGAAGATGGAGGCGGAAAAGTTCCTGATATTATCAAAGAGGAGCTTTCTGCCTTTGTAGGAGTCAGCGTCCATATCAACGGAAAGATCCAGCTTAACGGTCTTGCAAGGATCGATGGAAAAATGGAGGGCGAGATTTTATCAACGGAGACTGTGATAGTTGGCGAAAGTGGAGAGCTAAAGGGTCAGATAAAGGTCAATAATCTTATAATTAAAGGTAGGGTGGAAGGTGAAATTTATTCCAGCGGGAAGGTAGAAATCAGATCCAAAGGGCAGGTTTTTGGGAGCATCGTTGCACCCACGCTGATTATGGAGGAGGGCGCATTTTTTGAAGGAAATTGTTCCATGCAAGCTTCTGGGTCCCCAGAGAGAAGCATCAATAAAACCCTTGACAGTTAATAAAGGGTTGTGCTATTAAAATTTGGTTTATTTTTAAGGCACAAAAGATTTAACATATGATTGAAATCCCATCAATTGGAAATCTGCTTATCCAAATTGCCATCTTTCTCATTGTTATGATTTCCCTGTCAAAATTCCTTTTTAAGCCCCTTCTTCAGATAATAGAGGAGAGAAAGAGGAGGATAGAGGAGCCGAGGAGGAGGGCAAAGGAGCTGATGGAGGAGGCGGAAAGGAGGCTTGCAGAGTATGAGCTAAAAATTTATGAAGCAAGGCAGAGGGCAGCTGAGGAGAAAGAGATGATAAGAAAAGAGGCCATGGCAGCAGAGAGGGAGATAATTTTAAGGGCGCAGGACCAGGGGAATAAGATGATCGAGGAGATGAGGGAAAGGATTCAGAGGGAGGCGGAGGAGGCAAGAAAGATTTTAAGGAGGGATGCCGAAAAGATAGCTTTTGATCTTGCAGAAAAGATCCTGGGAAGGAAGGTTATTAATGAGTAAAAGGCCTATATATTTCTTTGCCGCCATCATTCTTCTATTTTTTGCCTCATCTGGAGCAGCTGCAGCTGGGGAGGAGGCAAGGGGGTGGGGAACAATAATATGGCATGGTATAAATTTCGCAATCATGATCGGGATCGGTTATTATGCCTATAATAAATATGGCAGGGAAAACCTAAGGAAAAGATCTACTGATATAAAAAGGGCGATCGAGGAGTCCAGGGCTGCTATAAAGGAGGCTGAGGAGAGGTTTCAGGAGATCGAGAAGAAGATGTCTAACCTGCAGAGCCATATAGATGAGCTTATAGAAAGTTATAGAAGGGAAGGGGATATGGAAAGGGAGAGGATTTTGAAGGAGGCCAGGGAAGCAGCGGAGAGGATAAGGGAGCAAGCCATATTTATTGCCCAGCAGGAAGTAAAAAAGGCAAAGATTGCGCTTAAGGAAGAAGCTGTTGATCTTTCATTGAAGATAACAGAGCAGCTCATAAAGAGAAATATTCAAGAGTCGGATCACGAAAGGTTGCTTACTGAATACATTGATAAAATAAAAGGGCTTAAGAAATTATGAATGGTGCAATCGCAAGAAGGTATGCAAAGGCACTTATTGAGTCCGCACAGGAAGAGGGGAGGATTGAGGAGGCGGGTGAGGAACTAAAAAGGGTTGTAGAGTTTCTAAAGGGTGATGAGTCCCTAAGAAAGTATCTTACATCAGCCCTCTGCCCTCCGGAAACAAAAAGGAGGCTCATGGGTGAGATTGCAGATGCACTCAAAACAAGCAACACAATTAAAAGATTCCTCGAGCTTATTGGAGAGAGGAAAAGGATAAATGCCCTTGAGGCAATATATCAATATTATGTGGAACTTGAAGACAATATACTGGGAAAGGCAAGGGTCCATATTATAACGGCTTTCCCCCTTTCTGAAGCACAGATAGGAGCGTTAAGGGAAGGTCTTGAGATATTATTGGAAAAAAGGGTTATAATTTCTTACACACAGGATGAAGCTATAATGGGCGGTATAATATGCAAGATAGATTCCACTGTTCTTGATGGAAGCCTGAGAACCCAGCTTGAGACAATAAGAGAAAAATTAATAAAGGAGTGAGGGGTTGCCATGGAGATTAGGGCGGATGAGATAAGCAAGATAATAAAAGAAAGGATTACAGATTATGAAAAGAAGATTGATATTAAAGAAACAGGCATTGTGATCTCCGTAGGTGATGGTATCGCAAGAATCTATGGGCTGGAGAACTGTATGGCTGGAGAGCTTATTGAATTTCCTGGCGAGATCTACGGAATGGTGCTCAATCTCGAGCAGGACAATGTTGGTGCGGCTATCCTCGGGGAGGATTATCTGATTAAAGAGGGGGATATTGTTAAAAGAACAGGAAGGATTGTGGAAGTTCCTGTTGGCGAAGAGCTTATGGGGAGGGTAGTAAATGCGATAGGTCAGCCAATCGATGGGAAAGGCCCCATAGAGGCAAAACATTTCAGGAGGGTTGAACTGAAGGCCCCAGGTATTGTCTGGAGGCAGCCTGTAAAGGAGCCATTACAAACTGGAATTAAGGCCATAGATTCCATGATACCCATCGGAAGAGGACAGAGGGAACTTATCATAGGGGATAGGCAGACGGGTAAAACGGCAATCATAGTTGACACGATTATAAATCAGAAAAACACCGACGTTTATTGTATCTATGTTGCAATTGGACAGAAGCGATCCACCGTGGCGAGGGTCGTAGCAAAATTGAGGGAATACGGGGCAATGGATTATACAACTGTGGTGGCAGCAACAGCAAGCGAGCCTGCACCCCTTCAATTTATTGCACCTTATGCGGGATGCGCCATGGGTGAATATTTCAGGGATTCGGGAAAGCACTGTGTAATATTCTATGATGATCTTTCAAAGCATGCGGTTGCATACAGACAGATGTCCCTGCTTCTTAGAAGGCCACCCGGCAGGGAGGCTTATCCAGGGGATATTTTCTACCTTCACTCCCGATTGCTTGAAAGGGCGGCAAAGATGAGCGATGAGAAGGGAGGTGGATCACTTACTGCCATTCCGGTTATTGAGACCCAGGCAGGGGATGTATCTGCCTATATACCTACAAATGTCATATCAATTACTGATGGACAGATATACCTTGAGACAGGTCTATTCTATGCAGGTGTAAGACCTGCCCTGAATGTTGGTATATCCGTATCAAGGGTTGGCGGGGCTGCACAGATAAAGGCGATGAAGCAGGTTGCAGGAAGGCTCAGGCTTGAGCTTGCCCAATACAGGGAGCTTGAGGCATTTGCACAATTTGCAAGCGACCTTGACAAGGCATCCCAGGCACAGCTTGCTCGTGGAGCAAGATTGGTGGAAATCCTTAAGCAGCCGCAATATCAGCCTCTTCCTGTTGAAAAACAGATCATGATTATTTACGCTGCAACAAATGGATTTGTAGATAGGTATCCTGTGGATGCACTGAAAAGGTATGAGGAGGAGCTTTATAAATTTCTGGATACAAAGTACCCTGAGATACTTGAGGAGATAAGGACGAAGAAGGAACTTACAGATGATCTGAGGACCCGTATAAACCGTTGCTTGGAAGAGTTTGCTGAGAGATTTGTTGTTTAAATCCATTTCAAGGGGAGAGGGATGCCTGGGCTCAGGGATATCAGGAGGCGCATAAAATCCATCCAGAGCACACAGAAGATAACGCGTGCAATGAAGATGGTCTCTGCAGCAAAATTAAGGAGGGCTCAGGATGCCATTATGGCTGCAAGACCATACTCAGACAAGCTCTGGGATGTGATTATCAGTCTTGCAAGTAGGGTGGAAAGGGATGCACACTATCTGTTAAAACCGAGGGAGGTTAAAAGGGTTGCACTATTTGTTATAACCGCAGATAGAGGTCTTTGCGGCAGCTACAATCACAACATAAACAGACTTGTGGAGAGGTATATAAAGAGGGAAAGGGATAATTATGAGGATATTGTGATAACAGTTGTGGGAAAGAAAGGAAGGGACTACTTTTTGAAGAGGAATTTTAATGTAAGGAAGTGGTACATAAATATTCAGAAAGATTTTGGTTATGAAAAGGCAAAGGAGATCGCAGCAGAGCTGATTGAAGGCTACAGGGATGGCGCATTTGATGAACTTCATCTGATATATAACGAGTTCAGGAGCGCTATAAGTCAGAGACCTGTTATGGAGAAGTTGCTTCCGATCCATCCACCCGAGCCTGAGGAGGGTTTAAAAATCGAATACATATATGAGCCTTCTGTATCAGATCTGCTTGAATCCCTCCTCCCGAGGCATGTAAGCTTTCAAGTTTACAGGGCGCTTCTTGAGGCTATAGCAAGCGAGCATGGGGCCCGCATGACAGCAATGGATGCCGCATCATCAAATGCGGAGGAGATGATCAAGAAACTCACCCTTCAATTCAATAAGGCAAGACAGGCCTCTATAACAAAGGAGCTTATGGAGATTGTAGGAGGGGCGGAGGCCTTGAGAAAGAAGGGTATTAGATAGATTAAAAAGGAGAGGGGAGTATGGGAGAAAAGAAAAATATAGGAAGGGTTGTTCAGGTAATTGGACCAGTTGTTGATGTAGAATTCCCATCGGGAAGGCTTCCATCAATATACACAGCCCTTGAGGTAACAAATCCATCTATAAGTGATGAGCCAGGGAATCTTGTTCTTGAGGTTGCACAGCATCTGGGGGAGAATATTGTCCGCTGTATCGCAATGGATACAACGGATGGATTGGTAAGGGGGATGCCTGTTCTGGACACAGGGCAGGGGATTACTGTTCCAGTGGGCAGATGTACATTGGGAAGGATCATGAATGTAGTTGGAAAACCTGTGGATGAAATGGGCCCCATTGAGTCAACGGAAAGATGGCCTATTCACAGGCCCGCTCCATCCTTTGAGATGCAATCAACGGAAATAGAGATGTTTGAGACAGGTATTAAGGTAATAGATCTCCTTGCCCCATATCCCAAAGGAGGGAAGATAGGGCTATTTGGTGGCGCTGGTGTAGGGAAAACAGTAATTATTATGGAGCTCATTCATAATGTAGCCATTGAACATGGTGGATTTTCAGTATTCGGTGGAGTTGGAGAAAGGACAAGGGAGGGAAATGATCTATGGCTTGAGATGAAGCATTCAAAGGTCATTGACAAGGCAGCACTTATATACGGACAGATGAACGAACCACCCGGTGCAAGGGCAAGGGTTGGACTATCAGCCCTGACCGTAGCAGAATATTTCAGGGATATGGAGGGTCAGGACGTCCTTCTATTCATAGATAATATCTTCCGATTTGCCCAGGCTAATTCGGAGGTTTCAGCGCTTCTTGGTAGAATCCCATCAGCAGTTGGATATCAGCCAACACTTTCCACAGACTTAGGAGAGCTTGAGGAAAGGATAACATCCACACACCGTGGCTCGATTACATCAGTTCAGGCCATTTATGTCCCTGCTGATGACCTTACAGATCCTGCTCCTGCAACGACATTCGCTCATCTTGATGCAACGACGGTGCTTTCACGTCAGATTGCGGAGCTCGGTATATATCCTGCCGTTGATCCGCTTGACTCAACATCGAGAATTCTTGATCCGGCAGTAGTGGGTGAGGAGCATTACAGGGTTGCAAGGGAAGTTCAGAGAGTACTCCAGAGATATAAGGACCTACAGGATATTATCGCAATCCTTGGAATGGACGAGCTCTCTGAAGAGGACAAACTCATAGTTGCAAGGGCAAGAAAGATTCAGCGATTCCTATCGCAACCATTCTTTGTTGCTGAGGAATTTACAGGTACTCCCGGGAGGTATGTTCATCTAAAGGATACAATAAAGGGATTCAAAGAGATAGTTGAGGGGAAACACGACGATATTCCGGAGCAAGCTTTTTATATGGTAGGGACCATTGAAGAGGCACTTGAGAAGGCCGAAAGATTGATGAGGTAAGCCTTATGGCGGAAAAGAAGGAGGAGAAGATACTTTTAGAGCTTGTCACACCTGAAAGGCTTGTTCTAAGGGAATGGGTTGATGAAATTGTGGCGCCAGGATATGAGGGAGAATTCGGCGTTCTCCCCGGGCATACACCTTATTTAGTTTCATTGTCAGTTGGAAGGCTTTCGTACAGGAAGGGAAAGGAGATATACAGTTGTGCCATAAGTGGTGGATTTGCAGAGGTACTACCCAACAGGGTTATTGTGCTCGCGGAGACAGCAGAAATGGCATCGGAAATAGATGTGGAGAGGGCAAGAAGGGCATACGAGAGGGCAGAAAAGAGGCTTAAAGAGATCACGCTTGATGATGAGGAGTATGCACATGTACTTGCTGCATGGAAAAGGGCTTTGACAAGGATTGAAGTAGGAGGAAAGGGCTAAGGCCTTGGGATAAGTTTTATCTTTACACTCTTTTCTTCCTCAACGATTTTTACTTCAACAGATGAACATCTGGACCTATTGATGAGATCAAATGCCTTCTTTTCCACGGATCGTGATAATTTTTCAAATGAGATATTTTCGGGAGGCTCATTTAATAGATTTTTTATCTCCATATAGCAACTGTAAACCTTCCAGAGCGATTCCTCTTTAAAGGAACCATCCTCTTTTCTCTCAAGTAAAACGACCCTCTCCCTCCGGGATGGGCTCTCCATTTCCTCGTGTTTCTGATGATATCTTTTAGCATCTCCCTCTTCTATCTTTCTTAGCATCCTGTCCCAGTATTGCTGATACATATTGAACCTATCAACGAGGGCCTTGAATTTAAATTTTAGGGGGTAAGTTGGTAGGTGATCAGCATGCATTTTCAGAATCATCTGCCTTATTTCTTCCCTTAATTTATATGGTTCGACCTTCTGAATTCCAAGAAAGAACATATCATACTGGCGTTTTGCCTCTTTTATCCTTTCTTCAAGAAATGTTATATCCTGAGGGCCAGCCATTTATAAAAATGATAGCAAAACAGGGCAGGAACTTCAAAGGATAACCTTGACTGGAGGAAATCTTTGATTTATAAGGAGATTATTAAAAAAGAGGAGTCTTTAAAATGGGTAAACTTTCAATAGTAATCCTTGCTGCAGGTATGGGAAAGAGGATGAAATCCTCGATACCAAAAGCCCTTCAAAGGATCGCGGGAAGGCCCCTGATATCCTATTCTATTGAAAAAGCGGTAATGATGAATCCTGATGATATTGTTGTTGTTATAAACCCTTATATGGAAAAGGCAAAGGAAATACTCTCATCATACAGCATGTTGAAGTATGTTATTCAGGACCCACCTCTCGGAACAGGACATGCTGTATATTGTGTTAAAGGTCATGTTGATATCGCTAATAGTGATATAATTATTCTATATGCAGATGTCCCCTTTGTGAGAGTGGAAACATTGAAGAGGCTTGTAGAGTCACACCGAATTAATAACAAACCTGTAACATTGCTTACAGCATATGTAAATGATCCATCCGGTTATGGAAGGGTTGTGAGGGATGATAGGGGTTGTGTTAAAGGGATAATAGAGGAGAGTGATGCAGCGAATGATATAAGGATGATAAAGGAGATAAATACAGGCATTATGATTGTGAAAGGAGGATTCCTATTTTCATCCCTTGAGAGGATAGGATGCAATAACGCACAGGGCGAATACTATCTCCCGGAGATTGTGAGAATAGCTTATGAGGAAGGAGGTGTAAACGCGATAAACATTGAAGGAGAAGAGGAGATTATAGGAATAAACACTATGGAGGACCTTGCAAATGCGGAAATCTATTTAAGGTGCCAGATTAACAGAAAGCATATGTTAAATGGAGTTAGGATTATGGATCCACGCAATACTTTTATTGATGAGTCTGTTGAAATTGGTAATGGAACTTTAATTTACCCCTTTTCTATCATAGAGGGAGAAACAAAGATTGGCAGCAATTGTATTATTGGTCAGGGCGTAAGGATAAAGGATTGTAGATTAGAGAGTGATGTTATTGTTAAGCCCTACAGCGTTATGGAGATGGCGATCCTGAGAAGGGGTGTTCAGATCGGTCCTTTTGCTCACTTAAGACCTGAAACAGAACTTAAAGAGGAAGTGAGGATTGGAAATTTTGTTGAGGTCAAGAAAAGCATTCTGGGAAGAAAAACAAAGGCAAACCATCTTGCTTATATCGGTGATGCAACAGTTGGTGAGGAAGTAAACATAGGTGCTGGAACAATAACATGCAATTATGATGGCGAAAAGAAAAACCCCACCTTCATTGACGATAGTGTTTTTGTGGGAACAAACGTATCCCTTGTTGCACCTGTAAGACTCGGCAAGGGATGTTACATCGGTGCAGGATCAACAATAACAAAGGATGTGCCTCCAGGTGCACTTGGCATAGCAAGGGAGAGACAGAGGAATATAGAGGGGTGGGTAGAAAAGAAGAGGAAGAAGGGAGAGGGATAGATGTGCGGGATTATAGGGTATACTGGAAAAAGGGAAGCAGCTCCACTGCTCCTTGATGGATTGATAAGATTAGAGTACAGGGGTTATGATTCAGCGGGTATATGTGTTGTCGATGGTGGGGATTTGAAGGTTGTTCGATGCAAGGGAAAAATTGCATCATTAAGTGAAAAGATCAGGGTAACACCTCTGAAGGGAAATTGTGGTATAGGTCATACAAGATGGGCGACACATGGGAGGCCATCAGAGGAGAATGCACATCCTCACAGGTATGGAGGTGTTGCTGTTGTTCATAACGGAATTATCGAGAACCACCTTTCATTAAAAGAGGAACTCTCCTCCTTAGGACACACCTTCTCCTCTGAGACAGACTCAGAGGTTATTTGCCATCTCATAGTGAGATATATGAGAGAAGGGATGTCATTTGAGGAGGCATCCCTTGAATGCTTCAGGAGTCTGAAGGGTGCATTTGCTGTTGCCATTCTGTGTAGGGAGGCGCCAGGTAAGATTATCGGTGCACGACTTGCTTCACCTCTTGTAGTAGGCATGGGTGATGGGGAGGCCTTCCTCGCCTCTGATGTGCCTGCCATCCTACCCTACACGAGAAGGATCTTTTTTATGGACGATGGTGAGGTGGTAATCATCGAGCCAGGTAGCATCATCTTCAGCGATTTCAGTGGTAAAAGGATAATAAAGGAGCTCCGCGAGATAAGCTGGAGCCCCGCAATGGCTGAAAAGGGTGGGTACAGACATTTCATGGAAAAGGAGATTCATGAAGGGCCTGAGGCATGCATAAATGCCATGAGAGGGAGGATTTCTGAGGAAAAAGGGGAGGTATACCTTCCGGAGCTCAACCTCTCTTCAAAGGAGCTAAAAAAGATCAGCAGGATCTATATAATTGCCTGTGGGACTGCTTGGCATGCAGGACTCATAGGAAAGTGCCTCATAGAAAGATTCGCAAGGATTCCTGTTGAAGTGGACTGGGGCTCAGAGTTCCGCTATCGCGATCCTGTTGTGGATAGAAAAGGACTTTTAGTAGCAATATCCCAGTCAGGAGAAACAGCAGATACCATAGCTGCCCTGAGGGAGGGTAAAAAGAGGGGTTTGAAGGTAATAGGGATCTGCAATGTTATGGAATCTACTGTTGCGAGGGAATCAGATGCTGTTATATATACACATACAGGACCGGAAATAGGCGTTGCAGCAACAAAAACATTCATCGGACAAGTGGTAGTGCTTTATCTGCTTTCCCTTTTTCTGGGGAGCATCAGGGGTATTCTTAATCCCATAGATATCCAACGCATAATCTCAGAAATGATAAAGATACCAGGGAAGCTAAGAGAGATCCTCGCCTTTAGAAGCAAGATAAAGGATATCTCAAGGGTTTATGCGGATGCAAGGAATTTTCTCTATATAGCAAGGGGGATAAACTTCCCTCTGGCTCTGGAAGGTGCCCTTAAACTAAAAGAGATCTCCTACATCCATGCCGAGGCATACCCTGGAGGGGAGATGAAACATGGCCCCATAGCCCTAATAGATGAGCAAATGCCTGTTGTCTCACTTCTTCCAAGGGATGGAACATATGAGAAGATGCTTTCAAATATTGAGGAGATAAGGGCAAGAGGGGGAAGGATAATTGGCATAGGAGAGGAAGGGGACGATCTTCTTCAAAGCAAGTGTGAGCATTTTATCCCTCTTCCCTATGTTACTGATCCATTAAAACCACTTCTGATGATCCCTCCTTTGCAGCTACTGGCATATGAAATTGCATGCCTGAGGGGATATGATGTGGATCAACCAAGGAATCTTGCTAAGAGTGTAACGGTGGAGTAATAGGACCATGGAGCGGGGATCATTTCTGAAACTGCACAGAATACATGGGTTTCAGCAGGTAAGGGAGATTATCCTTATTGGTTTATTAATGGGTATTCTCTCCGGAATTGCGGCAGCAGTTTTTTTTCATCTGATAAACCTCTGCACACAAATATTTCTCATTAAACTGGCCCATTTCGCGCCGCCTTACCCTGCAGGGGAGAAGGGTCCATCACTTGGGAAGGGTGAGTCCATCATATGGTACATACTCCCCTTTATCCCTGCGCTAGGTGGGCTTATATGTGGTATACTGATCCACTTTTTTGAGGGGGGGAGCAGTAAAGGAGAAGAGGATGAAGTTGTCTGCCCGACTGACCATATGCTTGTGGCATTCCACGAAAGGAAGGGTGTTATAAAAGGGGTTGTCCCTTTCGTAAGGACTGTTGCTTCATCTGTTGTGATAGGTTCTGGAGGTTCAGCAGGGAGAGAAGGGCCTATTGCACAGATAGGTGCAGGTATTGGTTCTATTGTTGGAGGATTATTGGGACTGAATGAGAGGGAAAGAAGAAAAGCCCTGCTTGCTGGTGTAGCGGGGGGTATCGGTGCCATCTTCAGGGCACCACTTGGTGGGGCTATACTTGCTGTGGAGATCCTTTATACCGGACCTGAATTTGAGTTTGAAGCGCTTATTCCATGCATTATTTCATCGATAATCGCATACTCCGTCTTTGGAATATTCTTTGGATGGGAGCCCCTTTTTAATATCCCTCAGGGTGTTTTCAGTGACCCGATGGAACTTATATTCTATTCTGTGCTTGGTGTGATACTGGCGTTGGTAGGGATTGTATTTGTAAAGGTTTTTTACGGAATTGAAAAGGCCCTTTTTAAGAGGATAAAAATAAGAAAATTCCTTAAACCTGCATTGGGAGGCTTCCTTCTTGGAATTATGGCCTTATTTCTACCAGGGGTCCTTGGTCCAGGATATGGCTGGATCCAGCTTGCACTCGACGGAAAGCTTTCCATGGTTATGATGATAATCCTGGGTTTTGCAAAGATTATTGCCACCTCCCTTACAATCACATCAGGTGGAAGCGGGGGGATATTTGCACCTTCGATCTATATAGGAGCGATGATCGGTGGTGCCTTTGGATACCTGGCCAGTCATATAGCACCTGGTCTGATAAAGTATCCAGCCACCTTTATTGTGGTTGGAATGGGGGGCTTTTTTGCTGGTGTGGGTAAAGTGCCTGTATCGTCTCTTATAATGGTTTCAGAAATGACAGGTGGGTATGGGCTCCTTGTTCCCATGATGCTTGTCTCATCCATAGCATACCTGCTTACAGGAAGGTATTCGATATTTGAAAAACAGTATCCAGGCAGAATGGATTCACCAGCCCACTTTGGGGATTTTGCTATTGATATACTTGAAAAGATACCTGTAAAGAATGCAATAAAGAAGAAAGATATCGTTGTTCTTCCTGAAAATATTCAACTTAAGGAGATCCTTGAGAGGCTTGCAGATTCCCACCAGTATACATTCCCTATAAGTAATAGAGATGGAAGGATATCAGGGATGATAACCCTGGAGACACTACGGAGGATTATAAGGGAAGAGAGTCTTTATGATCTTATCCTCGCAAAGGATCTTGCATCAGATGAAGTCTTTTATTTAAGGGAGGACAGCAATCTTAAGGATGCTGCAGCGATATTTTCCGAAACAGAGCTGGTGGAGATTCCTGTTATGGGCGGTTCCGGGGATAATGAAATAGTTGGGATGTTAAGCAGGAAGGATATCCTGATTGCATATAATCAATTTTTAAAGGGCTCGGGCGCAAGTTGAAAATTTCCAAATATATGTGGTAATTTTAAATCTATTTAAAACACCCTCAGCAGATTGTAAGATAGAAAAGGATCCTTATGAAGATAACAATAAAGGATGTGGAGCATGTGGCATTTCTGGCACGCCTTGCCTTCGAGGAGAAGGAGAAGGAGTTGTTCACCAAGCAGCTTAATTCCATACTCCTGTATTTTGATAAGCTCAGTGAGCTTGACACAAAGGATGTGGAGCCCACATCACATGTAATTCCCATAATAAATATTATGAGGGGGGATAGAGTAACAGACTCAATTTCTGTTGATAAAGCACTGATGAATGCACCGCAGAGGGATGGGGATTACTTTAAGGTCCCACCTATTCTCGAATAAGGGAAGAGATAATATGGATTTATGGAATCTTACGCTATTTCAACTTCATGAGCTCATAAAGAAGAGGGAGGTAAGTTGTAAAGAGGTCGTTGAGGCTGTGCTTGAAAGGATAGGATCTATTGAGGAGAAGATAAAGGCATTTATAACCATAAGAGGCGAAGATGCGATCAATGAAGCAAAAGAACTGGACCAGAGGATTTCTCGAGGAGAGGAGATAAGGCTCCTTACCGGGATCCCCATATCCATCAAGGATATATTTTGCACAGAAGGGATCCTTACCACGTGCGCGTCAAAGATACTTTCCAATTTTATCCCTCCATATAATGCAACTGTTGTTGAAAGATTGAAGGCTGAGGGGGCTATTATAATCGGTAAAAATAATATGGATGAGTTTGCAATGGGTTCTTCCACTGAAAATTCTGCATTCTACCCAACGAGAAACCCATGGGATCTTAAGCGGGTTCCTGGTGGTTCAAGTGGTGGATCAGCTGCAGCAGTTGCTGCTGGTGAGTCTATTGCCTCGATTGGAACGGACACAGGGGGGTCGATAAGACAACCAGCAGGGCTTTGTGGTGTTGTTGGCATGAAGCCCACTTATGGAAGGGTCAGCAGATACGGGATGATCGCATTTGCATCTTCGCTTGATCAAGGTGGGCCCATAACGAAGGATGTAAGGGATTGTGCAATAATGCTAAAGGCAATAAGCGGCTATGATCCGAGGGATTCAACGTCCGTGAATATACCTGTTCCTGATTATCCTGACATCCTCACAGATAGTGTTAAGGGAAAGATTATAGGTGTTCCCAGGGAATATTTCATAAAGGGAATGGATGAGGATGTTGAAGTTTCTGTTAGGAATGCACTGAGGCTGCTTGAAAAAATGGGTGCAGTTATTGAGGAGGTAAGCATTCCACATACAGAATATGCGATACCCGTTTATTATATTATTGCTACCGCTGAGGCAAGCTCAAATCTTGCAAGATATGATGGTGTAAAATATGGCTACAGATCACCTTATGCAAAGGATCTTCTGGAAATGTATATGAGGAGTAGGGCAGAGGGATTTGGCACGGAGGTAAAGAGGAGGATTATGCTCGGCACATACGCACTGTCTGCAGGCTACTATGAGGCCTATTACAGAAAGGCGCAGCAGGTTCGGACCCTTATCAGGGAGGATTTCTCCAAGGCATTTAATACTTGTCACTGCTTGATCACTCCCACATCCCCCACGCCTGCATTCCTGCTTGGAGAAAAGATTGATGATCCGCTCAAGATGTACCTTTCCGATATATTCACCATCTCAGTTAATCTTGCTGGACTTCCAGCTATCTCAATCCCTTGTGGTTTCAGCAGGGAGGGTCTGCCAATAGGGATGCAGATTATAGGAAAACCATTTGACGAGTCCACAGTATTGCAGGTCGCTTATGCATACGAAACCCATACACCGTGGAACAAAATAAGGCCTAAACTGTAAGGAGAGACAATGGAGTACGAAGCTGTAATCGGCCTTGAGGTTCATGCACAGCTTAAAACGAATACAAAGATTTTCTGCGGATGCTCAACAGCATTTGGATCACCTCCCAATTCCAATACATGCCCTGTATGTCTCGGGATGCCAGGTGCGCTTCCTGTTCTTAACAGGAGAGTTGTGGAGATGGCAATAAAAACTGCACTTGCAACAAACTGTAAAATTGCAAAAAGCTGCAGGTTTGCGAGGAAGAACTATTTTTATCCTGATCTTCCCAAAAACTATCAGATTTCACAATATGAATTGCCACTTGCATACGACGGGTTTATCGAGGTAGAAACAGCAGATGGTATTAAGAGAATAGGCCTCATAAGGATACATATGGAGGAGGATGCAGGAAAGCTCATCCATATCGAGGGGGATGGTCACTGGAGCCTTGTTGATTTCAACAGATCAGCTGTTCCGCTCCTTGAGATTGTGAGCAAACCTGATATAAGAAGTCCTGAGGAAGGGGTTTTATATCTCAGGAGGCTCAGGGCGATCCTGATGTATCTCGATGTTTGTGATGGAAACATGGAGGAGGGGAGTTTCCGATGCGATGCAAACGTCTCTGTAAGACCAAAAGGCTCCAATGTACTTGGAACAAAAGTGGAAGTGAAAAATATGAACTCTTTCAGGTTCATTGAAAAGGCTCTTGATTATGAAATAAAAAGACAGATAAGACTTCTCGAAGATGGTGAGCAGATCGTTCAGGAAACAAGGCTCTGGGATGCTGAAAAAGGTATTACGGTATCCATGAGAGGGAAAGAGGAAGCGCATGATTACAGATATTTTCCTGAGCCTGATCTTGTTCCACTCGTTATCGATGAGAAATGGATTGAAGAGATCAGAGGCAAGCTCCCTGAGCTTCCCCAGCAGAGAAAGGAGCGCTTTATAAAAGAATTGCTCCTCCCCCCTTACGATGCGGAAATCATTGTGTCCTCAAAGGCGCTTGCGGATTATTTCGAACAGGTAGTGCAATCATACCCGCGTCCAAAGATCGTAAGCAATTGGATATTGACAGAATTGTTAAGGGAATTAAACCGTGAGAATATAGATGCGGACAGATCACCCTTCACACCTTCGCACATGGTGGACCTGCTCAGACTGATAGATAAGGGGATCATAAGCGGAAAAATGGCAAAAGGTGTGTTTGAGGAGAGTTACAGAAGCCAGAAGATGCCCTCACAGATTGTAAAGGAAAAGGGTCTTGTCCAGATCACCGATGAGGCAGTGATTGAAAGAGTAGCCAGGGAGGTGATTGAGCAGTACAGATCAGAGGTTGAGGAGTATTTAAAAGGGAAAGAGAGATTGATAGGATTTTTTGTAGGTGAACTTATGAAGAGGACAAAGGGGAGGGCAAATCCGAAGAAAGCCAATGAGGTGTTAAGAAGGCTTCTTGAGGGAATGAGGAATTAGGAGGTCTGAGAATGGGGCTTTTCCATATTGCTGATGAAAAGGATATCAAAGGGGGTTATGTCACAGATGTCTATTTTGCAAGAACAATGGAGATCCTCAGGGCAAAGGGTATAGAAAAATATGTAAAGGTGGAGATATTTTTAAAGAAGTTTCCCGAACAGTATCAGTGGGGCGTCTTTGCAGGTCTGGAAGAGGCTTTGAAGCTACTTATGGGAGTTCCTGTAAATGTCTGGGCCATGAGGGAAGGGACGATATTCAGGGCATTTGAGCCAGTTATGATTATTGAAGGAAAGTATACAGAATTCGGAATATTTGAGACCTCTCTCCTTGGATTTCTATGTCATGCCTCAGGGATTGCAACGAAGGCAGCACGTTGCAGACTCGCTGCGGGTGACAGGATTCTGCTTAGTTTTGGCGCAAGAAGGGTTCATCCCGCAATTGCACCAATGATGGACAGAAGCGCATTCATAGGAGGGTGCGATGCTGTAAGTGTGCTTAAGAGTGCGGAGGTGATTGGTGAGGCGCCTGTTGGAACAATCCCTCACGCACTGGTGCTGATAATCGGGGATACTGTAAAGGCGATCGAGGCATTCCACGAGGTGATTGACAGGAATGTAAGAAGGGTTTCGCTTATAGATACCTTCGGTGACGAGAAGTTTGAAGCTATAAGGGTTGCATCCGCCCTAAAGGAGAACCTTTACGGCGTGAGGCTTGATACACCAGCATCGAGAAAAGGCGATATGAGGAGGATAATCGAGGAGATAAGATGGGAGCTTGGTATAAGGGGTTTCGGGCATGTGAAGATTTTTATAAGCGGAGGTCTTGATGAGGGTAATATCCGCGAATTGAGGGATGTTGCAGATGGATTTGGTGTGGGTACATCCATAAGTGCCGCAAAGGTCCTTGACTTTTCGCTTGATATCGTTGAGATTGATGGGGAGAAGATTGCGAAGAAGGGGAAGGAATCTGGCGCAAAGAGGGTATGGAGGTGCAATTCTTGTATGAGGGATAGAATCCTCATAGAGGGTGAAGATCCAGGCAGGTGCGCATGCGGTGGTGAGATGAGACTTCTTCATGTTAACTTTATTAAAGGTGGTAAATTAATGGAGACCCTTCCTACGCCAAGGGAGATAAGGGAGTTTGTCCTTAATCAGCTTGCCCAATTTTCAAAGTTATGAATAATGATATGGAACCAAAGCCAATACAGTGGAAAAATGGGGAGGTTATAATCCTTGATCAGAGAAGGCTCCCATCTGAAGAGGTTTATATATCGACAAAAAGATATCAGGAAGTTGTAATGGCGATAAAGGATATGGCTATAAGGGGTGCACCAGCAATAGGGATTGCTGCAGCCTTTGGCATTGCTATCGGGGCAAAAACAATTGTTGAGGATATGGGTATTAAAGATAAGGACCACTTCAGAATGGAGCTTGAGATGATATTTAGAGAATTTGCCTCGAGCAGACCAACAGCCGTTAATCTTTTCTGGGCAATTGATAGGATGAAAGACATTGTTCAAAAAAATACCCATATGGATGTTGAGGAGCTTTCAGAATTGTTAGTAGAGGAGGCGATGAAGATTTATGAGGAGGATATGCTTTCGTGCAAAAGGATAGGCCATTTTGGAAAGGAGCTCATAGGTGATGGCTTCAGAATACTAACCCATTGTAATGCTGGAGGACTTGCGACAGCAGGATATGGAACTGCACTTGGTGTTATAAGGGCTGCATTTGAGGAGGGCAAAAAAATCTTTGTTTTTGTTGATGAAACAAGACCATTCCTTCAGGGATCAAGGCTTACTGCATGGGAATTGAAAAGGGCCTCCATTCCATTCTGCGTGATTACGGACAACATGGCTGGATATTTTATGAAAAAGGGCGAGATAGATTGCGTTATTGTGGGTGCGGACAGGATTACTTCATACGGTGATGTTGCGAACAAGATAGGAACTTATACAATTGCGGTCCTTGCAAAGGCACACAGGATCCCCTTTTATGTAGCAGCCCCGATTTCAACAGTAGATTTTTCAAAAAAGAATCCTGAAGAGATTCCCATTGAGGAAAGGGACCCATCCGAGGTGACCCATTTTATGGGAATACAGATAACGCCTTATGGTTCTCGGGCAAGAAATCCAGCCTTTGATGTAACGCCGAGATGGTTGATTTCTGCTATAATCACTGATAAAGGGATTGCAAAAAGACCATATATATCGTCCCTTAAGAGACTTCGGGAGAAAAATTTATAATGTTTTTCTCTCCTGAATACCTTTCAAATCGGGGCTTCTTTGAACCTGAAAGGGCAGCACAGGAAATTAGAGAGCTTTCTCGCTTTCTTGATAAGGAGTTGCTGCAAAGTCTTGTAGAGGAGATTTCCCATGCACCTGATCCAGATATGGCACTGGGTAATATAGAAAGATGGATAAGCAGTTCACATCCTGATATGTATCTTGCGTGCCTGAAGGAAAGTTCTTTAATGAAAAGGGTGTGCGCACTTTTTGGTTATTCAGAAAGCCTCAGCAATATTTTTCTTAAAAATCCAGCAGACTATCTTGAGCTTTTGTGTTCTCCGCAGATCACAGAGAGAAGGTTCAAACAGAGGCACGATGAAGTATTAAAAGCCCTCTCATCAGGGGTGGATGACATTGCAATCCTTTCAAAAATCCTCAGGGATTACAGAAGGAAAGAGATGTTCAGGATAGGTGTGAAGGATCTGATAAGGATTGATGATCCCGTTGTCCTCATGAAGGAGATTTCCGACCTTGCATCAGCATGCCTTGAAAATGCTACCTCATTTTCCCTCAAACAGCTTGAGGACTTATACGGCGTTCCATATTTTGTTGATTACGAAGGTAATAAGAAGAGAGCGGAGTTTTGTGTTATCGGTCTTGGGAAGCTTGGTGGTGAGGAGCTGAATTATTCATCGGATGTGGACATATTTTTCATATATTCTTCAGACAGGGGCGAGACAGAAGGTGGAAGAAGCGGTAGCAGAATAAATCTGCATACCTTTTATGTTAAGGCATCGGAACAGATAGTGAAATTGATAGGCAATATCACCGAAGATGGATTCGTATTCAGGGTCGATCTCCGTCTCAGACCGGAGGGGATAAATGGGGATCTTGCATATTCCCTGAGAAGTGCTGAAATCTACTATGAATCTTGGGGTCAAACCTGGGAAAGGGCAGCATTGATTAAGGCAAGACCTGTGGCAGGAAGTGTTGCTCTTGGTGAGGAGTTTTTAAAAGTGGTAGAGCCTTTTGTTTACAGGAGGTATCTGGATTTTGGTGCGATTGATGAAATAAAGGCTATCAAGAAGAGGATCGAATCAAGTCTCTGGAGAAATATAGGCAGGGGGCAGGATCTGAAACTTGGTGAAGGAGGGATAAGGGAGATAGAGTTCTTTCTTCAGGCGCATCAACTCATCTACGGGGGTAGAAATAGAAGGATAAGGGAGAGGAACACACTTAATACAATTGAGAGACTTGTGATGGAAGGGATCATCGATGAGCAGGATGGTGAAGGTCTGAGAAGGGCTTATATCTTTTTTAGGGAAACCGAGCATAAAATTCAACTCTATCAAGAAAGACAAACGCACTCCCTGCCTTTAACAAGGAGGGATATGAGAAGGCTTGCAAGGGCGCTTGGGTTCACTGATAGTGATAAAATGAGTGCGGAGGAGAAGTTTCAGGAGGTCTTAAGGATACATACGGAAAGGGTAAAATCTATTTTTAACAGGCTGTTCAGTGGAGGTGAAAGGGATGAAGCGACTACAGTTGTCTGTCTTGATGAACTATTTCAGGAAGAGCAGGGTGGTGAGGATTTGATCTTAAGATTGAGGCAGATTGGTTTTAAAAGACCTGAAAGGGCATACGAAAATTTGAGGCTGCTTTATGAAGGCCCCCCTTTTGCCCATTTTTCCGAAAAAACAAAGGAGCTCTTGAGAAGGATGGCACCAAGGATAATGGGAGAGGTGGCTAAGAATCCCGATCCTGATAAGGCATTGATAAACCTTGAGAAATTTCTTTCTTCTGTTGGGGCAAGGAGATCGTACTATGCGCTCCTCTATGAGAATCCCCAAATCCTTAAAACACTCATGCACCTTTTTGGTACGAGCGATTTCCTGAGCAATTATCTAATCGAGCACCCGGAGATTCTTGATACCCTTCTCCTCTATGGCTCCGCACACATAAGAAGGCAAAAGGATGAGATAAGCCGGGAGCTCGAGGAAGCGCTGGAGGGGGTTGAAGATATTGAAGAGATCCTGGAGATAACAAGACAGTTCAGGCATGCAGAGCTCTTAAGGGTAGGGATCAACGATATAGCGGGTGAACTGGGTCTTGAAGAGGTAACTGCACAACTTTCCGATATAGCGGATATATGTGTGGAAAAAGCCATGGAGATTTCATGGAAGCATCTTACAAGGGTTTATGGTATTCCTGAGGGAAGTGGGGATAAGCCTGCTTTTCTCATATTGGGTATGGGAAAGTTGGGTGGAAGGGAGATAAACTACTATTCAGATCTTGATCTCATTTTCATCTACTCCTCAACTGGTGAAACAAGGGGAGGTGAAAAGAGGATCAGCAATCATGAATTCTTCACTAAGCTTGCGCAGAGGATCATTTCCTTTCTTTCAGTGCGAACCAGGGGTGGTATACTCTATCAGATAGACACAAGGCTTAGACCTTCAGGGAATGCTGGCCCCCTTGTGTGCTCGCTTTCCTCATTTGAGGAATATCATAGAAGAAGTTCATGGTTATGGGAGAGGTTTGCCCTTCTAAAGGCAAGGGCTGTTGCTGGCGATCCGATCCTTGCGGAGGAGATCAAGGCAATTATCGAGAAGTTTGTCTTTCTAAGGCCAGTGGAAAGGGAGGCACTCAGGGAGCTCCATCACCTGAGGAGAAGGATGGAGGTTGAACTTGCTAAAGAGGGTGAAGGTAAATACAATATCAAAGTTGGCAAAGGTGGAATCGTTGATGTAGAATTTATTATCCAGGCATTGCAGATCATCTATGGGAAGGATGATGTGGAATTGAGACAAACAAATAGTTTCAGGCTTCTTAACCTTTTACAGAAAAGGGATTATCTGCCTGAAGAGGATTCAAAGGTCCTCATGGATGGGTACTATTTCCTGAGAAATCTGGAGAATCGACTGAGACTGCTTCACGACAGATCCCTTGATGAGATTGAGGCAGTGGGTGACAGGCTTATTCCGATTGCAAGGAGCATGGGATATGTGGATGAAAGGGGGCTACTTCATGATTACTCCTTTTATACATCCCATATAAGAAGGATTTATATGGAATTATTTCAAATAAATATTTGATAGGGGTTTAAAAATGGTGCAAAAAGTAAAGAAAATCTGGATGGATGGAAAGATGGTAGACTGGGATGATGCAAGGGTTCATGTGCTAACACATACCCTGCATTATGGCTGGGGTGTATTTGAAGGCATAAGGTGCTATGAAACATACGATGGGAGATCAGCTGTTTTCAGATTGGATGAGCATATAAATCGCCTGTTTGAGTCTGCCCATATTATCGATATAAAGGTGCCCTTCACAAAAGAAGAGATAATAAGTGCATCCCTTGAGGTCCTGAGATTCAATGGATTAAAGGAGGCATACATAAGACCCATTGTGTTTATTGGTGCTGGTGAGATGGGTTTGTATGTCTCGGGAAATCCTGTTCATGCTGTAATCGCAGCCTTTCCCTGGGGTGCATACCTTGGAGAGGAAGGTCTGAAAAATGGTATAAGGGCAAAGGTCTCCTCCTTTGTAAGACATCATGTCAACAGTTCAATGACAAAAGGAAAGGTAATCGGATACTATGTTAATTCTATACTGGCAAAGAGGGAGGTTAAAAAGGTTGGTTATGATGAGGCAATTATCCTTGATACAGAGGGGTATGTATCTGAAGGAAGCGGGGAGAATATATTTATAATAAAAAAAGGGGTGATAAAGACAACACCCCTTACCTCAATCCTTCCGGGTATTACGAGGGATTCTGTAATCAGGATCGCTGAAGAGCTGAACATACCACTTAGGGAGGAAAGATTTACGAGGGATGAGGTTTATATAGCAGATGAGGTATTTCTTACAGGGACAGCAGCAGAGGTAACACCGATAAGGGAGGTTGATGATAGACCCATCGGGGATGGAAAACCTGGTCCCATTACAAAAGAGATACAGAAGACCTTTTTTGATATAGTGAGGGGGAGAAACGAAAAATTTAGAAATTGGCTTACTTATCTTTAAATTTTTTCTTTAATATCACTTCCTTATACATACAGGGGTGGATAGAATCCCGCATTCATTATAAAATCTGATTGTAGAGAGCATGACTATCATTGAGATGTTCAAAAGCATTCAGGGCGAATCTTCATATGCAGGACTCCCATGCTTCTTTATAAGGACATCGGGCTGTAACCTCAGATGCAGATGGTGTGATACCGCTTATGCATATTCAGGAGGGAGTGAATTAGATTGCAGTACAATCTTGAAGATCGTTAGGGATTCCAATCTCGATCTTGTAGAAATTACTGGTGGTGAACCACTTCTCCAGACAGACCTATCTGAGGTTGTTTCTATGTTAATTTCAGAAGGTTTTAAGGTGCTTGTTGAAACAAATGGGAGCCTTGATATAGAAAAGATTGACAGAAGGGCTGTAAGGATTATGGATCTGAAACCACCAGGTTCAGGGATGACGGATCGCATGAGGTGGAGCAATATAGAATCCCTTGATGAGAAGGACGAAATAAAATTTGTGATTTCATCGAGGGAGGATTATATATGGTCGCGGGATATAATAAAGAGGTATTCCCTTGAAAGGAGATGCCATATCCTTCTATCACCCGTGCATGGAGAGATTGAGGCAAGAGATCTGGCACAGTGGATCCTTGATGACGGAATAAAGGCAAGGCTTCAGTTGCAACTGCACAAGATAATATGGGGTAATAATTCAAGAGGTAAATAGGGGGGTGTGATTATGCCGTTGAAATTTTTCACCATTGAAGAGGCAAACAGGATGATACCCCTGCTGAGGAGAATTCTCGAAGAGATCAGGGATAAGAGAAGGGAGGCCTTTGAAAAACAACTTCTCCTCGAGGAAAGCCTCAAGATGGTATGGAAGGGCGAAGGCGTTGGTATAAAAGGGTTTTTCAAGTTAAAAGAAGAGGTTCAGTTTATTATGGATGAAATACAGGAGAAGCTAAGTACTGTTGATATGTACGGGTGTATCCTCAAAGATGTGGAAAGAGGCCTGGTTGATTTTCCCGCATTAATAGATGGTCGGGAGGTATACCTTTGCTGGCAGATCGATGAGGAGAGGATCTCATACTGGCATGGACTGAATGAGGGTTTTGCAGGAAGGAAACCATTGTATGAATTAATAAAGGATGAGAAATTTTACCCCTCTGCCTGAAGGAAGAGAAATGAAATAATTATGGATCAAAAGGATTTATTAAACGGAGATGCGAGGGGCGGGACCTTCTGCCGAAGCTAATGAAATTACGAATATAAGAAAAGAGGCCGAGGCCTTCTGGAAGGAAAAGACAGAAGAGGAGTATCATGAGAAGGCCGGAATGGGGAGGGGAGAGGGTCTTTCCGGGATATATGAGAGGTATAAATGGCTTTTTTCGAGAAAACTTATAATGGATCTGAGAAGAAAGGAAGGACAGACAGATGTCGATCCATATGAAAGAAGGGGTATTAAAAAGATCCTATCCTTTCTGATTTCCGAACGGGAGAATTTAAAAAGAATTCCATACGAATTAAGGATAAATAAGTTAGAGCTTGAAGAGAATATTAAGATCGACGGCGAATTAATCCCCTTCCGATCAAGTCTGATTTATATTGCAAATGAGGGCGATAGGAAAAAGAGGGTTGAGATTGAGAAAAGGAGGCTTGAATTCATTGAAAGTATTAATCCAATAATGATGAAGATGTGGGAGGTCTCATGGGAGAGTTGTATGGAGATTGGGTTCAAAAGCTATATACAAACATGGGAGAATCTTAAGGAGAGGAATTTCTCACAGCTTCGAAAGGCAGTATCAAGGTTACTTCAGGAAACAGAGGATCTTTATTGGGATATCTTGCAATGGGTGGCAAAAAGAAAACTGGGAATAAAGGTGATAGAAAAACATGATCTCCTTTATTTTTTCAGGATGAGGGAGTTTGATAAATATTTCCCTCATGAGCGGTTAAGGGAGGTGATGAAGAGATGGGCTCGGGATTCTAGATGGAATCTGTGGGAATCCCCTGGTCTCTATATTGATATAGAGGTAAAAACTGGAAAGGTGGCAAGGGCATCCTGTTTTCCTGTAAGCGTACCAGATAGGGTCTATATTATGATAAATCCCTTTGGGGGACAGGAGGATTATCAATCCTTATTTCATGAAATTGGGCATGCCTTTCTTTATATAACAAAGAAAGGGGATATGCCATTTGAGAAGAGGTATCTTGTTGAGCCTTTCTTTTCTGAATCCATTGCATTTATCTTTCATTATCTGCCTTTGAAAAGGGGGTGGCTCAAAAGGTATCTTGATTTTTCCAGCCCGGAGAATTATTTATTTTATGCATATTTCCAGAAGCTTTACATGATAAGGAGATACTGTGCAAAGTTTCAATTTGAATCTACAATTCATGAAAAGATGGATTGTAAAGATATGAGGGGCCTGTATAGAGACTTCCTATTTAGAGGCACATATACAGATCATCCTGAAGGGTTCTTTCTTTATGATATGGATCCATTTATAATGAGTGCAGAGTATATCATGGGATGGATCGTTGCATCTCAAATTGAGGCTTGGCTGAGGGATAAATTTGATGATGATTGGTATAGGAATCCAGGGGCAGGTTCTTTTATTATGGAAATTCTTGAAAGTGATGAGCAGGATACAATCAGGCTCCTTGAGTTAAAACCCTATGAGCCCGACACACTTATAAATGATTTTAATGAAAATTTGAGATAAAGGGGGATCTATAGAAAGGGTTTATGAAGATTATTGTTAAAGAAGGAGAGCTTGAGAAATCGATTAAGAAATTAAAAAAGGACTTCGAGCAGAATGTATTGCCCCAGCTGAAGAGGCATCAGTTCTTCCTGAGTAAAAGTCAAAGGAAGAGGATCAAGATTAAAAAGGCAATCAGAAGAATGCGAAGGATAGTAGCAAAAGAGAGTGCCTGATCTTAAAATCATTCAGCTATGTCATTGCGGATATGTCTGATCCTTCCTTCATGATCAAGGGTCCATATATCCAGTGTAGAATCTAAGTCCAGATTCCCACTGGCCTGAATGAGAAAGTGGTCGCGTGTAGCCTCAAGAACAGTATAGGTATAGCAGGCCTTTCCATCTAAATTGAAACCAAGGGCCTGCAAATCGGATGTAAAGGTTTGATATTGCCCCTTATAAACAAATTCGAGGGAAAGGAGGGTAGCAAAGTTTACTTGTGGTTCAGATTGAAGGACTTTTGCTCTGATATGTATATAGGAGGGGATTGCAATACCAAGAAGGATTGCGATAATGCTAAGAGCTATAAGTAATTCTATTAATGTAAAGCCATGTATCCCACTTTTCATGATAAGAATATTTAAGATCTAGAAAGCCATATTGTCAAATCCTTTATTTTCTGCAATTATTTCAAAAGAGGCAATAAGATGATCCATGATTTAGAGGCACTGAAAAGGAGACTTCTTGAGCTTATAAAGGAAAGGTCCCTTAAAAGAGGAGATTTCATTCTCTCCTCGGGTAAAAAGAGCAATTATTATATAGATGGTAAATATATAACCCTTGATCCGGAGGGTGCATATCTTGTAGGTCGGATTTTTCTAAATACTTACATGGATGTGGATATAGATG
This sequence comes from Deltaproteobacteria bacterium, assembly GCA_037441565.1. Classification (GTDB taxonomy): domain Bacteria; phylum Desulfobacterota; class JBBIRW01; order JBBIRW01; family JBBIRW01; genus JBBIRW01. The sequence goes on along the minus strand of JBBIRW010000005.1, from coordinate 96,448 downwards.
CTGTTGGTGGATTAACACTCGGAGCTGATCCCATTGTGGGGTCAATTGTTGCCCTATCCTTCAATTTATCGAAACCACTGAGGGGCTTTATCGTGAGAAAGGAGGAAAAGCCTCACGGGTCGAGGAGGTTCATTGAGGGACCGTTGTATGAAGGTGATAGGGTAGTAATCGTTGAGGACGTTATTACTACAGGTGCTTCTTCACTTAAAGCCATCTCTGCTGCAGAAGGAGAGGGAGCTATTGTAAAGGGTGTCTTCTGTATCGTGGATAGGGAGGAGGGTGGAAGGTTATTCCTTGAAGAGAAAGGGTACAGAGTTAATGCTATCTTCAAAAGGGACGATATATTAAAATCAGATTAAAGGCTTACCTTGACACCCTCCATAAGGGTCTTTAAGATTTAATTATAATGTCTATATTATCTTCCCGAGCCGTAAAGGAATATGTACTTTCTATAAACCATAAAGGAGAAGAGATATTCTATCCCGAATATGAGAACTCCCCCCTGAAGGGTATTAGTGAAATTTGCAGATATCATTCAAAAGCCCTCCAGATGGATATGGTCGTTTTCTTCTGCCCTGGAGGTTATTCTGCCCCAAGAGGAGGAAGAAAGCTATATATGCATCTATTTTCAATTCCAGTGAAGATGTTTCTTTTTCGATTATGGGCTGGAAAACCAGTGAAAAGAATAAGTCGTGTATTTTCCATACCTCTTAAGGAGGGAGCGGATCTAGCCTACAAGGGATCAAGGGGTTCGGGAAGGGGTAAGATCATCAGGGATGATGATGGAGTTGATGTGATGGAGCTTGTGGGTAACAACATATATGTACTCTTTAATATAATCGATCAGGATGATGTGGAAAGGAGGATACTCATCAGAAAGTGCCTGAACAGGGCAATCAATGAATCGATTGAATTTTGGGAAGGGATAAGTTATGCAGGTAGCCAAAAATTCAGAGAGATATTCATGCGGATGGTGAGGGAGGCGGAGGATGAAGAGATGGATTATTTCGATAATCACAGGGTGTTAAATATGCTGGAATATAAAGAAATGGTGAAAAAGGGGGCGGAGGAGGAATTAAAGTTTCTAGAGCAGGAGATGCAGGCAATGGAAAGAACAATAGAGAAATACTCCAGAAGAATCACCCAATGCAGTAAATTGATGGCAGACTACTGGAGGAGGATATGCATTCTCAGAAACGAGAAGGATAGCTCTTTTACTCTAAATGAATTCAATAACCTTTTGAACATTCCTGAGGTAAGGGATGTGCAGGTCAGGGATAGTAAGATTTTTGTATATACAAAGGATATCGTTGTCGAATATGAAAATAAAAAATACAGGATAGGATCATTCCTGATAAAGATATCAACTGATGGTGAACTGCTCATAAAAAATCTTACTAATCCTTATAAAATATTTGATCATCCTCATATCTCTTATGGTAAACCATGCCTTGGGAGCATAAGGGCAGGGGTGGCAAGGCTCATTGGAGAGTATCAATTTGTGACAGCCATTGAGGTACTGATTGATTATCTAAAGACCGTAAATGCTAATGACTGGAGGATTCCCATTACAAACTGGCCCGAGGTGGAGGATGCACACCATTGATCATGTTTATATAAAATGGATGGCACTTGAGAAGTTAAAGTTATATATTGAAATATGTCCAGGCGAAATCTGTGGTATAGGATTCGTCTCAAAGGGAGAGGGGATACCCGTTATTGAGAATCTCTTTCTTGTTCATCAAGAAGCATCCCTATGGGAAACAAAGCTCGACACTGGAGCACTTTTCAATCTGCTTGAGGATGCCATAAATGATGGGCTCGATCCATGGCAGATAAGGGTTTGGTGGCACAGTCACGCAATATGGGATCTTTCATGGAGTGAGACAGACGAGAGTACAATAGATTCATTCCCTGTGGACTGGCTGATTTCAATAGTTGGCAATAAGAGGGGGGAGTATATGGTGAGGATTGACTGGAGGGAACCTGTTAGGAGAACCATAAACGATGTTAAACTGGTCGGAATTGGAGAGAGGGATTTTGATATGAATTATTTGAGAAAAGAGGTAATGAGGGATATAGATAAAAAGGTTCTCTACATATATCCTCATGATGGAAGGTATGAGACCCTCTGGTGGGGTTAAAGATGGATCTGCTAAGACAGATGGATATATTGAATGAAGAGACGCTGGATACAAGGATAAATATCATAGGTCTTGGAGGGATAGGGTCCTTTCTTGCTTTACTTCTCGCAAAGATGGGGTTCAGAAGGTTAGTCCTTATGGATCACGATATAGTTGAGGAACACAATATCCCCAACCAGATCTATCGCCCAAAGGATGTGGGAATTGCCAAGGCGGATGCACTTTCAGAGATCATATATGAGTCAACAGGGATAAAGGCGGAAGGTAGAATTATGAGGGTGGAAAGGGAGAGGCTAACAGGTATTGTTGTATGCGCTGTTGACAGTATGAAAGACAGAAAGGATATATGGGTGAATTCGGTGAGATTCAAAGCATCGGTTCCACTGTACATAGAGAGTAGAATGGGTGGAGAGGTGATGAGGACATATACGATTAGACCTATTGATATTGGGGATGTTCGCTTTTATGAGAAAACCCTCTATTCCGATCAGGATTCATTCAACCTGCCGTGTACAGCAAGGGCCATCGCTTATACGGGATTTGCCATTGCGAGTATTGTTGGTAATCAGATCAAAAAATTCTTAATGGGAGAGGATTTACAGAAGGAGATTATTTTTGATTTGAAAACACTAACATTAACAATTAATTAGGAAGGAGGCAGCATGGCAAGAAAAAACGGAAAGATAACAGTAAAGGTAGTTATAATGGGGAAGGAGGTTTCCACCTATACAAAGGAAGCCCCAATAACAATTGGTGATTTAATGGATGAACTGGGTGTGAATGGAAATATGGAGGCCAGGGTGAACGGTGTAGAGAAGAAGAGAGAGGAGCTTCTTGCTGATGGTGATATAATGTTGCTTGTCCCAAAGATAAGGGGTGGATGAAAACAGATCGATAACAATCTGAAATATTCTGAAATACGGGGCGGATATGGAATATCGATTTCATGATGGGATTGCGCTCATTGCAGATCCCATACATAAGTATATTGTTTTCACTGTCCCGAAAAAAGGAGATTCAAACGAGGTAACGGAAAAGGATATTATCGATACACCATGGGTTCAACGTTTAAGATCGATATATCAGCTTCAGAGTGCAAGATGGGTATATCCATCAGCCGAACATTCAAGATTCCAGCATTCAATAGGTGCAATGGATATCGCGGGAAAGTTTGCGATCCACCTTTATCCATCACTGAAAGAATCGCTAAAATCTCAAAATGAACCCTTTCCATCACCGTACTTCTTTGAGGAGATATTGAGAATAACAGCCCTTCTTCACGATATAGGGCACGGTCCCTTCGGGCATTTTTTTGATGACAATTTCCTCGCCAGTTATTCCCTCGATCACGAAATACTGGGTGAAATGATTATAAAGAAGGAGTTCCCCGGTGTGCTTGAAGGGATAAGAAGAAGCCCTCACGGATATTTTGATGAGGGTGAGATAATAAGGCCTGAATATATTGGTTACCTCATGAGAAAAGGCGGTCAGATGGCCGATTATGAGAATATACCCTTCTGGCTTTCGCTCGTTCAGCCTTTATTCAGTGGCGTTTACACCGTAGACAACCTTGATTATGTATTGAGGGATTCGTATATGTGTGGTGTCGCTGTTGGTCCGATTGATCTTGAGCGGCTCATGTACTATACATTCCTGACGGAGAAGGGGATTACTCTTCACAGGGCAGGAAGCGGTGCCCTCACCATGTTTCTTAACAGCCGCCTTTATCTTTATCAGAATGTCTATTATCACAGAACAACAAGGGCAATAGATCTCCATCTAAAAGAGATTTTTCACGATACAATTTCAAATCTGTTCCCTGGCGATCCATCAAAGAAACTGGACGAATACCTTAATCTTACGGATTGGTTTGTACTGGAAGAAGTAAAGAAGTGGGTTCAATCGAGGAGAAGGGATTTAAAAAGGCTTGGAGAGGAGTGGTCAAAGATATTATCACGACAGGTGAAATGGAAGATGGCATATGAGTCAATTCTCCCTGTAAGCGAGCCACTTCGGGGTTTTACTTTTATAAAGGAAAAGGATCTGGAAAGGGAGATAAGAAGGCTTCTTCCACCATCCCTGAGGAAAAAAGAGATAAGGGTGGATATGGCAATTCAGGACCCAAGGCCTATAAATCCTCTGAGTATGGGTGACAAACAGATCTATATTTATAACCCTTCCACGAGGGAGGTTTCAAAGGAGCCCTTGAGGGAGTTCTTTCAATATATACCAGCAAGGGTTGCTCAACTGAGGATCTATGCACTCGATCACGATCACGACAGGGAAATTTCTGAGGCTGCTGAGAAGGCTATGAATCAATCGGGCTACCACTTCTCTGCATTCAGGACGAATATATAACTAAATGTGAATAATGCGGGACGGAGATGGAAGGCTATCGCAGGGTGGATGCAGCAAGAATTATCGGAATAAAGAGGCAGAGGCTCTATTATTGGGAGAGGATAGGGTTTATCAGACCATCGTTAAAAGGAAAAATTAAAATTTATAGCTTTCGGGACCTCGTCTTTTTAAGAGCAGCAAAGGAACTACTTCACAAGGGTGTGCCATTCAATAAGATGAGGAGGGCTGTTGAATCCCTTCGGAGGATTTACCCTGATGAGGAGCCACCTGTCAGGGTAAGATTTATGGTGAAGGGGAAGAATGTTTACGTGGTGAAGGGGGATATAGCAATGGATCCCTCAACCGGCCAACTTCTCCTTGAACTTGATACCGCGGATCTTTTTGATATCCTGAAGGGAAAGGTTGAGAGGCTAACGGAAAAGGAATCAAAGAGTTGGCAGTACTTTATGAAGGCGATCCAACTCGAGGATGTGTCCATGGAAAGAGCAGTTGATGCGCTGAAGAAGGCTATAGCCCTTAAGAAAAATTTTTACGAAGCATACATGGAGCTTGGCAACATTCACTTTAGCATGGGTCTCATGGAGAAGGCTATAGAGGCATTCAAGAAAGGGATAATCTCATCACCCCACAGGCCCGAGGGATATTACAACCTGGGCAATGCCTTAGAGGAGAAAGGATGCCTCGAGGATGCAAGAAGGACATATTTGAAGGCCCTCAAGTGTGATCCACTCTTTGCTGATGCACATTTCAATATTGCCAGGGTATATGAGAAGAAAGGGCAGCTAAAAAGGGCAAAGTATCACTGGAGGAGATACCTCCAGATAGATGGTGATAGTGTATGGGCAGAGATCGCAAGGAGAAGACTTGAGGAGCTTGAGGAAAAGGGGGTTTGATGAAAAAATATGGGGAGGGATTCGCTATCCTTTCCATACAATTCTCAGGTTTCATGCATGTTGAACCCTTATGGATCTGGTATATCCTTGGTTTTTCAACAATTGCTGCCATTACGCTTCTTTACATCATATTCGTAAGGATAAAAAAGCCCCCACCCTTTTATATACAGTGTCTTTACTGTACATACAGGGGACTTTGCGAATATCGTTTAAAGGGAAGCTTGTTTCTTGAACTCCTTCTCCTGATCCTTTTTCTTCCTGGAATATTTTATGGACTCTGGAGATGTATGAACAGAGAACTTGTATGTCCGAGCTGCGGAAGTAGGGATCTTATAAGGATGGTATAATATGGGGGGTCACGGAATTGAACCGTGGACACCAGGATTTTCAGTCCTGTGCTCTACCGACTGAGCTAACCCCCCGAGGATCAAACATAAAATCTATGCCATTTCACCCCCACTGTCAAGGAAAAGATCTCTTTCATATACAACAATTGTTCTCGATAGTATGTCGTGAAGCGCCCTTCTTTCCCTGTTGAACAATATCCATAAAAATCCTATAAAGCATAACATTAAAGAGATAAATGAAAGGAACAATCTAAAAGCAGCCTTAAGTATACCAGGATTTCTTCCAGCCATATCCAAAACCCTTATACCCATAATGGCCCTACCCGGAGTTTTGCCATAAAGACCATTGAAAAAACAGGAATATAGTGGAATCAAAAAGGGTACCAGGAGGAGGAGTGTATCAGTCGGGATGGTTATAAGTCTTTTATCCCATTGCAATCTGCAGACGATAAAAGCACCAGCAGAACCAAGCAGACCTGCAAAAAAAAGGAGAGTAACAGCAATTGCTACTATAATTGCATCGATCCAGAAGGCCAGGGATCTGATAAAAATTGATGGGAACTTTGCGGATCTAACCTCCATATTCATAAAGGATATTCCCAATGGCAATTATAGATGCTGTTTCTGTTCTCAATATATTATGTCCAAGGCTTACTGTTCTGAACCCTTCTGAGCATGCCCTTTCAACCTCCCTGAGTGATAATCCCCCTTCTGGTCCAATAAGTAGAACGACCCTTTTCGGTCTTGTCCGGGATCTCAGAAAATCACGAAGTGTGATTTTCTTTTCTCCTTCCCACAGGATTATACGCAATTCATTTTTTGCAACAGTTAGAGATCCACTTATGTTTTTTGAGAGAAAGCTATCCAGCATACTAATATCTTTTATGATCGGTAGGTCTGATCTGCCGCACTGTTTACTTGCCTCAATGGATATCCTTCTCCATCTTTCAACCTTTTTCATACGCGAGACTTCATCCATCTCAGGGATTGTTCTCTCCGTTATAAGGGGGAAGATCATACGAACCCCGAGTTCTGTTGACTTTTGAACGATGAAATCCATCTTTTCACCTTTTGGTATGCCCTGGGCAAGGTATATATCTATGGATCCATCCTTCTTTTCCCAGCTTTCCAGTATTTCAATAACAACATCGAAGGGATCAACCTCAATAATCCTTCCCTGATAAATACGTCCTGTTCCATCGAAGAAGAATATCTCATCGCCCGACCTCATCCTTAATACCCTTCTTATGTGTCGTGCCTCATCGCCTGTTATAAATGCCCTGTTTCCTTTTATTTGTTCAGGTGGAACGTAAAAGTGTGGCATATTATCCTAAAGCCTCTTAAATAGGAGTGTTATCCAGGAATCCCTTTTCCACACCTTTTTGAGAATGGATGCAGGGGTATATCGTGATATAAGCATTTCCTTGTTATTAACTGTAATCCCTGAAAGTATTATATATCCCGCCTTCTCTGTTAATGAAAGGATCTTTTCACTCATCTGAAGGAGCTCATCAGTTCCTATATTCGCAACTGACAGGGAATATCGATTTAAATCCCCCTCAGGCAATGAATCCCGAATAACAATTTTATGGGAAACGGAGTTTAATTTGCAATTATACCTCGCCTCTTTAATTGCTACAGGATCTATATCAACAGCAGTGGCGGTTTTTGCACCAAGCTTAATAGCGCATATAGAGAGGATCCCTGTTCCAGTGCCCACATCAAGTATATACTTTCCCTTCCAATACTCATGTGAATATGCCAATGCCATGATACACATCCTCGTTGTTGGATGGAGACCGGTTCCGAAGGCCATAGCAGGTTTTATGAGAACGAGTTTTTCACCCTTTCCTGTTGGTGGCACATTCCATGGAGGGGCAATCCAGATTTTTCCAATCCTGTATGGTTTAAAATATCTTCTCCATCCTGAAATATACCTTTGAGGGTAAAGGGATCGGATACGGAAGCTTTTTATACCTGATTGTTCAAGGATTTCCTTTACACTATTTAATCGGGATTCGAGATCCTGATCCGGTGGGATATAAATGGATACCCTTTCAATATCATTCTCATTATTTTCAAAAACCCTTGTGCATGAATAGGATGTATTAAGGAGAAAGGATATCCTGAGGGCGATCTGTTCCGCTACTTTCGATGGTGAAGAAAAGATAAGCTCTTTCCACACGAGAGATTCCAATGGGGTCTGATGTTTAAAGATTTCTAAATCAAAAATTGTTTCTCTTTTCTGTTATTGAAGATGAAGGCTTTATTATTGCAAGTATATATCGATTAAAGTCAAGATATTTATTTGCAACTTTATATATATCTTCGGTTTTTACACTGAGTATCTTTTCAGGAAAACCCCTTATTTCACCATATCCAAGTCCATAAAGTTCATTGAATGAAAGGACGGATGCCTGATGGGAATTTCTCTGGAGATCAATTTCAAATCCACCGACGATGTACATCTTTGCCCTTTCCAGTTCCTCCTCAGTTACCCCTTCATCCTTTATCCTTTTTAATTCTCTAATAATTCCATCTATTGCACGCTCAATATTTTCAGGACCTGTCGCTATATATACTCCAAGGTAGCCAGGATCAAGACCCTCGGTTACAAAGGAGGTTAATGCATAAGCAAGCCCTTCCCTGTCGCGGAGTTCCTTAAAGAGTCTCCCTCCCTGTCCTGATAAAACTGCATTTAATACTTGAAGAGCATATCTGTCCCTATCATAGATTGTGCACCCCCTGAAGCCAAGAACTATATGCGCCTGTTTTTTCTCCCTTTCCTGTACAAGCCTCACAGGCTCACTTATGGGTTGTTCATGTGGTATAGGTGGAGGAGTAAATTTATCCGCTACAAGACCACCAAGCAGTTTTTCTGCCTTATCTATGAAATCTTCACTTTTTATGTCGCCTGCAACTGCTATTACAAGGTTATCTGGCTTGACATATCTTTTATGAAATTCTAAAAGATCCTCCCTTTTTATAAGATTTATCGTGTCATAGGTTCCAAGGGGATTCATTCCATAAGGGTGATTGGGGAAAAGCCCTTTAAGGAAGAGATTTATTGCAGATCTATGGAGGTTGTCTTCCTGATTTTTTATTACAAGGAGTATCTCTTCCCTCTTTTTTTCGATCTCCTTTTGATCAAGGGATGGATGGAGTAGTGCATCAACAAGGAGCTCAAACCCCTTTTCCCAGTATCTGCTGAGAAATTCACCCCTTATGCCGAAGCTATTTGCTCCTGAAAACCCTGATATATCACCTGCAATGGATTCAACCTCTTCTGCAAATTCAAGGGCAGAGTATTTTGTTGTTCCTTTTGTAAAGAGGCTTGATAAAAAGTTGGATATACCATTGTTTGAACTATTTTCGAATCTTAGACCACCAAGGAGTGCAGCCCTGAAAGCAACTACAGGAACAGCATGATTTTCCTTTATAAGGAGTGTTACCCCATTGGGAAGGACGTGCTTTACAATGTCTAAATCCCCTTTTGTTATCTTTAAAGATAACTTCTTCCTGACCTTATCTTCTGCATCCTTTGCAATCTTTAACAGTGTTTCACCATCCAGCGTGACAGGACTCTCCTTCGGATGCATAATCACAACTGTCATTGATGCAGGGTTCAGATATTTTTTTGCAACACCCATTATTTCCTTATATGTAACAGATTTTATACCCTCAATATACTTCTTTTCATAATCAGGATCTCCGAATACCGATTCAAAATAGCCAATCTTTCTTGCCTGGCCTTCCATTGTCTCTTTCTGATATATAAAATCACTTTCTATATTAATCTTTGCCCTTTCCAGCTCTGATTGATTGACAGGCTGATATTTCAATTTTTCAATCTCTTCAAAGATGACTGAAAGTGAATCATTGAGTTTGTCTTTTTCAAGACTTGAACCTATGATAAATAAACCAGGCCCCTTTGGAGTAAATGCATAGGTATAAATATTTGTTACCAGTATTTTTTCACCTTTAAGTGCGCGATAGAATCTTGATGTTTCTCCGCTTGAAAGTATACTGGATAGAACCTCAAGGGCATACATATCATTATTGTAAACAGATGGGATATGGAAGCCCATCTTAAAATATATCTGCTTTATGTCCCCTGAAAGATGGAGAAAGCTTATGTTATTCTTTTCAGGCTCTATCGGATCCTTCCTTTCACCACCCTTTCTTTCAGGGATCCTGGTGAAGTAAGATTGGACAAGGGGGATTATATCTTTCTCATCAAAGTCCCCAACAATTACAAGGATCATGTTTTCGGGTCTGTACCATTTTTCGTAGTAATTTAAGATTTGTTCCCTTGTTAAATTCTTTATGACCCTTTCAAAGCCTATAACAGGCCTCCTGTATGGATGGAGGGAGTAAGCATTTTCGAAAAGGATCTTTGTTAATCTTGAGTCAGGGCTATCCTCCCCCCTCTTTATCTCCTCCAGTACAACCTGTTTTTCCCTTTCTATCTCTTCAGGGTCAAATACCGGATTTGCAATAGCATCAGAAAGGATATCAAGACCTATCTCATAAAATCTTTTTGATAGGACTATATGGTAGACTGTGTGATCAGATGATGTGTAAGCATTAATCTCCCCTCCCCTTGATTCAATATCCCGTGCTATCTCTCCCACGCGCCTCCTTTCTGTTCCCTTAAAAATCATATGTTCGATAAAATGTGAGATCCCTGCCTCCTCATCACTTTCATTTGCACTGCCGCAATTGACCCAGAGGTTTATTGCAACAACAGGGGAAGAGGCATTCTTTTGAAGGATCACCCTAAGTCCATTGGAAAGGGCAAATTTTGTTGGTCTTTCAGCTTCCTTCTCTATATGTGCCATTGCATTATCAGAAATAAACCATATCGAAATTAATATAGCAATCGACAAACTTAATATATGTTTTCCTTTATATTTTAAAAATCCCCCATGCCTCATCATATTCAGAACAATTTTAATTAAATGATAACCCGAAATCCAGAAGAGGGATAGGATATTGCGTAAGGATAGGAAAAACCTTGACAGAGCGCCCTGTATGTTTTAAAAAATATATTTAGCACTCTCACCAAAAGAGTGCTAAAATTAAAAATTATGAAAAGAAGACATTATAAAACCGAAAGTAATGGCGCTCCAACACTTTCTCCGAGGGACATGCTTGTCCTCAGGGCAGTAGTTGAGGATTATATAAATTCTGCCGAGCCTGTGGGATCAAGAGCCATAGTGAAGAAGCACCGATTTTCCATGAGTCCTGCTACTGTAAGAAATATCATGGCTGATCTTGAAGAGGAGGGTTATCTCACACAGCCCCATACATCAGCCGGAAGGATACCAACAGGTAAGGGCTTCCGTTTTTATATAGATAGCCTGCTTAAGATCAGGTTAATGGAGCCTCAGGAAAAGAGGCTCATTGAGGATGCTTATTGCAATATTGATATGGAAATAGGGGTTATTATGAAAACGACCTCAAGGGTTTTATCGCGGATAACACATTATCCTGGTATCGTGTTTATGCCAAAATTTAGCAGGATTATCTTAAAACATATAGAATTTATAAGGCTGGACAAAGGCAGGATCCTTGTTATCTTCATATCAAAGGGAGGACTTATCCAGAACAGGGTTATTGAATGGGAGGATGACATTTCCCAGGATGAGCTTGATAGAATAACAAGGCATCTTAATGGTATTATGGAGAATTTAACATTGGAGGAGATAAAGGGGAGGATCGTTAAGGAGATAGAAAAGGACAGTAAGGATTATGATGAGCTTTATCAAAAAGCTATTACCTTGAGCAAAAAGGCATTTGATGTTCAGGGTGAGGATTCAATAGGGGATACAGAAATATATATCGATGGGACATCCAATATATTTGACCAACCCGAATTTTCCAATATTAAAAAAATGAGGGATTTATATCAGGCACTTCAGGAAAAGAGGCTTCTTCTCGAGCTTCTCGAAAAGAGCATGTTTTCCGAGGGAGTTCAGGTAATAATCGGGGAAGAGGTATCTATCGGCGATATAAAAGATCTAAGCTTTGTCCTTTCCCCTTATGGGAATCCCGATTCTATTCTGGGTGCAATAGGTATTGTTGGCCCTATCAGGATGGATTATGCGAGGGTAATTCCACTTGTAGAATATACATCCCGTGTAATAAGCAACATCCTTGAACGGATCTGATATCTGCATTTATCTATTATCAAAAAGAAAGGCAAACCCTTGCTTTTTTATTTTGAGGAGGGTGATATCATGGATGATAAGGGGGAAATAAGGGAAAAGGTGGAAGAGGAGAAGAAAGAAGAGGAGTCAGTAGAGACTTCCGGTGGTGCAGAGCCTCAGGAGGCAAAAGATCCACTTGAGGAATTAAGGGCTCAACTTGAGCAGCTTGAAAAGGCATATGCCGAACTTCAGGATAAGTATATCCGACTGTATGCGGAGTTTGATAATTATAAGAAGAGGATCGCAAAGGAGAGGGAGGAAAATCTAAAATATTCAAATGAGTCCCTCCTTAGGGAGCTCCTTCCTGTGCTGGATAACCTTGAAAATGCACTTAAGCACGCAAAGGATGGTGGAGAGTTTTTCCCATTTGTGGAGGGTGTAAGGCTTACATTCAATCAGTTTTTGTCTATACTTTATAAATTTGGTGTGGAGAGGATTGACTCCCTCAATGAAAAATTCAATCCTATGAGGCATGAGGCAGTTGATTACATAGAAAAGGAAGGTGAGGATGGTATCGTGATAGAGGAGCTGAGAAAAGGCTATACATATTACAATCGATTGCTGAGGCCTTCCCTTGTAATTGTTTCAAAATCCCCAAAGAGGGAGGATTTATCCAAAGAAAAAGAGAGTGAGTAAAAGTGGGATCCAAAAAGGACTACTATGAAATACTCGGAATTGATAGAAATGCAACAGAGGATGATATAAAAAAGGCATTTCGTCGCCTTGCCCTTCAATATCATCCGGACAGGAATCCGGGAAATAAGGAAGCTGAAGAAAAATTCAAAGAGATATCGGAGGCATACGAGGTTTTAAGTTCACCCGAAAAGCGGGCCTATTATGACCGATACGGCGACATTGCTGGACCGGGATCACCATTCACTGAAAGTGATTTTGGTTTTTCATTCAGGGACCTTAATGAGATATTTGAGGAATTTTTCGGTGACTTTATAGGTGACAGATCAAGAAGAAGGGGGCCGCGTCCGCAAAAGGGGCATGACTTAAGGTATAACCTCCAGATCAGCTTTGAAGAGTCGGTTTTCGGGACAGATAAACAGATAAAAATTCCAAAGTATATAACCTGCAGTGATTGCGGTGGAAGTGGTGCAAAAGGGGGAACAGGAATAGAAACATGCAGGGTCTGCAGGGGAACGGGGCAGGAGAGATTTCATCAGGGATTTATCACCATAAGCAGGACATGCTCCAGATGTGGTGGTGAGGGGAGGGTGATTAAAGAGATATGCCCGGTATGTAAAGGAAATGGAAGGGTCAAGAAGGAAAAGGAGATTTCAGTAAGAATTCCACCTGGTGTTGAGACTGGAACGCGATTGAGGATTCAGGGTGAAGGGGAAATGGGATTGTATGGTGGTCCCCCAGGAGATCTTTATGTTGTAATATCAGTGAGGGAACACCCGATCTTTGAAAGGGATGGCAATGATATAATCTGTGAAATACCTATAAGCTTCGTTCAGGCAGCGCTCGGTGATGAAATAGATATACCGACAATTGATGGGATGACAAAGTTCAGGATTCCACCAGGAACGCAATCAGGGCAGACCTTTAGATTAAAGGGGAAAGGGGTTGAAAGGCTTGATGGCTCTGGAAGGGGTGATCAGATTATCAGGATTGTTGTTGAAGTGCCAAAGAAATTAACGGAGGAGCAGAAGAAGCTTTTGATGGAATTCGCAAAGATCTCCGGAGAGAGTATCCATCCTATGGGTAAAAGCTTCTGGGAAAAAGTAAAAAAGCTCTTTTCTTGACGCCTGTTAAACATGTGACTTAAAATTTTATAGATTCGGGGTTCTTACAGGATGATAAAAAAGGCGGTATTTCCAGCTGCAGGACTGGGGACAAGATTTCTCCCGCTTACAAAATCATCACCAAAAGAGATGCTCCCCCTGGTTGATAAGCCTCTCATCCACTATTGTGTGGAAGAGGCCGTATTATCAGGGATAGAAAATATCATCATTATCACAGGGATGGGGAAAACAGCTATTGAGGATTATTTCGACATATCCCTTGAACTGGAGAGGAATCTAATAAAAAGGGGTAAAAAGAAGCTTGCAAAGGAAATGAGAAAGATCTCGGACCTTGCTGAGATCTTCTATGTAAGGCAGAAGGAAACCCTTGGCCTTGGACATGCCATTCTCTGCGCAAGGAGTTTTGTGGGTCAGGAGGCCTTTGCAGTAATCCTTGCGGATGACATCATAGATGCAAAGATCCCTGTAATGAGACAGATGATCCAGATCTATAATCGTATGAAGGCTCCGGTATTAGCTGTGGAAAGGGTTCCTCGCGAGAAGGTCTCATCATACGGAATAATAAAAGGGGAGAAGGTTTCCGATGGTGTATATCTGATCAAAGATGTGGTGGAGAAGCCCCCTGCATCGAGGGCACCATCCAATCTCGGTATAATCGGGAGGTATATACTTACACCCGAGATTTTTGATATATTAGATAATACGAGACCTGGAAAAATGGGTGAGATTCAGCTTACCGATGCGATAAGAGTACTCCTTAACGAAAGATCCATTTATGCCTATGAGATCACGGGTGAGAGGTACGACTGCGGTGACAAAGCAGGGTTTATCAAAGCAAACCTTGCCTTCTCTTTGAAAAGAGGGGATATTTTCAGAGAAGTCAAGGAATTCATAAGAAAACTTAATATTCAGTGAGATTATGCGGATAGAGATTATCAGCGAAGAGGTGGAATGGTATTTTGCCGTTATCAGGGGAAGCGTCCTTCCAGAGGAGGAGCCCCTTATCCCCTATCCGTGCATTGATGTATTTGAAAGAAGGGATACCCTCTTTATCGAGGCTGAGCTCGCAGGTGTAAGGAAGGATGACGTTGAGCTTTTTATTTATGAAAATTTGCTAATCCTTATGGGTAAAAAGGTTGAGGATACAGCTGGTGAGAAGAGGAACTATCATTGCGCAGAGAGGTGTTTCGGAAAATTCAAGAGGATAGTGGAGCTTCCATGGATTCCTGATCCCTCCCAGATAAAGGCAATCTACAGGAACGGAGTGATGATTATTGCCATTCCGAAGATAAAAGAACCTCTATCGGTAAAAAGAAAGATAAGAATACAGGAGGATTAATGGAAGAGAAATTTGATGAAGAAAAAAAGATACTGGAGGTGCCGGAATTTCTCCCACTCCTTCCAGTAAGGGATATAGTAGTCTTCCCATACATGACCATACCTCTTTTTGTGGGAAGAGAAAGCTCGATAAGGGCAGTTGATGAGTCACTATCAAGGGACAGGCTCATTTTTCTTGCAACGCAGAAGGATCCCACAATAGAAAACCCCAACCCTGATGAGATCTTTTCAATGGGAACCATAGCCACTATCCTGAAGATGCTTAAACTGCCCGATGGAAGGGTAAAGATACTGATACAGGGTATATCCAGAGGCAGGATAATTTCCTATACAGATTATAAACCTTGCTACAGGGTAAGGGTGGAAAGGATTGTTGAAAAACAGCCCAGCGAGATATCACTGGAGGTCGAGGCATTACTCAGAACTGTTAAGGAAAGGGTTGAAAGGATACTTACCCTGAGAAGTCTTCCTGCAGAATTAAGCATGATTACAGATAATATATCCGATCCGGGCATGCTTGCTGATATTGTTGCATCAAATCTGAGGCTTAAGATTGAGGAATCCCAGAAGGTCCTTGAAATTATAAGCCCTATTGAAAGGCTTCATAAGATAAATGAAATCCTTGTCCGCGAAATAGAAGTATCCGAAATGCAGGCAAAGATTGCATCCCAGGCGAAGGAAGAGATAAGTAAGAGTCAGAGGGAATACTTCCTCAGGGAGCAATTGAGGGCTATTAAACAGGAGTTGGGTGAGCTTGATGCAAGGGATGAGGAGATCCAGGAATTCAGGGAAAAGATTAAAAAGGCAAGAATGCCTGCTGAGGTAGAGAAGGAGGCATTGAAGCAACTGGGGAGACTCGAACAGATGCATCCAGAGTCTGCAGAAGCAGCCATTGTAAGGACATACCTTGACTGGCTTGTGGAGCTTCCCTGGAGTAGATCAACAAAGGATAATCTTGACCTCAAAAAGGCAAAGAAGGTCCTTGATGAGGATCACTATGATCTTGAAAAGGTGAAAGAAAGAATCCTTGAATACCTTGCAGTAAGAAAGCTCAAGAAGGATATGAAAGGTCCCATCCTTTGCTTTGTTGGACCTCCAGGTGTGGGTAAGACATCCCTTGGAAAATCTATTGCAAGGGCACTTGGAAGGAAGTTTGTCAGGATCTCACTGGGTGGTGTGCATGATGAAGCAGAGATCAGAGGTCACAGGAGAACTTATGTTGGGGCATTACCAGGAAGGATTATTCAGGGTATCAAGCAGGCAGGCACAAACAATCCTGTATTTATGCTTGATGAGGTGGACAAGATAGGTGCAGATTTTAGAGGGGACCCATCCGCAGCACTTCTTGAGGTTCTTGATCCTGAGCAGAACTTTTCCTTTAGCGATCATTATCTTGGTGTGCCTTTTGACCTTTCGAAGGTTATGTTTATCACCACTGCCAATCTTGTTGATCCCATTCTTCCTGCCCTTAAGGATAGGATGGAGATAATAAGGCTTGCTGGATACACAGAAGAGGAAAAACTAAAGATTGCAATGGATTTTCTTATTCCGAAACAGCTCAAGGAACATGGTCTTACAAATAAGCACCTGAGTATCTCTCCGAAGGCCATCATGAAGATAATCCTTGAGTACACAAAGGAAGCGGGATTGAGAAATCTTGAAAGGGAGATAGCCACAATCTGTAGAAAGGTAGCGAAGATGATTGCTGAGGGTAAAAAGGGGATCGTTAATATAAATGCAAATAATCTTTTTAAATTCCTTGGCCCACCTCGCTTCCTTCCAGAGACAGAGCAGGAAAGGGATGAGATAGGTGTGGCTACAGGTCTTGCCTGGACAGAAAGTGGTGGAGACATTCTTTATGTTGAGGCAACAATCCTCAAGGGTAAAGGGAACCTCATTCTCACCGGTCATCTCGGAGAGGTTATGAAAGAATCTGCTCAGGCAGCTTTAAGCTATGCAAGGGCAAAGATGATGGAGTGGGACAGGAAAGAGGATTTTTCAAAAATGGACATCCACATACATGTTCCTGCAGGCGCTATTCCAAAGGATGGGCCCTCTGCGGGTGTAACAATGGCAACTGCACTTATATCTGCACTTCTGAAGATTCCTGTAAAGAGGGATATTGCAATGACAGGGGAGGTTACGCTCAGGGGAAGGGTTCTTCCTGTGGGTGGTATTAAGGAAAAGGCGCTCGCTGCTGCAAGATCGGGGATAAAATGTATGATCATACCCGAAAAGAATGAGAAGGATATTGAGGAGGTTCCCTCCAATATAAGGAAGAAGATGGAATTTAGGATTGTAAAGCATATGGATGAGATTCTTGATGTTGCTTTCAAAACCCCTATTATTAAATCCGCAGGGATCTCAGGACAAACACCCAGGGTAAAAACAATCTGATGGAAATCGGTCGATTTGGAGAGTTCAATCTTATAAAGAGGATTTCGGAGGGATGGAACAAGGGAGATGCTATAGTTGGTATCGGTGATGATGCTGGTGTAATAAAATGCGGGGAGAGATATATTCTCCTCACAACTGATCTCCTCATCGAGGATGTTCATTTCAAGCTTGACTACATTACCCCTTATCAGCTTGGTAAGAAGGCTGTTGCTGTTAATTTGAGTGATATAGCCGCAATGGGTGGAGAGCCAAGATATTTCCTGCTTTCTATAGCATTAAGTCCCCAGACTGAGCTTGATTTCATCGATGAGTTTAATATGGGTATGAAGCATATGGCAGAAAGCTTTGGTGTTTACCTTATCGGGGGGGACATGTCTTCGTCAAACAAAATGATGATAAACATAACAATGATTGGTTTTTCAGATGCCTTTGTAACAAGAAGCGGTGCGGAAGAGGGGGATGCTATATTCGTTACAGGAACAATTGGTGATTCTTCACTGGGATTAAAGATCCTTGAGGAAAAGGGGATGGGGTGGATAAAAGGCGAGGATGAGGTGGTGCTCAGGCACATCGAGGTGCAACCGAGGGTAAAGGAGGGATCGTTTATTGCAAAAAAGGGGTTTGCAACATCAATGATAGATATAAGCGATGGACTTTTGCAGGATCTGAGCCACATACTTGAATCGAGCAAAAAGGGTGCAACATTATGGCTGGAACGGATACCGCTTTCAAAATCTTTTTTAAGGATAAGGGAAGAGATGAAAGAGGGACTCTGGGATTGTGTGCTATCAGGTGGTGAGGATTATGAATTACTCTTTACGGTTTCATCCCGGAAGAAAGAGCAGTTTATAAAGGAATTTCAAAGGCATTTTGAAACTTCTATAACTGAAATCGGCGTTATAGAGGGAGAGAAGGGATTAAGGATCTTAGATAAAAAAGGTGAGGTTATCGATCTCCCTCCAAAGGGTTACAACCATTTTTTGATCCCCTGATGGAAATATCGATTCTCATAAAAATCGAACTTTTAATATTTTTAATCATCCTTTCGGGTTTCTTTTCAGGCTCTGAATCGGCCCTCTTCTCCATTGGAACAAAGATGCGCACCATCCCCAGTGAGCAAGATCGGGGATATGGAAAATATTTGAGAATGCTTCTTGAGAATCCAGCTGGGCTGATAGTATCGATCCTGGTGGGAAATGAATTCGTAAACATATCCGCATCAGTTCTTATGGCATCAATCTGTATTGATGCTTTCGGAGTAAAGGGAAAGTGGGTTTCTGTTCTCATAATAACGCCTCTTATCCTGCTTTTTGGAGAGTTGATCCCGAAAACAGTGGGTGTTAAATATGCAGACAGGATTTCACCTTTTCTTGCACCTCCTGTTTATCTTTTTTACAAACTTGTGTTTCCTGTTCGTGCACTGCTTTTGAAGATCTCCAGTTTCATTGTTAATGTTTTTCCGAGGGTGGACAGGGGGGATAAGCTTCTCACAGAGGAGGAGATAAAGTTTATTGTTGATATAGGAGAAAAAGAGGGCGTGCTTGATCCCGGGGAAAAAGATCTTATCTATAAAGTCTTTGAATTTGGAGAAACAAAGGTTTCTGAAATTATGACCCCGAGGACAGATGTCTTTTCTCTATCCTATGATCTCAATCTTGAAAAGATAATAGAGGAGGTATCAAAAAGGAAGTTCTCAAGGATACCCATATACAAAAACTATCCTGACAATATCATAGGTATACTTCATACAAAGGATCTCCTCGTTTTCGGCTTCGGTGGAGCTTCAGCAAAGGCTGGCTCATTAAAGGATATGTTAAGACCCCCTTATTTTATTCCAAAAACAAAGAAGGCATATGATCTTTTTAACGAATTTAACCAGAAGAGGATGCATATGGCAATCGTTGTTGATGAATACGGTGGATTTGCAGGCATTGTTACCATGGAAGATCTCCTTGAGGAACTTTTTGGTGAGATAAGGGGAGAGGGTGAGTCGATTGATTCTATGATCGAGAAGGTATCAGATGGAGAATATATAGTGAAAGCTAAGGTTCCAATAGATGACTTCAATAAAATATTTAACCTTTCTTTACCGGAAGAGGGCTTTGAGACCCTTGGGGGTTTTGTTCTTTACCTCTTCGGAAGGCTTCCTCGAAAGGATGAATCTGTGGAATACAGGGGGATGAAATTCATCATAGAAAAGATTAAGAGAACAAGGATCCTTGAGGTCAGATTTATAAAGGGTGGTATAAATGGATGAGATGAAGTGGCTTTTGCTTGTTATTCTATTCATAATTACTGAAGCATTCTTTTCTGGTTCAGAGATTGCTATAGTTTCATGCGATAAAATCAGGATGAGGTATAAGGCAAATCTTGGCTCAAAGGGTGCAAAAAAACTTCTGGAATTGTGGGAGAATCCTGAAAATATACTTGTTTCCACACTTGTTGGAACAAATCTATCCGTGGTTCTGTCAACAACAATAGCAACATATCTTGCAATAAATTATCTGGGCAAAGGGAGAGAATTTCTTGTTATTATCTTTATTTATCCTGTTATACTGCTTTGTGGAGAATTTATTCCCAAAACAATATTTCAGCAGTATGCAGACACCATAGCACCCAAGGTTTCTTTCCCGATTTCATTTTTCTCCCGTGTTTTATTTCCTTTAATAGGATCTTTGAAAAAGCTCGTTGATTTCGTCCTTTTACCTGTGAGGCGAATAACAGGCACAGGACCCATACTCACAAAGGATGAGATAAAGTCCATATTCAGACATTTTCTTAAAAATGAAAAGAGCAGTAAGGAACTTGAGAAAAGGATGATCCACAGAATATTCACCTTCTCCGAAACAACAGTAAAAGAAGTTATGATCCCTCTTATCGAGGTTACTGTAATTGGTGAATGGGAAACAGTTGAGGAGGCTATCAAGATTGTTGCTCAAAAGGGTTATTCGAGAATACCTGTATATCAGGAGAGGGTTGATCAGATTGTGGGAATTCTTTACAGCTTTGATCTTCTTAAGGCATCCTCAAAGAGTGAACCTATAAAGCCTCTTGTAAGGCCAGCCTACTATGTTCCTGAGGTTACACCAATCGATGAACTCCTTCTTATAATGAGAAGAAACGGGATTCATATGGCAGTTGTTGTTGATGAATATGGCGGGG
Source organism: Deltaproteobacteria bacterium (assembly GCA_037441565.1). GTDB lineage: Bacteria > Desulfobacterota > JBBIRW01 > JBBIRW01 > JBBIRW01 > JBBIRW01. Next base: position 75,840 of record JBBIRW010000005.1, on the reverse strand, counting down.
CAGAGGGTATTGTTACCATTGAAGATATACTCGAGGAGCTCGTCGGTGAGATAAGGGATGAGCATGACAGGGAAGAGCAGCCTGTAAAGAGGATAAGCTCGCAGGAGTATATAGTTAAGGCAAAGATTAAGATAGGAACTGTTCGAGAGGTTCTTGGAATTGATATTCCTGAAGGAGATTACGAGACGCTCGGTGGATTTCTTCTTGAAAAGTTTGAAAGGATACCGAAGCAAGGTGAAAAGTGGGAAGATGAGAGGTGTATTTTTGTAGTTTACAAAGGAACAAACAGGTCCATTGAGGATGTCTACATAAAGATTAAATCATAGTTATCAATTAAATTTATGAACGATAAGGAATACGAGGCATTGATAGAAGAATTATCGAATCTCTGCGGTATTTTGCCTGAATATTATGACATCTCTGGAAGAAGACATATAACATCATTAGAAACCAAGAAAAAGGTATTGAAGGCGATGAAGATAAACATAGATTCCCCCGAGGATGTGAAAAGGGAGATAGAGGAAAGAAGGTTGACAGTCTTCAGAGGGTTTATGGAACCCGTAAGGGTTTTATCTGAAAGTGAGCAGCCTATTCCTCTAACTGTCTATGTTCCCTATGAAGGTGATGAAGGTAAACTGGAATTTTTTATTATTATTGAAGATGAAAATGGTGGGAAACATGAATATATAGTAAAGGTAAGTGATCTCAATATTTCTGGACCACACTGGATAGGAAATGCGGGATATATGAAAGTAAACATGAAAATTGGAATGATATTAAACATGGGATATTACAGGATCCACATGAGATGTAAAAGGGGATATGGAGATATTTTAGAGAGGTCAGGAATTCTAATTATTGCGCCAGATAAATGCTATCTTAACAGCAAATTAATGAATAAAAAAACGTGGGGGGTTTCACTTCAACTCTATTCCATAACATCCTCCCGTTCCTGGGGGATAGGTGACTTTACAGATCTTAAGGATATGATCCGCTGGATCTGGAATTTAGGTGGTGGCTTTATCGGGATAAATCCAATGCATGCATTGCCTAACAGGATGACCGATGGTATTAGCCCTTACTATCCTATGAGCAGACTATACAGAAATTTTATTTACATAGATATTGAGAGCATACCGGAGATAAAGGAGTCGATGGAGGCACAGGGGATCATAAATTCACCTGAATTTCGTCAAAAACTGGAGGAGTTAAGACAGGCACTTTTTGTTGATTATGAAAAGGTAGCAAAAATAAAGGAGGATTTCTTAAGGATTGCATTTAACATTTTTTATGAGAAACACTATGTGAATAACAGTGAGCGGGCATTGAAATTTAGAAAGTTTATCTCATCGCAGGATGAGGACCTTCAGATGTTCTCCCTGTTTCTAACCTGTATGAGGGAGAATTTTAAATACAGTGTTTCCACAGATTTTGAAAAGGGCAATTTACTGAGGGATGTAGAAAAGGAGTTGCTCTTTTATAAGTTTGTCCAATGGATTATAGATGAACAGATGGAAGAGGTATCGCAAATTGCTAAAGATCTGGGATTATCCGTGGGTATATATCAGGATCTGGCAGTTGGCTTTGATGGTAAAGGATTTGATGCCTGGCGCTGGAGGGATATTGTTGCTGGGGGGGTAAGTATCGGATCCCCTCCCGATGATTTCAATCCTGAAGGTCAGATATGGGGAATGCCTCCACTGATACCTGAAAGATTGAAAGAGACAGGATATGAGATTTTTATAAAGACGTTCAGAAACAATATGAGAAACAGTGGAGCCCTCAGGATTGATCATGCAGCATCTCTATTCAGGCTTTTCTGGATACCTGAAGGAATGTCAGCAAAGGATGGGGCCTATGTGGTTTACCCTTCTGAGGATCTTTTGAAGATTATTGCCCTCGAGAGCGTTCGTAACAGGACAATGATTATAGTTGAAGATCTCGGAACAGTAACGGATGAGATGAGGGATGCATTCAGAAGGTATGGGATGCTGTCTTCGAAGGTATTTTATTTCGAAAGAAACTATCCGGATCCATCATTCAAGCCACCAGAAAGTTATCCTGAGATGTCAATATGTATGGTAACAACACATGATCTTCCCACGCTTTATGGATACTGGAATGGATATGACCTGAAGATGAAAAGGCAACTTCGTGTGATCAGGGATGACGTCACTTTTTCAAAGCTTCTCAAGGATAGAGACAGGGATAAAATGCTCATAATTTCAGCACTGATCTCCAGTGGGATATATTCTGAACCCCCTAATGATGGAAGGGGCACTTTCCCGGAGATGAACGATGAGCTTTGCAAGGCTATATACAGGTTTCTATCGATGACTCCTTCCAGGTTGCTATCTGTAAACATAGAGGATATTATAGGGATTCTGGAGCAACAGAATATTCCAGGCACGGATCCAGCGCTTCATCCCAACTGGATGCGTAGAATTCCCATGATACTTGAGGAGCTGTTCACTGATAGGAGATTTTTTGAAATCGCCTCTATATTCAAAGAAACATCGCGCTGATAAAATGGATTTCAGCCTTTTTACAGAATATGACATATATCTTTTCAAACAGGGGAACCATTTCAGGCTTTATGAGAAGCTGGGCTCACATTTAGTTAATTGTAATGGAAAAAGCGGCGTTTATTTTGCCCTCTGGGCACCAAATGCAAAATACGTTTCAGTAATAGGGGATTTTAATAACTGGGATAAGGGATCTCACCCGTTGAGGCTTCGCAATGATGGATCAGGCATATGGGAAGGCTTTGTCCCTGGAATCGGTGCCGGATCACTTTACAAATATCATATCACTTCCCGGTATGGAGACTACTGCGTGGATAAGGCTGATCCCATGGCATTTAGATCTGAATTGCCACCAGGGACTGCATCCATCGTCTGGCATCTCCATTATGAATGGAAGGATTCAGCATGGATGGCAGATAGAAAGGACAGGAATAGCCTTGGAAGTCCCATTTCCATTTATGAGGTTCATCTGGGATCCTGGAGGAGGGTACCTGAGGAAGGTAACAGATTTCTCAACTACAGGGAGATTGCCCACCTGCTTGCAGATTATGTCAAAGAAATGGGTTTTACCCATGTGGAGTTACTTCCTGTAATGGAACATCCCTTTTATGGTTCATGGGGATATCAGGTAACAGGTTATTTTTCACCTTCATCAAGATATGGAACACCCCAGGATTTCATGTATCTTGTGGATTTTCTTCACAGGAACGGAATAGGTGTTATACTTGACTGGGTTCCATCGCATTTTCCTTCTGATGGGCATGGGCTTTCATTTTTTGATGGCACCCATCTCTTTGAACATGCTGATCCAAGAAAGGGATACCATCCCGACTGGAACAGCTGCATTTTCAATTACGGAAGAAGTGAAGTAAGAAGTTTTCTTATCAGCAGTGCGCTTTTCTGGTTTGATAAATACCATGCTGATGCCTTAAGGGTTGATGCTGTTGCCTCCATGCTCTATCTCGATTATTCACGAAAAGAGGGGGAGTGGATACCAAATGAATATGGAGGAAGGGAAAACCTTCAGGCAATTTCATTTATAAGGAAACTGAATGAAGTGATCTACAGTTCCTATCCAGATGTGCAGACAATTGCTGAGGAATCAACAGCATGGCCGATGGTTTCAAGGCCTGCCTATCTCGGTGGCCTGGGATTTGGAATGAAATGGAACATGGGCTGGATGCATGATACCCTTGAGTATTTCTCCAAAGATCCTATATACAGAAAATACCATCACAATCTGTTAACATTCAGCATGTGGTATGCTTTTTCTGAAAACTTTATCCTTCCTCTTTCTCATGACGAGGTTGTCCACGGTAAGGGCTCCCTTTATGGAAAGATGCCGGGGGATGAATGGCAGAAGTATGCAAACCTTAGACTTCTGTACGGGTATATGTTCGGTCATCCGGGGAAAAAGCTCATCTTTATGGGGGGTGAGTTTGCTCAGTGGAAGGAGTGGAACCATGACGAAAGCATTGAATGGCATGCATTGCAATACCCCTCCCATGAGGGGGTGAGAAGGTGGGTGAGGGATCTGAATCACTTTTATAGAAACGAGAAGGCCCTTCATGAACTTGAATTCAGCCATAATGGTTTTGATTGGATCGATTTCTCTGACTGGGAAAATAGCATCATATCATTTATAAGAAGGGGCTTGACAACGGATCGGATTGTTCTTGTTGTGTGCAACTTTACACCTGTCCCGAGATTCAACTATCGTATAGGTGTTCCAAGAAAGGGTTTCTGGAAGGAGGTGTTAAACAGTGATGGAATTGAATATGGTGGAAGTGGAATGAAAAACAGGGAAGATCTACAGGCTGAAGATATACCATATCACGGAAGGCCGTTTTCAATATCGATCACACTGCCACCCCTCTCATCCATATTTCTGATCAATGAGCCCGCATAATTATCGTTGACCATAGGGTTTCGATAATGTAGAAGTGATAAAAGGACTGTGAAAGTGAAAAAGAAAAGTAATTATGTGTGTCAGATATGTGGCTACAGAACACCGAGGTGGATGGGGAACTGTCCTGAATGTCGCAATTGGAATAGTATTGTTGAGGAAGTTGAAGAGGTATCGAAACCGGGGTCGTTAAGTTTCGGAAAACCATCTCCACCGATTCCTATCACAGAGGTAGCGGCAAGTGAGTCTGCAAGGATAAAGACAGGGATATCAGAACTGGACAGGGCCCTTGGAGGAGGGATCGTAAGGGGATCAGCAATACTTATCGGGGGTGACCCGGGTATAGGTAAATCCACACTCATGCTTCAGGTTGCGGGAAGGCTTGCAGCACAGGGATCTGTTGCCCTTTACGTATCGGCGGAGGAATCTTCCTCACAGTTAAGGATGAGGGCTGAGAGGATCGGTATATCTTTTAGTTCACTTTTTGTTATGGCCGAGACATCACTTGAGGTTATTTTAGAAAAGATAAAACACATAAAGCCTGAGCTTGTTGTTCTTGATTCCATGCAGACCGTTTATTCAACCTTTATGGAATCCCCGCCAGGAAGTATAAGCCAGATAAGGGAAGTAACAGGCAGGATGCTTTATCTGGCAAAAGGTATGGGTATCCCTGTTTTTATAGTAGGTCATGTAACAAAAGAAGGCACCATAGCAGGCCCAAAGGCTGTGGAACATATGGTGGACGTTGTGCTCTATTTTGAAGGTGAAAGGAATTATCCTTACAGAATACTGAGGGCGATTAAGAACAGATTTGGTTCAACCAATGAGATAGGTATATTTGAAATGAAGGAAAACGGTCTCGAGGAGGTGAAAAATCCATCGGAGTTTTTCCTATCTGAGAGACCGATTAATGCATCGGGATCCGTTGTTGTTGCTGCCATGGAGGGAACAAGGAGTATCCTTGTTGAAATTCAGGCACTCCTTTCACAGAGTCCATATGGAATGCCGAGGAGAACAACAATCGGTATTGATCCCAATCGTGTTTCCCTTATTGTTGCTGTTCTCGAGAGGAAGGCGGGTCTTCCACTCTTCCAGCATGATGTATTTATAAAGGTTACAGGTGGAGTAAAAATTGATGAACCCGCTGTTGATCTGGGTATAGTTGCGGCAACAGCAAGTAGCTTTCTGGACAAATCGATTCCTGCTGATACGGTTGTATTTGGGGAGATTGGTCTTGCTGGTGAGGTAAGGGGGGTTGTAAGGGGTGAGATGAGGATAAGGGAGGCATCAAAGATGGGATTTAAGAGATGCATAATACCTGCTGCAAACAGAAAAGCACTGAGATATGAGGGGGGCATGGAGATTATAGATGTTTCAAGCATTAAGGAATTTATTGAATTGCTCTTTTAGTGGGGGCGTGAATGGGATTTTTTAACCTTTTAATAACAATCATACTTCTATCAGGTAGCCTTATAGAAGCCTATGAGGGGAGAGATTTTCAACCAGATATTGCAATCCTTTATACAACAAATGTTCAGGGTGAGATTGAGCCCTGTGGCTGAATAAAGGTACAACTGGGAGGTCTTCCCAGAAGGGCCAAAGTTATCAAGGATGAGAGGAAAAAGAGAAAGGTGCTCCTTCTGGACTCAGGGGATCTATTTTTTGCCCCTGAAAGGCTATCCTCAGGGGATAAGGATTACTATGAAAAGAAGGCTGCCTTTATAGCAAGGGCATACAGTGCAATGGGCTATGATGCTATAAATGTTGGGGAGCTTGATCTTTCCCATGGTGTGGAATTTTTGCAATCAATTTCAACGAAGGAGCATCTACCACTTATTTCCTCAAATATCCTATGGAGTGATACGGGAAAACCTGTATTCCAGCCATACATTATAAAAAATCTTGGAAAACTGAAGGTTGGGATTTTCGGTCTCCTCATGAAGGATACAGCCCTTGATGAGAGAATAAGGGTCCGTGATCCCGTTGAAACAGCAAGGGAGATGGTGGATTTCTTCAAAGGGAAAGCAGATCTTATAGTTGCGATAACCCATCAGGGATTAAATAGTGACAGGGCACTCGCAGAGATGGTCGATGGTATAGATATCATAATCGGAGGACACTCCATGGAGGGATTGAAGGAGCCCGTTAGGATTAAAAAGACCAGAATCCTGCAGGCCTCAAAACAGGGTAAATATATAGGAAGGGTTCTTATTGATACTCCTGATATCAAAAAGGGATCAGGGCTTTCAGGCACGAAGATCCAATTCGACCTGGTTCCAATTGAGATGAGGATTCCGGAAGATAGCAGCATGCTTAAACTCCTTCAGGATTTTAAAAGATCAACCACAATTTCAGGAACTGGAAAGGAGGACATCCCCAGGGAGCCACAATTTGTTTCCTTTAGAAATTGTGGTAATTGCCACGCTGCCCAGCTCCAGTTCCAGATGGAAAAAAGGCACTTCAGGGCATATGAGACGTTAAAGAGGGTAAGAGAAAGCAGTAACAGGGAGTGTGTGAGATGTCATACGACAGGATATGGGCTCTCCGGTGGTTTTGGAAACAGAAGGGATTCATCCGCTCTTGAAGGTGTTCAATGTGAGTCGTGCCATGGAGCAGGGCTTTTCCATTCAAGGAATCCAGGGATCTACAAATTAAGGAAGCAAGTTCCTGAGGTTGTTTGCAGGCAGTGTCATACAGATGAGAATGATCCTGATTTCAATTACGAGAGGGAACTAAAAAAGGCTGCCTGCCCTGTTCGTTAATCATAAAACCCCTTTCCTACAACATATACCTCAGAGGAGCCCTTTCTGGTTGCATCCGGCCTTGTGATTTTAAAGAAGAGGAATGCCACCTTTATTTCTTCAACAAATTCCTTCAGCTCCTTGGAATAAAAGGCCTTCATGAGAAAATTTCCATCCCTTTTCAAGACCTGTCTTGCGAGGTTGAAGATGGAAAACCATAGTGTTCTTGCTGCTTCCATATCCTTATCCCTGATCCCTGTAAGCCTTGGTGAAATATCAGAAATGACAGTATCTGCCCTCCCATTGAGTATATCTAATATCTTCTCAGAGAGTGTGGGATCAGTTATGTCGGCTCTTATAAAAAATGCGTTGGAAAAGGGGAAGGGCTTTATCTCCTGAAGGTCAATCCCTACTATTATGCCTTCACTGCCGATTATCTCGATTGCATATTGCATCCACCCACCTGGTGCACAACCCAGATCAACGACCCTATCACCCTTTTTGATAATACTATATGCAGTATTTAACTCCCTGAGTTTGTATGCTGCCCTTGACCTGTAACCTTCAATCTTTGCCCTTCTATAAAGCGGGTCATCCTTTTTCCACATATATATCCACAAATATAATAGAACAGGGAAAAAGGCTTTGACAATGTTTCAATTAAAAATTAAAATCTTCTGGCGTCAGGAAATTCCATGAATAGGGCAGACATCTTTTCCATTATAAGAAATGAACTCGATGAGGTTGAGGAATTATTCAATAAGAATATACAGAGCAGTGCACTGCTGATTTCAGAACTTACCGGATATATAGCATCAAGCGGTGGCAAGAGATTTAGACCCGCCCTTGTTCTTTTATCATCACGTCTTTGTGGTTACATGGGGAAGAGGGCGATAACCATGGGATGTGTGGTTGAATTTATACATACGGCCACCCTTCTTCATGATGATGTCATTGATAATGCATCATTGAGAAGGGGAAAATCATCCGCGAATATCCTGTGGGGCAATGTGGCAAGTGTGCTTGTTGGTGATTTTCTACTTGCAAAGGCATCCAATCTCCTTATTCAGGATGGTGACCTGGAAATATTGAAGATAGTGGGAAAGGCGACCGAATCACTTGCGGAGGGCGAAGTCCTTGAGCTGATGAAATTAAAGAGTATCGATGCAAGCGAGATCGATTATCTGACAGTTATCAAGGGTAAAACCGCATCCCTTATTCAGGCTTCATGTGAAATAGGGGCCATTCTGGGGGGTGTAAAAAAAGAATGGAAGGAGGCCCTTTCAGTCTACGGTTATAACATCGGGATTGCATTTCAGATTGCAGATGATACCCTTGATTACATAGCAGATGAGGATGAGCTTGGAAAAAGGGTGGGCACAGACTTTATGGAGGGGAAGGTGACCCTTCCGCTTATCCATGCACTTTCAAAGGTAGATAGTGTTGAGAGGCATAGGATCGCCTCCTATCTGAAAAAGGGCTCAGAGGGGGATGGGCTGACCTACATCCTTGAGATCCTTAAAAAATACCACAGCATAGATTACTGTATAGGCCTTGCATCCTGTTTTTCAAACAAGGCAAAGGAAGCCATTTCCATATTCCCTCCATCAGCTGAAAGGGAAGCGATGATGGGGATTGCTGATTTTGTTGTAAAAAGGAGAAGTTAAGGAGGGAGCTACCCAGCAACCTTGAAAAGTATTTCTGTAACCTTCCAACCAGGAGACAAAAGGATAAGTGTTGAGGCAGGTAAAACCGTTGCAGAGATTGCAAGGGAGGCAGGGATTGGTATAAGGCTTCCCTGCGGTGGTAGAGGTCTTTGCGGAAAATGCGATGTATTCGTTTATCCTTCCCCTGCACCGGGCTCAAGAGAGGAATCGCTTCTCAATAAATCATTTATCGACATGGGTGGAAGACTTGCCTGCCAGTGTACCCCCCTTTCTGATGTAACAGTTAAGATTCCTCTCCATAGCGCTATCTCACCAAAATGCGCCTTTCCCATAATAAGGGAGTCGATATCAGAACTCATTCAGATCCCTGATGCTATTAAAAGCAGGAAAGGAATTGCGATAGATCTTGGTTCAACCACGATTGCAGGGTATCTGCTGGATGGAAATTCACTTTCGGTGATTAATGCTGCATCCATTGAAAATCCTCAAACATCTTTTGGTGCTGATGTTATAACAAGAGCAACATACATAATGGAAAATTCTTATGGGGTATATACATTGAGGGAGAGAACATTGAATGCGCTGAATGATTTAATAAGGGGAATTCTCTCAGAATCAGGGTTTGATGAAGAATCGATTGATTCTATATGTATTGCGGGAAACAGTGTCATGATTCATATATTAATGGGTCTGAGTCCTTCAGTTTCTGTTAAACCTCCATTTGAGATAAAGGTCGAAATACCGGAGGAGTTGACAGCATGGGAGCTTGGTCTTGATATCAAAAAAAACATAAAGGTTAAAATAATACCTTTGTCCTCACCGTTCATTGGCGGCGATATTGTTGCTGGTGCAACATTGCTTGGCATTGATAGATCGGATGAGACAGTAATACTTATCGATATGGGAACTAATTGTGAAATTCTTATCGGTAATAAAAATGGGATCCTCGCAACATCATCTCCCGCTGGCCCTGCCTTTGAAGGAGGAAGGATAAAGTGCGGGATGAATGCTATAAATGGAGCGATCTCCTGGGTTTATATAGGCGAGGATATAAGGTATGGAGTGATCGGGAATAGTATTCCTCTGGGTATATGTGGCTCTGCGCTTGTTGATATTGTATCGGAACTTCTTAAGAAGGGGATAATAGACGGGACAGGGAGGATACGAGAGAGGGAGGATGTTGAAGGAGAGATACCAGCTGTTATTGCTTCACGCATAACTGAAATTTCCGGCGAGCCTGTTTTTATTATTTATGGGGATGACAGGAAGATATTTATTACACAGGGGGATATAAGGGAGTTCCAGCTGGCAAAAGCGGCATTAAGAACAGGTATTGAGATAATGATTAAGGAAATGGGAATCTGTATCGATGATGTAAGAAAGGTTTACCTTGCTGGCTCCTTTGGAAACTACCTGAGCCCTGAGAGTGCATTGCGAACAGGGCTTCTGCCACCTTTTCCGAAAGAAAGGATAGTCTCTTCGGGGAATATAGCAGGTCATGGGGCACTGCTATGCCTGATGTCTGAGGATGCTTCAAGGAGGGCAAGGGAAATAGCAAGAAAAATAACATATATCCATATGTCACAACATGTTAGTTTTCAGGATTATTTTCTGAAGCATATGAACTTCTAAAGAGTATTGACTTATTTAGCTAAGATATTATGATGGATTAATAAACAGGTTCTTTAACATAGTGGTCAGGTAAAACCGCCATAGGCGGTAAAGGGAAGAGGGTGAGAATCCCTCACTGCCCCGCAACTGTGATCGGGGACGAAATCCGCAGAATGCCACTTTCCACTTCAAGGTGGATGGGAAGGCGCGGAGAGTAGGATGATCCGTAAGTCAGGAGACCTGGCCTGACCCGTTTATCGAACCTTCCGAGGGGAGGGGGTAGATAGCGATTAAAAAGCCCAACCAGGAAGGTTGGGCTTTTTAATTTCTATGGGCCGAAGATTGAGGCGCCCTCTTCCTTTCGAGGGGAAAGGAGGAAGGGATGGGACGATGTAAAAAGAAGAGGATATCTATCCTTCTTGTTTGTCTGATGCTTAAACTGCTCTTTTTAACAATTTGTGAGGCATCGGAGATAAAGGAACTGGAGGAGGTTGTTGTTACAGCAACAAGGATTGAGGAACCTTTGAGTCTTACGGGCAGTTCTGTAAGAGTTATTACTGAGGAGGATATAAGAAATCAGGGGGCATTAACAGTTGGAGAGGTGCTCAGGAATGTTCCAGGTATATATGTGAATCAGCAGGGCTCTCAGGGCTCACTCACAACAATCTTCTTGAGAGGGGCAGCATCGAACCAGACACTTGTTCTCATCGATGGTGTAAGGGTAAACAGCCCTACAACTGGTCTCTTTGATTTTTCAACGCTTCCAGCAGAAAATATAGAGAGGATAGAGATAGTAAGAGGGCCACAGAGTGCCCTTTACGGCTCCGAGGCCATGGGTGGTGTGATAAACATAATAACAAAGAAGGGATATGGGAGGCCCTCGGTGGAGCTTCTTTTTGATGCGGGGAATTTGAGGACCACCAGGGAGGGTGCCTCTATTGAAGGGTCAAAGGATGGGAGCTCCTGGAGCTTCGATCTTTCCCGTTTCGATACGGATGGTGCCCTTGATCATGATAAATTTGGAAGCACGTATTTCAGCGGTCTTTACAGGAGTCAGCTCAGGGATGATCTTGAGATTACCTTTTCGGGAAGATTTTATGATGCTTCGAAAGAGCTTCCAGCTGTTGCAGGAAGGTTTTTTGATCCCACACAGGAGCAGGACACAAGATCGGCACTGTTACTTTTCAAATTCGATCACAAGATGTTAGACTGGTGGAGGAATTCATTAACGGTAAGCATTGTTGATGATCGGATTAAGTTCAACGATCCTCTCTATTCGACAAAATCCAGCACAGATACGTTGAGGAAGAGAGCGGAGATTACAGGGAGCATTGATCTATCAAAAAATATAAAAGGAATAATCGGGATTGAGCTTGAAGAACAGAGTGGTGAATTCAATGCTTTTGATCCATTTTTCGGTGAAACATCCTATGACAAGGATGTGATCAATAAGGCATACTTTCTTGAAGCTCATGTGGGGTGGAATGAAACCCTTTCTTTTACACCAGGCATAAGATGGGATCTTAACAGTATCTTTGGAACTGTAACAAGTCCAAGGTTATCCGGTGCATATTTTATTAAGGAAACTGGAACAAAATTCAAAGGATCAATTGGAGAGGGTTTCAGATCCCCGACCTTAAATGACCTCTTCTTTCCAGGGTTCGGCAATCCTGATCTAAATCCTGAAAAAAGCAGATCCTATGAGGTGGGAATGGAACAGTATTTCTTTGGAAAGAGGGGAAAAGTCGGCTTTACCTATTTTAGAACGACCTTTAAAGACCTTATTGCATTTGTTCCCACATCAGATCCGGGATACCCATTTGGTATAAAGCCTGTGAATATAGCAAAGGCGCTTTCTGAAGGGTTTGAACTGGAGGGGAGTATTAATGCAGGATATGGGATCACCATCAGCGGTGGCTATACCCATCTTAAGAGTATCAATAGGGAAACGGATGAGGAGCTTTTAAGGAGGCCAAATGACAGTGGATTTGTTCAGATTCAGTGGGATGTAACAACGGATTTAGGGATGAATCTCAATGCCACCTTTGTGGGTGAAAGGAGGGATATTGATCCCTTAACCTTTATCCCTGTGGAGAATCGGGGATTTCAGAAGGTGGATTTTGCCTTAAGATGGAGATTGATAAGGGACGCATACAGAATGAGGGAGCTTGTTGCAAACCTGAGGGTGGAGAATCTTCTTAATGAAAACTATGAGGAAGCCCTGGGGTTCCCTGCGCTCCCCAGAACTTTCCTCATAGGGATGGCGGCAAAATTCTGATGAAGGTTAAGTGCCCAACATGTAAAAAGAAGGTCGAATGGGAGGGCAATCCTTACAGACCTTTCTGTTCTGAAAGATGCAAGCTCATAGACCTCGGGAAGTGGCTTGATGAAGAATATGTAATGGTAGGGGAAAGGGGTGGGGATGAAAAAAAGGATGATGAAAACAGTAATAATTAGCCTTCTCCTTCTCCTTTTCCCTTTCGAAACAAATGGCATGATCATTAGGGATCATGCGGGCAGAAATGTCAGCATCAATAATCCACCATCCCGGATAGTAAGTCTTGCACCTTCAATTACGGAATTGATCTTTGCAATTGGCCAGGGTGAAAGGGTTGTGGGCGTTACAAGATATTGTAATTATCCTCCGCAAACATCATCCATAGCCAAGGTTGGTGGAATGCTCGATCCTGACTACGAGAGGATCCTTTTACTGAAACCCGATATTGTCATGATGAGCAAAGAAGGGAGCAGAAGGGATGTAGTTTCAAGGCTTGAATCCCTGGGGATCAAGACCTTTATACTGGGGTCTGGCAGTATACCCCAGATTCTTGATTCGATAAGGATCTTAGGAAAACTCACTAATAGTGAAGATAAATCGGAATCCCTTATTAATGGAATTATTGAGAGGATAGAATCCATAAGGAAGCAGAGCAGGGGATTGAGGAGGACCAGGGTTCTTTTCCTTATATGGGAGAGGCCTATGATAGCAGTTGGGGGAGGGACATTTATAGATGAAATGATAGAGCTTGCAGGAGGTCTTAATGTTGCCCGCAATGGTAATACAAAATATCCAAGGTTAAGCAGAGAGGATATCCTTAGAATGAACCCAGAGGTTATCATCCTTGGCGGGGATGTGGATGGAAAATACCTATCGGGCGAGGATGGAAGTTTGTTAAAGATGGTCGATGCAATTAAGGATGGAAGAGTGTACAGGGTAAACCCGGATTACTATGAGAGACCCGGTCCCAGATTTATCGAAGGCGTGGAGGAGCTTTTCAGTATTCTCCATGGAAGAAGATAGATATGTTTAAAAAAGCTTATCTATTAAAAACAACCCTTTTTCTTCTTTTCATGCTGTTTGTTATATCACTTCTATCGCTCTGTCTTGGATCGAGGTATATATCACCAAAAGAAGTATTTGAAAATCTTTATATTGGTAATTCACAAAATATGGCTAAAGATATAGTTATTAAAATAAGGCTTCCTCGTGTTCTTCTTGGAATTGTTATCGGTGCTGGCCTTAGTGTGTCAGGGATTCTTTTTCAATCACTTTTGAGAAATCCGCTCGCTGATCCTTATCTTCTGGGAATTTCAAGTGGATCAGCTTTCGGCATCATTGTTGGAGTTACAACAGGTCTTGTTATGAAAACATCTATGGGACTGCCCTTATTCTCTTTTATGGGGGCAATTCTTGCTGTTTCTATCATCTATTTTATAGCAACGTTGTCAGGAAGATGGAGTCCTCTTGGAATCCTCCTTTCCGGCATTATAGTTGGTGCATTTTTCTCATCAATGATTCTTTTCTTTTTGTATATAGTTGATCCAGGCTCACTGCATATAGTGGTTTCATGGCTTATTGGTGACCTTTCAGGTGGGGATTATTTAACGCTGAAGTTAATATCACCATATGTTATATTGGGAATAGTATGTGCATATATTATGGCAAGACCGCTTAATCTTCTCTGTATCGGAGAAGAACATGCATTCTACCTTGGTGTTTCTCCTCAAAGGATGAGAAAACTTATACTCATTGTTGGGTCAATGATAAGTGCAGCATGTGTTTCTGCAACAGGTCCGATAGGCTTTATTGGACTTATGGTCCCTCATGCATCGAGGATGATATGGGGTAGTGATCACAGGATACTTATTCCGGCAGCTGCACTTTCCGGATCTATATTCCTTGTATTTGCCGATATGTTATCAAGAAGTATTGCAAGCACCGGAGAAGTTCCTGTAGGAATAATAACAGCATTAACCGGTGCACCATTCTTTCTATTTATATTTATGAAGATGGGGAAGGATATCTATGCTCATATATGATGTTATTGATGTGTACTTTTCCTATAAAAAGGGTGGCTGGTCCTTGAGGAACATTAATATGAAGGTTTATCCATCAGAGGGTGTTGGGATTGTTGGGCCTAATGGCTGCGGAAAATCTACGCTTATAAAGTTAATTACGGGCTATTACACCCCTGAGAAAGGGGAAATATACCTCAAAGGAAGGCCTTTACACAGCTATACTCGGAGAGAGATGGCATGTATTGTTGGCGTTCTTCCGCAGATAATCCCTGACGGTTTTCCTTTCAAGGTCCTGGACTTTGTTATTATGGGAAGGTATCCATACATGAGATATTTTGATATGGAAGATGAAGAGGATATTTATATTGCACTTGAGGCAATGGAGGAAACATCAACGATTCAGCTCCGGGACAGATACATTCAGGAATTGAGTGGTGGTGAAAGACAGAGGGTTTTTATAGCAAGGGTTCTTGCGCAGAGGGCTGAGGTAATAATAATGGATGAACCGCTCGTTTATCTTGACATTTCATACCAGAGCGAAATATTAAAGATGCTTATGGAGCTGAGAAAGAAAAAGGGAATTTCAACCATAATTGTCTCCCATAACATAAGAAACCTTGCAGAATTTAGCGACAGGTTGATCATAATGAAGGATGGATGCATCGTGGACGATGGTCCCTCGTCACTTTTAATGAAGAAAAGTGGATTAGGGGAGTTATTTGGATGCGAAACGAAGTAGATTTGAAAATCTGGAGATTCATGGCAGCATCATTTCTGATCCATTTTTTCTTAATATTGGCCTTTAACAACACCCCCCTTTCTCTGGAGAAAGGTGAGAAAAATAAAAAGGATGTAATGATCAACATCGAGATAATTGGTGATGACCAAATAGTCAGATACCCCAATGTTCGAAAAAAAGGGATGGATATGCGTATCTTACAGGCAATGGAAGGATTGAAAAAAGAAATCATCGGCAATTCAGAAAGGGAAGGTATTATTGAAGGTGGAGAAAACCATGGTCCCCTGAAGGTTGAAAGCGGAAATGGAAGAATATTTGAGACCTATTCTTTTAATAATGGGTACGAAGAAGATTTATCAATCCAATCTGGAGATAACGGAAATACTGAATATGATGGCGGGTCCATTGAAGGCAGTGGCAGTTCTTCCAATGAGAGATATCTCCTTGAAGAGATAAGGAGAAGGATACTCAATGCAATTGTTTATCCTGAAAGTTCAAGAAAAATGGGGCACGAGGGAAGGATTAGGCTTTCGTTCCATATCGACAACAGTGGAAGGGTTACCGGGTATAAGATTATTTCTTCATCTGGATGGGATGAGCTTGACAGATCCGTGATAAATGCCCTCCTCTCCATAAAGGAATACCCCCCATATGATGGATGGATAATCCTTCCTGTAGAGTTCAGGCTCAGGTAGAAGCTTTGACTTTTCCAGATGCATGAATTAGTATAAATTTATTTTTGTAAAGAAAGAAAAACAGAAGGGCAATGGATAAGGAAAGGCTTGATTTCTTTAGAAACTTTCTCCTCGACCAGAGGAGGCAGCTTTTGATGGAGGCTGAAAAAACTCTTCAGGGGATGAGTGAGCTCAAGGAGAGGTTTCCTGATCCTACAGATAGGGCACTTTTCGAATCTGATAGAAACTTTATTTTAAGACTCAGGGATCGGGAGAGGAAGCTTCTTCAGAAGATCGATAAGGCATTGAAGAAGATAGAGGAGGGGACCTTTGGTATCTGTGAATTGTGTGGAAATGAGATATCGGAGGAGAGGCTGAGGGTAAGACCTGTAACAGAGCTGTGCATCGATTGTAAAGAGGCCCAGGAGATAGAAGAAAAGAGGAGGAGATAGGGATGCCGGAATTGAGAAAGGAACCCATAGTGGGTATATGGGTGATTATATCAACGGAAAGGGGAAAAAGGCCTTCAGATTTTGAGAGGGTGGTGCCAAAAAAGAAGGCTGTATTCTGTCCATTCTGCCCCGGCAATGAGGACAAGACACCTCCCAGTATCCTTGTTTACAGGAATAATATGATCCCTTATAGCAACTCTAACTGGACACTCAGGGTTGTTCCGAACAAATTTCCTGCCCTGAGGATAGAAGGAGAGCTTATCAGGGAGGGGGAGGGCGTTTATGACAAGATGACAGGGATAGGGGCTCATGAGGTAATAATAGAATCACCTGTTCATGAGGCGACATTTTCAAATATGCATCCAAAGGCGCTGGAGGATGTATTCTGGTCATACAGGGACAGGATAATGGATCTGAAAAAGGACAGAAGACTGAAATACTGTCTGATATTCAAAAATCATGGAGAAGCAGCAGGTGCATCCCTTGAGCATACCCATTCGCAGCTTATTGCTCTCCCTATCGTGCCTATCGCAGTTTCTGAAGAGCTTGCAGGATCAGAAGGCTATTATAAATACAAGGAAAGGTGTATCTACTGCGATATAATAAGACAGGAGCTGAATGAAAAAATAAGGGTAATCAGCGAAAACAGACATTTCCTTGCAATAGCCCCCTATGCATCAAGATCACCCTTTGAGACATGGATACTTCCAAAGCGCCATATGGCACTTTATGAGAATACAGAGGTTGCGGAGATGGAGAGTCTTGCTTCGATATTTTCCGATATATTCGTAAGGATAGATGCAGTACTTGAGAACCCACCATACAATTTTATGCTTCATACATCCCCTTTTTATGAAAATACTGAGCCTTACTATCACTGGCACTTTGAAATCGTTCCAAAGTTAACAAAACTTGCGGGATTTGAATGGGGTTCAGGATTCTTCATTAATCCTACCCCTCCGGAGGATGCAGCACAATATATGAGAGAAGTCAGGATATAATCCCGGGAAGGGAGGAATGCTATGCGCATACTTATGGTATCCTCTGAGGTTGAGCCCTTCTCAAAGACAGGAGGGCTTGCGGATGTTATTGGCTCACTGCCCCTTTCGCTTGAAAAGTTAGGGGTAGAGGTAAACATATTCAGTCCTGCTTACAAATGCGTACTTCAGGGAGGTTTTGGATTAAAGAAGATGGACATACCCCTCTCTGTTCCCATTTCAACAAGAAGGGATACAGCTGAGGTTCTATGGACCACCATCGGAAAGAATATAAAATGCTTCTTTTTAAGAAAGGATAAGTATTACGATAGGGACTATCTTTATGGGACAAGTGATGGGGATTATGAGGATAACGCTGCAAGATTTACATTCTTATGCAGGGCTGTCCCAGAATTTATAAAGAAATATAACTTACAGTTTGATATCATCCACTGTCATGATTGGCAAACAGGTCTTATACCTGTTTACTTAAAAACCATCTATAAAGGAGATCCACAGTTTAAAAATACAGCAACACTTTTCACCATCCATAACCTTGGTTATCAGGGGATCTTCTGGCACTATGATTTACACCTCACAGGACTCGACTGGGATGTCTTTCATCCTGGGGGTATTGAATTTTATGGAAAGATAAATTTTCTCAAGGGTGGTCTATATTTTTCTGATATCCTTACCACTGTTAGCAAAAAATATGCAGAGGAGATACAGACGCCTGAGTTCGGCTTTGGTCTTGATGGTGTGTTGAGGGACAGGAAGAAGGACCTTTTCGGCATCACCAATGGCGTTAATTACGATAACTGGAATCCGGAAACTGATCCTTATATTATTGCCCGCTATAATGAAGAATCACTGGAGAACAAAAAGAGGTGCAAAGAGGATCTGCAGAGGGTATGCGGGCTTCCTGTAAGGGATAATGTGCCGCTTATAGGGTCGATATCAAGGCTTGCAGATCAGAAGGGTTTTGATTTAATAAGGGATTGTTTCGATAGGATCATGGAAATGGGTGTGCAATATATAATTCTCGGCAAAGGGGACAGAAGGTATGAGGAGTCCTTCGAGAGTCTCTCACGCAAGTACCCTGAGAGTTTCGCATTTAAAAATGCCTATGATAATGTCCTTGCCCATAAGATAGAAGCAGGATGCGATCTCTTTCTAATGCCATCTCGATACGAGCCCTGTGGACTTAATCAGATATACAGCCTTAAATACGGAACTATACCTGTTGTGAGGGCAACGGGTGGTCTTGATGATACAATAGATGATTATACCAGTGATAACGAAAGGGGAACGGGGTTTAAATTTTCAGCATACACAGGGGAGGCACTCCTTGATGCACTGAGAAGGGCAACCGAGACTTTTCAGGATCCTGTTAGGTGGAGGGAGCTTATGATAAGGGCAATGAGGAAGGATTTTTCCTGGGATGTAGCTGCACAGAAATACATTGAACTTTACAGGATTGCACTTTCAAAGAAAGTGGATAGCTGAATTTATATGTTTTCATCTGAAAAGGCAAACAAGATTCTAAAAAAAATTATAGAAATAACCACTTCCCATGTTGATCTGGGTAGAAGGCTTGAGCATATCTGTGATTTTATAAGATCATCTTTCGATGCAAATGAATGCACAATCTTTCTCACGGAGGGTGAAGGAGAAACACTCACACTCCGTGTTTCAACCAATCCCGAGATGGAGAGGGTAAGGATAAGGAAGGGCGAGGGAATAACAGGGGTTGCTGCTGAAAGAAGGGATGTTATTGTTATTGAGGATATGGAAAATGTTCCTCCATTTGGTTCACTGAATTCATTTGAAATAAAAGATTGTTCATCCATGGTTTCAGTTCCACTTAATGATGAAACATTCCTCTTCGGGGTTATGAATTTAAGGTACAGTCATCCAAGGACATTCCTGAAGGATGAGATTAATTGTTTGAAAAGCTGTGCAACCCTCATTGCATATGCAATAAGAACATACAGGATAAATTTTGAGGCGAGAAGAAGCGCATCAGAACTGGCAACCATCTGTCAATTATCAAAGGCAGTGAGTTCAACTATTGAGTTGAGAGAGGTTGCAACAATTGCGCTCCAGTACAGCACAAGACTTTTAGGGGCAAAAGAAGGGATATTGAGGGTGCTTGATGAGAAGAGTGGGGAACTCTATTTTGTTGCTGAGTTCAGCAGGGATGGATCAAGATTCAGCAAGGCCAATATAAAGATAGGGGAGGGAATTTCAGGGAAGGTTGCCCTTACAGGGGAGGCCGTGATCCTTGAAGGTGTGGATGCGGAAGGGAGCGTTGATTTCATTAAAGGGGGAGAGAGACCTGTATCCTTGATATGCGTCCCGCTTATTTTCAAAGGAAAGGTTATCGGAACAATATCGCTTTGTGATAAAGAGGGTGGTAAGAGGGGGAGGGAAGGCTTCTTTGATGATGATGACATGCGCTTTCTCATGGCGATAGCCTCTACCATTTCAGGTGCAATTTCAAATGCAATGATATTTCAGCAGATGCAGGAGATTGCGGAGGAGAGGGATGGAAAGGTAAAGGAGCTCTCTGTCCTTTATAGTAAGCTGGAAAAGGCGCACAGGGAGCTTGAGGAAGTCCAGGAGAGGATACTTCACAGGGAGAAGCTTGCAGCCCTCGGTGAGATGGCAGCGAGTGTAGCACATGAAATTAAGAATCCACTCATGGTGATAGGAGGATTCGCAAGGAGGATCAGGAAGATTATACCTCCATATGATAGAAAGCTTTCATGGTATGTTGAGGCAATAATAAAGGAAGTAAGGGATCTTGAAAATGTTGTTAACGATATACTCAATTTCAGCAGGGATACGAAGGTCAGATTCAGCAGGATAAGGATATCATCGATAATCGATGAGGCATTGGAGTTCTTTCATGATGAATTGAAGGGAAGGAGGATAGAGGTTTTAAAGGAATTTGATATGGATGCAGACGATCTCAATGCGGATCCACAGCAGATAAAACAGGTGTTTATCAATCTGTTCTCCAATTCTTTTGAGGCAATGAAGGAGAGGGGGAGGCTCGTGATAAAGACCTACGGGCTGAGACATAGAGATACCCCTCATTTGGCAATAGAGGTAAGTGATACAGGAGGAGGTATACCACCTGAAATGGTTGCAAATATATTCAACCCATTCTTTACAACAAAGGCAAAGGGGACAGGTCTTGGCCTTGCAATAGTTCACAGGATAGTGGAGAACCATAATGGCTCCATAGATGTCTGGAATAGACCCGGGGATGGTGTTTCATTCATAATAAGATTGCCAAGGTATTAAAAGGATCGGGATGTCACTTAAGATTATAGAGAGAAAAGTGCTTTCGGGTGAAAGATTAACAGAGGAAGATGCAATTCTTTTGTTCAAGAGCGATGATCTATTAACTATTGGTGAGCTCGCTCATTACGTTTCAAGGAAGAAAAATAGTGATTATGTGTATTTTGTTGTAAACAGACATATAAACCCAAGTAACATATGTATCAATAGATGCAGATTCTGTGCATTCAGCAAGGATAAAGGTGATAGTGGTGCATACACACTGACAATTGATGAGATTCTCGAAAGAACAAGGGAGGCTATGGCTCTCGGCGCAACAGAGATTCATATAGTGGGAGGCCTTCATCCTGAACTCCCATATGAATTTTACATTGAAATGCTAAGGGTTATAAAAAGAGAGTTTCCAGCTGTGCATCTTCAGGCTTTCACTGCTGTTGAGATTGATTATTTTTCAAGGATTTCTGGAAAATCGATAGGAGATGTCCTGCTGGAATTGAAAGAGGCAGGACTGGGATCACTTCCCGGTGGAGGTGCTGAAATATTTGAAAAAAGGATAAGGGAAAGGATCTGTCCGGAAAAGATAACGGGAGAACGCTGGCTCGAGATTATGAGAACTGCGCATCGCCTTGGAATAAGATCCAATGCTACAATGCTTTATGGTCATCTCGAGGATTATGAGTCCAGGGTTCATCATCTTTCACTCCTGAGAGCACTTCAGGATGAAACAGGAGGGTTCCAGGCATTTATCCCCCTTGCCTTCCACCCGAAAAATACAAGGATTAATGGGGCAAACTATACAACGGCTATTGATGATTTGAAGACAATAGCAGTCTCAAGACTTTTCCTTGACAATTTCCCTCATATAAAGTCGTTCTGGATAATGTTAGGAAAAAAGATAGCCCAGCTGTCACTGCTTTTTGGTTCTGATGATCTTGATGGAACGGTTGTTGAGGAGAAGATTACACATTCTGCCGGTGCAATGACAGATGAATTTCTACCAAAGGGCGAATTGATCCGTCTGATAAGAAAGGCGGGAAAGATACCTGTTGAGCGTGATACACTTTACAGGATTATAAGGATTTACGATGGAGCGGATGATCAACAACCGGAGAATAACAAAAAGTGATGCATTGAATATCTTCCTAAAGGAAGATCTACATAAGCTTGGCAGGATGGCGATGGAAGTAAGATGGAGGATGCATCCTGAGAGGAAAGTTACCTTCCTTGTAGACAGAAACATAAACTACACAAATATCTGTATTTCCCAGTGCAAATTCTGTGCATTCTATCGATCAAGAGGAGATAGCGATGCATACGTTATCTCGATGGAGGAGTTGTTCAGAAAGATAGATGAAACAGTGAGCTTGGGAGGAACAGGAATACTGATGCAAGGAGGGCTCCACCCTGAGCTTCCTGTATCCTTCTACGAAAATCTGATCCGTGAGATAAAAAAAAGATACCCGGCATTACATATACATGCCTTATCACCCCCTGAGATAATACACATATCCCGTATCTCTGGTATGAAGGTCATAGATGTTCTGATGATGCTTAAGCAAGCTGGACTCGACTCAATACCTGGTGGTGGTGCTGAGATACTATCAGACAGGGTAAGGAGAATTATCAGTCCCAGGAAGATAAAGACAGAAGAGTGGATTGAAGTTATGAGAGAGGCACACAGGATCGGTATCCCAACATCAGCTACGATGATGTTTGGAACAGTAGAGAACGCTGAAGAGATAATAGAGCATCTTGATCTTATAAGAAACCTTCAGGATGAAACAGGAGGGTTCATATCTTTTATACCATGGAGTTACCAACCCGGGGGAACGAAGCTTGGTGGATTGAGTGCAACAGGAATAGAATATCTCAGGATACTTGCTATTTCACGCATTTATCTTGATAATTTAGTAAATATACAGGCATCATGGGTAACCCAGGGAACAAAGATGGCGCAGATGGCACTCTTATTCGGTGCTAACGATTTTGGTAGCATCATGCTTGAAGAAAATGTTGTTGCGGCAACAGGTGTTCGTAACAGAACAACTGTGGAAGAAGTTGTAAGGTTAATCAGGGACGCTAACTTTATACCTGTTCAGAGAACACATCTGTATGCGCCTGTAAGAGTTTTTTAATGTTAAAAGGGGCTTTGGTTTTATGCTGGATCCAAGATTTATAAGAGAGAATATTGAAGAGGTAAGAAAGAGGCTGTCTCTGAGAAACATGAAAGCAGTTGACAGCATGCTTGATGAATTTCTCTATGTGGATGAGGAAAGGAGAAAGGTGATTCAGGAGATTGAATCACTTCAGGCTTTGAGGAACAAGACGTCTGAGGAGATCTCGCAATTTAAAAAGCAGGGGATGGATGCGGGGGCACTTATAGAGGAGATGAGGAGGGTGGCCCAGAGGATAAGAGAGCTTGAGCCTGTGAGGAATGAATGGGAGGAGAGGTTGAGGAGGATTTTGCTCATGATACCTAATCTGCCTCATCCATCCGTTCCGGTCGGAAAGGATTCATTGGAAAATCTTGAGATAAGGAGATGGGGTGAAATACCGAGGTTCCCATTTGAGCCAAAGTCACATGTTGAGATAGGTGAGGCGCTCGGTATCCTGGATCTTGAAAGGGCAGCAAAGATTGCAGGTGCAAGGTTTGCGCTTTATAAAGGTGCAGGTGCACTGCTCGAAAGGGCGCTTATAAACTTCATGCTTGATCTCCATACAAAAGAGCATGGGTATAGGGAGGTTCTTCCTCCATTTATTGTTAACAGACAGACAATGACAGGCACTGGTCAGCTTCCAAAATTCGAAGAGGAACTTTTTAAACTTGAAGGATATGACTGGTTTCTCATTCCTACTGCTGAAGTTCCCGTTACAAATATACATGCGGATGAAATTCTGGATGAGGATCAGCTCCCGATTTACTACACGGCATATACCCCTTGTTTCAGGAGTGAGGCAGGCTCCTATGGAAAGGATGTAAGGGGGATTATAAGGCAGCATCAGTTCAATAAGGTTGAGCTTGTTAAGTTTACAACGCCTGAGACCTCTTACAGGGAGCTTGAACTCCTTACAAGGGATGCAGAGGAAGTATTGAGGCGTTTAGGACTTCCATACAGGGTTGTTGCACTGTGTTCTGGCGATCTTGGATTTGCATCTGCAAAGACCTATGATCTTGAGGTCTGGCTTCCATCCCAGCAGACCTACAGGGAGATCTCCTCATGCAGTAACTTTGAAGACTTTCAGGCAAGGAGAGCGAAGATCCGTTACAGACCAAAAGGAAAGAAGGGGACGGAATTTGTGCATACCCTTAATGGATCAGGATTGGCTGTTGGTAGAACAGTTGTTGCCATACTTGAGAACTATCAGCAGAAAGACGGAACCGTTGTTATTCCGGAGGTGCTGAGACCTTATATGGGAGGTATTGATAGGATTGAAAGATCACGATAAGGGCGGAGGTGAGGGGCAATATGGATGAATTAAAAAGGATACTGGAAAATGACCCATACTGCAAATATCTTGGTATTAGGATTGAGGAAGTGGCTAAGGGATTTAGCAGGGTGAGCGCGGAGATAAAAGGTGAAATGATAAATTTCTTGGGGCTTTCCCATGGTGGTTTTGTATTTTCCCTTGCAGATGCTGCATTTGCCGCTGCATGCAACAGTCATGGTATCCGTGCTGTTGCTGCACAGGTCAGCATACATTTTATGGCCCCTGCAGTGCCTGGTGAGAGGATCATTGCGGAGGCAAGGGAGGAGAAGATTACGAAGAAGCTCGGATTTTATACGATTCAGGTGAGGAATGAAAAGGGCGATCCCCTTGCCATGTGCCAGGCAATTGCCTTCCGTACCTCAAGCCCATTAACAGAGAAGGGCTAATCAGTATTCACTGATCTATCATTTTTAAAACCCATGAGAAAGAAGATCGCCATTTACTATTTCTCCTTTACCGGAAACACAAAAACGGTTGCTGAATATATGGCAGAAATCCTCAGCAGATATCACGATGTGTTGCTCTTCCCTATCTGTCCAGCAAAAAAAAGATCCTACTGGAGCTGGCTCTTTCTTTCATTTATTCCAGGAAGCCATGTAAAAATTGATGAAATTTTTTTGAATGATCCCTTGAGGTTCGATCATATGATAATAGGTTTTCCAAAATGGACCTTTAGCTGTCCTCCTGTAAATGCTTTTATAAAGATGATGAGAGGTAGGGTTGGAGGTGATGTTTCGGTATTTATCACTGCTGGCGGATTCGGTGAGGAAGGGTACCTGAGGAGATACCTGTCCCGTTTTAGTGCGAGCGGATTTCATGTCAGGAATACACTCCTTATAAGGAGATCCGAAATAGGAAAGAGGGAGTTTTTTGATAAGTTAAGCCCCTTTTTAAGTGAGGTAATGGAGCTGTCCTTAGCTGTCGAACGAGGTAGAATCCGTGCCTCATCAAGGCTGCAGAATTATGGATTCCCAGGGGAAGGGATCTAATAAAATTCCTCTTTTAATGAAAATAGCCGATGCATTATAATCCACAGATGGAGGGCTAGCCTAACCTGGTAAGGCAGTGGACTTGAAATCCACCGGGCTTTGCGCCCTTGCGGGTTCAAATCCTGCGCCCTCCGCCATTTTATAATTTATGGAGAGGTGGCCGAGTAAGGCTGAAGGCAACCGCCTGCTAAGCGGTTGATGGAGTAAAAGCTCCATCCGAGGGTTCGAATCCCTCCCTCTCCGCCAGATGACCCCGGCATTCAGGTATTTGAACCTGAGACCACCATAAACCTTGCCGATAGATAAACGCCAGAGATTGGATACCTTGACCCTTCCATAGTAGTTGTATGAAAATGGAATGGACTATGGGGATGCAGTATATATTTACCTCCAGTATTGGAATGTATGTTTCGCAATCGTTTTTTCACTCTTTAATTACGGCACTGATTGTGAATTACTCCATCAGCATATGGAAGATAACAGATCCTTCTGTTTCACAGAGGTTTCGATTCATTGTTATTGCATTTCCTGTCTTTTCCTTTTATTTCTATCACATAATAGATCCTTATAGAACATGCCTTTCATTCAGGGCAGACTCCCTTTTTGACAGCACAAGCTTTTTTAGCATTAATTTATGGGGAATGATATCCATGCAATGGCTTTTTCTTGTTATTCTGGCAGTCACATCCATTATCTTTATCTTTCAGGAATTGATCCCGATCATCAGGCATATATACGAGACAAGGAAGTATGCAGGAGAAAAAATGGAGGAGGATGGAAGGGTAAATGAATTGAAATATTTAAATGGGAAAGTGCGTTTGATCATCATTGATGATAAGGATTTCACCCTTTATTCGAGGATTGGTAAGAATAGCGCCATTTATCTTTCGGGAAAATTGATTAATACCCTTACAAAGGATGAGCTTGATGCTGTTATAGGCCATGAAAGGGCTCACATTAAAAGGTCTAAGAGACCCTATTTGTTCATTATGTTTTTTTTGAGAATAATCAATTTCTTCAACCCTGTTATTCTCATTGAATTTCGGAGGATGCTTGAGGAGGAGGAGATGATATGTGATGATGCTGCTGTGAGGATGACAGGAAGGTCGCTGGAATTAGCATCTGCATTGGAGAAAATATATATGAGGGAGACAGGAGGGGTTGAAAATACAGGTGGTATATACTCATTAAAAAGGGGGGTCCAGGAATACACACATAGAATGGTAATAAAGAGGAGAAAAGAAAGGCTTTCAAGGGATAGAATTGATCAGGATGGAGAGAGATGGTTTGAATTTATATTAACTCTGATTGCAGTAACTTTGATAAACTACTTCATAATATGAAAAAGGCTTTAAACATCCTGATTTTTTTGTTTATGCTTTTAATTTTGATTATATCACTTAAAGTGATTAATTTTATCCCATCCATCATTAACAGGGAAACTCTCCAGAGGTACAGGAGTATCGAGGAGGCTAAACATAGGATTAAGATAGATCATATATACGTTCCATCATATTTTCCTCAGGGAATTAACTGGCCTCCATCGGAGATACTTGCGCAGGGGAAGCCCTATAAGGCAGTTGTTTTAAAATTCAGGCATGGTGGCAGTGGTGAGGTTGTCATGATCATATACCAGGTAGAACTCAACAGGCATATTACTGAGGAAAGGGAGATTAGAATCGTAAGGGTAAGGGAAAGTGTTAAATATAGCCTGAAAGGAAAGGAGGCTGATCTTTTGGTAGGTATTTGTGAGGATGAGGAGGCATGCAGCAAAATAAGCTGGACTGAGGATGGATTCAGGATGACCATTTCAATGAAATCAACCCCCATCGAACTATTAAGGATAGCAGAGAGTGTTCGTCAATAAGCAACTTAAGGGCAAAAATTAGGAAAATATTCCCTTCAAATTAGGAAATTCTTCCAATTCCATAGATCCACAGATTCATATAGACTGGGAATCGAGAGGATAAAAGAGTGAAAGGAGGTGATTAAAAATGTTAAGATACAGAGGTGGGGAAAAGGTAATTAAGGGGACGTACTGGAATCCTCTAACAGGAGAAAGGGTGGAGATGGAGCATGAAGGGGTTCTTCCTGGCGAAAGCTCAACAATCTATCTCAGAATGCCAGCACCTTTCGTGCTCATCATCAGTCCTGTGCTTGGTCTGCTCTATGCTATCTTTCTCCCTCTTATCACAATACTCATGGTTGTTGGTGTGGTTGCAATGAAGGTCTTCAGTGCAATCTCAAAACTCGCATGGAGTATTTCCTCCTTCGGATGGAGACTTACCGAGGCATATCTTGGAGGAAGGAGGAGCAGCAAGAAGGTTAAAAAAGATCCTGGATAAGGGGGTCCTATGTTGAGGAGAAAAATACTGATTGCTTTCATAATTCTATTGATGATGTCCACCATTAAGGCAGAAGCCTCTTCAACTCCGGAGGAGGTTTCTGCCTGTCTTGAATGCCATTCAAAAAAAGGGATTATAAAGAAATTTGAAAATGGCGAAGCCATTGATGTCTTTATTGATATAGGGAAACTAAAATCTTCTGTTCACTCCTCCTTCACATGCTCGGATTGCCATACAGGTTTTTCCATGGAAGATCATCCTTCTGGAAAATTTAGAAGTAAGAAGGAATATAAATTAAAGAGTGCTCTTATCTGCAGGAAGTGTCATCCGGAAAAGCAACTGATGTCAAAGGATATTCATGCAAATCTTATCGTAAGAGAGAGGGAGGGCAGGGCACCTGTGTGTACAGATTGTCATGGATCACATGCTGTTAGCCCCATTTCCGGTGGAAGGGTTTTTTCAAACGAAAGGGAATATTGCATGAGCTGTCATGCCCATAATATAGAGATGTTATTTAAAAGCGGAGAAAGGATTGTCTTGAAGATAGATTCGGGGGTATTGAAGGAATCCGTTCACAGCAGGTTGAGCTGTTCGGACTGCCATTTTGGATTTTCAAGATCCCAGCATCCAAAAAGGAATTTCAGGAATGAACGGGAGTTCAGGATTGCGAACTCCGAGGTCTGCAGGAGATGCCATTTCGATAAATATACAAAGGCACTGGAAAGCATTCACTATACAATGCTCAGCCAGGGCAATCTGAATGCGCCTGTGTGTATTGACTGTCACGGCTCCCATTCCATAGGAAGGGCAGGTCTTGAAAAGGTATGGAGTTCAAAGAGATGCAGAAGGTGTCACGAGAATATATATAATGTTTATGCAAAAAGTATTCATGGAAATGCACTTATAAATGAATCAAATCAGGATGTTCCTGTATGCACGGATTGCCACAGAGCACATGATATCGAGGATCCGAGGACCTTTGATTACAAGGAAAAAGTCCCTGAGATATGTGGTAATTGCCATTCAAACAAACAGATTATGTCCAAATATGGTCTATCAACAGATGTGATTAACAACTACCTTCAGGACTTTCATGGAATAACACTCAGCTTTTATCGGAAGGAAAAGAACATGGCTGTAAGACCGGACAAAGGTATTGCTGTGTGCACAGACTGCCATGGCATACATGATATAACAAAAACATCAGGACCATCATCGAATGTATTGAAGAAGAATCTTGTGAAAAGTTGCATGAAGTGTCATCCTGATGCAACAGAGAATTTTCCTGATGCATGGTTATCACATTATGAGCCAACACTCAAAAAGGCACCACTTGTATTCCTTGTGAAGCTATTTTACAGAATTTTTATTCCATTCATGATGATAGGTCTTATATTGCAGATACTGCTCCATATATGGAGATACGCAGTAAACAGATAGGAGGAGGGTTATGAGAAAAAATGAGAAGGAAACTATATACATAAAGAGATTCCATATCCTAAGGATCATTGAACACTGGCTTAATGCAATAGTTTTTGTAATTCTCGTTATCACCGGACTTTCACAAAAATTTTATAACTTAGAGTTATCCCACTGGATAATAATGAAGATGGGTGGGATAAATATGACAAGGATAATACATCGCTATATGGGACTTCTATTTTCAATCCTTGTTCTCCAGCACATTGTTGTTGGATCGTTCGGTGTAATATTTAAGAAATGGCCTGCTTCAATGGTTATTACAAGGAAAGATTTTACCGATGCAATAACAAATCTCAGATACTACTTTGGCTTCACAGATTATCCCGCACTTTGTGATAGATACGACTACAGACAGAAATTCGAATACTGGGGTGTTATTCTGGGTGGATTGATCATGATAATTACAGGGTTTATACTCTGGTATCCAACAGTATTTGCAAGATTTCTTCCTGGAGAGGTTATACCTGCTGCAAAGGCAGCTCATACAAATGAAGCACTCCTTGCATTTCTGGTTATCGTTACATGGCATATTTACAATTCAGTCTTCAGCCCCGAGGTATTCCCCATAGACACATGTATATTCACGGGATATATATCAAGGGAGAGGATGCTTCACGAGCACCCCTTAGAGCTTGCGAGGATCGAGGGAAAGAAAATAGATGAAATCCTGGAGATTGCTGGTGGCCATCCACATAAGGAAGTAGTTCATTCTTCCGAGTGATGGGGCAGATGTTGCTGCCCTTCTGGCTTTTTTCATCGGATAACTTATAATTTAAATTGATATATTATCAGGATCTTAAAGGTCGGGGAAGGTAAGAACTTGAGAAAGAGGATTGCCATAGCCCTTACATTATGGATGGGTATTATCCTTACTGTATTCGCACTGGCAAGCTATTACATAATACAGAAGACAATAGAGCATTCGATAGAAAGGAAGTTCGAGATAGCGAGGCTTATCAGGAATAATATCGAAGAAAAACTGAAAACAAACCTTAATCGCCTCTATGATATATCCCTTTCCGGAAGTATAGATCTTGCAGACAATGACTTTAACCCTGAAAGGGAAGCATTGAGTATTGCATACAGATATTCCCTCTTTACCGATGGTGTGTTCCTTCTTGACAGAAACGGAAACTTAATCCTCGACTATCCTGAGAGGATGAGAGATTTTGGAACGAATCTGCTCGGCGTCGAGCCCATACGAAGGATTATTGGTACAGGGAGGCCTGTGATATCGAATATTTACACTGTTGAACCCCTTAATAAAAAGGTTATTTTTGCCCTCGTGCCTCTTAAGGACAGGAATGGTAACATTATCGGTGCTGTTGGTGGGGAGATAGATCCCACCAATCCCACCCTTTCTTACGAACTGGGATTAACAGATGTTGGAAAGAATAAAAATGTTTTTATAGATATCATGGATGCAAATGGTGTTGTTATTGCTTCATCGGATCCTGTAAGGGTATTGATATGTTGTGATCATGATAAATACTTCAGCAAAATAATAAATGCAAAAAAGGAGCTTGTTACAACCTGCCATGAATGCCACGAAAGTGGCAGTAAAAAAACAATTACTACGAATATGCTTGTATTTGTGCCACTGGAGAGCGCATCATGGGGGATATCGATTCAGGAATCTGTTGAGAATGTTTTTTCACCTGCAAAAAAACTCAAAAAGACATTTATTGCAATGGGCATTGTGTTTATTCTGACCGCCTTTATCTTAACGATAGGGATCAACAGGAGCATTCTGAATCCTGTGAGGGAGCTTATAAAGGCAACAGGGAGGATAGCCCGTGGGGAGCTGGAAAAACCCATTGTGCATCATGGAAGCGATGAGATAGGAATGCTTGCAAAGAGTTTTGAGATCATGAGGGTAAGGCTGCTTGAATCCATGGAAAGTATAAAGAAATACAGTCTTGAGTTAGAGGATCGTGTGAGGGAAAGAACAAGACAGATTGAGGAGAGCCAGAAAAGGGTTGAAAGCCTGCTAAAAAAGATAATAAGTTCACAGGAAGAGGAGAGAAAGAGGATTGCAAGAGAGCTCCATGATGAGATACTGCAGAGTCTTTCTGCCATACTTATGAGGATTGATATGTACAGACTTTATCCCGAAAAATTTGGTAAGGAGAAGACAGAAGAATTAAGGGATATCGTATTGAGGGCATGGGAGGGGGTTTTAAGCGTAATACAGAACCTGAGGCCATCGATGATAGATGATCTTGGACTTGAGGCAGCAATAAAATGGCTTTTTGACACCCATCTTGGTGAAAAGGGGATAAACTATTTCTTTAATATTAAGGGACTGAAGGAGAAAAGGTTTCCACCAGAGATAGAGATTGCACTGTTCAGGATAATCCAGGAGGCTGTTGTTAACATCTCAAAGCATTCGGATGCAGAAAATGTTATCCTTAATATAGATGCCAACGAAAATATGTTAAGAATGGAAATAAAGGATGACGGAAGGGGATTTGATATAGAATCTCTTTTTGATAGGGAAGGTCGTCATCTCAGGGATGGTAGGGGTCTCGGAATTATGGGTATGAAGGAGAGGGCATCCCTTATAGGTGGGGAGCTTGAGATAAGATCTGCACCAGGAGAAGGTTGTACAGTAAGCCTTTATATACCTGTCAGATATCAGGATGGATCGAATGCGTAAGATAAAGGTTCTAATAGCTGATGATCATGCATTAGTCAGAGAAGGTATTGCTGCCTTTCTCAAGCTTTGCGACGACATAGAGGTTATAGGTGAAGCATCTGATGGGATAGAGGCCATTAAAAAGGCCGAAAGACTTCAGCCTGATGTGGTGATAATGGATATAAATATGCCAAAACTTGGAGGACTTGAGGCAACAGTTGAGATAAAAAGGATTTCACCTGAAACAAAGATCCTTGTTCTGACACAGTATGATGACAGGGAGTATATTTCGAGATTTTTGAAGGCAGGTGTTTCCGGCTATATCCTTAAAAAGGCTGTGGGAAGTGACCTTATCTCTGCAATAAGAGCTGTTAGTAGAGGGGAGATCTATCTCTATCCATCCATTACTTCTGAAGTAGTTGCTACTTATCTGGATAAAAAGATGGAGATGGAGGATCCTTATGAAAGGCTAACTGATAGGGAAAAGCAGGTTTTAAGACTTATTGCAGAGGGATATACGCACAAAGAGATAGCAGATCTTCTAAATTTGAGTGTAAAAACTGTTATTGCACATCAAAGCAACATCAGTGAAAAACTGGGAATACACTCAAGGGCAGCCCTTATAAAATATGCAATACAGAGAGGAATAATTAAGATAGATCACTGAATGTTATAAGGGGGTCTGGAGATGGTTACAGAAAGGATGAGGGAGATTAGAAGGAGAAGGAAGAGGAGGGAGAAGGCAAGGAAGAGGAGGATGAGACAGATGATGCAATCTACTTCCGAAAAGATGAAGCAGCCCGATGTAAGAAAATCCCAATCTTGAGCTCCCCTACCTCTGTGTTAATTGTTTCTGTATCTCAACAATGGATCTGTCCAGGGAATCACGTGCGCTGGAAATAACCTGCATTGAGAATCCGTAATTGTGCACACCCTTCGCCCTCTTCAAAAGTGATATTGAATGCTCAATTTCTGATAAGGTTTTTTCATAGGATGATGTATCAAGACCTGCCTTTCGGAGTAAGCCCAGTTTTTCTCTTAACTGAGAAATCTTTATTTCAACAGCTCCCTGCGATTCATTAATTTCTCTTATCCACGAATTGAGTAGATCCCTGTACTCTTTATTATGACATGAAACGCATCTTGCCGAAATGAGATCAATCGTATGTTTGCCTTCCTTAAGCTCATGGCATTCCCTGCAGGAAACACCTTTTGCCATTATGTCTGGAGACGCCTTGATACCAAGAATATTCATATTCCCATGATAGATGGCATCCTGATAAGGGTGGCATCCCCTGCATGTAGCTGTCTGTGGTGTATGATGACAATCTTTACACCCCTTTTTATTAACAATACCTGCTCTGTGCTTTTTAGCCGGATGGCATTGTGTGCACTCAATACCCATCTGATTTGAATGTAGATGATGGGGAAACTTTATTGCCATATCCTTAAAGGAAACATTGGAAGCCGGGATAATCCTGCTGTGGCATAATGTGTTGCAGTAGACTGAGGGTGATTTTATGAGTTCTGGTTTATCAACCGTGTATGATGCATTTACTGCTTTCAGTGCAAGGGATGCCTGTTCCCATACTGTTGCAAGGATCCTCAATGCGTATTGCACATTATGTGCGGCTTTACCATCTTTTATAAATACGAGATTGTATTTTGCATCCCTTATAAGATCCCTTGCCTCACGAACCCTTTTCTGTTTCTCTGGATAGTTTTTGATGATTTCATCAGCATAATTAACAAATTGCGATACCTGCTGGAACACGCGATCTGATTCCTGAATCCAGGTGTCAACCATACCTGCGTATGACTTGCCATGGCATGAAACACATGAATTCCTTATGATCTGTATATGCCTACTACGATCCCTCATGATGCCTGTTTTTTCAACAGATTTCAGATGGCAGCCCTCGCATGAAACCTGTGTTGCAAACATTATACTTGGTGTATCGGAAACACCCTTTGCACCAACACCCATATACATCTGCATCTGCATGTTATGAAGGGTTTCATGACATGACTGGCATTTTACTTCCAGCGTTCGAACAAATCTTATACTCCTGTGGATTATCTCTTCGTGGCAGCTAAAACACTCATAATTCCTTTTTGTTACATGGACCTGATGGAGTAAAATAGGGTCTTTATATTTCTCTGTCCTCTCGACATGACAGGAGAAACATCTTTCCTCAAGCACAGATCCCTGTCCTCTGGATACCTCTATGTGACACTGATTACACCTTACTCCCATCTTTATATATGGATCATGATTAAAGACGAACCCCTCATGTTTAACAGCCTTTGCAGGAGTCCCATGACAGGATGGACAACCCGTCATTGCTGTCCCTGCGGGTGCGCCTTTGAAATGACAGAGGAAACACACCCTTTCATCAACAGAGATATGCTTTCCCTGAACGATCTGTGCATGGCATGATGCACATTTGAGTCTTTCCCCCCTTTTTATTGTCCCAACGTGCTGTTTATGATCGAAGATTATATTATTTTTAAATGCAACCTTTCCCTCAAGCAGTCTCTCGGGATGGCATCCTGATTGAAGGCAGCTCCTGTCCTCAACTATGGCATGAGGTCTGGGATTGTAAATGCCCGTTAGATATTTAATTGTTGCAACCGTGATGAAAGCAGGTCTGAAAGGATGGCATCTTATGCAGCTGATGTTGTTATGCCTTGATGTTGCCCACTGCTTATAGTATGGATCCATATAATGGCAGATAATGCAGGACCTGGGGATGTAGGAGAGAACATAGAAGGAGGCATTGAAGATTAAGAAAAGCGTAATGATAATACCTACAAGTAGAAGTGATGCTTTTTTATGTCTCTTAATAAGTGCCCAGAGACTTGATACAAAATCCTTTATGAGTGAGGAGATCTCGCGAATATAACTCATCTCTTAATCCCCCTTCTTCCCCCTCTTTGCCATCATCTCTTCATATTCAAGAGGATGTTCCTTCATCATCTCGTGCTTTGATATCCTCCCCGTCCACCAGGTCCAGCTCATGGGGAATCTATCGGGATTGAAGTGGACATTGTAGAAGTGCCATATCACTATGGCAAGGGTCGCAAGAAGTGCCTCATCACTGTGTGCCTCCTTGGAAATATCAAGGATGAATTTTGGAAGAAACCTGAGGGAGATCTCTTCAAACCATAGGGGAAGGCCAGAGCCGATCATAATAACACAACCCCAGTAAACAGCCCAGTAGTCAAATTTTTCTATATAACTGAATCTTCCAAATTTCGGTCTTTCCTTTGATCTGCCAAGGAAATAGTTGATCTGCAAATAGAAGTCCTTGAAGTCTTTTGGTGTTGGGATCAGAAGCAGAAAATCCCTCCTGCCATCAGGATGGAGGATGGTATAAAGGGTATGATATATGGCAACGAGTATGAGGCCTGCAGCACCTATCCTATGGAGGACCCTTGAATATTCAATCCCTCCAAGGAGCCAGATGAGGTCTGAAAGCGGTTCAAAATCCGGATACCTGAGGGGAAGCCCTGTAAGGATGAGGATTATTACGCTGGTAAAAAGGATCATGTGCTGGATCCTGAAGTGGAGGTTGAAGCGGAGGAACTCCTCTTCCTGAATGTGCTCCTTCCTCCTGTGCTCTTCGATTTCGATCCCCCTTTTTCTCTTTATCTCTTCAATAATGGATGGGATTTCACTGCTTACCCCTTGCAGCACCCTTTCCCTTACCATTTTTCTTAATTCATTCCGTAACTCCTCTGTTATCTCCCTATCATGCTCCTTGAGGATCTCCTCCTCGATCTCTCTTGCAATCTCTTCCAGATTTAATACCTCTTTCCTTTTTTCTTTATCCATCTTTCCACCATCAGGTTCTTTTTTCCCTCAATTCCTGGACCCTTCTGTAAAGATCAAGGAATATATGGGCGATGAGTGAAAGGATCACCGTAAATGTAAAGTATTTAAAGAAGAGTGAGACCCAGTAGACAATCCCTGACTCCTTCTTTTTTGGATTCACATGGATCTTCCCCCTCGCATAGTTTATATTTGCACCTGGATGGCATTTCCCGCATGTCTGCGGGATGTTCTTTATATATACGGAGGAGAGCGGATCTTCAGGCGGCCTTATGTCATGGACGCCGTGACAACTTGCACAGTTTGCAACCGTCCTTGCACCATATCTTATGGCAATACCATGGAAGCTCTCTTTATAAGTCTCAACCTGCTCCGTTCTTATCCCGTATTTACCGACAATCCCCTCTTCCTCATGACAGGAGGAGCAGGTTTTTGTAACCTTTGTTGGATACACAGGTGATGTTGGGTCCTTCGGTGATCTTATCCCGTGCTCACCATGACAGCTTGTGCAGTCAGGCGCTTCAGGTATCTTCCTTTCGTAGAGGGCAACACCATGGATGCTGCTTCTGTACTGGGCAAAGATACTCATATGACATCTGCCACATGTCTCAGCCACCCTTCCGTGGGATACCCTTGACAGTGGGTTTTTCGTATGAAGTATGTCATGTGTGCCATGGCAATCCTGACATACAGGTGCTGCTGCATTGCCTGCAGTTACAGCCCTTCCATGGATGCTCTCCCTGTATTCAAGATATGCATCTGATTGCGGTGCACCTTCAGGATTTCCCTTGTAGTGGCATCTTGTGCACTGAACCCTTTCTGGAGTCTTACTATGAGGGATTTCAACTGCATCAAAGTGGCAGTCCGTACATATCTTTTTTGAGTGAACAGATTTTTCTATGATCAATGGGTCCACATATAATGGCTTTACCTTTCCATCAGGGTAAGTCTTTTTAAAATCCCTTTTGCCATGACATATCAGGCATTTCTGGATGGGTAGCAATGCCCAGGAATAACTATTTGTGAGGAGAAGTATGAGGATTATTATTAATGATTGCAAAATTTTTCCACGGGATAGCATAAAATTCTTCTCAGGAAGATATTTCTGGTCATAAAAAAGGGCATCCCCGAGGGGATGCCCTTTTCCCTTATTTGAAATATTCAGGGAGCCACTTCCTTGCCTGCTCCTCGAGCTCCTCTGGTGAAATTGCCGTGTTTCTTCCAATCTTGTACTGCTCCTGCACCCACTCCTCGATCTTTGCAATCCCTGGATGGGATTTAGGAATGCGTTTGTCCCCTTTAAGGCCG
Organism: Deltaproteobacteria bacterium; assembly: GCA_037441565.1. Taxonomy (GTDB): domain Bacteria; phylum Desulfobacterota; class JBBIRW01; order JBBIRW01; family JBBIRW01; genus JBBIRW01. The sequence goes on along the minus strand of JBBIRW010000005.1, from coordinate 38,854 downwards.
AGGCGATGATTTATCCAGAAGGCAATCCCTGCAAGTCCTGTTTTATCTGTAATATTAACACCAAAGGGCCTGTTGAGGATCTTCTCCGTATCAAAGATGTTGTAGATCTCGGGGTCTTTTATGATACCGTCAGCATGTATCCCGGCCATGGTGACGTTGAAGTTCTGACCCACAAAGGGCATGGAGGGTGGGATAAGATAGCCGCACTCCTTTTCCATGTATTTTGCGATTTCTGTTATCATATGGAGGTTCATGCCATTTTCACTCCCGGTGAGCTCCACATAGGTTATTACAGCACCTTCAAGGGGTGGATTACCTGTTCTTTCACCAAATCCGAGAAGTGTGCAGTTGAGTGCTGAACAACCATAGAGCCATGCAGCTGTCCCGTTGGCAAGCACAAGATGGAAGTCGTTATGACCGTGCCATTCGAGTCTCTCAGGCGGGACCCCACAATAGTGTCTGAGACCCCAGACAAGCTTTGGAACGCTCCTTGGAAGGGATGCAAATGGCCAGGGCACACCATATCCCATGGTGTCGCAAAGTCTTATTTTTACTGGCATCTTTGCCTCTTCAGATACCTTCATCAGTTCCTGAACGTAAGGGACAACGCATCCAAAGAAGTCTGCCCTTGTGAGGTCTTCAAGATGACATCTTACCTGTTTCATACCAGCAGCAGCTGCCTCTTTAACAAGCGCAATATAATCATCAATAGCCTTTCTTCTGCTCTTTTTAAGCTTGTGAAAGATATGGTAGTCAGAGATGGATGTGAGGATCCCGGTCTCCTTTAGACCCATGTCCTTAACAAGCTTGAAATCTGCCGCAACTGCCCTTATCCATCCCGTCACTTCAGGATACTGATACCCCTTTTCCAGGCACTTTCTCACTGCCTCCCTGTCCTTTTCCGTATAGAGGAAGAATTCACACTGACGGATGACACCATTCGGCCCACTAAGCTTATGGAGCATGTCATAGATGTCAACTATCTGTTTCACTGTGAGAGGGGGTCTTGCCTGCTGACCATCCCTGAATGTGGTATCAGTTATCCATATCTCAGAGGGGAGCTCAGGCATGACCATGAAGTTGTCAAAAGTGATCCTTGGAATTTCCGTGAAGGGGAACATGTCACGGAGGAGATTTGGTTCAGGAATATCCTTCAGCTCAAACTTCTCTTTATACTCCAGAAAGCCCGATTTTGGATTTCTCTCAATCATATAGCCTCCTTTCTTTTGGATTGTTTAGTTAATTAATAATTTAGCCTAACTACAATCATTTAGCAAGATAAAAGCCAGAACATGCATAAATCCCTTTTGATGGGACATAAAGGCTAATGCCATATTCTTTAAATACTTTTCTGAAGCTCACTTACTACATCCTTTCCCCCTTTTGCAGGTTAAATTAAATGGGAACTTTGCCAATTTGACAAAAAATAGAAGAAGATCCCTGATATCGATTGACAATTTGTCTAAAAATTAAGGTGAAATCACAAAAATCATTGACATTTTGTCAAATCCCTATTTCTTTATTGGGTTTCCATTTCCTGTGCCCTGCCACGGAGCTTGAGAGCGCGCTTAACATCTTTATTGTTCCCAAGGTTGTTGAGTCTCTCCATACACAATATTTTCAATAACCTGCGGCGTTAAATATTGTTTTGACATAACAGCCGTAATGGTATAAACTTATGCCCGATCTCTTAAATAAAATACCAGCGTATCCGTCCAAATAACAGGAAGCCAGATTAAAGAGAGAGGGCATTTGTCTGGAGGCACTAACAAAGAAAGGAGGTGAAGGATGATGAGGACGATTTCGTTATTTGCAGTGATATTCCTCATTGCTTTTACAACTTCAGCCCTGGCAGTAGGTTCTGGAAAGACCCTCGAGTGGAAAGATGGTGATGCTGGAAAGGTGATATTTGATGGAAAGGTTCATGCTAACAAGGGTCAGAAGTGCGCTGATTGCCATCCAAAGATCTTCAAGATGAAGTTTGGGGAGGCAAAGATGAAGATGGCTGATCTCAATGCGGGGAAGTTCTGTGGTGAGTGCCACAACGGTAAAAAGGCGTTCAAAACAAGCGACAATGCAACCTGCAACAGGTGCCACAAGAAATAATCCTTTCTAAATTCCATTAAATGGGGGCAGAAATGCCCCCTTTTCTTTTAATATCGCCCGCAGTAGATCCCTTGATAGGTTTTTCTGCTTTTAAGCTCATTGACGATAGATGAGATTACCTTCTGCTTATCTTCACTCCACTCAGGGGCAATAAGCCTTCCCATATGTGCATCACCTGTTAAACGGTGTATCACAATTTGTGGCGAGAGGTGTTCGAGAAAATCGCACACAAGTCCAACATATTCATCCATTTCGAGGGGTCTGTAATCACCCTTTTTGAACATTCTGTATAGCTCATTCCCTTTCTGGATGTAGAGGAGGTGAATCTTTACACCATCAACACCCACATCGGTGAGAAATCTTGCTGTTTTTATAACATCAGCCCTTCCCTCACCAGGAAGTCCAATTATAATGTGGGCAACAATGTGAAAGTCCCTCCCTTTACTCATTTCAACTGCCTTAAGGAATTCATGGGTGAAGTGTCCGCGGTTTATAAGTCTTAAGGTATAGTCATTCGCACTCTGGAGCCCATATTCTATCCATACGGAGTGAGTTCGCGTATAAGACTGAAGAAGTGCTAAAAGCTGGTCATCAATGCAGTCAGGTCTTGTACCTACTGATATTCCAACAACATCCGGATGATCGAGCACTTCATCGTAAAGGGATTTAAGGAGATCAGGTTTTCCATAGGTATTTGTAAAGGATTGAAAGTAGGCAATAAACTTCTCCGCCCCATATCTCCTTTTAAGAAAATCCACACCCCTTAGCAACTGTTCCCTTAAAGGGATCCTTCGATCCCAGGCACCTGTCCCTGAGCCCAGCTCATTACAATAGATACAACCTCCGTATCCAAGAGTCCCATCCCTGTTTGGGCATGTGAGTCCAGCATCAAGTGGGACTTTATGCACCCTGCATCCAAACTTCTCGATGAGAAATCCTTTAAGATCCCTGTAGGGTTTCCTTTCAACCATCTTTCCTACAAAATCATGATATAATTTAACTCAATCATCAGCAAGGATTAGGGTCATGAAAAACACATATGATATTATTGTTGTTGGCGGAGGGCATGCAGGATGCGAGGCTGCACTCGCCTCATCACGCATGGGGCTTAAGACCCTTATGCTTACGATAAATATCGATAATATCGCCCACATGTCCTGTGCACCATCAGTTGGTGGAACTGCAAAGGGGCATCTCGTAAGGGAGCTGGATGCGCTTGGAGGAGAGATGGGGTGGGTCACTGATCAGAGTGCCTTGCAGTTTCAAACATTGAACAGATCAAAGGGTGCAGCAATATGGTCAACAAGGGTACAGGTGGATAAGAATCGCTATAAATTAGTAATGAGAACCATCCTTGAAAAACAGAGGAATCTGGACATAAAGCAGGCGCTCATAGAAGAGATAGTTACCGATGGGAGGGTTGCAATAGGGGTAAAGGATCAATTTGGAAATGTCTTCTACGGCAAGGCGATTGTGCTTGCACCAGGGACCTTTTTGAATGGTGTTATCCACATCGGACTTAAGAGCTTTCCATCAGGAAGAGCAGGAGAATTTTCATCGAAGAGACTCTCGGAAAATCTAAAGATGTTGGGTTTCGAAATGGGAAGTTTTAAAACGGGGACAGGCCCACGCCTTAAAGGCTCAACCATAGATTACTCTAAGATGGAGGAAAGATGGGGGGATAAGAATCCAAGGCCCTTCTCTCATCGAACGGTAAGGCTTGGGTTCAGGGAGTTTCCCTGCTACATAACCTACACAACACCTGAGACGCACGAAATCATTATGAAGAACCTTGACAAGTCCGCCCTTTATAGCGGTCAGATAAAGGCAACCCCTGTAAGGTATTGCCCTTCCCTTGAGGATAAAGTTGTGAAATTTTCAGAGAGGGAAAGGCACAGGGTCATCCTTGAGCCCGAAGGGATTGATACAGATGAGATATATGTGAGTGGTCTTGGAAACAGCATGCCCTTTGAGCTTCAGTATGAGATAGTAAGGTCAGTTCCAGGGCTTGAGAAAGCTGAGATCATGAGGCCGGGATACGCCATAGAGCATGATATCGTATTTCCCCATCAGCTCCATCCAACACTTGAGACAAAGCTCGTAGAGAATCTCTTTCTCGCAGGACAGATAAATGGGACAACGGGTTATGAAGAGGCAGCTTCCCAGGGTTTCTGGGCAGGCGTTAATGCATCACTGAAGGTTAAGGGGAAGGGGCCTTTTCTCCTTGACAGATCAGAGGCCTACATGGCTGTTATGGTGGATGACCTTGTGACAAAAGGGACAAACGAGCCCTACCGAATGTTCACATCCCGTGCAGAATACAGGTTGCTTTTGAGAGAGGATAATGCAGACATGAGGCTTATGGAAAGGGGCTACGAACTGGGTCTCATAACATATGAGGCTGTTGAAAGGATGAGAGAGAGGAAGAGGAGGATCGATGAGGAGGTCGAGAGACTTAAAAATCTAAAGATATACCCTGAAGAGTGGATCAATGAGGAGCTGGATGCCATGGGGGAGGCACCCATAGATGAGGTAACAACCTGTTATCAACTACTTAAAAGACCAAAGCTGGACTACAGAACCGTGATGAGACTTTGCGGTGGGGAGGCAATTGATGATCCAGAAGTAATAAAAGGCGTTGAAATTGAAATAAAGTATGATGGATACATAAGGAGGCAGATGCAGGAAGTGGAAAAATTTAAAAGGCTTGAGTCGATAAAAGTTCCGTATGATTTTGATTACAGGGCTGTCCAGGGACTCTCAAACGAGCTCAGGGAAAAACTTGAGAGGATAAGACCCATTTCACTGGGTCAGGCATCAAGGATTCCTGGAATGACACCTGCAGCCCTTTCAATCCTTATGATTATGCTGGAAAGGGAACAGAAGAAAAACAGGAAGAAAGGGGAGGAAGATGCAGATTGAAAAGGGGACCGATAAGTTTGTAAAGACATTAAGGGTCCTGATAACAGACCAGCCAGGATATCTTGGAAAACTAACAACAGCGATAGGAAATGAGGGAGGTAACATCGGCGACATAAGACTTGTGAAGATGGGACTTCAATACAATACAAGGGAGATTACAGTTCTTGTTGATGATGAGGAACACCTTCAGAGGGTGATAAAGGCAATTGAAAAGCTTGATGGGATTTACCTTGAAGATGTTATAGATCCTGTTCTTGAACTTCACAAAGGAGGTAAGATCGAGGTTAAAAGCAGAATAAAGAACTGCGATCTCGGTGTTCTCAGAAAAATATACACACCAGGTGTTGCAAGGGTCTGTAAGGCTATTCTGGAAAAACCTGAGGATGCATACAACTATACATGGAAAGGAAACAGTGTTGCAATTATTACAAATGGAACTGCAATCCTCGGGCTTGGTGATATTGGTGTCGTTGCAGGTCATCCGGTAATGGAGGGGAAGGCAGTGCTCATGGAGATGCTCGTTTCATTAAGTGGTATTCCCATTCTTGTTGATACAAGGGATACAGAGGAATTCATAAACGTTGTGAGACTTATCTCAAAGGGTTTTGGAGCAATCAATCTTGAGGATATCGCATCCCCTCAATGCTTTGAAATAGAGGATAGACTTATTGAGATGCTGGACATTCCTGTTATGCACGACGATCAGCACGGGACAGCTGTTGTTGTTCTTGCAGCGCTTCTCAACGCAACAGCCCTTTGTGGAATAGAGCTGAGATCAGCAACTGTTGGTGTTATAGGTCTGGGTGCAGCAGGTATGGGTATTGCGAAGCTTCTCAAGGCATACGGTGTCAAGAGGATTGTTGGAAATGATATAAAGGAAACCGCTATGGAGATGCTTGCACGGATGGGAGGGAAGACAGATAGTCTTGAGGGATTGATGAGGCATTCTGATGTAGTTGTTGCAACAACAGGTGTTCCTAACCTAATAAAACCTGAAATGGTCAGGAAGGGGCAGATCATCCTTGCACTTTCTAATCCATATCCGGAGATAAAACCGGAGGAAGCACTCCGTGCGGGTGCGATATTTGCATCAGACGGAAGGAGTGTTAACAATGCACTGGGATTTCCAGGCATATTCAGGGGTGCGCTGAATGTGAGAGCAAGGAAGATTACAGACAGGATGAAGATCAGTGCGGCAAAGGTAATTGCGAGGTTTGCTGAAAAAGGGGAACTTGTTCCCAACATAATGAATCTCGAAGTTCACAGGGCAGTTGCTGAGGCAGTGGAAAGGGCTGCTATCGAAAGTGGGGTTGCGAGGGTGATGGAGTAGTTTCAGCGTCTCCTTCAAAAAATAATAGGGGGTATGTATGGATACAAAAACACTTAATGATGAACTGGAGAGATACCTGAGACCTGAAAGCTTTCCTCTTGGTATCAGAATGTTCGAGAAGGAGGATCTCCCTGCAAAGGTGAAGATTCCAAGAAGAGATTTTGGTTGTGAAATAGCTATATGTCAGGGAATATCCATAGGGAGAAGATATGGATGGACAGTGGCGATGGAGAGGGAGGACATTAATTGCCCCCTTGCAAGGGTTGCATTTGGATTTGATAAACCCGTTGATTTTTACACAGAGGGAAATCTCTGCTTCGGGATGTATACAGAGACAAAGGAGGCTGGAAGAATTTCAGAGGAGGCTGTCCCAAAGTTTGAATACGGCAGATACGGATACATCGTTGCAGGTCCACTTAATAGGATAGATTATGTTCCTGATGTTGTTGTTGTATATGGGAATTCTGGACAGGTTCTGAGGCTTCTCACTGCATTTCTCTTTAAAAGGGGGGGCTCCCTTACCTGCAGTTTCACAGGAAGGGTTGATTGCGCTGATATCGTTGTAAAAACTACCCAGACGCAGATGCCCCAGATCATTCTTCCATGCTATGGTGATAGGCTTTTCGGTCAAACACAGGATCAAGAGATGGCATTTACATTCCCGTGGAAGTTCAGTGAGGAGATCGTGGAGGGATTAAAGGGCACCCATCAAGGTGGGATAAGATATCCCATCCCGAGCTTCTTAAGGTATAATCCTGTATTTCCACCATCTTACGAAAAACTCATGGAGATATGGAAAAAAGGGGGTTGAATTGGAGGGAAGGTCCATAGCTGAAATTGCTGTGCCACTCCCCCTTTACAAAACATTTCACTATTCAATACCTGATGCGCTAAGGGAGTCAGTTGAGATTGGAAAGAGGGTTAAGGTTTCCTTTAGAAACAGAATCATTATAGGATTCGTCATTTCCTTTATAGAGAAGTCATATGCACAGGATATAAAGCCCATCATTGAGGTTGTCGATGATGAACCCCTGCTTTCTGAAAGGATGCTGAAATTCCTGATGGGACTTTCAGACTATTACCTTTCACCCATAGGAGAAGTGATAAGAGGGGCATTGCCTTTCGACCTTAAAAGAAAGATCCCGGCTGAAAAAGATTCAGGATTTTTTGTAAAAGAAGACCATGGATCCGAGGATGCACCTGATTTAAATACCTATCAGATCTTTGCCTTCGAGCGGATAAAGGGATCGATAATTGAAGGATCACACAGGGTCTTTCTCCTGCATGGTGTTACAGGGAGTGGAAAGACCGAGGTTTATATAAGGGCTATCTCCAGTGTGATCGAACGGGGGAGGGGCGCGATCATCCTTGTTCCGGAGATCTCGCTTACGCCTCAACTTTCATCGAGATTCAGCGCGAGATTTGGTGAACTGATTGCCATCTTTCACAGCAGGATGTCAGAGAAAGAAAGGTTCAGGGAGTGGCTTGATATTAAAAAGGGTAAGAAAAGGATAGTTATTGGAGCACGCTCATCCATTTTCGCGCCAGTGGAGGATCTCGGATTGATTATTATTGATGAAGAGCATGACCCATCCTACAAGCAGGAGGAGGGCATAAGGTACAATGCAAGGGATATGGCGATCCTTCGGGGGAATATATGGAATATACCTGTTATACTTGGTTCTGCAACACCATCTGTTGAGGTATATTTCCGTGCAAAAAAAGGGGAGATAGAGCTTTTAAGGCTTCCAAAGAGGATTGAAAAAAGGTCCCTTCCTGAGGTTGAGGTAGTAGATTTGAAAAAGGAGGAGAAAAAGGGGTTTATTTCGGAAAAGCTCAGGATTGCACTTGAGGAAAACTGGAGAAGGAGAGGGCAGTCGCTAATATTTCTAAACAGAAGGGGCTTTGCCCCTTTTATATTCTGCAGGGATTGCGGATGGAGCCATAGATGTCCATTATGTAATGTCCCCCTTACCTATCATAATAAGGAAAAGAGGATGCTATGTCATTATTGCAGTTATGCGGTAAATGCACCGAGCCAGTGTCCTGGCTGCCATGGCTACAGGATCTCCCTTTCAGGTGCAGGAACAGAGAGGATCGTTAATGAGATAAAAGGGATTTTACCATGGTCAAGGGTAAGGAGGATGGATAGGGATTCAACAAGGGAGAGAGATTCCCATATAAAGATCTTTGAAGAAATGGAAAGCGGCAGGATCGAGATTCTTGTTGGCACCCAGATGATAACAAAAGGTCACGACTATCCGGCATTGACAGTGGTTGGTGTTATATGGGCTGATATGTCCCTCTCATTCCCTGACTTCAGGGCAGGTGAGAGGACATTTCAGTTACTTACCCAGGTGGCTGGTAGATCAGGAAGGGGTGATATAAGGGGGAAAGTTATCCTTCAAACATACAGTCCGGATCATCCAATAATCATGTTTGCAAAGGATCAGGATTACGAGGCATTTTATGCGTGGGAGATAAAACAGAGAAAGGAGCTTGGATACCCTCCCTTCAGCGTCATTACAATTATAAGATTTGTGGGAAGGAAGGAGGAAAGTGTATCGAGGGTTGCAGATGATATAAGGCTAAAAGCCTTAGAGATATTTGAAAGTTTTTCTGAATTGAAAAAGGATATAAAGCTGCTCGGTCCTGCGCCCTGTCCTTACAGTAGATTGAGGGGGAAATACAGGTGGCAGATCCTTTTAAAGGCAAAGAGGAAGGATAGCATGGACAGGTTTCTTCGCATCCTCTTTTCAGAATTCCTTCGAGAAGGGCGTTCAGGTAGTGTGAGAATTCAGGTTGATGTGGATCCTGTTAACATTTTGTGATATACATTGAATTAATTAGTTATTATTGTTAAACTGAAAGATACTATGGCAGTAAGGGAAATTTTGAAATATCCCCATCCCCTGTTGAAGAGAAAGGCGAAGCCCGTTGTTATGGTAGATGAGGGCACAAGAAGGATAATAGCCGATATGATTGAAACCATGTATGCTGCACCGGGAATTGGTCTCGCCGCTCCACAGATCGGTGAATTGCTGAGGATTATTGTTGTTGATGTTTCAGTAAAAGAGAAGGGCAATGGCCTTATCGTTCTCATTAATCCGGAGATTGTGTATGCAGAAGGGGAGATCGTCTATGAGGAGGGATGTCTCAGTGTGCCAGATTTTAGCATTGAGGTGAAAAGGGCATCCGATGTTGTTGTTAAAGGTCTTGACAGGGAGGGGTTGCCTGTTGAACTGAAGGCTTCAGGGCTTGAGGCAGTTGCCATTCAGCATGAGATAGACCATCTCAATGGAACCCTTATCATTGATAGGGTGAGCTTTTTGAAAAGGGAACTCTACAGGAGAAACAGAAAAAAGCTTTTACAGAAACAAACATGAGCAGGGCAAACGTTGTTTTTATGGGAACATCACCATTTGCCTTATCCTCATTGAGGACACTCAAGGATTCGGATTTCAGAATATCACTTGTCGTTACTACTCCTGATAAACCAAAAGGAAGGGGTCTTCAGATTTCATCACCAGCTGTGAAGGAAGAGGCATTAAGACTCGGTCTTCCACTACTACAGCCTGAGAGCATAAAAACTCAGGAATTTATCGAAAAGATAAGCAGATTATCGCCTGATTTCATTGTTGTTGCTGCATACGGTAAGATACTTCCCCCACAGCTCCTGTCCATCCCGAAAAAGGCACCGGTAAATGTTCATGCATCACTACTTCCTAAATACAGGGGGCCAGCACCTATACAATGGGCAATAATAAATGGAGAGAAAAAAACGGGTGTAACCACAATGATCATGGACGAAGGTGTTGATACGGGCCACATACTCCTTCAAAGGGAGATCGAGATACTTCCTGATGAGAATGCTGAGGAGCTTGAAAAGAGACTTTCAATCATTGGCGGTGAGCTCCTTATCGAAACCCTTGACGGGATCCTTTCGGGTTCGATAAAGCCAACCCCCCAGGATCATGAACGTGCCTCATATGCAAGGTTTATTAAAAAGGAGGATGGAAATATAGACTGGCATATGGATGCTGAGGCTATTCACAACAGAATCCGTGGTCTTCAGCCATGGCCAGGTGCGTATACATTCATAGGGGAAACGATGCTGAAGATCTATGCATCCAGGGTAATTGACAGGGAAAGCTCCTCCATCCTTCCGGGGACTGTTATTGAAGCAGGAATCGACGGATTAAAAGTTGCAACTGGAAAGGGAGTAATTGCTATACTTGAAATTCAGAGGGAAGGGAAGAGAAGACTTCCTATTTCGGAATTTCTTAAAGGCTTTCCCATTAAAACTGGCACCATCCTTGGCAGGTAAAAACTTGTATGGATGAGGCAAGGAAGTGTGCCCATCAGGTTCTGATGCACATAAGGGAGAAAAAATCCCACGCCGATGAGGTGCTGGATAAGACCTTCCGGAGAAAACCAAAATTAACAACACTGGACAGAGCATTTGTTTATGAGATTGTAATGGGTGTGCTCAGGTGGAATATCAGGATCGATTGGATTATAAAGCAGATTTCAAAGATTGATTTAAAAAGGATGGAAAGAAGGGTGCTTGAGGCATTAAGAATCGGTATCTATCAGGCAATTTTTATGGACAGGGTGCCATCATACGCAGTAGTTAATGAGACTGTAAATCTTCTTGAGAGGAAGGAGGAGAGAGGGTTTGTCAATGCATGCCTTAGAAGATTCCTGGAGATGAAGGATAAGATCAGATATCCTGACCCTGTTAAGGACCCATTCCTTTTCCTTTCCATATATTACTCCTTCCCCCTCTGGATGGTTAAAAAGCTATATCAGATAGTTGGAAGAGCCGATATATCCCGTCTCCTTGAGGCATTGAATGAGCATGCACCATTATGTCTGAGGGTAAATACATTAAAGATAAAAAGGGACGATTTTGTTGCTCTGTTGAAGGAAAAGGGTTATGTTGCTGCAAATACCATTTACTCGCCCGATGGCATAATCTTTGCCACACGGATGCATGTTAGGGAGATTCCAGGTTATGATGAAGGTTATTTTTCTGTTCAGGATGAGGCATCGCAACTCATATCGTATATGCTCGGGGTAAAAGAGGGCGATACCGTTCTTGATATCTGTGCAGCACCTGGCGTAAAAACAACACACCTGGCTGCACTCATGGAAAACAGGGGAGCGATCTATGCAGTTGATATAAGTTTTCAGAGGCTCTTACTGCTTAAAGAAAACAGCATGAGGTTGGGTGTGAAGATAATCTATCCCATTGTTGCTGATGCAGTAGAGGGGTGCCCATTCATAGGCGTAAAGTTTGACAGGATTCTTCTCGATCCACCCTGTTCGGATCTGGGCATAATAAGGAGGCATCCTGAGATAAAACACAGAAGGAAAAAGGAGGATATCGAGAGGTATAAAGGCATTCAGACGAGGCTTATGGAAAATGCGGTTAAACTCCTCAATAAAAAAGGTGTCCTTGTCTACAGTGTGTGCACTGTACTTCCTGAAGAAACGGAGGATGTAATAAAAGGTATTATAAAAAAAGGGGGTATTGTTGTTGATGATCCGAGGGAATTTTTACCTGAACCAGCAAGAGCACTTGTAGGAAAGGACCTTTTCTTAAGAATCTATCCGCATAGGCATGGTATGGATGGCTTTTTTGGAGCAAGGCTTAGAAAAATCAAGTGATTATTCTATTTGAAAGAGTTAGGAAATTTATTGCATAATTCTATCTTAAAAGGAGGTTTAATGGTTAAGATCGCTCCATCTATCCTTGCAGCTGATTTTACAAGGCTCGGTGAGGAGATAAAGGAAGTTGAGGCTGCAGGGGCTGATTATATCCATATAGATATTATGGATGGAAGATTTGTTCCAAATATAAGTGTGGGTTCCCTTGTGGTGGAAGCAATAAGGAGATGCACATCTCTTCCTCTTGATGTTCATCTAATGATATATGAACCAGAGAGATATATCAGGAATTTCATAAAGGCTGGTGCAGATATAATTACTATACATCCTGAGGCAACGTTTCATCTCCACAGGGTGATATATGACATCAAAAACGGAGGTCGCAGGGCTGGGGTTGCACTTAATCCATCCTCGGAGCTTTCCCTTGTTAATTATGTAGTTGATGAGATCGATCTTCTTCTGATCATGAGTGTCAATCCTGGATTCGGTGGACAGGAATTTATCAATGGAATGATTAAGAAGATAAGGGATGCAAGGGAGATGGTAGATAGAAAGGGGCTTTCTGTTGAGCTTGAGGTAGATGGAGGGATAAAGCTTGGAAATGCAGGATCAGTTGCCAGGGCAGGTGCTGATATACTCGTTTCAGGAACGGGGATATTTGGAACGGATAACTACAGGGAGACAATAAGGAGGATGAGGGATGAGGCATTTTCGGTCGAGGCGTAGCTCAGCCTGGTCAGAGCGCCTGGTTCGGGACCAGGAGGTCGGAGGTTCAAATCCTCTCGCCTCGACCATCAATTTCAAAAATGGGGTAAAGTAAGAAAGATAGGTAGTATCATGTTTAAAACGGAAGAAAAGAACATATTATGCCCTGATCTCAATCAGGAGATAAATATTGTTCTGCTCTACAAGGAAGAGGAGTTACAGCACGGGATAAAGCGTTCATTAATGGGGATCGCATGCCCCACTCAGGAACAGATGGCACTTCAGGGAAAGAAGTGCAGTGAGAGGTGCAAGAGATCTCTTCAATTGCGGTAGGAATGTCCCCGATAAGATATATTGATCAGGAGGTAAATCTATGGAGAAGAAGGTAATAATTTTCGGAAAGGATACTTGACCATATACAACACAGGCCCGTGAGGACTACAAGAAAAAGGGGTACACGGTTGAATATATTAATGCCAAGGATGATCCAAAGGGTTTGGAAAGGATGTTAAAAATCACTGGTGGTGATAGAAGGGTTCCGGTTATTGTTGAAGGTGAAAGGATCACGATTGGTTATGGCGGAACCTGAGGTGTTTAATTAAGTGGCTGGCAGCCACTAAATCTTATCGATCATTAAATATCAAGAGACCAATATCATAGGGTAAGAAAATGATAGAAGCTATCGGTCTATGTAAAAATTATGGTGACCGTGAGGCAATAAGGGATGTCTCTTTTCGCATTGAGAGGGGGGAGATTGCCGGTCTGCTCGGTCCGAATGGGGCGGGCAAAAGCACAACCCTCAAAATCCTCTCCTGTTTCATGCCACCTTCCAGAGGAACGGCAAAGATAGGGGGGTATGATATTCTTAATGACTCAAAAAAGGTAAGAGGCATCATTGGTTATCTTCCTGAAAGGCCGCCTCTGTATAGGGAGATGACCGTCTATTCATACCTTGATTTTGTTGCTGACATAAAGGGAGTGAAAGGGGTAAGAAAGAAGGAGCTTATAGAGAGGAGTATAAACCTTTGTGGTCTTGAGGATGTGAGATCCAGGGTTATTGGAAACCTCTCAAAAGGATATCAGCAGAGAGTGGGTTTTGCACAGGCGATAATCCATGATCCGGATGTATTAATACTCGATGAGCCTACAATAGGTCTTGATCCCAATCAGGTCATTGAGGTAAGAAATCTCATCAAAAGCTTTGAAGGAAGGAAAACCGTTCTTTTAAGCTCGCATCTAATACCTGAGATATCAATGATATGCAACAAAGTGATTATAATTAGTGAGGGCAGGGTTGCATATGAAGGGTATATCGATGGAAAGGATCCGCAATGGCTTGAAGAGATTTTTGTTTCTAGCACCATCAGGGTAAGGGGTGTGGAGAGAGATGAAGAACGTGCTTACCATCCTGAAGAGGGAAATTAGAAGCTACTTCCTTTCACCTGTTGCATATGCAGTGATTGCAGGTTTTTTAACATTGAGTGGATGGTTCTTCTTCTCCCTTATTGGAAACTTTATAAGATTAAAAACCATGATGATGGCAACAGGGCAGTTTCATTCTTCTATTTCATTCAATCTGAATGTTTTTGTTCTGACTCCCTTTTTCCTTAACCTTTCCTTCCTACTCATGTTTATAGTTCCGCTTATGACAATGCGATTGTTTGCTGAAGAGAGAAGGGATGGAACCGATGAGCTTATCCTTACATCACCCATTGAAGTGGGGGAGCTTGTTGCTGGAAAATTTCTTGGTGCACTGGGATTCATAATGATTATGCTTCTGATAACGCTTCTCTATCCGGCACTTCTCTTCATATCTGGAGATCCCGATCCAGGACCTCTGCTTTCAGGATATCTGGGTTTGCTACTCCTTTCTTCTTCGTATGTATCAATAGGGATGTTTACCTCAACACTTACAAAGAATCAGATTATCGCCGCGACCAGCTGTTTTCTCATCCTCATACTCCTTTATGTAGTTGCATGGCCCGCCCAGACCATGGAGGGTAAGGTTAGGGATGTCCTCTACTACCTATCTCTGAGGGAACATTATATCAGGATGGCAGAGGGGCTGTTTGACACAAGGGATCTGGTGTATTTTTTAAGTATAATCGGAATCGGCATTATTCTTACCGTCAGATCAGTTGAATCCTGGAGATGGAGGTAGTGCAGTGGAAAAATTGAAGAGAATGTCAGGCCTTATAGGAATTGTTGTTTTTATCTTTGGCATGCTGAGCTATCTTTTTACCCTCTCATTTTCTATATTTGTAAAGTTACATCTGCTGTCATCGGTTATCCTTATCGCAATATACATCTACTATAATTCGTCAACATTGAGGGAATTCTTTGTTCATCGGAGCTTTAAAAAGGGTGTGCCCGCATTTATCTATATTTCGCTCATTGTGGCTACAATCGCCATTATTAATCTAATATCAAACAGGCATTACCTGAGATGGGATCTTACAGAGGCCTCCATACACACCCTTTCTGATCAATCACAGAAGGTGCTGAAATCTATCGATAAAGACATAAGGATTTTCGCATTCGTTAAGGATGAAGGGAGAAGAAACTTTTCCGATCTCCTTGATATGTATGCCTATGCATCGAAGCATATAAGCTACAATCTTATAGATCCTGAAAAGAGGCCTGACCTGGCGGAAAAGTATGGGGTCGATCAGTATGGGACAGTTGTAATTGAAAGGGATTCACAATGGGTTAAGGTAACGGATTTCTCAGAAGAATCGATTACAAACGCCATAAGAAGGGTCCTTGCAAAGGGCGAGAAGGTCATATACTTCCTTGAAGGTCACGGAGAGAGGGATCCCCTTGATGAGTCAGCTGCAAAGGGTTATGGATCTGCAAAGAAGGCGCTTGAGAGTGAGAATTATAAGGTAAAGAAGCTCTTCATTCCTGAGGCGAAAGGCGTTCCATCCGACTGTTCACTACTGATAATTGCAGGTGCTGAAAGGGATCTTCTCCAAGAAGAGATAAGCGCAATAGATGAATATTTAAACAGGGGTGGAAATGTGCTTTTCCTTGTTGATCCCGGTATCTCCTCCTCTTTTTCGAAATATATTGAGAAATGGGGGATAACTGTTGGTGATAATATTGTAATAGACAGGGTTTTAAGGCTCTTCGCAGGGCCCGCTCTTGGAGTTGATATAGTGATAAACAGATTTGAGGATCATCCCATAACAAGGGTTATGAGAGGCAGGATTCTACTTTCCATGGTGAGATCGGTCGATATTAAATCCTTGTCTGATAAGGATACCAGATCAACTGTTATTGCAAGGACATCACCATCGAGCTGGGCTGAAAGGGATGTGAGGAGGGTTTTTGAAAGGGGTGAGGCGAGGCTTGATAGCAACGACCTGAAGGGACCTGTTCCTGTTGCTGCTGCAGTGGAAAGGGAACTTAAGGACAGGAAGAAGGCACGGATTTTATGTGTGGGAGACAGTGATTTTGCAAGCAACAGATTTATTTCGCTTTTCTTCAACAGGGATTTTTTCGTTAATATATGTAACTGGCTACTGTCTGAAGAGGAGTTTATTTCAATAAGACCGAAGATATTGAAGTCCTCAAGTCTCGATCTCACCCAGAGACAGGGTGATATCCTCTTTTACGGATCTGTTCTATTCCTTCCCGAGGTATTTCTGATCTTTGGTCTTATTGTATGGTACTCAAGGAGATAAGAAAATCAGGGGGATGGGTTGATGAGGATCTGGAAAATTGGAGCTGTTCTGCTCGTCTTTTTGTTACTTTTAAGCTACTACCTCATTTATGAAAAGAAGGAGAAAGCAGCAAAGGAAGAGAGGCTTTTTGATTTGATCTGGGAGAAGATAGATTCTGTTGACATTGAGTCAGGAAAGGAAAGAATAAGGCTCAGGAGGGAGGGTGAATCATGGAGGATTACGGATCCGATCGATGCTACGGCGGATGGTGAAGTTGTTGCTGATCTGTTAACGACAATGAAGCTTATGACAGTGAAGAAGGTTGTTGATGAGAAGGGAGAGAATCGATCGTATTATGGACTGGATGAGCCGCAGGGAAGAATAAAGCTTAATATGGGAAAGGATTCAGCCATCGAACTCAGGATAGGAAAGAGGAGTCCTGTTGGTTACAGCGTTTATGTGATGAGGGGGGATGAGGGTAGGATTGTTCTCGTTGAAGCAGGTATTGAGCAGTACATAAGGAAAAGACCTCAGGACTGGAGGGAAAAGAGGCTCCTGCTACTTAAGGAGAAGGACATTGAGAGCATAAAGATTAAAGGTCCACAGGGAAGGGTGTTGGTTGAGAGGAAGGGTGATGAATGGGAGCTTGTCCATCCTATAAAGGAGAGGGCGGAGAGGGAGGAGGTTTTCAGTTATATCTATAGGGTTGGAGGGATAAGGGCGGTGGAGTATCCTGGTATCTCCATGAAGGAAGCAGCACTTGACAGGCCAGGTCTTGAGATTGAGATTGGACTGAAAAATGGGGAGAAGAAACACCTCATTATGGCAAGGAAGGGTAAGAGGGTTTATGCGGCTTTAAGGGACAAGGGGGAGGTTGTAAGGGTAGAGGAGGGAGCGTGGAATGATGCAGCAAAAAGGGCAATTGATTTCAGAAACAGAAGGATTTTTGATCTTGACCCCGAAAGGATTAGATCGATCGAGATTGTAAAGGGGTATGGAAAGATAGAAGTAAAGAAAGAAGGAGAAAGGTGGAAAATTGTATCTCGATCACAGGGTGATGCCGATGAAGGGAGGGTTTCAGCATTTATCGTCAGACTAAAGGGGTGGAAGGCAGATGATATCGTAGATAATCCGAAAAGTCTTGAGAAATACGGCATATCCGATAGATCCCTGAGGGCGATTTTTCATGTTGATGGGAGCGATGAGTCTGTAATATTATCAATTGGAAATCCCCTAAATAAGGACAAAATCTATGTTTGGACAAGCAGGAAAAAGGATAAGATTTTTATTACTGACAAGAGGGTTGAGGAAGTATTTCCTAAAAATCCGGATGAATGGATGAAAGGGGCAAAAAATGATAAAAAAAGGTGAGGTATGTTTGTCAAAGACATTATGCAAACAAAGGTAATAACAATATCACCGAAGGACACCGCAAAAACAGCAAGGGAGCTCATGGATAGACATCAGATAAGGCATCTTCCTGTTGTTGAGGGGAAAAAGCTCATTGGTGTTGTGACTGACAGGGATGTAAGGCATTCCCTTGCATCAAAGCTCATTTCAGTGGAGGTCAAAGAGATTATAGAACTTCTTGATAACTTGAAAATTGAGGGGATAATGACGAGGGACCCTTTTACTGTTACTCCACTAACACCCATAGCAGAGGCTGCTGAGATGCTCGTTGAAAAGAAGATAGGTTGTTTGCCTGTTGTATCAAGGGGAGAACTCGTAGGGATCATAACGGACAGGGATATCCTTCTTGCCTTTGCACGGATGACAGATAAAAGACCTAAGGGGTGATGGGTAAGAAGTAAATTAACCCCTTTTCTATTTTTCGAGCTGAGCCTTCATCTTCAAGGAGCTCCAGGTACCCCATTACCTCTGAGATACCAAGGAAGAGTTGTTCATCAGGAAGGTTGGGGAATAGCTGGAGCATTATCTCGTAAGGAGTAATCTTTCCGTTTCTTTTTAATATCTGAGAAATAGCCTGTTTTCTTCTGGGAATAAAAAAGAGCAGTTCTTCTATCCTTTCAACAGGATTTTCTATAATCTCTCCATGCCCTGGAAGGGCAAATTTAATATTTAATGCATTTGCCTTATTGAGCGAAGATATGTATGCCTTCAGGCTCTTGTAGCCAGAGGGAACTACCCATGGTCTCTGCAAAAGGGCATTTGAGGAGATCTCTTTTAGTAGAAAATCACCTGTAAAGAGTATCCCCTTCTGAGATTCATAAAGACCAATACACCATGGTGTATGACCGGGCAGGCTTATTACTTCAAGCTTTCCTGATGAAAGTGCTATTCTGTCACCTTCAGTGAGATGTTTTGATACTCTTGCCTGACATCCAAACCTCTTTGCACGGTTGTAAAGTTTACTTGAATACTCTGCCATTCTGGGAGGTACCCCTGCCTTTTTAAGAAAGTCCCTGTAGAAGAGGTCATCATCGATGAATTCTTTTTCGAAATCCTCAAGCCATCTTGCTCCCTCACTGGATATACATACTTCTGCCCCACTTTTCTCAACAATCCTCGCAACTGAACCAAAGTGGTCAAAGTGGGGATGGGTTATGATTATCCTTCTTATATCTTTTATCAGGTAGCCTTTCTCTCTTAATGCCTCCTCAAGCTCTTTTATATAAATTTCGTCATTAGGAGGAACATCAATAAGTGTAGGCTCAGGAGACACTATTAAATAAGTATTGACATTACCTACAAGAAAAGGCGTTGATATCCTTAAAAGATGGATTCCGTCTATTTCCATAACTCTTACTCCGAAGGAATGGGTATATCAATTGAGGTAGGAATACCTGTTACCTCTGCTTGAAGCACCTCTTTACCCTCTTCATTAAAGCATCTCATCTGAAACTTTACTCTTTTTCTCTCCCTGTTCACCTCAGTAATCTCTGCATGCGCAGTAATTGTATCTCCGATATAAACAGGTGCCAGAAATTTAAAGTGCATCTCTGTGGCGAGAAATCCTGGTCCTGGAAAAAGATTTCCTCCAAAATGCGTAACCATACTTGCTGTAAGCAATCCATGGACGATCCTTCTGGAAAAGATGCTCTTTTTTGCGAAGAGCTCATTGGTGTGGAAAGGATTGAAATCCCAGGTTACAGTCTCAAATAATGCCACATCAGCTTCACAGAATGTTCTCGAAAAGGACGCCTTTTGCCCGACCTGAATTTCATCTATACTTCTACCGCTTTTCATGGAGATTTACCCCTTCAAACTTAATAAACTTATAAGATGAATTGACTTCTTCCTGTTGTGTTATATATTTAAATTTACCAGCAGAAAACAGATTTTTCAATGTCGGCAGACTGAGGGGTGTCCTTGATAAGGTATATATCATTTGATCTTGATGGAACAATAGTAGATTTTAGCTTCAACATAAAGGTATGGTATGATGGCGTGGCAGAGCTTCTGGCTCAAAAGAATGGTATTAAATTCGAAGATGCCCTCAGTTATATATCCAAGGAATATGAGAAGATGAGCGATAATCGAATCGAATGGTATGACCTTGATTACTGGTTGAAATTTTTCGGTCTAAATTATAACTGGAAAGATCTGCTTTATAAATACAGGAAGGAGGTAAGGATATTTCCAGAGGCAAGAGACGTGCTTAAGGAACTCTCTTCTGTGGCACCGCTCATACTTACCTCTAATGCCATGAGGGAGTTTATAGATATAGAACTCGAGGAGACAGGTATAAGAGAATATTTCTTCAATATCTTCTCTGCGACATCTGACTTTAAAACGGTGAAAAATGACCCGGGATTTTATTTGAATATACTTAAGCAAATAAAATGCATGCCGCATGAGATAGTACATGTCGGAGACCACAGGGAATTTGATTATCTTATACCCTCACGTATTGGTATAAATGCATATCTTCTTGAAAGAAGAGGGATTGAGTCCGGAGATCATGTGGTAAAAAATCTTAATGAATTTTGTAATAGGGTCCTCAGGATCTTAAACAAAGGTTCTGGAAGAAAACCTCATAATTGATGGAGGGCTTTAGATGGATGGCTTTCAATTTACCTTTCCAGTAAAAGTAATCTTCAGGGATCTCGATTATTTTGGGCATGTAAATAATGCTACTTACCTTACATATCTTGAATCTGCGAGGATTGCCTTCTGGGAACATTTGACAAAGCAGAGGGGACTTAAAGGTCTTAATTTTATCCTTGCAAGTGCATCTATAGATTATAAATCGCCTGCATTTTTTGGTGATGAACTGGAAGTGGGTGTCAGGGTGTCATCAGTGGGAAATTCAAGTTTCAGATTGTATTACGAGGTAAGGGAGAAGAATACAGGAAGGCTTGTTGCAACTGCTGAGACTGTTCAGGTGATGTACGATTACGAGAAAGGTCAGAAGATTGTAGTCCCTGATGAGTTGAGAAGGGCGATGGGCTTTTAGTGATCATCTATACTTTCTAAAGATGAGAGGTGGATCATAACAGGGAATTTCCCAATGAAGATATATCCCGAGCGGAAATTTGTGATTAGATTCGAGGATACAACGCGGTTTGCCATCGCAACGAATGATTACAATCCAAGATATTTTAAAGAGATAGACGAAAGACCTGTTATGGTCCCGCCCATGTTTGGGGTTGTGTATTCTGGAGGATCGATTGCAGATCCCATCAGGGATCCGGAGTTAGATATAGACCTGATAAGGCTTCTTCATTGGGCACATGATATGCGATTCCTCAGTGAAGTAAGGATAGGGGATACTATAACATCAAGGGCATACATTAAGGAAATCGGTCAGTTGAAAAATATGGATTTAATATGCATTCGGGTTAACTGCTGGAATCAGAAAGGTGATGCTGTTCTTGAGGAGGAAGGAATTTTTATAGTAAGGAAGGGAGTCTATGAAAGGAAGGAGCGGAGGGAATTATTCAGGATAAGTAACAAGGATGAGAGACAATGTGTTATTGATGAGATTATTCCTGTTTATGAAGAGCAGGCAAAGTGGTATGCAGAGGCATCAGGGGACAGAAATCCTGTACATCTTGATAGAGATTTTGCAAGATCTGCTGGTTTTCGTGAGCCAATCCTGCATGGGCTCTGCACAATGTCATTTGTGGCAAGGGCGATAATTGATGAGTATCTGGACTCAGAACCATACAGGTTAAAGAGACTGAAGGTTGAATTTTCTAATCCCGTATTCCCGGGTGATTTTTTAAGAATGCTTGCATGGAGAGGTGAGACCTTGGAAAAAGTGGAGATATTGCATATTGAGGTAGAAAGGGATGGCAGGAGGATTGTAAAAAATGGTGTCGCAGAAGTTTTACCAGCAACCATTTGAGTTACTGCTGTTTGACTCCCCTTTTCTGCTCTGATAGATTATAAATAATCATGTCAGCATATCTCACAAAGAATGCAAGGATAGTTCTTGAGAAGAGATACCTTAAGAAGGACCCCAAGGGAAAAGTAGTGGAGAGTGTGGATGCGATGTTTGACAGAGTTGCCAGGAATATTGCGAAGGCTGAGCTCCTTTATGGTGATGGAAGGAAGGAGAGGGAGATAAGGAAGGAATTCTTCACAATTATGTCATCACTCGATTTTCTTCCAAATTCTCCAACCCTTATGAATGCAGGCAGGGAGCTGCAGCAACTCTCTGCATGCTTTGTTATTCCCATCGAAGATTCCCTGGAATCGATCTTCGATGCCCTGAAGGCAACTGCCCTTATACATCAGAGCGGAGGAGGAACAGGCTTTTCCTTCAGCCGCCTTCGACCAAAGGGTGATGTTGTCCAGAGCACCCATGGTATTGCAAGCGGTCCAGTATCATTCATGAGGATCTTCAATATGGCAACTGAGGTGATAAAGCAGGGAGGAACGAGAAGGGGAGCGAATATGGGGGTGTTGCGCTGTGATCATCCTGATATAGAAGAGTTTATAAATTGTAAAAGAAAGAGGGGAGAGTTTGTTAATTTCAATCTTTCAGTTGGCATAACGGATAAATTTATGAGGTGTGTTGAGGAAGATCGGCTCTTCTATCTGATAAATCCAAGGGATGGAAGGAAGGTGAAAAAGGTAAGGGCGAGGGAAATATTTGAACTCATTGTTGATGCGGCATGGGATGTGGGAGACCCCGGGGTTCTGTTTCTGGATACGATTAACAGGGGGAATACACTTCCTGCACTTGGATATATAGAGGCAACAAACCCATGTGGTGAACAACCCCTTCTTCCATGGGAGTCATGTAATCTCGGTTCGATAAATCTTTCGCAATTCGTAAGAACTTCCGAAAAAAAGAAAGAGCTGGACTATGACAGACTTGAACATGTAGTAAGGGTTGCCGTGAGATTTCTGGACAATGTAATAGACATGAATGTATATCCAATAAAACAGATTGAGAGGATGACAAAAGATAACAGAAAGATAGGACTCGGTGTTATGGGGTTTGCTGATATGCTAATACAGCTCGGAATACCATATGATTCCGAGGAGGCTATCGGAATTGCTGAAAGGGTTATGGGATTTATCAGAAAGATAGCTTATGATGAATCAGAAAGGCTTGCAAGGGAAAGGGGTCCATTCCCCAACATAAAGAAGAGCATATTTTATGGTAAGAGGGTTTTAAGGAATGCAACCCTTATAACAGTTGCTCCAACGGGAACACTGAGCATCATTGCGGGATGCAGTAGTGGTATCGAGCCGATATTTGGTATAGTTTATCTGAGGCGTGTTCTTGACGATGAAAAACTGATAGAGGAAAATAGACATTTTATGGAGATCGCTAAAAATGAAGGTTTTTACTCCGATGCACTCATGGATGAGATAAACAGAAAAGGAACAATTTGTGATATAAAAGGTATTCCGGAGAGGATAAAGAGATTGTTCAGGACAGCAGTTGAAATATCACCAGAAGTTCACGTAAGGATGCAGGCTGCGTTTCAGAAGTATATTGATAGTGCTGTATCAAAAACAATAAATCTGCCGGAGGGTGCAACGAGAGAGGATGTGAGGAGGTGTTTCCTGCTTGCCTATGAGCTTGGGTGCAAAGGTGTAACGGTTTTCAGGAGCAGTTCCAGGGCCGAGCAGGTTCTCACATGCGGGACTATTCCGCCATGTTGATTTTTCACAGAAATCTTGATTTGCAATCTGAATAAAATATCTGTAATTTAATATTGGGAAAGGGTTTTCCTTATCTTCAAAAAAAGAGAGGAGGTCGGTATGCCAACTTATGAATTCAAATGTATGAATTGCGGTGAAGAGTTTATACTTGTTATGAGCCTTAAGGAGAGGGAAGAGGCGAAGATAAGGTGTCCCAAATGCAACGGTGAGAACATCAAGGTCCAGTTAGGAAGCTTTTATGCAAAGACTTCAAAGAAGAGCTGATATTCCGGAGCAGGGCTATTGAATAATTTACCGGGATAAAGAAAATGGGGGGTAAAAATTTCCTGTTTCCCTTGAAAGAGGTCTTTTTTATCACTATAATAAGTGCGTCATGGATGAGATAAAAGAAATAGAGGTTAAGGTAGCAGGTCTTGTGCATGATAAGCTATCCGAGATGTGGATAGTTATGCTCGAGGAATGCCATGGAAAGCGTGTCCTTCCTATATGGATCGGTCCATTTGAAGCAAAGGCGATTGCTATGGAGATGACGAATTCGGTTGCCCCAAGGCCTATGACACATGATTTAATCAGATCCATCATAGAGGCTCTTTATGCAAAGGTGCAGAAGGTAGTTGTGGAGGATCTGCGGGACAATACTTATTATGCATCCTTATCCCTGGAGCACAATGGGAAGCAGATAGTAATCGATGCGAGACCGAGTGATTCTATTGCTATTGCCCTTAAATTTAAAGCCCCCATTTATGTAACCCGAAAAGTCATGGAGACTGCGGGAACGATAAGCGTTCCCGATAAAGGAAGTGGTGATTCAGATAGATGGATCGATGACTTCCTGAAAGAAGTGGAAAGAAAATATCTGAAAAAGGATTCATCCTGAAAGAGTCTAAAAGATAACAGATGAGGAGGGGCGGGGGACCCATCTTACCAGATCTTTTTTCGAAAAATGGAGATATACTCGCTTTCACCCAACAGAATTGACTTTTCGGGCGGAAGCCTGGACCTTTATCCAATAAATATTATTGAAGAAGGGATCACCCTTAATAGCAGTATAAGTATATGGAGCACAGTCAGGATTTTGAAGAGGAGTGAGAAGGGCTTTAAAATAATCTCTTGGGGTGACGGTCGATTCATTGAAGGAAAGGACATCAATGAGCTAGGAAAAAAGGCAGGCTTTGAACTTGTAGTTGAAGCTATTAAGGCCTTTCAACCTCCATGGGATTTTGAGATTCTGATCAGGAATGATGCGCCCACTGGATCCGGTCTTGGTGCATCATCATCTCTGCTTGTTTCACTTATAACAGGACTGATGAAGGCAAGGGGCGAGGCATTAGATTGCAGCAGCATCATACGGAGGGCTTCTATTGTTGAAACCCGACTCCTTAAAATACCTGTTGGAACGCAAGATTATTTTGCCTCTGTATATGGTGGCTTTAACCTCATTTACCACACACCTGACGGGGAAAGAAGGGAAGGACTTCATTTAAGTGATACAATAATATCTTCACTTAACAGAAGGCTTATACTCTCTTATACGGATGTTAGCCATGATTCTGCGGAAATTAACTGGAAGATTATTAAGTATTATATCGATGGAAGAAAAGGGATCAGGGAGGGTCTCAAAAATATCAAGTTTATAACAATGGAGATGGTCAGGGTATTGAGGGAGGGCAAACTTGATGAGGTTGGGAGATTGATGGATGAGGAGTGGAAAATCAGGAGGGGTCTGGTAAAGGGGATCAGCGTTGACTGGATAGAAGATTTTATGGAGAAGATAAAAAGAAATGGTGCAATTGGTGGAAAACTCTGTGGTGCTGGAGGTGGAGGTTGTATGATAACACTTGCTGAGGAGGATAGGGTTGATAACGTAATGGGAAAACTCCAGGAAGAAGGATTTAAAATACTAAGATACAAATTTGTAGGTGAAGGTGTAAAGGTTTTTGAAAAAGAGGGGGTTTTGTCCAATGAGAAAAGTAAGAGATAGGGAAATGAGGAGACTCATTGAATGCGGAAGAGAAAAGGGTTTTTTGACCTATGACGAACTAAATGAGGTGCTTCCGCCTGATATGATCTATCCGGACCAGATAGAGGATATCCTTGGGATTGTGGAGGATATGGACATAGAGGTTGTTAGCGCACCTGAGGAGGCTGAACCCTTTCTATCTGCGGAGTTTGAGGAGGAGTTCGAGATCGAAACAGCGGAACTCGAGGACCCTGTAAGGCTTTACCTAAAAGAGATAGGAAAGGTTTCACTCCTTACACCGGAACAGGAGGTTGAAATCTCAAAGAGGATAGAGGAGGGCGAGGAAGAGATAAGGGAGACGGTTTTATCCTCATCACTTGCTGTAAAGGAAGTTTTGAAGCTTGAAGAGCGGTTAAGGAAAGGGAAGATAGGGATTGAGGATATTATTGAAGGTGTAAATGTAAAAAATAAGGTTAGAGCGGAGCAAAAGAAGAGGGAATTTTTCTCCCTTCTGAGAAGGCTTAAGAGGATGTGGAGAAGAAAAACGGAGCTGGAGCAAGAGTTGAAAGGAAAGATAAAAAAGGAATGTGAGAGGCAAAAGAAAGAGAACAGATATAAGAGGTTGAGGGAGGAGATCCTTACCCTTCTTAAGGATATGAACCTTAAAAGGGTCCAGGAGCAAAAGGTGTATAGAAAACTTAAGAGCTTTGGAAGGACAATCGATGAACTTGAAAAGGAACTTGGAGAAATTTTTTCAAGCTGTAATGTTCCAGAAAATATCCTAAAGGAAGTTCTTCTAAAAATGGAAAAGAGGATGACGCCGAAGGATGCAGCAAAGGTAATCAATCTTGAGGAAGAAAAA
Source organism: Deltaproteobacteria bacterium (assembly GCA_037441565.1). Lineage (GTDB taxonomy): Bacteria > Desulfobacterota > JBBIRW01 > JBBIRW01 > JBBIRW01 > JBBIRW01. The sequence goes on along the minus strand of JBBIRW010000005.1, from coordinate 12,545 downwards.
ATCTCCGAGATATATGAGAGGTGGTCCAGGATAATGGCAAAGATAAGAAGGATCGAGGAGATTTCCGGCTCCGAGATAAGCGAGGTTAAAGACGATTATATAAAAATGAGAAAGGGGGAGGAAAAGGTTCAGTCTGCAAAGGCAGACCTGGTGAGGGCAAACCTCAGGCTCGTTGTCAGTATTGCCAAGAAGTATATCGGCAGAGGATTGAACTTTCTTGACCTTATTCAGGAAGGCAACATCGGATTAATGAAGGCAGTTGATAAATTTGATTATAAAAGGGGTTATAAATTCAGCACATATGCAACATGGTGGATAAGACAGGCGATAACAAGGGCAATTGCTGATCAGGCAAGGACTATAAGGATACCTGTTCATATGATAGAAACAATAAATAAACTGATAAGGATATCAAGGGATCTCGTTCAAAAACTCGGAAGGGAACCAAGTCCTGGGGAGATAGCTAAGGAGATGGGTATTCCGGTGGAGAAGGTTAAAAATGTATTCAAGGTGATCAAGAAACCGATTTCACTTGAGACCCCTATAGGTGATGAGGAAGACAGTCAGGTTGGTAACTTTATAGAGGATGAAAAGGCTATATTTCCCTCCGATGCAGTTATAAAAAAGGATCTGTCAGACAAGATCCAGAAAGCTCTTTCCTCTTTAAGACCAAGAGAGGAGAAGGTATTAAGGCTGAGGTTCGGGATAACTGAAGGGGCAGAAGGCATTATTGAAAGGGTTGAGGATGAAGATGGTGAGACAGAGGGTGTTATTACATTTGATCCGAGGGCTCTTATAAGGGCAAGGATGTCAGCCAGGAAGAGAAGGAAATCCTCCATAGAATAGGGGTCCACTCCATTCAAAAAATATAGTTATTATTACGAATAAAGGGGGTGCGCTTCCATGACCTTCATTCTTGAAAGGCTTGCACTCGGGGATAGATATGATGCTCTTGATGCTGAATATCTGAAGAGAGCAGGGATAATTGCGATTCTTAACACAGCAGAAGAGGTGGAATACACCCCCCATGAGGATCTGTGCTACTTAAAGGTTCCTCTTGATGATGGCGTTGCTATTCCATTCCCATATATTCATGAGGCTGTTGAGTTTATAAGGAGGAAGATAAGGGATGGAAAGGTGCTGATCCATTGCAATGCAGGTGTGAGTCGTTCAACTGCAATTGCTATATGTTATCTTTATGAATGTGGATTTGGTATTGAAGAGGCCCTTGAATTTATCATGTCGAAGAGGCCATTTGCAAGACCCCACCCTGCACTGTTCAATTCTATACTTGCTTATTATAGTGCCTGAGGATGTTTAACTTGAAAATATCACCAGGATCACTGTTTATTGCCTGCCTTGTTACCTTTATTCTTTATGTGGGTGCCTACATGAGGATCCCCCTTATACCGCTTTATGCAAAATATAGAAATGCCTCACCATCTCAGGTTGGATTGATAAACTTTCTCTTTATGCTTTCTGCTGCGATTACTGCATTTCCTATGGGTGTTAGTTCGGATAGATGGGGGAGGAGGAGGATGATGCTTGCCGGGATTTTTTTAAGCGGCTTTACATCGCTCATTGTTCCTTTTTGCAAAACGCCATTACAGATAATGCTATTTTATCTTTTTGGGGGTATTGGCATAGCATCATTCACACCAAGCATTATGTCTTATATCGGTGATATATCTTATCCGGGCTATGTTGGCAGGGCATACGGCTATTATACGACATCCCTTTATGCGGGAATGAGTCTGGGACCTGCTATAGGGGGTTTTATTGCTGCAAGATACTCACTTGAGATGAGCTTTTTTATTTCCGCAGCTATAATCGCTTCAATTTTTATCCTCTCAGTAACATTACTTAAGGAGGTGAAAAATCCAGGTGAGAGAGTCTCCATCAATAGTGCAGTTATTTATGAGATTATCAGGGAACGCAATATAAACAGATGCTGGATTGCGACACTATGTTTGACATTTACATGGGGTGTATCAATTACCTTTTTTCCACTTTTTGCCCATGAGAAAGGTATTAATACATTTTTAATCGGCGTTATATTTGCTTTCCAGGCCTTTTTCAATACGATTGTAAGACTTCCTGTTGGTAAACTTTCGGATATGAGCGGGATGAGAAGACCCTTTATAGTGCTGGGCATGCTGGGAAGTGCTGTTTCAACACTGCTGATCGCTCTTTCACAATCGGTGATTAACTTTATATTGCTCTCATCAATCCTTGGAATTTCAATGGGAATGAGCTTTGTTACGATCGGTTCACTCCTTACCGAGGAATCTCCGCAGAATGGAAGGGGTTTTGTAATGGGTGGATTCAGCACAGCAATCTATACCGGGATTGCCATGAGTTCACTTGTTGGTGGAAAAATTATTGAAATGGGTGGGTATTTTCCCGCATTTCTATTTGCATCTTTTGTTTCATTAGCAGGTTCAATTATTATAATGCCAGGAAGGGGTGATTAACAGTTTTGTTTAAAAAGATACTTTTTGCAACAGGCTTGGATGATGTTGATGAAGAGATGGGATTAATAAAAGGTGAGGCTCAGGAAAACTAACTGCTGGATGACCCGCAGTTCTGACAAACAAAATGTCCAACAAACCACGCCTTCTCCCTCGTAATATCCCTTACCAGATCAAGGATGATGGGACCACCGCATTTCTGACAGCGGAATAATCTATCCATATTAAAATCTGTAGCAAGCTTTGGTGCATCGAGGAGTGTTTCTTTTATCGCAATTTTATAGTGATAAAGCGGTGAGGCTGCAGTACTCTGTTCAATAACCTTCTTTATCTTCTGTGCCATCTCCTTCATGGTTATCGATGTCTTTACCATGTAATCCTTTGCGCCAAGAGAGATAGCCTTTTCGATTTCTTGTGGGAGTCCGCGGCTGGATAGAACAATAACCGGGATCCGTGAGAATTCCGGGTTCTGTCTTAATGTCTGGAGAAGCTGAAATCCATTCATAACGGGCATAATGAGATCTGTGATTATGAGCTGCGGTTTTTCCCTGGATAAGATCTGAAGGCACTCTGCACCATTAGTGCATGTAATGACAACATATCCTTCCATCTCGAGTTTAGATTTATACATTTTAAGGAGGAACTGATCGTCTTCAACGAGAATGATCTTTTCCTGCATATTAAACATAAAAAAGTATATTATCTTAAACCATGAAGGTCAAACATTAAGGAAATATATGATCTTTATCCTTCATTGCAAAGACTTTCTTTACGTTCCAGTTTTTTCCTAATGGTAAAAAAATAAAACGGTTTATTAAAAATTTCCTTGACATAAATATAAGGCTTCTGATAAATAGATAGTCAAAATTGGTGCTGAAGAAAGGATAGTCAGGAAAGAAAGGGGGTGATCATTGGGGAGAGGGAATAATGATTTTAAAGGGCTAATTAAAAAGAAAAGGAGGTAAATATGCAGGAGGAAAGAGTACCAAATCGATGGTTGTTTGTCATTCCCGCCATTTTAATGCAATTATGTCTTGGTAATCTCTATACCTGGAGCATATTCAGAACCCCTCTTATGAAGATGCACGGCTGGTCGATTACAGAGGCGACCATGCCCTTTACCATTTCAATAGCAGTATTTGCCCTTGCAATGATATTTGCCGGACGCTGGCAGGATAAGGCGGGCCCCAGGATTGTTGCAATGACAGGGGGAGTGCTCCTTGGTATTGGATTCTTACTTGCAAGCGCGATAGGTACCTCATTGATGGGGCTTTATTTCGCATACGGCGTTATAGCAGGTGCAGGTGTTGGATTCTGCTACGTGACACCTATTGCCCTTCTCATTAAATGGTTCCCTGACTACAGAGGGGCAATGACGGGCATTGCAGTGCTGGGATTCGGTGCGGGGTCCATGATTGGTGCACCCCTTGGAACATACCTTAATACGCAGATAGGTGTTTATGGGACATTTGCAGTATTTGGCATTGTATTCGGAATCATCTGTGTATTGAGTGGTGCAACATTCAAGAACCCACCCGTTGGATGGAGACCTGCTGGATGGGAGCCACCTGCTCCACCTCCAGGAGTTAAGGCACCCACGAGGATCGATGTACCACCATCAGAGATCATGACATACCCCCAGACATACCTTCTCTGGTTTACCATGCTCATGTGGGGGAGTATAGGACTGATGGCTATATCACAGGCTGTTCCAATGGGTCAGGAGCTTGCAGGACTAACACCCGCGCAGGCTGCTGGTGCACTTGGAACAATGGCCATCTTCAATGGTCTCGGAAGGCCTGCATTTGGAGCGCTTTCTGATAAGATTGGTAGAAACTGGTCTGCAGTATTGGCGTTCATTATCTATATTGTTGGGCTGCTTGTGGTTCTCAGAAATGCTACAACACTTACTATGTACACAATCGGTATATCGATGGTGGGATTCTCATATGGCGGTGAGTTTGCGGTTATGCCTGCATTCACAGCTGACTACTACGGAACAAAGAACGTTGGAATGAATTATGCGATCATATTTACATCATGGGGCGTTGGCGGTATACTTGGGCCCATGATCGGTGCGAGGATAAGGGCTGCATATGGAAGCTTCCTGCCTGCCTTCTGGATACTTTCACTGATGGCTGTTCTCGGCATTATTGCAGTGCTTATCTGCAAGAAGCCCACGATCAGGGAGGAAGTGAAATAAAGGGGTCTGAGATTAGCTCATAGGGCGGGAAGGTGGATCACCTTCCCGCCTTTTATTTTTCCAGGGCTGTCAAGGGGCTCAATAACGGTTGATCGCCTGAGTCAGCGAGATTAAAACTTCATCGATGCTGCACCGGATTTACACTGAATTTTAACTTCATAAGAAAAAGAGGAACAGGTTTGAATCTAATAAATACGATCGCTTTCCTCTGCATTTTTCTCATCGCCTGGTATTTTGTGGGGGGTCAGGTAAACAGGAGAAAGGGGATCCATTTTCTAAAAAGGATCCGTGAAAAAATAAGTATGATCGGTGAGGATGCAACGATTCAGTGGATAGGAAGCTCTGGATTTCAGATCCAGGTCCATAAACCTTTCCATCCTTTAAGAAGTTTTGGCATACTTCTTCTTCTTCAAACGCGGGAGTTTCCTTTTATATGGATAATACAGCATATTATGAATAGAAGGGATGTCCTTGTAATTAAGGCTGATCTTGTCAGTGAACCGGAGAGGGAAGTGGAATTCTGGTTAAAGAAAACAGCCTTTGAAAAGCGGATCATTCGAGAGCTTCGGCAGATGGGGCGGAATGAATTTAAGGATCTCGGAAAATGGTCAATTGCCCATGGGGGGTCAATTAATAACAAAGATTGGGCATTATTCGATGAAATCAAAACCAGTGGACTCGATGTTCAGAGGGTATCAATAAGAAAAAAGAGCCCCCATATTGTGCTTATAATCTTTTTAAAAAAGAGTGAAGATTTTAGAAAGGTATTTGAGATATTAAGAGTTATTGTCATAGATTCATTCAGTGGCACTGGATAAAGGGAATTCAGGGTCTCATTGATCATTTTGTTTGTATCCACCTCAGGGGGGATAATAAGGATATGCCATCCATATATAGCCCGGCATACTATGGCTACAAAAAGCATGGGCCAGATCGGGCCTGCAAAAGGGTGATAGGCAGTCTTAAATGCGGGTTGAAGAAGGGAGCATTTTTGATTTAGTCAAGCTATGTTTTGAACAGTCTGTTTGTATATAATTTATGCTGATATGGATACAACTACCCATGCACTCCTTTCTGTAAGTTTTTCGCGTTTGGGTTTTTTCCAGAGGGGTGGAAAAATACTAATGTTTACGCTGATTCTCTCTTCATGTCTGCCTGATATTGATCTTCTTTTCTGGCTCCTGGGACCGGATCACTTTTTAAGATACCACAGATGGGTTACACATTCATTCATTGCAGCACCTTTTATATCCCTTTTTGTGAGTATTGTTATATATTTACTTAGCAAATTTAAAAATTTCTCCATGATCTATTTAACCTCTCTTGCTGGTATAATTTCCCACATCTGTTTTGATATACTCACATCCTATGGAACACAGATTTTTGCCCCTTTGAGTAACAAGAGATATGCACTTGATCTGATCTTTGTCTTTGATCCGATACTCACAGCCGGTGGGATCGTTGCAATACTTCTTATAAGAAGGTTCAGCAGGCAGGGCTTCCTCATAGCATCAGGATTACTTTTCTATGTGATTGCCTATATATCCCTCTGTTTCTTTATGCATGAAAGCACTATAGAGATGGCCAGAGCCGAGATGCAGAGGAGGAATGTAAAAGTGGAAGATCTATCGGTTTTTCCATCGCTCTTCTGGCCTCTGAAATGGAAGGCTGTTGCCAGATCAGGCAGTTCTTATTATCTTATGGAGCCTGCATCTTTTACTGAGAGGTCCTTTCTCATAAGGAAGGTGCCTGGAATTAGAATGGATTCCATCCCGCAGGATTTAATGGGGTATGATGAAGTAAAGGCATTCTTTGAATTTGCAAAATATCCGGCAGTTCATTCATTCGAAAAAGACAATGCGCGAATCATTGAATTTTTCGATCTGCGTTTTTCAAATTATGAAGGAAGGAATGCCCTGGTTCTCGAGGTGAGGTTGGATACGGATGGGGTAGTCCATTCCATCCGTATCCGTTAGTTTATCAATCATCCCACTGTGTAATGCGCCTCTTTTCTATCCTCTTTGGCGGTACCCATACCCTGGCGTAATAACCTTCTCTGACCTTTTCATAGTATACATTTCCGAATTCATCATATTTTCTTACGTAAAGCGGTGGTACCCACCTTTCCTCATAATGGCCGGGTACATAGTACTCCGTCCTTTCTTCGTAAACAGCGGGTGGATCTTTCTCATATCGGTATACCGGTGCGGCCTCTGCAGCCTCCTTATGTATGATATGATGGAGAAGGATGCCACCAATCACTGCTGTAAGGATTTTTCCTGCAACAGCCCACTCCTTCTGTCCTGCTGCTGCCTGATGGGATTGGACTGCTAAGAGCGAAACTATAATTAAAAGGGAGATCATTATCCTTTTCATCTCAACCCTCCTTTCTTTTTTCACCGATTAGACGAAATAGTTAATGGAATTATTTTTTATTCCGGGTTAAGAATGTTTTCAAGAAGGATGTCAAGTTCGGTCAGGCTTTCCACTATGAAGTGTGAGGAATTTGAATTTCCATCGCCGATCAGTATGGTGAGCATACCGAAGCCCCTGGCTACAATAAGATTTTCTTCCATATCATCAACCATTATGCATTCCCCACCCTCTGCATTTAATGCCCTGAGGACCCTTTCATAGGATTCGGGATGGGGCTTGGGTTTATACTGACAGAACTGAATATCAAAGATGCGAGAAAAATAGTTTTCAACACCGAGGGCCCTCAAAACCTTTTTTGCGTAATCCTCAGAGCCATTTGTGAATATTACCTTGTTTACATTAATATTTTTAAGGAAGCTTCGGAGTTTCAAATCCCTTTTTATAAGAATTGATATGGGAATATCGTGAACATACTGCAGGTAATGATCAGTATCCACATTATGATGAATAATTAACCCCCGTAGCGTTGTTCCGTAATTTGTTATGTAATTCTTCCTGATCGCCTCAATTTGATCGGGAGGAAAGCGCATGAATTCCACAAGGTATCTGTTTATACGTTCATTTACATAGTTGAACAGGCCTATTTCTCTTGGATAAAGGGTATTGTCAAGGTCAAAAATGATATGTTTAAATTTGCCCATTTTCTGATTAAGTCTAATTAAATATGCCGGAAAAGTCAAAAAAGGCTTTGGCTTTTCAATCGGTTTACATGGAGTATATTTTTATGGTAATCTACAAATCTGGAATTTTATATGGAAAAAGGCGAATTTAACGAGGCATTAAGGGAGGAGGAGAAAAGGCTCAAGAGGCTTCGTATGCTTGTTGCGATTGGAATAAATGTTATAAGACAGGGTGATCTGTCTATTGAAGAGGCATACAGGATTGTTGAAGGCGTAAGGCGAGAGGCCCTCAAGCTATTTCCTGAAAAAGGAGATACCTTTGATCTGATCTATGGTTCCCGATTCAGAAGGGTCATATCGGAGAAATATAAATTAAATTGATAGGGAGGAGAAAGATCTTATGATAAGCACATCCGATTTCCGTAGAGGAATGAAAATTACTGTTGATGGTGAAATATTCTATATTGTTGATTTCCAGCATTCGAAGACAGCCCAGAGGAAGGCTGTTGTTAGAACGAAACTCAAGAACATAAAAACAGGTGCATTAATTGAAAAAACATTTTTTGCAGGTGATACATTTGAGGAACCCGACTTTGAAGAGAAGTTTATGCAGTATCTGTATTCAAATGAAGATGGATACACTTTTATGGATAGTAAGACCTTTGAGCAGATAACAATCCCTGAGGAGTATCTTGGTGATGCAAAGGGCTATATAAAGGAGAACGAGGAGTACAAGATCCTTTTTTTCGAGGGTAAGCCTGTGAGCATTGAATTGCCTGCAGCAGTGATCCTCAAGGTTATCTCCACAGAACCGGCAATCAGGGGTGACAGCATTACCAATATAATGAAGCCTGCAACCCTTGAGACGGGGCTTACAGTAAAGGTTCCCCTCTTTATTAAAGAAGGTGATCTTATAAAGGTTGATACAAGAACAGGAGAATATCTCGAAAGGGCCTCCTGAACGGTCGCTTGAGGTATATTTATATGGGCGAAAGTATCGTTGAGGTGAGGAATGTAAAAAAGTATTTCTTTTTGAGGAAAGGACTGTTCAGCAGGAAACAGGACGTGGTCAGGGCTGTTGATGATGTGAGCTTTGAGATTGAGCAAGGGATGACTGTGGGTCTTGTAGGGGAGTCTGGAAGCGGAAAGACAACACTGGGCAGGGTTATTCTCCGACTGTTAGAACCCACAGATGGAAAGGTGCTTTTCAATGGTGTGGATATTTTTTCACTTTCACGGATGGAGATGAGGAAGCTAAGGAGAAGGATGCAGATTATATTCCAGGACCCTTTTACATCACTGAATCCAAGAATGACTGTTGGCGATATAATTGCCGAGCCATTGAGGATACATGGAATAGTGAGGAGAAGGGAGTTGAAAGAGAGGGTCATTGAGATTATGGAAAGGGTGGGTTTGAGGGGCTCTGACTACAACCGCTATCCCCATGAATTCAGTGGTGGACAGAGGCAGAGGATCGGCATTGCAAGGGCTATAGCTCCTGTTCCTGAGTTTATAGTTGCGGATGAGCCTGTTTCCGCACTTGATGTTTCCATTCAGGCACAGATTCTAAATCTTCTTATTGAGCTTCAGAAAGAATACAAGTTAACATATCTTTTCATTTCTCACGATTTAAGGATCGTAAGATATGTTTGTGACGAAATAGTGGTTATGTATCTTGGAAAGATTGTGGAAAGGGCGGAGAAAGATGAATTATTCTCCAACCCGCTCCATCCCTATACAAGGGCACTTCTTTCAGCAGTTCCTGTTGTTGACCCTCAAACAAAGAGGAGGAGGATTATTTTAAGCGGGGAGGTTCCAAGTCCCATTAACATACCATCGGGATGTAGCTTTCACCCGAGATGCCCCTATGTGGAAAATGTCTGTAAGGAATTGGTTCCTGAATTGAGAGAAATAAAACCAGGCCATTTTGTTTCATGCCACCTTGCGGAAAAGATATAGGTTTTGAAGGGAGGATCCATGAGAATAGGGCTTTTACAATTTGCTCCGAAATTTGGAAAGGTCGATGAGAATCTCCGTCATGTCGTTGAGAAAATTTCAGGAGCAGATGTAGATCTCTATGTGCTTCCCGAGCTTTTCTCAACGGGTTATCAATTTGTATCTAAGGAGGAGATTGAAGAGCTTGCAGAACCTATTCCACAGGGAAGGACAGTCGAGATGCTCTCCAGTCTTGCATCAGAGAAGAAGGTTTATATTGTTGGAGGGATTGCAGAGAAGGCTCCTGATGGATATTACAATTCCGCATTTCTCATCGGTCCTTCAGGCTATATAGGTCATTACAGGAAGGCGCATCTATTCTATGAGGAAAAGCTTTATTTTAAACCGGGAAATACGGGCTTCCCCGTCTTTAAGACGGATATTGGCAATATAGGTCTAATGATATGTTTTGACTGGATATTTCCTGAAGTTATGAGAATCCTTTCACTCAAAAAAGCACAGATTGTCTGTCATCCATCAAATCTTGTTCTCCCATACTGCCAGAAGGCAATGCTAACAAGATGCCTTGAGAACAGAATTTTTGCAGCAACAGCAAACAGGATAGGCTTTGAAGAGAGGGGAGGAAAAAGACTCATATTTACTGGAGGAAGTCAGATAGTTGATCCATGGGGAAGGGTTGTTGCTTCTCTGGGGGAGGATGAAGATGCACTGTGTGTTGCGAATGTGGATCTGAACCTGAGTATGGATAAATCTATCACCGAAATGAATGACATATTTAAAGACAGGAGGGTTGACCTTTACAAAGAAATTTTGAATTTATATTGATAAACTATTGACTTTAAGTGAGAAATCTGTTAATTGAGATTCGATGGTTCGTCACTGGAGGGAATTCCAGAGGAGGCCCCGAAGATCATCATCCCTGCTAATAAAAATAACAAAATTAACAATATTTCTATCCGCATGTTTATTTCTGATAATTTCTCCACAGACAATAAACAGTGAAAAAATTATTTCTAATGGGTATAAGCACTTCTCAGAGAAGGAAATATTATCATCAATAAAGGAGATGATCTCTGCTGGAAAAAATCCCTGGGATGAGAATGTGCTGGATGGTTTACCCTGGTCAAAAGACATTAAGGTTCAGTTTACAGTGGACCCTGATCTTCAACAAAGGGTTATCGAGCTTTTTAAAAAATCAGATGTGGAATATGGAGCTTTTGTTGCGATGGAACCATATACAGGGAGGGTTATCAGCATTGTGAGTTATTCAAGGGAAGGTAAAGGGGGAATTAACGCATCACTGAGAGCATCACATCCTGCTGCATCGATATATAAGATAATCACAGCATCTGCTGCGATTGAGGAAGGAAAGCTCTCACCCTATACAGAAATCCTTTTCAGGGGGTCCATGTATGATATCTCACCGAGGAACTGGAATTTTAATTCTGTGAGAAGGGCAAGAAGGATGTCGCTTGAATATGCCTTTGCAAAATCGGTTAATCCTGTTTTTGCAAAGGTTGCAACATCAATTGGTGCAGAAACAATGGAAAGATACTCCAGAAATTTCTGCTTCAACCAGAAATTGGAGCTACGGGATCTTGATATGGATATAAGCTATGTGGTGATCCCTGAAGATAAAGTTGGAATCAGTAAACTCGGTGCGGGGTTTGGTGAGTCCTATATGAGTCCGCTTCATGGTGCAATTGTTGCTGCAGCCATAGCAAACGGTGGAGAGATCGTTCTTCCCTATATTGTAGAAAGCATAAAGGACAGGGAAGGCAGGATTATATATTCCGCAAAACCAGAAGTATTAAGAAGGGTCATTTCCCCTTCAACAGCAAAAACAATTGCCCGTATGATGGAAAAAACTGTTACGATAGGAACATCAAGGAAGGCATTCTTTGATAGAAAAAAGAGACCCTATATTCAGGGTATATCAATTGCTGGGAAAACAGGATCATTAACAGGTGGTGAACCAAAGGGAAGGTGCGAATGGTTTGTGGGATTTGCTCCGCTCTATAACCCCAATATAGCAGTCTCCGTTCTCATGGTAAGCAATGGAAGGTGGAAATTCAAAAGCTCCCATTTGGCTAAGGAATTTTTCAGGAGGTACTTTCGTTAGTTTCTTCTGAGCCTCCCGATTCCCCTTCATTTTTGCATCCATCCTTCAGTGAGGTTACAAAGGCCCTGTATTCTTCATAGTATTTGATTATGAGTCTGGGTAGATCTGAAGGCGAAAACTCTATATTTTTCATTCTGAGGTATTCAAGAAAGGTCACGAATTTTTTATACCAGAAATGGGTATAGATATTCAATACAGGATTTTTTCACAGATATACTTGAAACTGCGAAAATTTTCTGTTATTTTAATCGCATAAATTTCGGCGACCAGGTCTTGAGCAACAGAATATTGCGAATCCCGCCAGGTCCGGAAGGAAGCAACGGTAAGCAATTCAATTCTGTGTGCTGCAAGTAACCTGTTCGCCGAATATTTCTTATAACTTAAAGGTGTGGAGATGTCCTACAGGGTTCTGCCCCTCAAATGGAGACCCACCAGATTTGAAGAGGTCGTTGGACAGGAAGCCTTAATAAGGACAATTATGAATGCAATCTCCATGGGTAAGATTGCAAATGCATATCTCTTTGCAGGTCCAAGGGGTGTGGGAAAGACAACAACTGCAAGGATTTTTGCAAGGGCTCTTAACTGTGAAAGGGGTATTACCCCCACGCCATGCAATGCATGCTCAACCTGTAAGGAGATAAATTCTGGTCATTTCATGGATGTACTTGAGATAGATGGGGCCTCGAACAGAGGGATAGATCAGGTAAGGGAATTGAGAGAGGCTGTAAAATATGCAC
>JBBIRW010000004.1:0-228788 GCA_037441565.1 Deltaproteobacteria bacterium | reverse complement strand
CTGACCCCTTTTCGGGACTTTTCAGGGATAATGGATAAGAATGATTATAGTTTGGTTACAGTTGGGGGAAAAGAATGTATGCTGGTTCTCCAGAAGCCCTGATATTACTGGTAGCGGGGGGAGGATTTGAACCTCCGACCTTCGGGTTATGAGCCCGACGAGCTACCGGACTGCTCCACCCCGCGTCAAACAATATTTCTATTATAATCAAATTTTTTAATTTGTCAATTTTACGAAAGGTCCATCCTTCCCATTTCTGGAGATTCCCGATCAGGCTCAAAAGGTAATTGTGATACCCGTCGAGCTATTCCACTCTGGCGCTGGATCGTTAAAACCAAATCTCAATCCTATATCCAGGGCAATCTTCTCGGATACATAGTATATAAGCCCTATAAGGAGGCTCACCGGATTATCATTTATCTCACGGTCCGGGTGTCTGAATGTATGTATCTCAGAGGCTATACTCCAATGTTCAGATATCCTGTAGTCCAGTGCAATCCCAAACTAATGTGTTACATCCCTTATGTTATCATTTTCTTTTCTTTCATTAATTGTAAGCCCTCCCATGGTGTGGATGCTTAATTTTTCAAAATGCCCTGTTGCAACTGCAAATATACTGTATTCTCTGTATCCTGATCCAAGACCTCTTTCTTCATCCCCTGAATCTATCTTAACAACACCCTTGAATGTAAAAGAAGGAATCCATCCTGACTGATTCAAGACTAAATACTTCCCCACGATGTTAATATCACCGATACCATTCTCAGACCCTCCCTCTTCTGGATTATGAAAGAGGTAAGGAATTTCCGCTGACATTTCAAAACTATTTGTAAAACCATATATGGGAACAAGAAGTATTATGTCCTCCCTCTCTCCGTTCCTCCATTGAATGTGATCCCATGAATGCTCTAACTGGAAAGTACCATATCCAGCAACACCCGCATCCTCAGTTATATATGGTCTGTATCCGAAAGAGTTTTCTCCCAGTAAAGATATAACTGATATCATACATAACCCCATTTTTAACAATATCTTTGAACATCTTTTTTTAAATCCACTTGATTTCCCCTCCATTCTGATACCTCCCACTTGAAAGATTTAATAAAAAGAATCATTGAAGAAATCAATATACAGAGTTGCATTATATAAAATGAGAATAGCTTAAGGTATGAAAAGACAGCATAAACATATCGAATAAAAAAGGGAGATATAAAATTAACCAATGCTGATGAAAAAATAGCTATAATAACTACCTCCGAATATCTACACTCCATCAAAAGCAAAAAATGAGATAATGCCAACAAATATATAGAGGAAGCAACTGTATGAAAATTGAATATTTTAAGAATACCGCTAAATGTTTTTGCTCTTATAAACTTTTCTTTATTTCCAAGATAATATTCAGAAATTTCATTAACTGAGAATCCTAACTTTATGTGAGAAAGTATATTGCTTAATACAAAAAATATATTAAAAATTGCAAATAAAATAATCATATTTTTAAACAATCCTTTTGATGCATTATTCTCCTCCCTGATACCATTCAAGAGATATAGAATGCATACTATAATATTTATCATGAGAATGATCTTTTTTAAAAAGAAGCTTAAAATTTTTATGAATAAAAAAGATTCTCCATAACCAAACACTATTAAACTTGATAGACAGTCAAAAAGCAGGGATAGGAATGATCCGATTATAATATATTGTTTAAAAGTATTTCTAATCTTACTATGAATAATAATTGAAAGCAGACAAAGCAGTAACATGGAATTAAAAAATATATTCACATGAATCTCTTCTATTACGGATGCAAAAGAAAGCTGCTCTACAATCAGTGATTCTCTGTAATTAGTTACGAAAAATAGAATGCTGAAAATCCAGTAAAGAATCACAAATATGATAAAAAACCATAGAATAAGTCTTATACTGCTGTTACTCTTTAGTTCTCCTGTTAGTAGAAATCGCACCTATTTTCCTCCGAAAATAACACTCCATATTGAAAGAACCTTTCTTGCATTATCAGTTATTGCTTTCGAAGTAAGTGTTGCCCCGGTCACATTCGGAATATCTATTCTCAACCTGATAGAATCTTTCTCCAGCGATTTCTTCCTGAACAGAAGAAGCCAGCCATCCTCAGGCACATATTCGAGAGGTTCATTAAAAGATAGAACTTCAATAATATCAAGATCTCCTTCACGAGTTATTGTATACATAACTGTTTCAAGCTGTGTTCTTACAATATGGGTGTCTATAAATGCATATCCTATTACCTTTCCTTCTCTCTTTGCTACATAAAAAGTAACAAGTCTGGTCTTAAGGGAAATCCCTGATAATTCCTCCACCTTTTTTACCTGATCGATGTTTAAAATTATATTCCTTGTTTCTATTGAACAATCTGGAAACGCATCTTTTAATGCCCTCTCAGGTCTTTTAAATACTTTTGCATATAAACTTTGTGTAAATAATATGAGTAAAAATAACATAATAGGGGGCACAATCAATACTGAAGATTTTTTATTTTTCATCTATATACCTTCAATAATGCGAGAGTTATTTAGAATATAAATCCAATTCCCAAATTGAACTGATCGATCTTCCACTCATCTTTTCCTGTCCCTTTTCCCTCCGACAGACTTGAATCCGTGTCTCTTAACTGGTACTCAGCTTTAAGAACCACCTGTGGATGTGGTTTAAATTCAAGTCCCATTGTAATAACTTCTCTATCCTTTGTCTTATCGGGTATACCCGTGAAGACATCTTCATTCAGGTTGTATCTCTCATACCGTATATAAGGTGAAAGTGACATTATGCTTTCAGGCCTTATATGCGGAAAAATATTGTATGCTCCCTCTACATACCACCCATAAACCTTTCTTGCCCTACCAGAAACCTTATATTTCTCATTTCCCCATGCCCTTCCAAAGGAATAGAGACCCTTCAGATGCAGATTTCCCTGTTCATACTGAGCCTCTATAAGATTAAGATTGAATTGTGCTTCTTCATCGCTATCAGCACCACTGCCCTTTTTATCCTCACCTTCTCCAATATAAACTGATGCACCGGCTGTTAACCCTTTTAAACCTCTGTATTCCAATCTCAAAATACCAGCGAGTTTATCAAAATTTACCTGTGCACCTTTCTACCTTCCCTCTCTAATCCAATCCTTTATCGTATCGGTCCTCAATCCATTCATAATACCTGCCTTGTATATGAGATTATTACTAATGTTTCCATAAATCATAATCCCTAATTCGCGCCATACAGTTGGAATTATGTATCTTTCAACATCAGGTCTTAATACTCCGTAATATACTACAGGTTCATGGTATTCATTCATAAGACTTGATGGAACAAGAAATAAACCCGGTCTTATGTTAATCATGGGATTTATTATAAAATCGATATACATAAACTCAATGGTTACCTCCGGTTCCTTATCCTCTATCTCACCTATACCCGCATGTTCAAACTCAATCTCTGTGTTCATCAATATGTTTTCCGAATACTTATAGCCCAGATATGCTACAAACCTCAGTATATCACCACGATCATTCTTGGAATTATCTATAAAATTCTCATAAACAGCCTCACCATATCCCCCAATAGATAAAGCGCGAGGTGTATAATAAATCTTGGATGCCGCAGGCCCAAGTCCATAATAAGATTTGAATTCAATCTCAGGCATTGCTATCTCAAGTCTCAGTTTTCTTATCTCCTCTTTTAATATCTCGGTTTCTCCTGCTTTCTTCTCTTGCTCTCTTTGCTGTTCCTTCAATTCCTTTATTTCTTCCTGTATCCTTTGAAGCTTCTCTTCCGCCCCTTTTATCCTCTCCTCTATTGTCTCCGCAAATAAAAGTTTGGGTATAAATAATGAGAGAATAAAAACATAACACACAATAACTTTAATCCTCAATTTCATAGCAACCTCCATTTTATATTTCTAATATGTTATTTTATATTTCTAATATGTTGGACCCGTTCCCTTTTGAAATGGTCTGATTTTTATTTCCTCAAAGTATTCTTTTATTCGATCATTTATAAAAATTGATCCATCATGATATAAGATAATTACACCAATATCTCTGTTAGCTTTTAAAAATTTATCTCTCACATCCTGTGGCATTGCAAATAATGCTGTTGCAATTCCATCCGCAAAGGAACAGTTTTCCGATACAGCTGTTATTTGAAGTATCCGTGGGTCTTCTGTTTCTATATGATTTTTTATGTAATTTCCCGATGTTGATATGCATGCATCTTTTTTGTTCTCCATCTCCAGAAGAATCCCATTATTTATTGGATCGTAGACATATATCTTCCTTTTCCACCCCCATACTTTCATATCCCCCCCTATAGCAATGAATCCATACGGAAGCTTCAAATACTCATATGCTCTCTGAATTACGTATCCCTTCCCCATACCACCCATATCCAGTGCCATATATTTCTTTTTGAGAAAAACGCCTTTCTCATCGATGTCAATGTCCCTGAAGTCTATGAATCTCCTGGCCTCCTCATCCCCTATTTCCATGTTCCTCTTCGCCCTTATTGTCAATGCCCCAATAGTGATATCAAAATAGCCACTGGTCATCTCCGAGAAAAGAATTGACTCTCTGATTGCTTTTATTGTTTCCTCCGATACAGCAACTCTTTTTATTCCTGCATTTCTGTTTATTTCGGATATTTCGGATCCTGGATCATAATCTGAAAGCTTTTTTTCTATATCCTTTATGAAATGGTATGCCCTTATATTTTCTTGAT
Organism: Deltaproteobacteria bacterium; assembly: GCA_037441565.1. Classification (GTDB taxonomy): domain Bacteria; phylum Desulfobacterota; class JBBIRW01; order JBBIRW01; family JBBIRW01; genus JBBIRW01. The sequence goes on along the minus strand of JBBIRW010000004.1, from coordinate 224,027 downwards.
AATCATTCAGATCAAAATATGCATATGTCCCCATGATGTAAAAAATGCTTTCCTCTGCATATATATCCGTACTAAATGAATCTAATATTAAAAAGGATATAATAGACATCAGAATAATGAATTTGCATTTCATTTGCAATTTCATTCCAAAAAATTTATTTTATCTTTTTCACGAATATCTCCCTTCCCATCTCAATCTCCATTGCTATATCCGTTTCATCAAATCTTATAACAAGTGACGGTATCTTCTGGTGCATTTTAACAACCGTTCCTGGTATAACGCCGAGTGATGCCAGCTTATCCATCCTATCATGATATCTCGGAGATATAAATATAATCTTTCCCTTCTCCCCAGGCTCAAGCTCGGAGAGAGGAACAACAACTGGCCTTATTTCCTTTGTAAAACTTTCACAACAACTCCCCCTAGGAATAGGTTTTCCATGCGGGCATAATGGCGGATGTCCAAGAAATGCACATACATTATCGACAACTTCTTCACTAAGAATATGTTCAAACTCACATGATGCGTATTCATAAAGAACCTCTTCCATATCAAAAAGATCAGCAAAAAGTCTTTCAGCCAGTCTGTGTCTTCGGATAATCTCCTCTGCCCTTTTTTCACCCTTCTCAGTAAAGCTTATTACCCTGTCCCTGATCTCTATAAATCCTGTCTGTTCGAGTCTCCCGATATTCTCCTCCAGGTCTTCCTCTTCCTTTGCTGCATCAATTAGTTCTTCAATACTCTTCCTGCCTGACTCCCGAAGTGTCCAGATATGTTCCAGTAACTCATCAAGCATAATGGATCTTCCCGTGGATTTTTTCATGCTACACTCTCCTCCTGAATAACTTTTTTATAAAATCAACAAGCCCTGATTTCTCCCTCGGAAATGTGTAATTACAGTTAGGGCAACAAAATAGATCGCATCTTACATGTAGGGGACATCTCGATCTGCATACATCTTCATAATTGAATCTATATCCGCATAAAGGGCATTTAATATTATTATTCATCTTCATAGTGAAACATTAATGTAATTGAGAATTAATCTCAATGCACCTCCCACTGCAAATGCAAACGGAAATATAAAAGCCGCCATCAAACATGCTGTTTTTAAACCCCTCTCTTTTATAATGATAAAGAAGTTAGCTATACATGGAACAAATAGTGTTATTGTAACAAGACTTACCACTATCTGTTTGCTATCAAGTAAGCCCTCCTTTGCCATCATATATAATCCTGCTGCTCCATAATCTCTTCTAAGAAATCCAACGATAAATGCCTCTGTAGCCTTAGAAGGAAGACCAAGTACCCCCTGAACAAGTGGAGATGCTATTTTCTCTGTAATTGAAAGCATCCCTATCTTATCCATAAAGAATAGCAATGCCGTTCCAAGTATGAATAGTGGAACAGCTTCTTTCAGATACCACTCTATTCTTGCCAGCGTTTTCATAAATATATTCGAAAATACTGGCATCCTTATTGGAGGTAGCTCAAGTATAAAGTCCGATCCTCTTCCTGGTATAACGATTGCTGCAAGATAACCTACAGTTATAATAACAAGGATTATCGCTGCTGCCCAGATTAAAGATGCCTTAACTGAAAGTGCACCAAGCATTCCCATAATCACCCCCAGCTGTGCAGAACAAGGTATCCCGAGAGCGAGAAGCAGTGTCACTATAATTTTTTCTTTCTTTGTCTCAAGAATACGCGTTGTCAGTGTTGCCATTGTGTCACATCCCAGCCCGAGAACCATGGGTAAAACAGCCTTTCCATTAAGACCAATAATTTTGAATACCCTGTTAACCATAACAGCCAGTCGAGGAAGATATCCTGAATCCTCAAGTATCCCGAATGCAATGAAAAAAGTACCCACTATCGGTAACACAATTGCAATAGAATATGTCAAAGCCATTGTTATTATTCCATAATCTCCAATAAGAAAATCCTGGATTATTGTGAAAGGAATAATTGCTCTAAAGATTTTTACAAAAAAGGGATTTATATACTCACCGAACAATTTTTCTTCAAAAAAATCAACAAGCACCTGTGCACCAAACTCACCAACGAATTTGTACATTGCATATATCACAAACAATAAAATAAAATAGCCCCACACAGGATGCATCGAATATCTGCCTATAAGCTCATTCATCCTTTTTTCCGTAATCCTTCCTGTTTCCATAACGTTTTCAATTATTTCATCTATTAACCTCAATCTTCTCTGATTTATTATGATTGAGAGGCTTTCGGTGAATCTTGATTGGATCTCACGCCTTATCTCAGAAATTTTCTCGATGTCATCTACTGAGAGCTTATTTTGCAGCCATTCGTTAATGCTTTGATCCCCTGCAATAAGCAGCATGGCTATGAATCTTTTTGAAATATTCGCAACAGGAAGGATATCCTCAATCCTTCTTATTCCCTCTTCAATAATATTATCGTATATCAACTTGAACGAAGATCTTCTTACCCTTAACAGGGCATTCTTCAACCTATCTATTCCCTTTTTCCTTATTGCGACAGTGGGAATAACGTCAACGCCCAGTATATCGGATAGTTTCCTGTAATTAATGGAAATGCCCCTTTCATATGCCTCATCTTCCATATTTAAATTGAGGATGAAGGGTAATCCCATCTCTACAAGCTGAAGAGAAATCAAGAGGGCTCTTCTAAGATTCTTGGCATCGGCAACCTGAATAACGGCTTTTGTTTTCTCATTTAAAAGTATATCCCTTGTTACTTTCTCATCTTCACTTGTTGGTATAAATGTATTTATCCCTGGTGTGTCTATAAGAGTATACCTTCCTTCCGGAGTTTCCATATTTCCATAACATATTTCCACTGTTGTTCCGGGATAGTTTGATATAGTTACGTATCTGCCGGTTAGGCATGAAAATATAACACTTTTCCCAACGTTCGGATTACCGATAAGGAGGATTGTTCCCTCATTGCGTATTAATTCCTTAGATTGTTCGCAATTATGCATATTACTCCTCTATGAGAACTGCCACTTCTGATCTTTCCAGATCGATCAATCCTTTCTGCAATCAGGACATTGCCCGTACAACTCCATTTTATGGGCAATAAGTTTAAAGTTATACTTTTTCGCAACCCTTGATTGAATTCTTTCAATATCATCGCTCTCAAATTCAATGATCTTTCCACATGAGATACATATGATATGATCATGATGCATTCCCTGAACTACCTTCTCATATCTTGTATATCCATCACCAAAGTGTCTCTCATCAGCAAAGCCACTGTCTGACAGAATCTTCAATGTCCTGTACACGGTGGAATAGCTAATGCGTCCATGCTTTTTTCTTACCTTGTTAAGGATATCCTCTATACTTGGATGATTGAGTGATTCAAGGAATGTATTTATGATGGCAATCCTCTGCTTTGTTATTCTCAGTCCCTTTTCTTTAAATAATGATTTTATTATCTCTCGGTTCAATAAATTCATGATATTGCAATTGAAATTTATTTTCAATAATAATATTTTTAAAAAATATGTCAAGTTTTTTCTTGTGCTATTAAAATTCTTTTTATAAACTCATCCTTATCGACGAAAAATCTGAAAGATTTCGTCCCATTTATAAAAACAATCGGAATTTCTTCCCCCAACTCCTGAATAAGTCTTTCATTCCTTGAAATATCTACTATTGAAAGCTTAAAGGGTATTACCCTCTGCGCCTCTTTTATAATATTGAGTGCCTTATCACAAAGATGGCAATCTTCCTTCACAAATAGTTCCACATTTACCATATCTGGTTCTACTGCTCCGTCCCGGTAATGGATTCTTTCCTCCTTATCTTTTTCTTCCCCTCTGCCTCTTTTGATGACTTTTTCCTGGAGACCTTCCTCTTCTTCTCCTCCTTTACCTCAGGAAGAAACTCGATTAATGAGATAGGTGCTCCATCCCCTGGTCTCCAGCCAAGCCTCATGATCCTTGTATAACCACCGTTTCTCTTTTTGAACCTCTGTGCCAGTTCTTCAAATAGTTTTTTTGTCTCCGCTTTACTGTTGAGAAATTGGGCAGCCTGTCTTCTTGCACTGAGATCCCCTCTCTTTGCCAGCGTGATCATTCTTTCTGCAACCTTCCTCAGTTCCTTTGCCCTTGCAAGAGTAGTTTTTATCCTTTCATGCCTTATAAGTGAGACCATGAGATTTCTCATCATCGCCACTCTGTGACCGCTTGGTCTCCCTAATTTCCTTCCCTCAACCCTGTGCCTCATAAATTCCTCCTGGAATTGATCCTCAATTAATCCTGCATCTGTTTCTTTTCCTTCTCCTTCTCCTTCAATCTTTCCCTTGCCAGCTTTAGTTCATTAATTGTTTCACTATCAAGCTTCATTCCCAGCGAAAGACCCATTTCATTAAGTATCTCTTTAATCTCATTAAGTGATTTCCTTCCAAAGTTCTTAGTTTTTAACATTTCTTGTTCTGTTTTCTGAACAAGTTCGCCGATCAGCTTTATTTCAGCATTTTTCAAACAATTTGCAGATCTCACAGAGAGCTCAAGCTCATCAACACCTCTAAACAGGTATTCGTTTATTTTGTTTTTGTCGATCTCCTTTTTCTCTGCCTCTTTATCTGTTTCTTCCTCCTCTCCAATATAAGCAAAAATATCGAGTTGATCCTGAAGGATCCTCGCTGCCTGTGAAATTGCTTCACAAGGAGTTATACTACCATCCGTCCATACCTCAAGGATAAGCTTATCGTAATCTGTTCTCTGTCCAACCCTTGCATTTGTAACTGTATAATTTACCTTTTTTACAGGAGAAAATACAGTATCAATTGGAATCGTTCCTATGGGCATATCCTCTTCCTTATTCCTCTCAGCAGGCTGGTATCCCCTTCCCATCTTCACGGTCATCTCTATATTAAGTCTCGCACCCTGTGATAATGATGCTATGTGATGCTCAGGATTCAGCACCTCAACAGAACCATCAGTAATTATATCCCCTGCTTTAACCTCCTTTTCACCAACCTCACTGATTCTGATAATTTTTGGACCTTCCACATACATCTTCAATTCAACACCTTTTAGATTAAGAATAATATCTGTAACATCTTCAAGCACACCCGGTATAACAGAAAATTCATGAAGAACGCCTTCAATCCTGACGGAGGTTATTCCAGCACCATAAAGGGATGAGAGAAGAATCCTTCGCAGGGAATTTCCTATGGTAATACCAAAACCCCTTTCAAGCGGTTCCGTATAAAACTTCCCATATGTATCTGTTAATGTCTCTTTTTCGACCTCAATTTTCTTTGGTCTTATGAGGTCTCCGATATATTTCTCCATAATTCCTCCTGCTGTAATGGAAAAAACTTTTATTTAGAATAAAGCTCGACAATTAACTGTTCTTTTACGGGTATTGTAATATCTTCTCTCATTGGAAGGGCAACGACCTTTCCCCTGAAATTCTCCCTGTCGAGCTCAAGCCAGGATGGAAGGGGTCTTCTTGCAGCACTTTCAAGGGCTGAAAGTATGTGGGGATTTTCCCTGCTCTTCTCTTTCAGCACAATCTCATCGTTCTGATTTACCAGATAAGATGGTATGTTAACCTTTTTTCCATTGACCAAGAAATGCCCATGCCTCACAAACATTCGTGCCTCTGCCCTTGTGCTTGCAAAGCCAAGTCGATAAATAACATTATCAAGTCTCCTTTCAAGGAGGGTAAGGAGGTTTTCACCGGTCCTGCCTCTTAATCTCTCCGCCCTCTCAAAATATATCTTGAATTGCCTCTCCATTATCCCATACATTCTCTTAACCTTCTGTTTTTCACGAAGCCTTATGCTATACTCTGTAATCTTTGGATGTGCCTGTCCGTGCTGACCCGGTGCATAACCCCTTCTTTCAAATGCGCACTTCGTAGTAAAGCACCTATCACCCTTAAGGAATAGTTTCATTCCTTCGCGTCTGCAAAATCTGCACACTGATCCTGTATATCTTCCCAATTTCTTCCTCCTTAATTCTTATACCCTTCTTCTTTTTGGTGGTCTGCACCCATTATGAGGTATAGGGGTAACATCCCTGATAAGTGTGATGTTGAAACCTGCAGCCTGAAGGGTCCTTAACGCTGCCTCCCTCCCTGCACCAGGACCCTTAACATATACATGGATTGTCCTCACACCATGCTCCATCGCCTTTTTCGCAGCATCCTCTGTTGCCATCTGTGCCGCAAATGGCGTCCCTTTCCTTGCACCCTTAAATCCCACTATTCCTGCACTTGACCATGCAATGGTGTTTCCATTCATATCTGTTATTGTAACTATGGTATTGTTAAAGGTAGCCTGTATATGAGCAATCCCCATGGGGATGTTTTTCTTAACCTTCTTCTTCCCCCTTCTCCTTGCTGCAACCATTGAGTCCTCCTTAAGCCTTCTTTGCCTTCTTTATCATTGCGCCCCGTGGACCTTTTCTTGTCCGTGCATTGGTTCTTGTCCTCTGACCCCTCACAGGAAGCCCCCTTTTGTGCCTTAACCCCCTGTATGTGCCAAGCTCCATGAGCCTTTTTATATTCATTGCGATCTCTTTTCTGAGATCTCCCTCGACCTTGTACTCATGCTCGATGATCTCCCTTAATCTTGTTATCTCAGAATCATTGAGATCCCTTGTCTTTTTATTGAAATCAATACCTGTTCTTTCAAGGATCTTCCTTGCACTTGATCGACCTATGCCGTATATATAGGTCAATGCTATCTCAATCCTCTTGTCCCTTGGTAATTCAACACCTGCAATTCTTGCCAATGTTTACCTCCTTACCCCTGTCTCTGTTTATGCTTCGGATTTTCACAGATTACGCGAATAACACCCTTTCTCTTTATTATCTTGCATTTATCACATATCTTCTTTACAGATGGTCTAACCTTCATATCATGACCCATTTATAGAATTTACTTAATCCTGTAAACAATCCTCCCTCTTGTCAAATCATATGGTGATAGCTCAACCTTTACCCTATCACCTGGAAGGATCTTTATAAAATGCATCCTCATCTTACCCGAAACGTGAGCAAGGACTCTATGGCCATTGTCCAGCTCCACCCTGAACATAGCATTTGGTAGTGTCTCAACAACTGTTCCCTCTACCTCTATTGCATCCTCTTTCGGCATATACCCCCTTGCCTATATTTTACTTAAGATGTAGGGACCTTTCTTTGTCACAGCAACTGAGTGCTCAAAATGACAAGAAAGGCTCCTGTCCTTTGTAACAGCAGTCCATCTATCCTTCAGTATCTCAACCTCCCAGCTACCCTCATTCACCATCGGTTCAATTGCCAGAACCATACCCTCCTGCAATCTCACACCCTTACCGGGAGGACCGAAATTGGGAATCTGGGGCTCCTCATGAAGTGATTTCCCGATCCCATGCCCCACAAAATCCCTTACAACTGAAAAACCCTTTTCCTCGACCCAGCTCTGGATGGCATGGGATATATCTGAAAGCCTGTTGCCCTCTACAGCTTTTTCAATCCCCCTATATAGCGCTTCCTCTGTTGTCTGCATAAGCCTTTTTGCCTTCTCACTTACATCACCAACAGGGAGCGTTATTGCAGCATCTCCATAATATCCATCGTAAACTGCTCCAAAATCTATACTGATTATATCACCCTCTTTTAACTCCCTTCGCGATGGGATACCGTGAACAACCTCTTCATTTATTGAAGTGCAAAGACAGCATGGATACCCATTGTATCCCTTGAATGCAGGAATGCAACCGTATTTTTCAACAAGCCTCTCACACTCCTCCTCAAGCTCTATTGTTCTTATACCTGGCCTCACCATTTCACTTAACTGATAGAGTATCTCAGCAACTATAATATTTGCAATCCTCATCTTCTCTATCTCTTCTCTCGTCTTCAGATATATCATCGAGCCTCTTGCCCAATATTCAAAACCTTAAGGATCCTTCCAAAAACTTCCTTTATTTCACCCCTTCCATCTATCTGTCTGAGGATATCTTTCTTCCTGTAATAATCTATTAGCGGCATTGTCTGACTTTCATATGTCTGCAGCCTTTTTCTCACCGTCTCCTCCCTGTCATCCTCTCTCTGATAAAGCTCACCACCGCATTTATCACATATACCGCTTTTCTTTGGTGGATTGAAGATCTCGTGATAACCTTCCTGACAATTTTTGCAGGTCCATCGACCCGAAAGCCTTTTTATCAGTTCATCCTTTTCCACATGTATAGAGATAACATGATCAATCCTTTTCCCCATGCTCTTAAGGACATTTTCAAGCGCTTCTGCCTGGGCAACGGTCCTTGGAAAACCATCAAGGATAAATCCATTCCTGCAATCCTCCCTGGATATTCTTTCTTCCACAATACCTATGACAATATCATCTGGAACAAGCAGCCCTTTCTCCATATATGATTTTGCCTTTATCCCGAGGGGTGTTTCGTTCTTAACGGATTCCCTCAGTATATCGCCGGTTGATATCTGAGGGATGTTGAGATTCTCTATCATCAACTTTGCCTGTGTTCCCTTTCCCGCACCAGGTGGACCAAGAAGTATAAGATTCATCTTATTAACCCCTCCTGCTTCTTATTTTCCCCTTTTTAACAAACCCTTCATAATGTCTTGTAATCATATGGGCTTCAATCTGCTGGATCGTATCCATTGCAACTCCAACAACTATCAAAAGTGATGTTCCACCAAAATAGAAAGGAACATTAAAATGTCTTATCAATATCGTTGGGAGCACACATACAGCTGACACATAAAGTGCACCACCAAGTGTTATTCTGCTCAGAATCCTATCGATAAACTCTGCAGTTTTTCTTCCCGGTCTTATACCAGGAATGTAGCCACCGTACTTCTGTAAATTCTCGGCAACATCAACAGGGTTAAAGGTAACCGCTGTATAAAAATAGCAGAAAAATATAATGAATCCAACAAAAAGCACCTCATAAATAAAACTCCCAGGCGTAAGAAATGTTGCAATTCTCTGTGGAATCTCATGTGGTATAAAGCGTGCAATGGTTCCCGGAAAGAGCAGTATTGATGAAGCAAATATGGGTGGTATAACGCCAGCCTGATTTATCTTCAAAGGAAGGTGCGTTGACTGACCCCCGTATACCCTCCTTCCTATTATTCTTCTTGCGTACTGAATCGGGATCCTCCTCTGGCCACCTTCCATAAATATGATAAAGGCAACAACAACAACCATGAGAAGGAATATAATAAGCATGACAAATATGCTAAGTTCTCCTGTTCTTATTAATTTACCTGTATTTGCTATAGCCCTTGGCATCCTTGCAACGATCCCCGCAAATATAACAAGAGAGATACCATTGCCAATCCCTCTTTCCGTTATCTGTTCACCAAGCCACATGATAAAGGCTGTCCCCGATGTTAGTGTTATCATTGTAAGCAACCTGAACCCCCATCCCGGCGATGCAACAACAGGTTGTCCACCCGGTCCTGCCATGCTCTCAAGACCTATTGCGATGCCAAATCCCTGAATCATGCTGAGAATTACGGTTCCATATCGCGTATACTGAATAATCTTTTTTCTTCCAATCTCCCCTTCCTTGGAAAGCTTTTCAAGGTATGGGATAACAACGGTAAGAAGCTGAAGGATTATTGATGCACTTATATATGGCATTATTCCCAATGCAAATACAGAGAAGTTTTCAAGTGCACCTCCTGAGAACATATCAAAAAGGTCAAGGATGGTTCCCCTTGCCCTGCCAAGAAATCCTGCAAGTGCCTGTGTATTTATTCCAGGAACAGGCACAAAACACCCTATCCGGTATACAGCAAGCATAATAAGGGTAAAACCTATTCTTCTCTTGAGCTCCGGTATTTTTGTGATATTTTGAAGACTGCTTATCAATTCAAAACCTCTACCTTTCCACCTGCTGCTTTAATCTTTTCCACTGCTGACCTGCTGAAACGATGGGCCTTAACAACCAGAGGCCTTGTGACATCACCATCTCCAAGGACCTTGATGGGGAGCGTTTTCTTCTTAACAAGAGCTGAGGAGTAAAAGAATTCGGGATCAAATACATCAACATCAGAAAATTTCTCAAGGTCCCTTAGGTTCACAACAGCATACTCCACCTTGAAGGGTTTATTGGAAAACCCCCTTTTTGGAAGCCTTCTCTGGAGAGGCATCTGCCCCCCTTCAAATCCTGGCTTTGAGCCCCTGTTTGACCTTGCACCCTGACCTTTGTGCCCCCTGCATGATGTTTTTCCATGCCCGGAGCCGGGGCCTCTCCCCACACGTTTTTCCCTGTGTCTCGAGCCCTTTGCAGGCCTCAACATGCTGAGATCCATTCTTTATCTCCCTTCTTCAGAGTCAATCTCAACTACTTCAACAAGATGTGAAACCTTTCTTATCATCCCCCTAATACATTCATTATCTTTGTGGATAACAGTCTTGTGTAATTTTGTCAGACCGAGACTTCTCAGTGTATATCGCTGATCCTCTGTACATCCTATACCACTTCTTTTAAGGGTCACTTTAAGCTTTCTCATCCTTGCTTCTCTTCCCATATTTCAATATCTCTTCTATTTTCTTCCCCCTTTTTTCAGCAATCTCCTCCGGATGGCTGAGCTTTTTAAGGCCTTCAATGGTTGCCTTAAGTGCATTGTGCGGATTTGTTGAACCAATGCACTTTGTCAGTATATTCTGAATTCCTGCTGATTCCACAACCGCCCTGACACTTCCGCCAGCAATAACACCCGTTCCCTGGGAGGCGGGTTTTAAAAGCACAGTTGTTGCACCGAATTTGCCATATACCTCATAAGGTATCGTTCCATCAATAATTGGCACCCTTACCAGATTCTTCTTTGCATCCTCAACAGCCTTTCTTATCGCCTCAGGAACCTCATGTGCCTTTCCATGTCCTATTCCTACAATTCCATTTTCATCGCCAACTGCCACAAGTGCATTGAAGCTGAACCTTCTTCCCCCCTTAACAACCTTTGCAACCCTGTTTATATAAACAACCCTCTCTTTGAGATTGAGCCCTTCTGGATTGATCCTCTCCAAAACTACCTCCTATTTAAAAGTTTAATCCACCTTCCCGTGCTGCATCAGCAAGGGATTTGATTCTACCATGATATAGAAAGCCATTACGGTCAAAGACAACCTTCTCAACCCCCTTTTCCCTCGCCCTTTTTGCTATTAAGGAGCCAACCAATTTTGCAAGTTCTATACCTTTTAACCTACGTTCATTCCTTATCTGCTTTATCTCGGGAGAAAGGGTTGAAGCTGAACAAAGGGTGATACCATTTACATCATCAATGATCTGCGCATAGATATGTTTTTTTGATTTGAAAACAGTTAATCTTGGTCTGCTGCTCTCGCCGAAGATCTTTTTTCTTATCCTTCTCTTTCTCTTTAATCTTCCAATGAGCCTTGTGCTTCTCATAGCCCTTACTTTGCTCCAGTCTTCCCTACCTTCCTTATAATCTTTTCACCAGCATAGATTATGCCTTTTGCCTTGTAAGGATCGGGTTTTCTAAAGGATCTGATCTTTGCTGCTGTCAATCCAACAAGCTCCTTATCAATTCCCTGGATCGTTATTATCGTTCCCTTTTCGACCATTGCCTTAATGCCCTCAGGAAGTATATAGTTGATGGGATGAGAATAACCGAGATTAAGAATAAGCATATTCCCCTTTACCTCAGCCCTGTATCCGATGCCGCTTATCTCAAGTTTTTTCTCAAATCCCTGGCTAACCCCGATAACCATATTGTTTATCAGGCTCCTTATTAATCCATGAAGCGCCCTTGTTCTTCTATCCTCACCTTTCCTTACTACATTTATAAAGCCATCTTCCATTTGGATATCTATCTGTTCAGGGATCTCCATTTCGAGTGTGCCCAGACGACCCTGGATAGCTATTTTCCTTCCCTCTATCTTTGCTTTCACACCCTCAGGCAGTTTTATGGGAAGCCTACCTATTCTCGACATCAAAACCTCCTACCATATCGCACACATTAATTCTCCACCAATGCCAAGCTCCCTGGCCTTATGTCCTGTCATAATTCCCCTTGATGTAGAGAGTATACAGATACCGAGACCACCCATTACATTGGGGATATCATCCTTGCCCACATAAATCCTTCTTCCAGGCTTGCTTATCCTTATTAATTTGTTTATAATAGGGCTCTTCCTGGTATCATATTTGAGAAAGATTCTTATTGTCCTTTTACTCTTCTCATCATCCAGAACCTTAAATTCCGAAATATACCCTTCGTCTTTAAGGATCTCAGCAATCTTCATAAGAAGCTTTGATCCTATAATATCGACCTTTTCGTGCCTTGCCTGGGATGCATTTCTAATCCTTGTAAGCATATCCGCTATGGGATCATTGATCGCCATCTTCCTAATCTCCACCTAAAAAGTTTTTTTACCAGCTTGCCTTTACGACGCCAGGAAGTTCACCCCTCAGGGCCTTATGTCTTAAACATATCCTGCACATATTGAATTTCCTGTAATATCCCCTTGCCCTTCCACAGAGAGGACACCGGTTTCTTTTCCTCACCCTGAATTTGGGTTCCCTCATAGCCTTTACCATAAGTGCTTTTCTCGTCACATCAAACCTCCTCAAGCGCTTCTGAAAGGCATTCCGAGGAGCTTCAAAAGTTCCCTTGCCTCCTCATCAGTCTTCGCTGTTGTAACAAATGTTATGTTCATCCCCCTGATCTTATCTATCTTATCATAGCTTATCTCAGGAAATATTATCTGCTCCCTTATCCCGAGTGTGTAATTCCCCCTCCCATCAAATGAATTAGGGGAAACGCCCTTAAAATCCCTTACCCTTGGAAGCGCGATACTTACAAGTCTATCAAAGAATTCATACATCCGGTTACCTCTCAGGGTGACCATGCATCCGATTGGCATCCCTGCCCTTAATTGAAATGCTGCTATTGATTTTCTTCCCTTAGTAATTACTGGTTTCTGACCTGATATAAGAGAAAGCTGTTCAGCTGCAGCATCAAGGACCTTTATATTCTGCTTCGCTTCCCCCACTCCCATATTTATAACAATCTTTTCAAGCCTTGGAACCTGCATGGGATTTTTGTAGTTGAAAAGCTTCATCATCTGGGGGATGACCTCACTTCTATACTTTTCCTTAATCCGAGGAACATATCCCTCTGGAACCTGTTCTTCAACATTATCCTTTTTCAGGGAGCGGTCCTCTTTATCCTCAACAACCTTTGCTTTCTTTTTCTGCTCTTTCGTTTCCTTAGCCATCAGGACACTTCCTTTTATTTATCAAATATCTCCCCGCACTTTTTGCAATATCTTGCCTTTTTACCATCTTCAAGGACCTTTCTGCCAACCCTCACACCCTTAGCACATTTAGTGCAATAAAGAAGAACATTGGATATATGTATTGGACCTTCCTTCTCGATTATCCCCCCTTGCGGATTCTGGTGCGATGGTCTTGTGTGCCTCTTTATGAGATTTACCTTCTCCACAACGATACGCGCCTCAGAGGGAAATACCTTGAGGATCTTTCCGATCTTGCCCTTTCCCTTTCCCGCTATAACCATAACAGTATCGTTCTTTCTCACATGAAATCTCCTCATTCCTTTAACACCTGCCGATATTATCCTTCTAAATTTATATAACTTCTGGTGCAAGGGATAGGATCTTCATAAATTTCCTTGCTCTCAGTTCCCTTGCAACAGGTCCAAATATCCTTGTGCCAAGGGGCTCTCCCTGGGGATTTATCAGTACAGCTGAATTATCATCAAACCTGATGTAGCTACCATCAGGTCTTCCAACCTCCTTTTTTGTTCTCACAACTACTGCTCTGTGCACTTCCCCTTTTTTAACCTTTCCAAATGGAATAGCCTCCTTTACAGAAACAACAATGACGTCTCCCACAGTCGCATACCTCCTCTTTGTGCCTCCAATCACCTTTATACAATAAAGTTTCTTTGCACCTGTATTATCGGCTGCTTCAAGAATTGTGTGAGGCTGTATCATGGCTTATCCCTTCATCGATTAAATCTCTCCCGCTTCCCCTTTCAAGAATCTGAACTACCCTCCACCGCTTCTCCTTACTCAGTGGCCTTGTTTCGACAAGAAGAACTCTATCGCCGATCCTACACTCATTATTTGCATCATGGGCCTTATATTTCTTCCTTCGACGGATGAATTTTTTGTATCTCCTGTGCTGAACAAGGGTTTCCACAGATACAACTACTGTCTTGTCCATTTTGTCGCTCACCACTGTGCCAATCATCTTTTTTCTCGTCCCCATATGTTCTCCTGTCAATCACAGATTATGATTTAACGTGATCCTCCCTTAAGTTCTCTCTCCCTGAGAATAGTTTTTATCCGTGCTATATCTCGCCTGATCAGTGAAATTCTCGCATTGTTCTCCAGCTGCCCTGTCGAATTCCTGATCCTGAGATTAAAAAGTTCCCTCCTTAGTTCCACCTCTTTCTGCCTTAACTCATCCATTGACAGATTCCTCAGTTCAGCTGGCTTCATTTTATAACTCCTCACGCACTACCATCTTTGTCTTAACAGGAAGTTTATGTGATGCCAGACGGAATGCCTCTTCTGCAGCTTCCCTTGAAATACCCTCCACTTCATAGAGTATTCTCCCAGGTCTAACTACTGCTACCCAATCCTCAACAGGCCCTTTCCCCTTTCCCATTCTCGTCTCAGCAGGCTTTTTCGTAATAGGCTTGTCAGCAAATATTCTGACCCAGATCTTCCCACCCCTCTTTATGGATCGTGTGATGGTAACCCTTGCTGCCTCAATCTGTCTCGTTGTAATCCATCCACCCTCCAGGGCCTTTAATCCATAATCGCCAAAGGCAACAGTGTTCCCGCTCTGACTGATCCCCCTGATCCTCCCCTTCTGCTGTTTTCTATATTTTACTTTCTTTGGTATAAGCATTGCTCAGCTCCTAAACACTCTTGAGAAGCTCTTCACTTTGCCTCTCCTTCTCAGGTATTATCTCCCCCTTAAATATCCATACCTTTACACCAATGACACCATATGTTGCAAAGGCCTCTGCAAAACCATAATCTATATCAGCCCTCAGGGTTTGAAGTGGCACCCTACCTTCCCTGTACCATTCCGATCGTGCCATCTCAGCTCCTCCAAGCCTTCCCGATACAGCGATCTTTATCCCCTGGGCACCAAGCCTCATTGCAGAGCTCACAGCCCTCTTCATTGCCCTTCTGTATGCAACCCTTTTTTCAATCTGAAGGGCTATATTCTCTGCAACAAGTTGTGCATCAAGCTCGGGCCTTCTTACCTCTTTTATATCAATATAGATATCACTATCAGTAATCTTCTTCAGCTCCTTCTTAATAAGCTCAACCTCTGAGCCTTTCTTTCCAATAACAATTCCAGGTCTTGCAGTATGGATATTTATTATCACTTTATCAGCTGTTCTTTCTATCTCAATCTTTGAAATCCCTGCATGATATAGCTTTTTCTTCAAATACTCCCTTATTCTTATATCCTCATGAAGAAATTTTCTATAATTCCTCCTTGAGTACCATCTCGAAACCCAGGTTTTTGTTATACCCAACCTGAAACCTGTTGGATGCGTTTTCTGACCCAAATCAAATCCTCCTTTCAAACCAATTTATGCCGATAATTTACATCTCATCGAGAACAACAGTTATATGGCTCGTTCTCCTCCTTATGCGTCCGACCCTTCCCATAGACATAGGTCTGTATCTCTTGAGCATTGGCCCTTCATCCACATAGATTCTCTTTATAAAAAGATTGTCAACATCAATTTTTGAATTCTGCAGTGCATTCGCCATAGCTGATCTTATAACCTTCTCAACAATTCTTGCGGACCTCTTCTTTGTAAACTTAAGAATTTTTAAAGCCTCATCAACCTTCTTCCCCCTGATTAAATCAACAACTAACCTTGTCTTATATGGAGAAATCCTTACGTACCGTGCAACAGCTCTTGACTCCATAATTCCCATCCCTCATGGTCTCCCGGACTTTACCCTTGTTTTCCTATCACCTGAATGCCCATGGAAATTTCTTGTAGGTGAAAATTCTCCAAGCTTATGACCAACCATCTGCTCCGTAATATACACAGGAATAAATTTTTTGCCATTGTGAACAGCTATTGTATGTCCCACCATTGCAGGAACGATGGTCGATCTCCTTGACCATGTTTTTATAATCCTTTTCTGATTTGTTCTGTTTAGCTCCTCTATTTTCTTAAGGAGCTTGGCATCTACAAATGGTCCCTTTTTAAGAGAACGTGCCATAATAAACTACCTACCTTCTTCTCTTTATAATGAATTTATCAGTCAGTTTTTTCTTTCTCGTCTTATAACCCTTCGTAGGAACGCCCCATGGTGTAACAGGGTGATTACCCTTGCTCCTTCCCTCACCACCTCCATGAGGATGATCAACGGGATTCATTGCAACACCTCTTGTTATAGGCCTTCTGCCAAGCCATCTTGAGCGACCTGCCTTTCCGATACTTATATTTTCATGATCAACATTGCCAACCTGACCTATTGTTGCTTTACATTCAAGATGTATAAGCCTGATCTCACCTGATGAGAGTTTGACCTGTGCATATGAATTCTCCTTTGCAAGTATCTGCGCATATGTTCCAGCAGCTCTACAGAGTTTTCCACCACCACCAGCCTTTAACTCTATGTTATGGATAAATGTTCCTGGAGGTATGTATCTGAGCTTCATAGCATTTCCGGGCTTTATATCAACATTCTCACCGGAGATGACACTATCACCAACCTTTAAATCAATCGGTGCAAGTATATATCTTTTTTCCCCATCAGCATAGTGCAGGAGTGCAATCCTTGCAGAGCGATTGGGATCATATTCAATAGCTGCAACCTTTGCTGGAATACCATCCTTATCCCTTTTAAAATCGATTATTCTATAAAGCCTTTTATGGCCCCCTCCCCTATGCCATGCTGTGATTCTCCCCTGTGAGTTCCTCCCACCGGTTTTCTTCAAAGTGACCACGAGGGACTTTTCAGGCTCACTTTTCGTTACCTCTGAAAAGTCAGCTGATGTCTGAAATCTTCTACCAGGGGATGTGGGTTTATAATTTTTTATTCCCATAATTTCCTCTTCAAGTTATACACCTTCAAAAAATTCTATTTTATCACCCGGTCTTAGCTTCAGGATAGCCTTTTTTATCGATGATGTTTTTCCAACAAATCTCCCAAACCTCTTAACCTTTCCTGGGAGTATTATTGTTTTCACATCCAGGACCTTTACCTTAAAAATCTCCTCAACTGCCCTTTTTATCTCCGTCTTGCTTGCACCCCTCGATACTTCGAAAACAACCTTGTTTTCCTCATCTCTCTGCCTTGTGCTTTTTTCCGTCACAAGAGGTCTCTTTATAATCATGTGAGGGTCCTTCATTTTCCCAGCACCCCTTCAATCTTATCTACTGCAGCCTTACTTATGAAAAGATATTTGTATTTAAGGATATCGTATACATTAATGCCATTCCACATCAGGACCTTTACATTTCTCAGATTCTGCGCAGATTTTGCTATATATTCATTATCACCATCTAAAACGATCAGTGCTTCATCTGCGTTGAATTTCCTCATAAAATCAACAATCCTCTTTGTTTTTATCTCAGGAAGTAAAAATTCATCTATGACACGAAGTCTATCATCCCTGTATCTGCAGGAAAGGGCTGAAATAAGGGCAAGCCTTCTCACCTTTTTAGGGATATCAAAACTGTAGTCTCTGGGTTTAGGTCCAAAAATGGTGCCACCGCCCTTCCAGATCGGGGATCTCATACTTCCTACCCTTGCCCTTCCTGTTCCCTTCTGTCTCCATGGTTTTCTCCCACCACCCCGAACCTCTCCTCTCGTCTTGGTAGAGGCTGTTCCCTTCCTCCTTGAGGCAAGCTGCCATCTAACCACCTCGTGCATAATATGTGGTTTAACCTCTGCATTGAAAAACTCATCTCTCAGCGTTACCTCTCCCATTATCTGACCTTCCATATTGTATAGATTGGCAACAGCCATATCACGCCCCCACTATGCCAGCCGTATCATCGGTTTTTTAGTAGCACTCTTCACAAAAACAATACTGTTCACACTTCCCGGAACAGCGCCCTTTATAAAAAGCAGATTATTTCTTGTATCCACACGAAGGACCTTTAGATTCTGAACTGTTACCCTCCTGTTTCCCATCCTTCCGGGGAGCCTCTTACCCTTCCATACCCTTGCTGGAAATGTGCTTGAACCTATCGAACCAGGTCTCCTGTGAAACATCGATCCATGCGATGCAGCACCACCTTCAAACCCGTGCCTTTTAACAACACCCTGAAAGCCCTTTCCTTTACTTATTCCCGTTACATCCACATAATCACCAGGAGAAAACACATCAACACGGATTTCCTGTCCAACTTCGAAATTATCGATATTATCCGTCCTCAATTCGCGAAGTATATAAAAGGCCTTTCCTGTATTCTTGAAATACCCCTGCAAGGGTTTATTAACCTTGCTCATCTTTTTTTCTATAAATCCAAGCTGTATTGCTGAATATCCATCTTTTTCAAGCGTCCTTTTTCGAACGACAGTACACGGCCCAGCCTCTATTACAGTAACGGGAACCATCTCCCCCTCATCGGTGAAGATCTGCGTCATACCCAGTTTTTTTCCAAGTATACCCTTTCTCATCATATGCCTCTTTTAATCAGCAACCTTTATCTCTACATCAACACCCGCTGCAAGATCAAGTTTCATCAGGGCATCCATTGTTGCCTGATTATAATCAAGGATATCAATAATCCTCTTGTGTGTTCTGATCTCAAACTGTTCCCTGGATTTTTTGTCCACATGGGGTGATCTATTAACTGTAAATCGTTCTATCTTTGTAGGAAGCGGTATGGGACCTGCAACCCGTGCACCAGTCCTGCGTGCAGTCTCCACAATCTCTGCTACCGATTGATCAAGTATCCTGTGATCGAAAGCCTTAAGCTTTATTCTGATTCTCTGGTTCATAAAAACTCCAACATACTATTTTAAATATCCCATGCTTACCATAATCTCATTTGCCTTCTGTTCGGGAACCTGATCATAATGGGAAAACTGCATTGTATATGTTCCACGACCCTGTGTCATAGATCTCAGGTCAGTTGCATACCCAAACATTTCTGAAAGCGGCACCAACGCCTTAATTATTCTTGCACCGGATCTCTCCTCTATTCCAAGGATCTTGCCCCTCCTTGAATTTAGATCCCCGATAATATCACCCATAAACTCCTCAGGAGCAACAACCTCAATTGACATAATAGGCTCAAGCAAAACTGCATCTGCCTTCCTTACTGCTTCCTTAAATCCCATGGATGCAGCTATTTTAAATGCCATCTCCGATGAGTCAACCTCATGATATGAACCATCAAATAGAGTTACCCTGATATCAACCATAGGATATCCCGCAAGAACACCACTCTCCATAGCTTCCCTGATCCCTTTCTCTATTGCGGGTATATATTCTTTCGGTATTGTACCTCCAACGATTTTGTTGTTAAACTCAAAGCCTTTCCCTTTCTCGTTCGGTTCAACCTCCAGCCACACATGCCCGTATTGGCCCCTTCCTCCTGTCTGCTTTATAAACTTCCCTTCAGCCTTCGCCTTCCTCCTGATGGTCTCCTTATATGCGACCTGAGGACGACCCACATTTGCCCCGACTTTAAACTCCCTCAGCAGTCTGTCGACAATGATCTCCAGATGGAGTTCACCCATTCCTGAGATTATTGTCTGTCCTGTCTCCTCATCAATCTTTACATGAAATGATGGGTCTTCAACAGTTAACTTATTAAGCGAAATACTCAGCTTATCCTGATCAGCTTTCGTCCTTGGCTCTATTGCTATTGAAATAACAGGTTCAGGAAATGATATCGACTCAAGGATTATTGGATGGTTTTCGTCACAGAGTGTATCACCAGTTGTTGTATATTTTAAACCAACACATGCAGCTATATCTCCAGCATAGACTTCTTTTATTTCCTCCCTTTTGTTTGCATGCATCTTAAGGAGTCTGCCAATCCTCTCCTTCTTCTCTTTGGTTGCATTATAAACATAAGAGCCTGATTTGAGACAGCCTGAATAAACCCTCACATATGTCAACTGACCTACATAAGGATCCGTCTGAATTTTAAATGCGAGTGCACAGAAGGGCTCGTCATCTGATGTTTTCCTTTCTTCTTCTTCACCGGTTTCCTTATTTATTCCTTTTACAGCAGGAATATCAAGTGGTGATGGAAGGTAATCAACAACTGCATCAAGGAGTGGTTGAACGCCTTTGTTTTTGAAAGCTGCTCCACAGAGAACGGGAACCATTTTCATCTCCAGCGTTGCTTTTCTTATCACCCTTTTTATTTCATCCTCCGTTACTCCATCCCCTTCGAGATACCTCTCCATAAAGACTTCATCAAAATCAGCAATACTTTCAAGGAGCTTCTCCCTGTATTCCTCGGCAAGGGGTATCATTTCGGGTGGTATCTCTTCCTCATGATACCTGGCACCAACAGTGCTTTCATCCCACAGAACTGCTTTCATCTTTATGAGATCAACAATACCGGCGAAATCCTCCTCTCTGCCCAGTGGTAACTGAACAGGAACAGGATTCGTTTTGAGTCTTTCTCTCATCATTTTTATCACATTGAAGAAGTCAGCTCCCACCCTGTCCATCTTATTAACAAATGCTATCCTTGGAACACGATATTTATCTGCCTGTCTCCAGACAGTTTCAGATTGCGGTTCCACGCCACCAACCCCGCAGAATACAGCAATACAACCATCGAGAACCCTCAATGATCTCTCGACCTCAATTGTAAAATCAACATGACCTGGTGTATCTATTATGTTAATCCTATATCCTTTCCAGAAACATGTTGTTGCGGCTGCAGTAATTGTTATACCTCTTTCCTGCTCCTGCTCCATCCAATCCATTACAGCTGTTCCCTCATCCACTTCACCAATTCTATGGGAAACACCGGTATAATAAAGTATCCTTTCTGTAGTCGTAGTTTTACCCGCATCTATATGAGCCGCAATGCCGATATTTCTTGTTTTTTCCAAAGCTACCAGTCTTGGCAATTAAATACCCCCTTTCCAGATTTTTTCTGGAATTTTTCTACCACCAGGTCAGTATATGATTAATTTCTACACATTTACAGAGGCAAAAATGAAAAGAAGTTACCACCTGTAATGTGCAAAAGCCCTGTTGGCTTCTGCCATTTTATGAACATCCTCTCTCTTCTTTACAGCACCTCCCCTGTTGTTTGCTGCATCGATTATTTCATTTGCAAGCCTCTCAATCATGGATTTTTCATTCCTCTCCCTTGCATATCCGACAAGCCATCTTATAGCAAGTGATACCCTTCTCTCGTGCCTCACCTCTACAGGAACCTGATATGTTGCACCTCCAACCCTTCTCGACTTAACCTCAAGAACGGGTTTACAGTTCTCTATTGCCTTTTTAAAAACCTTTAATGGATCCTCACCCGTTTTCTCCCTAACAAGATCAAGCGCCCTGTAAAAGATCTGCTCTGCCAGACTCTTCTTCCCCTTTTTCATTATGACGTTAATCGTCTTTGCAACAAGCCTGTCACCGTAGATCTTATCCGGCGGAACCTCTCTCTTTACAACATATCCCTTTCGTGGCATTTAATCTTCACCTCATTTAGGTCTCTTTGCACCATATTTAGATCTTCCCTGTTTTCTGTTCTGAACACCAGCAGAATCAAGTGTGCCCCTTATTATATGATATCTAACACCTGGAAGATCCTTAACCCTTCCACCTCTTACAAGAACAACAGAATGCTCCTGGAGATTATGACCAATACCAGGTATATATGCTGTTATCTCTATCCCATTTGTAAGCCTTACCCTTGCAACCTTTCTCAATGCAGAATTTGGCTTTTTTGGAGTTGTTGTATATACGCGAACGCATACACCCCTTTTCTGCGGACAACCTTGAAGCGCAGGTGCGGATGTCCTTCTTTCAACCTTCTTCCTCGCCTCCTTTATTAACTGATTAATCGTTGGCATGAATACCCCGCTTTCTCAAATCAACTATACAAATTTAATTATCTTATATTTGTGCTATCAATCTGTCAAGATTCTTCTGCTTCCTCCCCCTTTTTCCCATCCCCTCCATTATCCTCATCAAGCACCTTTATCTTTATATCTCTTATACTTTTGATACCTGTTCCCGCGGGGATCAGCCTGCCCATAATTACATTCTCCTTAAGACCCATCAGATAATCTATCTTTCCCGATACTGCTGCTTCTGTGAGCACCTTTGTTGTTTCCTGGAATGAAGCTGCTGAAATGAAACCACGAGAACTAAGAGCTGCTTTTGTAATACCAAGAAGTAAAGGCTCTGCTATTGCTGGTCTTCCACCCTCTGTAAGAACCTTCTGATTTTCTTCCTCGAATATAGGTTTTTCAACATGCTCTCCTACAAGGAAGTTCGTATCACCAGGATCTTTTATCTTAACGCGCCTGAGCATCTGACGGACAATAACTTCAATATGCTTGTCGTTTATCTTAACACCCTGAAGTCTGTAAACCTCCTGTATCTCATCAACAAGATATCTTGCAAGTTCTTTCTCACCGAGAATCCTGAGTATATCATGTGGATTCACAGAACCATCTATCAATGCCTCGCCAGCTTTTACTCTATCTCCTTCGTGAACGATAATATGTTTACCCTTCGGTATAAGATATTCCCTCGGTTCACCAACATCAGGCGTTATTATTACCTTTCTCTTCCCCTTAATATCCTTTCCAAAGGAAACCACCCCATCAATCTCACTGACAATGGCTGGATCCTTTGGCTTTCTTGCTTCAAAGAGCTCAGCGACCCTTGGCAGTCCACCTGTGATGTCTTTTGTTTTTGCTGTCTCCCTCGGTATGTTTGCAATAACATCACCCGCATATACTGTTTCTCCTTCACTTACCCTTATATTTGCACCAACTGGCATGAAATATCTTGCAATGGTTCTTCCCGATTCATCCTTTATGGAGATCCTCGGCCTTATCTCCGGATCCTTGGACTCCAGTATTACCTTTCTTGTAAGTGATGTAACCTCATCGATCATCTCCCTCATGGTGAGACCTTCGATGATATCCCCAAATTTAACCCTTCCGGAAACTTCTGTCAGGATAGGTGTTGTATATGGATCCCATTCCGCTATAATCTCACCAGCCTTAACCCTTTTTCCTTCCTCAACCCTGAGCTTTGCACCATATATCACAGGATGCCTATCTCTTTCTCTTCCTGATTCATCTACAATGGCAATCTGGGCATTCCTGTTCATTACTACAAGGATATCTTCCTTATTTCTTACAGCGTTAAGGTTTATGAACTTAACAGTTCCATCTATCTTTGCCTCTATGGTTGATTTCTCAGCCCTTCTTGCAGCTGTTCCACCGATATGGAACGTTCTCATGGTAAGCTGTGTTCCTGGCTCTCCAATTGATTGTGCTGCGATAATACCTATTGCCTCACCTATGTTAACAAGCTTTCCTGTCGAAAGGTCCCTTCCATAACATTTTGCGCAAACACCCCATTTTGACTGACATGTGAGAACAGACCTTATTTTTACCTTATCTATTGCTGCATATGTTAGCTTCTCAACACCAGCTTCATCTATCTCCTCATTTGCAGGGATGAGGATCTCTTCTGTAAAGGGATCTATAACATCCTCAAGCGCAACCCTCCCAAGAACCCTTTCTCCAAGAGGCTGAATTATCTCACCCCCTTCAATAAGAGGTGTCATCGTGATACCATCGAGTGTTCCACAATCCTCCTCCACTATGGTACAATCCTGAGCAACATCAACAAGCCTCCTTGTCAGATAGCCGGAATTGGCGGTTTTCAATGCTGTATCAGCAAGTCCTTTTCTTGCACCATGAGTGGAGATAAAGTACTGGAGAACTGTTAATCCCTCTCTGAAATTGGCTGTAATCGGTGTTTCTATTATCTCACCTGATGGTTTCGCCATAAGACCACGCATTCCTGCAAGCTGCCTCATCTGGAGTGCAGAACCCCTTGCCCCCGAATCGGCCATCATGAAAATTGGATTAAAGCTTGTTATTCTCTTAACCTCTCCTTTTTCATTAATAAATTCGTCGGTGCCGATCTCCTTCATCATCTCCCTCTCAATTCTATCCGTCACATCCGTCCAGAGATCCACCACCTTATTGTATCTTTCACCATCTGTTATTAATCCTTCAGTATATTCAGACATTATTTTTTCAACTTCTCTTCTTGCCTCCTCGAGGATTTTCTCTTTGTTTGAGGGTATCTTCAAATCATCTACTGAAATGGAAATCCCGGCCTTTGTTGCATAGTAAAAGCCGAGATCCTTCAGCTTATCAGCAAGGATAACAGTTGCTTTATGCCCTACCATCCTGTAGCAGGCATCAATAAGATCTGCAAGTTCTTTTTTCCTCATGACTTTATTTATATATTCGAATGGAATTTTATCGGGAACTATCTCCTTGAGGAGAACCCTTCCTGTTGTTGTATCATAAAGTCGACCATTTATCCTTACCCTTATGCTTGCATGAAGATCTAACTCACCAGCATCATATGCAGATCTTACCTCCTCGGTTGAAGAAAATACCTTCCCCTCGCCCTTCACATACGCCTTCTCCTTTGTAAGATAATAAAGCCCAAGCACCATATCCTGTGTCGGAATTATCATGGGTTTTCCATGTGCAGGAGAGAGGATATTGTTGCTTGATAGCATGAGTACCCTCGCCTCTGTCTGGGCCTCTATGGACAGGGGAACATGAACTGCCATCTGGTCCCCATCAAAATCCGCATTGAATGCATAGCAAACAAGGGGGTGTAGCTGGATAGCCTTTCCCTCAATAAGAACAGGTTCAAAAGCCTGAATACCAAGACGGTGAAGCGTTGGTGCCCTATTAAGCAAAACGGGGTGCTCCTTTATTACCTCCTCGAGGACATCCCATACTTCCTCTTTCTCCTTTTCAACCATCTTCTTTGCACTCTTTATTGTCGTTACATATCCCTTCTCCTCAAGCTTCTGATATATGAAGGGTTTGAAAAGCTCGAGTGCCATCTTCTTGGGAAGACCGCACTGATGGAGTTTCAGTTCGGGGCCAACAACTATAACCGATCTTCCCGAATAATCAACACGCTTCCCGAGAAGATTCTGCCTGAATCTTCCACTCTTTCCCCTCAAAATATCACTCAGTGACTTAAGAGGCTTCTTATTGGACCCGACGATAGGTTTTCCTCTCCTGCCATTATCAAATAAAGCATCTACCGCTTCCTGGAGCATCCTTTTTTCATTTCTTATTATGATTTCGGGTGCATCGAGCTCCAGCAGCCTCTTCAATCTGTTATTCCTGTTAATCACCCTTCTATAAAGATCGTTAAGATCAGATGTGGCAAACCTTCCACCATCCAGTGGAACAAGTGGTCTCAGATCAGGAGGTAGAACAGGAATAACAGTAAGTATCATCCACTCTGGTCTGTTTCCCGCTTCAATCATCCCCTTAACAATCCGTAATTTCTTTGCAAGTTTTCTTCTCTTTGCATCAGAATTTGTTTCTTTTATCTCGAGCCTCAGGCTTTCCGCAAGCTCCTCAAGCTTTATCTCCTCGAGAAGCTTCTTTATCGCCTCTGCTCCCATACCTGCCTCAAAACCCCCCTCACCATACTCTTCAATCGCCTTTTTATACTTCTCCTCTGTGAGAAGCTCTCCCTTCCGAAGTCCCGTATTTTTCGGATCCGTTACTATATAAGCCTCAAAATAAAGAACCCTTTCAAGCTCCCTTAAGCTTAAGTCCAGAAGTGTCCCAATCCTGCTCGGCAGACTTCTTACAAACCATATATGTGCAACAGGAGCTGCCAGCTCAATATGACCCATCCTTTCCCTTCTTACCTTCGACTGAATTACTTCCACACCACACTTTTCACACACAATCCCTCTGTGTTTCATCCTTTTGTATTTACCGCAGTTGCATTCGTAATCCTTCGTCGGACCAAATATCTTTGCGCAAAAAAGCCCATCCCTCTCCGGTCTAAAGGTTCTGTAGTTTATCGTTTCGGGCTTTTTCACCTCACCATGAGACCACGACCTTATTTGCTCCGGTGATGCAATTGAAATCTTTACAGCGTTGAAGCTTGATGGATTCTTTGGTTTTTCAAAAAAGCTGAATAAATCCTCCAATTGTAAACCTCCTGGATCACCTTATTTTTGATCCTTCTTTTCGGATTTAATAGTATCTTCTTTTTTATTTAATTGATCAACATCCTCAATCAAATCAACATTCAAGCAGAGACTCTGCAACTCTTTCACAAGAACACTGAATGACTCGGGCAACCCAGGTTCAAGAACATTTTCTCCCTTAACAATGGAGTCATACATCCTTGTCCTTCCAACAATATCATCCGACTTAACAGTCAGGAACTCCTGGAGTGTGTGTGCAGCACCATATGCTTCAAGTGCCCATACCTCCATCTCACCCAGTCTCTGACCACCAAATTGAGCTTTCCCTCCAAGCGGTTGCTGGGTAACGAGTGAATATGGTCCAATGGAACGCGCATGTATTTTATCGTCAACAAGATGATGCAATTTCATCATATACATAACACCGACCGTAACTTTATTATCAAAGGGCTCACCCGTTCTACCATCATAAAGAACTGTTTGACCTGTCACAGGAAGACCTGCATACTCAAGCATTTCCCTTATCTCTTCTTCTTTTGCACCACTGAAAACAGGACTCATGCAATGAATCCCATTCTCATATCTATTTATGATTTCAAGGATCTCTTCATCAGAACATCTGTCAATGAGTTTGGAAACCCCCTCATTCTTATAAACCTCCTTAAGTCTCTTTCTTAATATACGAGGATCTTTTATCGTGTATGTAAGCTCAGCAAGCTTCTTTCCAATTTCACGGCATGCCCATCCAAGATGAGTCTCCAGAATCTGTCCAACGTTCATTCTTGAAGGAACTCCAAGTGGGTTAAGCACTATATCAACAGGTGTTCCATCAGACATATAAGGCATATCTTCGATAGGTAGTATCCTTGAAATAACTCCCTTGTTACCATGCCGACCTGCCATCTTGTCACCAACTGAGATTTTCCTTTTAATTGCCAGATAAACTTTTACCATCTTTATTACGCCAGGAGCAAGTTCATCACCTCTTTTAACCTTATTTATCCTGTTCTCATACATCTTCTTAACGAAATCGGTCTGCTCTTTGAGGGCAACAAGTATTCTCTTTACCTCTTTTTGTGCCTCCTCTTCAACAAGATTGATTTCTGACCATTTTTTCTTTGGAATTTTTGAGAGTATCTCCTCTGTTATCTCCTTCCCCTTTCCGATCAGAACAGTACTTTTATCATCTGACATAAGACGTGATGCAGTTGTCTTTCCTATCAGAACCCTTTTTATTCTCTCATAAGCACTGTCCTTTATAATCTTTATCTCCTCTTCCTGATCCTTCTTCAATGTCTCGATCTCCTTGTCCTCAATCATACGGGTTCTTTCACCTTTCTCCTCCCCTCTTCTTGTGAAAACCTTTGTATCTATAACAATACCCTCGATGCCCGGGGGAACTCTGAGCGACGTATCCCTGAATTCACCAGCCTTATCACCGAATATTGCCCTCAGTAATTTTTCCTCAGGGCTCAACATTGTTTCTCCTTTTGGAGTTACCTTACCAACCAGTATATCTCCCGTTTTTACTTCAGCGCCAATCCTCACTATTCCATTCTCATCAAGATTCTTAAGAGCTTCCTCACCAACATTGGGAATATCAGCTGTTATCTCTTCCTTACCAAGCTTTGTATCTCTCGCAACACATTCAAATTCTTCGATATGGATTGATGTGAATACATCATCAATAACAAGTCGTTCACTGATAAGTATGGAATCTTCAAAGTTGTATCCACCCCATGGCATGAATGCAACAATTACATTCCTTCCAAGGGCAAGTTCTCCTCTTTCCGTCGCAGGACCATCTGCTATAACCTGACCCTTCTTTACCCTCTGACCTTTCCTAACAAGGGGCTTTTCATTGATACATGTGTTCTGATTGGATCTTCTGTATTTAACAAGATTGTATATATCAACAGAACTTCCTCCATCCGTTTCTTCAAAATCTGCCCTTACTACAATTCGTGATGCATCCACATATTCAACAACTCCATCTCTCTTTGCAATAACAACAGCTCCTGAATCCCTCGCTATAATACCTTCCATGCCTGTCCCCACAAGAGGTGCTTCCGTTTTAAGGAGAGGAACAGCCTGTCTCTGCATATTTGAACCCATAAGGGCACGGTTCGCATCATCATGTTCAAGAAAAGGTATCAATGAAGCAGCAGCGCTAACAAGTTGTATCGGAGAAACATCCATATACTCTACTTCTTCCGGTCTAACAAGGGTAAACTCCCCGCCTTTTCTTGCAGGAACGAGCTCTCCTAATATTCTTCCATTCTTATCAAGTGGTATATTTGCCTGGGCAATTGTGTATTTCTCTTCTTCAAGGGCGGAAAGATATTTTATATTTTTTGTTACCTTTCCATTCTTAACCTCACGATAGGGCGTTTCAATGAAACCAAATTCATTCACCCTTGCGTAACAGCTAAGAGAGGAGATAAGACCAATATTTGGACCTTCCGGCGTTTCAATCGGGCATATTCTTCCATAATGTGTTGGATGAACATCTCTTACCTCAAAGCCTGCCCTTTCACGGGTTAAACCACCGGGTCCAAGTGCGCTCAATCTTCTCTTGTGCGTTATCTCAGACAGGGGGTTTGTCTGATCCATGAATTGAGATAGCTGACCCGAGCCAAAAAACTCCCTTAATACAGCAGAGACAGGTTTTGCATTTATAAGATCGTGAGGGAGCATTGTGTCAATTTCTCCTATACTCATCCTCTCTTTTATAGCCCTCTCCATCCTTGTCAGACCCACCTTTAAAGCATTTTCCAAAAGTTCACCAACAGACCTAACCCTTCGATTTCCGAGATGATCTATATCATCAATATTTCCAAATCCATTCCTGAGATTAACAAGATAACGAACAACTGCAAGGATGTCTTCTTTCCTTAACGTTGTTTGTTCAAGATCAACATCAAGTCCCAGCTTGTGATCAAGTTTCAGTCTCCCAACCTTTGAAAGATCATATCTTTCAGGGCTGAAAAACAAACCTTCAAAATAGCTTCTTGCATTATCAATTGTTGGCGGTTCACTTGGCTTGAGCTTTTTGAAGATCTCGATTATCGCTTCATCCTGGCTCTGTATCTTATCCGACTTGATAGCCTCAAGCATTCCCATACCACCAGCAGTTCTATCAATAAAAAGTAATTCTATTTCCTTTATATTTCGATTCTTGATTTCTTCCAGTTTCTCTTCGCTAATCTGTTCCCCACACCTGACGATTATCTCACCGGATGTTTGATCCACAATATCTGAGGCGGAAAACTCATTTATTATATTCTCAGGCTTTATCTGAATCTGTTTCAGTCCGAGTTCCTCTATTTTTCTTATTATCTGGATATTGAATCTCCTTCCTTTCTTTATAATAATTTCTCCTGTTCTTGTATCAATAACATCATCCGATGCCCTTTGATTCAGGAAGAGCCCAGAATCAAATTTCTTGAAAAATTTATCGCCTTCGATGATAACTTTTTCCGTTTTGAAAAATACCCTGTATATTTCAGGAGTGCTACAACCCAGCGCACGAAGAAGTAAGGTGGCAGGAACTTTCTTCCTTTTATCTATCTTCACATAGAGTGTATCCTTCTGATCAAATTCAAAATCCAGCCATGAACCCCTGTAAGGAATTATACGGGCAGAATAAAGCGGTCTAATTCCACTTAATGTTTTTCCCCTGTCATGATCGAAATAAACCCCTGGTGATCTTTGAAGTTGACTGACTATAACTCTTTCTGTTCCATTTATTATAAATGTTCCCTTTTCCGTCATAAGAGGAATTTCCCCGAGATATACCTGCTGTTCTTTTACATTCTTTATTGTCTTGGCGCCTGTTACATTATCCCTATCCCAGAGGACGAGTTGAACAGTTATCTTCAGGGGGGCTCCGTAAGTCATCCCCCTTTCCTTACATTCATCAACATCATATTTGGGCTCTCCTATTGTGTAATTAACAAACTCAAGGGAAGCTGTTTCATCATAATTCTTGATCGGAAATATGCTTTTCAGTGCTGCCTGTAGACCAATATCCTTCCTCTCCTCAGGTTTCTTATTCATCTGGAGAAACCTTTCAAAAGAGCTTTTCTGTAATTCAAGAAGATAGGGAACATCCAGAACCTTTTCACACTTTGAAAAATCCCTCTTTATATGGCCTGATGAAAGGTCAAGGTAATCCATATATTCTCCTTATCGCCTTGTTTATTAAATAAATTATTTTATTTCAACCTTTGCTCCAGCTTCCTCAAGCTTCTTCTTTATCGACTCAGCCTCCTCCTTTGATATACCCTCCTTTACAGGTTTAGGTGCTCCGTCAACAAGATCCTTCGCTTCCTTAAGCCCGAGCCCTGTGATTGCCCTTATCTCTTTTATAACCTGAATCTTCTTCTCGCCCGGGTCTGCGAGTATCACGGTGAACTCTGTCTTCTCAGCAACAGCGGGGGCAGCTGTTGCACTGGCCTGAGCCTGAATGGGTGCTCCGGCCGTTATAACAGGAGTTGCTGCCGTTACACCAAATTTCTCCTCAAGTTCCTTTATCAACTCCGCAAGTTCAATAACGGACATTCCTTCGATAAACTTAATAACATCTTCTTTGGTAATTTTCTGTTCAGCCATTATTATCCTCCCTTATTATTTATTTCCCTCTTTTTTTCCTCAATGGATCTCAAGACATTAACAAACTTTCCAATTATGCCCGAAAGTATGAAAATAAAGTATGAAATAGGTGACTTCAACCTGTGTATCAAAATTCGAATGAGCACATCCTTAGGAGGTAATTCAGAAAGTCTTTTTATTTCATTTACAGATAGAATTCTATCCTTTACAATCCCCACTTTTATTTTCAGCTTCTCGTTTCTATTCATAAAATCAGTCAAAATCTTTGCCAGGATAATGGGGTCCTTTGATGTAAATGTTAAAGCTGTATTCCCTCTGAAGTAGCTTTCGGTTCCCTCAATAGCGGTTCCCCTTGATGCCCTCAATGCAAGAGTATTTTTAATAACATGTAACGAATGAGCTTGTTTTCTCAATTCCTCACGCAGTTTATTCATTTCTTCAACGTTCATTCCATGAAAATCTAAAAGAAATACGGCTTCAGCCTTTCTGATTTTTTCATTGAGTCCTTGTACAATTTTTTCCTTCTCAAGCAGTGACTTTCTCAATCCATTTACCTCCTTTTAAAAATAACAAAAACATCCCCTACAGGGTAGAATTTAACTATTTGTTATATCTTTTCTATTTAATCATATTCTGCACTTGGACCGGGTCAATTTTTATTCCTGGTCCCATTGTTGTGGAAATTGTGACACTTCTCAGGTAGGTTCCTTTACTGGCAACAGGTTTTGCCCTTATAATTGCTTCCATAATCGTTTTGAAATTTGTATACAGTTTATCAAATCCGAATGATACCTTCCCAATGGGTACATGTACATTGCCTGCCTTATCAACCTTGAATTCAACCTTACCCTGTTTTAATTCCCTCACTGCTTTTGCAACATCAAAAGTAACTGTTCCGGTCTTAGGATTTGGCATGAGTCCCCTGGGACCGAGAATTTTCCCAAGCTTTCCAACAGAGCTCATCATATCTGGTGTTGCAACTGCTTTATCAAATTCCATCCATCCCTGCTGAATCTTTGCAATAAGGTCCTCAGCACCCACAATATCAGCACCTGCTTCAATTGCCTCTTTTTCCTTCTCGCCTTTTGCAAAAACAAGAACCTTTACTTTCTTTCCTATACCATGTGGAAGCACTGCAGATCCCCTCACCTGCTGATCCGAGCGCTTCGGGTCCACACCAAGCCTTACTGCAAGCTCCACTGTTTCATCAAAATCTGCATAACTTGTCTCAAGGGCAAGAGAGATTGCTTCCTCAACACTGTATCTTCTAACCCTGTCAACCTTTTTCAATGCTTCAAGATATTTCTTTCCCTTTACTCCCATTCTATTCTCCTATCCGATAATCTCTATCCCCATGCTCTTTGCTGTTCCCTCTATTGTTCTTACTGCGGCATCAAGATCCTTTACATTTAGATCCTGCATCTTCAATTTTGCGATCTCCATGAGCTGTGCCTTTGTAACCTTTCCTACCTTTACCTTATTAGGCTCTGAGGAACCCTTTTCTATACCCGCTGCCTTCATAAGGAGCACCGACGCAGGGGGAGTCTTTGTAATAAATGTAAAGGATCTGTCAGAATAGATGGTAACTACAACAGGTATTATCATCCCTTCCTGTCTGGCTGTTTGTGCATTAAAACTTTTGCAAAACTCCATTATATTGACACCATGCTGCCCGAGTGCAGGACCAACAGGGGGAGATGGTGTTGCCTTTCCTGCAGGTATCTGAAGTTTAACCTGTGCAACAACCTTCTTTGCCATAACCCTCTCCTCACTCTACAATTTTCTCAACCTGATGGAAATCAAGCTCAATAGGTGTTGGCCTTCCAAAGATCTTAACAAGGACCCTCACCTTTCCTTTATCCTTTTTGACCTCATCAACAATACCCTCAAAATTTGTAAATGGACCATCAATTACCTTTACTGTTTCACCTTCAGCAAATTGAAACTTGGGCTTGGGCTTAAGCTTTCCCTCCCTTATCTGATCTGAAAGCCTTCCAACCTCAGCCTCTGAGATCTCCACAGGATTTTTCCCCCCTACAAAGCCTGCCACCCTTGGCGTCCTCCTCACTATATTCCAGGTCTCATCATTAAGAACCATATTTACAAAGATGTAACCAGGAAAAAACTTTCTCTTCTTCTCTATCCTCTTTCCACCCTTGGATTCAATAACCCTCTCATCAGGAACAAGTATATCGCCAAAAAACTCCTTCTTTCCTGAGTTTTCTATCCGCTTCCTCAATGCATCAGCAACTTTCTCCTCAAAGCCCGAATATGTATGGATTACATACCACTTTTTTTCCCCCATCACTTCACCTATCCAAGAAGAAGCTTAAGAATCCTTGATAAACCGAAGTCGACAAGTCCCAGGAATATCGCAATGAGAAAAACAACAATTATCACAACATATGTTGATCCAAGGGTATCTCTCTTTGAAGGCCATGTTACCTTTTTCAGCTCTATCTTTGCTTCCTTCAAAAATCTTATCAGAGAGAGAAATTTTTCTTTTATATTTTCTCTAATGGATTGAATCAAACCCATAAAATATTCCGATTATAAACAGGCCAGGAGGGATTCGAACCCCCAACCCCCGGATTTGGAGTCCGGTGCTCTGCCGTTAGAGCTACTGGCCTTATCTTACCTCCTTGTGAATTGTATGCCCTTTACAGAATTTACAGAATTTCTTGAGCTCCAATCTGTCTGGCATCTTCTTCTTGTTCTTTGTAGTGGTATAGTTTCTCCTTTTACATTGTGTGCAAGCAAGCGTTATTATCTCCCTCATCAAATACTCCTATTCGAGGATATCCGTTACAACCCCTGCTCCCACTGTCTTTCCACCTTCTCTAATAGCAAACCTCAGCTCCTTTTCAAGGGCTATGGGCGCTATAAGTTCCACTGTTAGATTTACATTATCTCCAGGCATTACCATCTCCACGCCCTCGGGTAATTTAACAACACCTGTAACATCCGTAGTTCTAAAATAGAATTGTGGTCTGTATCCCGTGAAGAAGGGTGTATGCCTTCCACCTTCCTCCTTTGAAAGGACGTAAACCTCCCCTTTAAATTTTGTGTGGGGAGTAATTGTTCCTGGTTTTGCAAGGACCATACCCCTCTCAACTTCTTCCCTCTTTATACCTCTAAGCAACACACCTATATTATCACCTGCCCTTCCCTCATCCAGGACCTTTCTAAACATCTCCACACCGGTTGCAACTGTCCTCTTTGTTGGTCCAAATCCCACAATCTCAACCTCATCTCCAACCTTTATTAACCCTCTTTCAACCCTTCCTGTAACCACTGTTCCCCTTCCTGATATACTGAAGACATCTTCTATGGGCATGAGGAATGGCTTATCAATCTCCCTTTTTGGCTCCGGTATATATTCGTCAATTGCATCAATAAGTTTCCAGATGGGACCGCAGTGAGGACATTCCTTCTTTGAACAACCGCATTCAAGTGCTTTTAAAGCACTTCCTGCTACAACAGGGACCTCATCGCCAGGGAATTTATATTGTGTAAGGAGTTCCCTTACCTCAAGCTCAACAAGTTGAAGGAGCTCCGGATCATCTACCATATCCGCTTTATTAAGGAAAACAACAATATAAGGGACATTGACCTGTCTGGCAAGCAGCACATGCTCCCTCGTCTGCGGCATCGGACCATCTGAGGCACTGACAACGAGTATAGCGCCATCCATCTGCGCTGCACCTGTGATCATATTCTTTATATAATCAGCATGTCCCGGACAATCCACATGGGCATAGTGCCTTTTTTCCGTTTGATATTCCACGTGTGAAATCGCTATCGTAATCCCCCTTTCCCTCTCTTCAGGTGCCTTATCTATCTCTTCAAAAGGTGTAAAGGCAGCAAGACCCTGCATAGAAAGAACCTTTGTAATTGCTGAGGTAAGTGTTGACTTTCCATGATCGATATGTCCGATGGTTCCCACATTCACATGGGGCTTTGTCCTTTCGAATTTTGGCTTTGCCATGTCAATCCTCCTTACTTTTTAAAATTGTTGAACTATTCTACTGATCCTTAAGTAATCTATCCACTTTTTTCATTCTCTCAAGCCCACGGCCGGGATTGAACCGGCGACCTCTTCCTTACCAAGGAAGTGCTCCACCACTGAGCTACGTGGGCATGGAGCGGGAGACGGGATTTGAACCCGCGACCCTCAGCTTGGAAGGCTGACGCTCTACCCCTGAGCTACTCCCGCTCATGCTACATCCCGCTACCATACACATATCATAAATTAATTTGCAAAATAAAATCACTTACTAAATTTGGCAATGGAGGGGGAAGGATTCGAACCTCCGAAGGCATTAGCCGGCAGATTTACAGTCTGCTCCCTTTGGCCACTTGGGTACCCCTCCCTTTTTGTATCATCCATAAAACTTACTTACTCAAGCTGACGGGGGGAGTTGAACCCCCAACCTGCTGATTACAAATCAGCTGCTCTGCCGATTGAGCTACGTCAGCATAATCGGCATAAATAATTATAATATTACGTAAAAAAATAAAAATCAATATTGAAGTATATTAATCGCTTTTGTTTGAGTATTCAAGTTTTATTTTTTATCCTTGCTCTCATAGCTTCATAAATCAAAATCCCGGATGCTACAGATGCATTCAATGATGAAATCGCACCCTTCATGGGGATTGAAACAATATAATCGCATCTTTCCATCACCACCGGCCTTATTCCCCTTCCTTCTCCTCCAATTACTATTCCCACACTTTCAGGAAAATTGAAATCCAGTATCGATGTCTTCGCCTCGCTGGATGCACCCACAATCCACAGCCCCTCTTCCTTGAGCTCATCAATTGCTCTTGAAATATTCACAACCCTTGCTACTGCTATATACTCAACAGCACCAGCAGATGCCTTATAGACCACCCCTGTGATCGACGCACTCCTGTCTTTTGGAATTATAACACCATGCACACCAAAACAGTGAGCGCTTCGGATGATTGCCCCAAGATTCTGCGGATCCTCGATTCCATCAAGGATCACAATGAAAGGTTTATCCCCCTTTTTTCTGGCGCTATCCAATATATCAGCAATATCGCTGTATATGAACTCCCTAAGCTCAGCAGCAACGCCCTGATGTTTATTTGATCCTGTAAGCCTGTCAATCCTCCATTTATCAACGAATTCAATCTTTATTCCATTCTTTTTTGCAACCGCTATAATATCATGAATATCCCTGCGCTCTTTCCCCTCATAGATCAAAATGGAGATAAACCTATCAGGCCTCTTCTTTAAAACCTCCCTTACCGGGTTTACACCGTAAATAATCTCCCTCATCTGCATGAAAGTATTTTTTCAAGGGTTCCCATTGGATCAGATGAGGAGAATATGGATCTGCCGACAATTATATAATCTGCCCCTCTATTCCATGCCTCCGCCGGTGACAGAACCCTTTTTTGATCATGAACTTCAGAGCTCTCCACCCTAATCCCTGGAGTAAAGATTATCACATCATCTCCAAAATTTTTCCTTATAATCCCGATCTCTCTTGGTGAGCACACAATAGCATTTACACCTGCGCTCAGTGCGCATTCCGTTAATTTGAGAACGAGAGTATCAATATCCTCCGAAATCCCCATATCCATAAGATCTCCCGCATCAATGCTGGTAAGTATAGTTACCCCAGTACAAACGGGTTTTTTAAATGAACCTTTGGATGCGCCTTCGGCTGAGCCTTCTACTGCCTTTCTCATCATCTCTTTCCCACCGAGGCAGTGAACAGTGAAAAAAGAAACACCCATTGTCCCGATTTCATACGATGCATGATATACGGTATTCGGGATATCATGGAGTTTCAGGTCAAGAAAAACATTGCAGTCCATACTTCTCAAATTCTCTATAAATCCTCTTCCTGCATGAAGAAAAAGCTGTAGTCCAACCTTGAATAGGTCAACCCTCCCTTTCATTAATTCACACCAGCTCACGGCTTCTCTTTCTGCCATATCGAGTGCAATTACAACACCTTTAGTTCTGCGCATTGATCCCTTTCTTAACCTCTTCAACTATCCTCTGACCAATATGGCTGCTTGATACTGTCTCTGTCCTTCCATCCCTTCTGAATTTAAGCTCTACAAGATCCTTTTTTATCTTTTCACCAACTGTTATTCTAAAAGGGATCCCGATTAAATCAGCATCCTTGAATTTTACACCCGGACGTTCATCCCTGTCATCGAGCAATACTTCTATACCCATTTCCTCAAGGTTCTTATGAAGCTTGATACTGAATTCCATTATGGATGAATCCTTTACATTTATGGGGAGTATATAAACATGATAGGGAGCAATAGGGATTGGAAAGATTATACCATCCTCATCATGATTCTGTTCAATTGCAGCAGCAACAGTTCTTCCAATGCCGATCCCGTAGCATCCCATTACCATATACTTCTCTTTCCCATCCTTATCGATGAACATTGCCTTCATAGCTTCACTGTATTTTGTTCCAAGTTTAAATATATGACCAACCTCAATACCTCTCATCATGGAAAGCAATCCATCACATCTCGGGCAGGTATCCCCTGATTGAACCTTTCTTATATCTCCGAATGAGTCAGGCGAAAAATCCCTTGGGATATTAACATTAACGAGATGCTTATATTCTTTGTTTGCACCTGTAATAAAATTCCTCATCCCCCTGATAGCATTATCTGCTATAATTTTCATTCTGATACCAATGGGACCTGAATAACCGAGAGGACCTCCTGTTAGCTCCTGGATCTTATCCCTGTCAGCCATGTATATAACATTAGCACCCAGAAAATTCTTTAATTTTGCCTCATTTACTTCATGGTCGCCTCTTACGAGAGCAGCAACCGGCCCAAAGTCAGTAATATATATAAGTGTCTTTACAATCCTTTCCCTTTCAACACCAAGATAATCCGCAACCTCCTCAACAGTTTTCATACCAGGTGTCTCAACAACTTTTATCTCTTTTAACCTTTCGTCACGATAAGTAAATATTGTTTTTGTTTCAGCCTTCTCTACATTTGCTGAATAATCACATTTTGTGCAATAGAATATAACATCCTCACCTGTATCAGCAAGAACCATAAACTCGTGTGAAAAACTACCACCTATGGCACCTGTATCAGCCTCTACAGCCCTGAATTTTAATCCACATCGGGTGAAAATCCTGCAGTATGTTTCATACATATTCCAGTAGCTCCTTTCCGCCCCTTCTTCATCCACATCAAAGCTATAAGCATCCTTCATTGAAAACTCTCTGCAGCGCATCAGCCCGAATCTCGGCCTTATTTCATCTCTGAACTTTGTCTGAATTTGATAGAGATTAAGTGGCAGTTGTCTGTAACTCCTCACCTCCCTCCTCACAAGGTCAGTAATCACTTCCTCATGGGTCGGACCGAGACAGAAATCCCTCCCGTGTCTATCTTTAAATCGAAGTAGCTCCTTACCGTAAAAATCCCATCTCCTGCTCTCCTGCCATAACTCTGCAGGTTGAACGCCTGGAAGCATAACCTCAAGTGCACCTGCCCTGTTCATCTCTTCCCTGACGATCTGCTCAACCTTTCTGATGCATCTCAAACCCAATGGAAGATAAGAGTATATTCCTGATGCAAGCTTCCTGATCATCCCCGCCCTCAACATAAATCTGTGACTTATGACCTCTGCCTCCGAAGGATCTTCACGCATTGTTACTATAAATGACCTGCTGTAAAACATATCAATCTCTTTCAGATTTGAAATTTTTTATCTCACGCAATATCACTTCAACAATATCTGGCTTGTTTATCTTTCCTGCAGGCTTCCCCTTTACAAAGAGTACTCCACTTTCCTTTCCTCCAAATACTCCGATATCAGCAGCCCTTGCCTCACCCGGTCCATTAACAGCACATCCCATAACTGCAACCTTCAGGGTTCTGTCTATTCCTCCCACCCTCTTTTCCACCTCTTCAACGATCTCTTCAACAGGGATCTCCATTCTTGCACATGTTGGACAGGAAACAATTTCAATCCCACTCTTTAGTCCTAATGTCTGAAGGAGCGATCGCGCTACCCTCACCTCCTGAACAGGATCACAAGTCAGTGAAACCCTTATCGTATCACCAATCCCTTCCATAAGGAGCGTTCCAATAGCAAGAACGGATTTAACAGTTCCTGAAAGTATCGAGCCAGCCTCTGTTAAACCAAGGTGTATTGGATAGGGGATTATATTAGCGATCATCCTGTTTGCCTCAATGGTATCCATTAAAGATGCTGATTTCAGTGAGACCTTGATCTTTGTAAAATTGAGCTTCTCAAACAGGTCAATATATTTCAGTGCACACTCAACCATTGCCTTTGCATCAGCCCGCCCATATCTTTTAATTATCTGCCTCTCAAGGGATCCCGCATTTACACCAATCCTAATCGGGATACCCATCTCATCTGCACAACTTATTATCTCGCGTATCTTCCATTCAGCACCAATATTTCCGGGATTTATACGAATTCCATCAGCCCCTCTCCTTATAGCCCTTATTGCCAGTCTGTAGTCAAAATGTATATCGGCCACTATCGGAATCATGGAGTGTTGCTTGAGAATGGAGATGGCATCCGCCGAATCTTCGTCAGGCACTGCTACCCTTACAATATCGCACCCTGCATCCTTCAGATCAATTATTTGCCTTACCGTAGCCTCTATATCCTTTGTATCCGTTGTAGTCATTGATTGAACAGTAACAGGCGCACCCCCACCTATCATTATATTTCCGATTTTCATCCCTATGGATTTTCTCCTTACAATATGCTTATTCATTGAATTAATATCCTTTTAATGTTAATAAAGAAGCATTCTAATTTCAACTGAAGAAGGAGACTGCTAAATTCTTAACGATGAGGAAATTTATTGAGCGTATAAACATATATTATGTTGTCACCTTTTTTATCATCCTTCTTATCATCGGATTTCTATTTACCGGATGGAAAAGGCTCACGGTCATAGGGCCATCCATCCCGGCAGGGTTAAGAAATCTGCCCTATTACGGCGTCTGGTCCATCATAAGGGTTTCCATCGCTTATCTCATCTCCCTGATCTTCTCCATTACCTATGGATATGTGGCAGCAAGTTCAAAAAGGGCTGAATCATTTATGATACCCATACTCGATATCCTTCAATCCATCCCTGTCCTTGGTTTCTTTCCGGCTGCAATCCACTTTTTCATAAGCTTAACAAGTGGTGACAGGCTCGGTGTGGAGCTTGCAAGCATCTTTTTAATCTTTACGGGACAGGCATGGAATATGGCATTTGGTGTATATGAATCTATAAAAAGTATCCCTGCTGATCTTCTTGAGGGTGCTCACTCCTTCGGATTAAACAAATGGATCTCATTTAAAAAGATCATACTTCCTGCAACCATACCAAAGCTTGTTTACAACAGTATCATGTCGTGGGCGGGTGGATGGTATTTTCTTATTGCCTGCGAAATTATAGCAATTGGACCTGTAAGCTATGAGCTTCCCGGGCTTGGAAGCTTTCTTATAAAGACAGTGGAAGAGGGAAGATTCAGCCTGACCATTGCTGGACTCCTGACCCTTCTTTTCATTGTTATTTCATCTCATATACTCATATGGAAACCACTTTCTGTATGGTCTGAGAAATTCAGGTATGAATTCGTATCCCCCTTTGCAGTACATACGGAATCCTTCATTGCAAGCCTTTACAGGGATATCTGGATGCTGATGAGGAAGGGACTAATCGGTCTCAGGAGGATCGTCCTGTTAATTGAAAAGGGTTTCATAAAGGTATTGCCTGGAAAAACAGAATCGCACATATTTGCATTTATATCTGGAATAAAAGGACCTTTTATTAATCTCATGAGGAGCTTGCTTAAGGCATCCTTTATAGTATTCCTTTTCATTATTATAATAAAGGCCTTCCTTGGTGTATTATCTACACTTCTCAAACCGTGGCCAAATGAAACAATATATATACCTCTCGCAATAATTTGTTCCATAATAAGGCTCGCAGTCGCTTATTTCCTCGCTCTTTCATGGACCCTTCCCCTTGCACTCTGGGTTGAAAGGAATCCACATATATTGAGGATTGCTCTGCCCCTTTCAGAGATCGGGGCCTCAATACCTGCCACAGCACTCTTCCCTTTTATAGTGCTCTTTGTGATAAATATACCGGGGGGAGTTAACCTTACCTCCATACTCCTTGTTCTCACAGGAATGCAGTGGTATCTGCTTTTTAATCTCCTTGCAGGTGTAAGCTCAATCCCTGCTGATATAAAGGAGGCAGCATATTCCCTTGGGTTGGGAAAAAGGCTTTACTGGAAAAAGATCCTTATCCCGGCCATCTTCCCATCATTTGTAACGGGAAGCATTACCGCATGGGGAGGTGGATGGAATGCCCTTATTATTTCCGAATATTTTGTTTACAAGGAGAGAGGCTACTCTGTCTTCGGTATAGGTTCTATGCTGGATGAGGCTACATATGTCCACGGGGATACTACAATGCTTCTTATTTGCGTAATCTCCATGATTTGTACAATAATAATATTGAACAGGTTCTTCTGGCGAAAACTTTATGATTATTCGATAGAGAAATTCCGATTAGAATATTAAGGGCTTTTTATGGGATTGCTAAAACTGGAAAATATCTCCAAGGTATTCCCGCATGCAAGGGGATTTCTCAAAGCTATCAGGGATATAAACCTTGAAGTAAAGGAGGGAGAATTTGTAACAATTGTTGGACCTTCAGGATGCGGAAAAAGTACCCTGCTCAGGATTATAAATGGACTCATACCCCCAACAGAGGGGAGGGTCTTTTATAATGGTAAAGAGCAGAAAGGGATAAACCTTGACTGCGCTATGGTATTTCAAACCTTTGCCCTTGTCCCCTGGCTTACTGTTTTTGAGAATATTGAACTTGCTCTCATTCCGAGAGGACTATCGAAGGAGGAGAGGGTAAGAAAGATAGAATTCTACATCGATAAGGTGGGGCTTGAGGGTTTCGAAGAGGCCTATCCCAGGGAGCTCTCAGGTGGCATGAAGCAGAGGGTTGGGCTCGCAAGGGCCCTTGCTGTGGAGCCAAAGATACTTTTGATGGATGAACCATTCTCATCCCTTGATGCCCTTACCGCAATCAACTTGAGGGAAGAACTCATCGATTTCTGGAATGATCCGCAGATTTCACTGAAAACCATAATTATGGTCACCCATATCATTGAAGAGGCAGTAGAGCTTGGAGACAGGGTTGTTGTCCTATCCCCGCATCCTGGAACAATACTCGATGATATAAGGGTGGATCTGCCGAGACCGAGGGACAAAATGCAGAATGGATTCAATGAAATTGTAAACAAGATATTCTCTATCATTGCCTGAAAATCCTTAGGAGGAAATTATGGATGTAGACCCAATACCGGCAACGCCAATCAGCAAGGTTCTTGGACTCATCGAAATCCTTGATGACAAAGGTGGAAAGGAAAGCATATATTCCCTTGGTAAGGAGTTAAACTTTGAATTCGGGGAACTCCTTGCAGTGATAAAGGCAGGTGAGATACTCGGATTTGTTGAAACGCCTGGTGCTAAAGTCCAGATGACCAAACTGGGTAAGAAATTAATCGAAGGTGATATAAATCAGAGAAAGATTATTGTGAAGGAGCAGTTGAAAAAATTATCACTTTTCAAATACTTCATTAACTTTCTTAAAAAACTTCACAACAGGAGCATCCCTTCTGAAATAATAATGGAGGAGATAGCGCTTCATCTTCCCAATGAGAATACCGAGAGTATCTTTAAGACCATGCTCGATTGGGGAAGGTATGGTGAGCTTTTCGGATACAACAGTGATTCAGACATTTTTTATCTTGATTCTGAATAAAACCTCATGGAGGTAAAGATGGAAAAGGCACTTATAATTGATGCAATAAGAACGCCCATAGGGAGAAGGAATGGACTACTCAGCTCAATCCAGCCTGTTGAACTTGCATCACATGTATTAAAAGCACTCATAGAAAGGTGCAATATAGAAGCGGATATGGTTGATGATGTAATTATGGGTTGTGTAACTCAAACAGGAGAACAGGGGGCAAATATCGGAAGGCTTGCATGCCTTCTTGCCGGATTTTCCGTGGAGGTTCCGTCTGTAACAATAAACAGGATGTGCGGATCAAGCCAGCAAGCAATACACTTTGCATCCCAGGCAATTGAAAGTGGAGATA
This sequence comes from Deltaproteobacteria bacterium, assembly GCA_037441565.1. Lineage (GTDB taxonomy): Bacteria > Desulfobacterota > JBBIRW01 > JBBIRW01 > JBBIRW01 > JBBIRW01. The sequence goes on along the minus strand of JBBIRW010000004.1, from coordinate 181,019 downwards.
TGGATCTTGTTATTGCTGCAGGGGTTGAGAGCATGAGCAGGGTCCCCCTTGGTTCTGATTATGCACCGTTTCATCCGGGGATACTCGAAAGATATCAGCTCGTGAATCAGGGTATATCTGCTGAGATGATAGCAGAAAAGTGGGGAATCTCGAGGGAGGAGATGGATATTTTCTCACTTGAAAGCCACAGAAAGGCAGCATATGCAACGGATATGGGTTTTTTCAAAAAGGAGATAATCCCTATTCAGGTAAAAAATAATGGGCAGAGTCCTGTAACTGTTGAAAAGGATGAAGGGATAAGATACGACACCTCACTTGAAAAACTTGCTTCACTGAAGCCTGTATTTAAGCCCGATGGCCTTGTAACTGCGGGAAACTCAAGCCAGATAAGTGATGGGGCTGCTGCAGTGCTTCTTGCATCAGAAAGAAAGGCAAAGGAACTTGGACTTAAACCGAAGGCGCGTATAGTCGCAAGGGTTGTTCAAGGAAGTGATCCCATCCTCATGCTCACAGGTCCCATACCTGCAACGAAGAAGATCATAAAAAAAACTGGAATATCACTTTCAAGGATCGATGTGATAGAGATAAATGAGGCATTTGCAAGTGTTGTAATTGCCTGGATGAAGGAGCTTGAGCCTGATCCCGGTAAGGTAAACCCACAGGGTGGTGCCATTGCCATCGGCCATCCAGTCGGTGCAAGTGGTGCGAGAATTATGGCAACGCTTATTAATGAACTTGAAAGGCTTAATGGTGCCCTCGGACTCCAGACGATGTGCATCGGTCATGGTATGGCAACAGCAACGATAATTGAGAGACTGTAAGTTTTTAATTTAACAGGAGGTCAGCAAAGGTATGGAATGGCTCTCGATGGATATTTACCTGAATGAAGAGCAGAAGATGATAAGGGACCTCATGAGGAGGATAGCAAGGGAGGTTATTGAGCCAAGGGTTTTTGAATTTGACGAAAAGGAACAGTTTCCACCAGATATATTTGCACTCCTTGGAGAGCAGGGTCTTATGGGCATCACGTTCCCTGAGGAGTATGGAGGATCAAGTCAGCCCTATATGTCAAAGATCGTTGCTATTGAGGAGCTTTCAAAGGTATGTGCATCTGTTGCCACAAGCTTTGCTGCACACTATCTCGGATCCATCCCTATAATGCTTGCAGGAAATGAGGAGCAGAAGAAAAGATACCTTCCCAGACTCTCAAGTGGTGAATTGATAGGTGCATTTGCTCTCACAGAACCTGCTGCTGGTTCAGATCCCTCATCAATCCAGACAACGGCAAAGAGGAAGGGTGATCTGTATATCCTCAATGGAACAAAGATATTCTGTACAAATGGCAATATTGCAGGAGCAGTTGTTTTATTCGCAAAAACGGATCCATCAGCAGGTCATAAGGGTATATCAGCCTTTATAGTAGAAAGTGGAAGTCCGGGTTTCACGGTAACAAGGATTGAGAAGAAGATGGGTATAAGATCTTCACCAACTGCGGAGATAAAGCTTGAGGACTGCGCTGTTCCAAGGGAAAATCTCCTTGGCAATGAGGGAGAGGGATTCAAGATCGCCATGAGGACACTTGATATATCACGATGCGACATCGGTGCCCTCTCTGTGGGAATCGCATCATCAGCGCTGGATTATGCTATCGAGTATGCAAAAAATAGGATCCAGTTCAACAGACCCATTTCAGAATTCCAGGGAATTCAGTGGATGTTAGCTGATATGGCAACAGAGCTCTTTGCATCGAAGCTTATGCTTTACCATACAGTAAAGCTCGTTGAAGCAGGGGTAAAATCTACACTCTTTTCTTCTATGGTTAAGCTATTTTCATCGGATGTGGCTATGAAGATCACAACAAACTGTGTTCAGATACTCGGTGGTTATGGATACATGAGGGACTACCCCCTTGAGAAGAAGATGAGGGATGCAAAGGTCCTTCAGATATATGAGGGCACAAATCAGATACAGCGGAATGTTATTGCACGCGAGATCCTCTCCATCTGATCGGTTCCCTTCTGATTAATCCTATTTAGCCGCCTTTTTTGAGGCTATCGCCTCTTTCAGTATCGCCATCCCTTTCTGGGATTCATCAACCGATCTCGTAAGGGACTCCCTTGCCATCTCGGGGTTATGGAACCCATCGGAATTCTCAGCAGTCCACCACTCCCAGAGGATGTGGGCCTTTAAGTGCTGATCCTGGGCCTTTTTTATAATCTCCTGATCAACACCCATCTTCTTCGCTTTAACTATTGTGTCGATAAGGGATGAAAGCCAGAATTCTGCCTTTCTCATCTTCCCCCTTATGTATGCCTTTATCGAATCTATTGCATAACGGGCCTGTTCCTCCGTCCAGCTCGTGTGGCACCTGAGGCATGTTTCCATCAGCTGAAACCTCGGTGTTACAGCAAAATGTGATGTGTAGGTCTTTCCTGTCTTCCTGTCCTTTATCTTTGGTGTATGACAATCGTAACAGGTTGCACCGGCCTTTGCATGTTTGGAATTATAAAATGTCTCTGCCTCAGGATGCTGTGCCTTCCAGAGCAGACCTCCTGTCAGTGTGTGCTTGAAATCAAGGAATGCAAGTTTCTTGTAGTGATCATAGATCTGGAAAACATCCTTGTATGGGAAGTGGTTTGTTCTCCTGTCTGTAAATGTTACAGTGTATTTTGATGTATCAGGATTGTTAAGGTCATATCCTGGATTGCAGTTGTATTCCACATGACACTGTCCGCATATAAGACGTGAATCATATTTTTCGAGGATTGCAATCTTCCTGGTGAAGCCCCTGACACCCATATCTATGACATCTATCTTTGTGCGACCGGGATCCTTATGCCACAGGGTGTCTGCTTCAGGTCTTGTCAGTGCATCTATAAGGGCATCCCTTACAATTCTTGGTTTTGCTGCATGAGGATCATGACAGTGATAACAGTTAAGACCGTGCTGCAGGTCTTTAACGAATTCAACAACATTTGATGTCCTTGACCATGTTGCACCGGGAACAGGATCACCCATGTATGCCCATTTAAGAATATGGTCCTGTGTTTTGCAATTGAGACACACAGGATTTGCAGCAGGTGCACTCTGGGGGATGAATGACCTGTGCTCCTTTGTCTCAGGATATCTGTCAGTCAGAAGGTCCCATGCCTTCACACCGGGTCTTGCATTCACATACTGCCATCCATCCTTTGGCTGAAATCTCCCGCCATAAGCCCTGTCAACAACAAGGTGATCTATGAGCATCCATGGATGGCTTCTTGTCAGTGCATGTTCCCTTGTAAATCCATGACCCATCATCAACTTATCCCAGAAGGGGTTCGGGGATCTTCCTGTAAGCTGTGATTTCTCATCCCTTGCAGGTCTGTGGTAAGATGTCTTCAAAAAGCTTTCATACTGTTCCTTATGGCACTTACCGCATGCTTCCCAGGAAGCATCAGTAACAGGTCTTGTATCGGGAGCAGGCGATTGCACATGTCTTGCAAGACCTTGATGACAATTTAAACAGTTTACCTTTGCATGTTTTCCTGCAGAATGAAGGGATCTTATTGTTTCATGACATCCATAACAGAGATTAACATCAGCGGGTTTCTCCTTTGTTTCTTTAATTGCGCTGGCTATATTGAGAAAAAAAAATAAATAAAGCAGCAATACTAATTGAAATGAATAAGGATGTCCTTTTCATAAAAAACCTCCTTCTCGCATTCACAATATTAGTTTCCAAAATAATTAAAAGCCAAGATTACTTAATGTTGAATGAAAGCTTCTATGACTAAAATCATATTAATTTCTGTCATTCTGAATAATTATGATTTAAAAGAGGAAAGGAGGTCAATATGGAGTTTTTATCATGGCTATCTGCAATAGCTGGCATTCTTTTTTTAGTCATATTTATCTACTGGGCAATTGATGTTGACAGGGTGAGGATGCAAACACTGAAGAATGCTTTTATTGGTGGAGTCATACTTTTCTCCGCACTCTTCCTCATCCTCAGCATACATTCACTGATGCTTGTGCCTGCACGAAGTGGAGAGGAAAAGCTTACACCTCAGGTTGTCAATGGGAAAAAGGTCTGGCACAAGTATGTATGCATTGACTGCCACACCCTGTTGGGAAATGGTGCTTACTATGGACCTGACCTCACAAAGACATGGGATAGATTCCTTAAGAGAGCAGAGGGAGATGAAGGTATTGCAAGGGCATCGCTCTTTACATTCCTGAAGAATCCTCCGCCTTCCATCGGATATAGAAGGGGGATGCCAAATTTTCATCTATCGGATCAGGAGATAAATGACCTAATTGAATTCTTCCGATGGATAGATCAGATAGATACGAACAACTGGCCTCCTCCCCCATCAAAACCTCTGATTGCTGAAGTAGCTGTAAAGGAAAAGGTAGAGAAAAAGGCAGCAGCGGAGCAAAAGGAAGGAGAGCGGATCTTTAAGGCAAAGGGGTGCGTTGCATGTCATACCGTGGGAAAGGGGAGACTTGTGGGACCTGATCTTAAGGGTGTTTCCAAAAAATACAGCAGGGACTTTATGGAAAAATGGCTAAAAAATCCAGATATTATCTATGCCGAAGGAAAAAGGAAACCCCTCAATGAAGGATTTCCCCCCATGCCCCCACAGAATCTTACACATGAGGAGATCGAACATTTAATTCATTACCTTGAAACACTTTGAAGGAGGTTATAATATGCAGTCTGGAACAAAAACAGCAAATTATTATTTCATATTTGCAGCACTTATATTTCTCCTGCAGACAGCAGTCTTCGGCCTTATTTCGGCAGCCCAGTTTGTGTGGCCCACCTTTTTCTTTGATCTTCTCCCTTTTAATATAACAAGGATGCTTCATATAAATGCACTTGTTGTATGGCTGATTTTCGGTTTCCTTGGATTAACCTACTACCTCCTTTCCGAAGATGCAGGGGGTGAGCTCTATTCTGAAGGTGCAGCGAAGTTAAACTTCTGGCTATTTGCAGCTGGCATACTCCTTGTCGTTCTCGGCTATCTCTATATGGGTCTTACAAAGAACTTCTCGCCATTCTTTTCTGAAGGGAGAGAATATATAGAGGCACCAAGATGGGCAGATTTTGCTGTTGTTATTGTTATGCTCATATTTCTTTACAATGCCCTGATGACAATCCATAAGCGAATCGGCTGGAATCCTATAAATGGCATCCTCATCGGAGGGCTTGTCGGACTTGCCTTCTTTTACCTCTTTGGAATGAAGTTCTTTAAAAACATGGTAAATGACTTCTTCTTCTGGTGGTGGGTAATCCACCTCTGGGTTGAGGGAACGTGGGAATTGATAGCTGCTGCACTCTATGCAATGCTGGTTGTAAGAATATTTGGATATCCAAAGGAGAAGGCATATAAATACCTCTACATAGAAGCGGGTCTTGTGCTCTTTACAGGCATACTGGGAACAGGGCATCACTACTACTGGATAGGGACTCCATCTTACTGGCTTTTTATAGGTGGATTCTTCAGTGCTCTCGAACCACTCCCACTCCTTCTTATGGTGTTTGATGCAATGAGAATCGCATACAGGGAAAAGAGGATTGAACACCCAAATAAGCCTGCCAGATACTGGCTTATCGGTGGAGTGATCATGCACTTCCTGGGTGCCGGTGTATGGGGATTTATCCACACACTTCCCCAGGTTAACAAATGGACCCATGGAACGCAGATTACACCCGCTCATGGCCATATTGCCTTCTTCGGTGCATACGCAATGCTGATCATTGCTGGAATATACTATGCCCTTCCACGGATACATTTTGGAAAGGATGAATTTGATGGAAGAAGGGGTCTATGGTCATTCTGGGTGATCACGATTGGTGTAGCTGGAATGGTCCTTTCCCTTACAGTAGCGAGCGCGCTCCAGGTATTCATGGAAAGGATAGGTGGACTTCCATTCCTTACTGTTCAGGACTATATGTGGTTCTTATATCTCTTAAGATTCCTCTTTGGAATATTAACTGCACTTGGAGTGATAATATTCTTTAGCGATGTTATCTTGCCAAAGGAAGCGAAAGCAACAGTATAATGCATGGAAAAGTGTATAGAGAAAACCGATGTAAGGGTCTCTTCAAAGCAACATAATCTTCAGGGTTACCTCATACCGAGGGAGCATGGTGGCTGGAGTGTGTTGTTCATTCCAGCCACCATCGGGGCTGTCGCTGCAGGGAGATTTAACATTCAACTCCTGCTCTTTTTTATATCAACGTTTTTCTTTTATCTTGCAAGACATCCCCTGAGTGTTTACATAAAAAAATGGAAACATGGAGGAGAGGAGAAGGGTGTTCTCCTTACTATTTCAGTAATCTACCTTATTTCTGGTTTTTTATTCTTCATACCATTGCTCCTGTACTGGAAACTCTATCTCCTGATACCCCTCGGAATACTCGTTATCATCTCGACAATCTACTATCTCTTTTATATAGTTCCATCTTCATTAGAAAGATCATGGGGCGCAGAGATTATCGGTATCCTTACGCTCTGTCTTTCAGCTATTGGATCTTATTATGTATGTAAATCGAGCATTAAAATTCAGTCAATTTATCTCTTTATTCTCTGTGCGCTTTATTTTACAGGACCTGTTTTTTATGTAAAGATGATGATCGAGTTTTTAAAGGTAAAAGGGAAAGATACATTGGAATTGAAGAAGCTCAAAATTTCCTGTTTAACCTATCATATCATCTGTGTTATTCTTTCTTTTTTTCTATCCCTCATTGCTGAAATTCCACGTCTCTTTACCATTGCCTTCATTCCACCACTTATAAAGGTTATTCTATCCACTATAAGCAAACAACCAATCCCTATCCGCAATCTGGGGTACAGGGAGGTTTTTCACTCCATACTCTTTCTTATTATAGCTTCCCTATCCCTGATTTATCAAAACAGGTATGATTAGTGGACAGCACTAATCCTTTTTATCCAGGGATGCGGATGATGGTCTCCGGATGCAGTGAAGGGAAATATGATTTATTATTTAAACAGCCACAACACCTTTTATTTCAGGAACCCTCTCCCTTATTATCTGGGAAATTCCCTCATAAAGTGTCATCTGGGCTGCAGGACATCCCGCACATGCACCTACCAGGTGGACTTGAACAATCCCATCCTTTATATCTACGAGATGCACGTTCCCGCCATCAGCGATAAGCATAGGTCTTATTTCATTAAGTGCTTTTTCAACCCTTTCCCTTAGATCCTCCATAATTCCTCCTTTTATTTCCTTAATTTAAATATATCCTCACATACCCTGCTACCCTTTGCTATTGCAGAGCCGGGGATATGTTCAACATCCAGTGCGTGAAAGAATCCGCTGATCCAGCTTCTGATAATTTCGCACATACCTTCAAAGGGAACATCTATTTCGCTCCAATTCCGATAATGCAAACACTCATAATGCTTCACTGCGAGGGCCTCGCCTTTGTCTTCTACCTCAGTTACGTGGTCACAGGGCATTCCATCGAGATCGTAATTAAGGAACAGCTCATAAGCAGAAGATAGATCTCCTTTTGCATCTCGATTCTCCTTCAGTGCTTTATCCCCACAACTGACACCAAATCTGAATGCACCCTGTTTTGCTATACCGATCGCTGCTTTTCCGTATTTCCCAATCAGGACGGAAATAAGCCTCGCCTCCTCCCTTTCTACAAGATCAATCTGCCCCTGTAACCATCCATGTATGGGATTATTCCCTATAATCTTTTCGAGGGGAAGACCATCATTTAATTTTTCATATTCATATGGATTTCTTCCTACCACTCGAAAAACTTCATCACCATATTCATCTCGAAAAGTTTTTAGAATCTCGCCCTGCCTTCTCCAGGCATTGACAATCTTTTCGTACATCCAGTAGTGAATAGGACCTAAAAAAATACTCATAAACACCTCCACTGATTAATTATATTTTAGGAAATCCGTAATATCGATTCTATGACCTGAATCATAATGGATTATTTCAATGGATCCAATAGAGACTGAGCTATTGACAAGTAGATCTCTTTATCTAAGATTTATAAGGTATGAAAATCATCAGGTTAACTGGAGGGATAGGCTCAGGAAAATCAGTTGTTGCATCCTTTTTTGGCGAGTTTGGCGCTAAAGTGATCGATGCTGACAGGATCGCCCATGAGCTTTTAAAGCCACAAAGCGAAGCGTGGAAGGCTATTGTAGAACATTTTGGAAACTTCGTGCTCAATGAGGATGGAACCATCAATAGAAAGAGGCTTGGAAATATAGTATTTAATGATCCTGAGGAATTGCAATTTCTCAATAAGATTATGCATCCTGCAATTTCAAAAAGGATTCAGGAACTGATAAATTTTTATAAATCCACGGGAGCGCCATATATTGTGATAGATGCACCGCTTGTTCTTGAGGCAGGAAAGGGCTCACCCGACAACCCTATTGTTGTAGTCATATGTAATGATGAGTTAAGGATACAGAGGGTGATGGAGAGGGATTCCATAAGCAGGGATGAGGTTGTTCGGAGGATTCAATCGCAGATGCCACAAGAAGAAAAGGCTAAGCTCGCTGACTATATAATTGACAATTCAGGCTCTCTCGAGGAAACAAAGAAAAGGGCATGGGAGGTCTGGAAAAAAATTACCTCTGATCCTGCTTAACATATTGTTATCTATCTTATCAATTGACTTTTAGCATGTAATAAAAAATAATTAATTTATAGATGGAGAAGGGATGAAGGATGAAAAGTTAACATACAGGATGGCCGGCGTTGATATCGATCTCGCAAAAGAGTTTGTAAAAAAAATAAAGAAAATTGCAAAACCCACATTCCGATCAGAGGTAATTTCAGATATAGGTGGTTTCTCAGGATTATTTTCATTAAGCCTCAGCCGGGTTAAAAACCCTGTTCTTGTTGCATCCACGGACGGTGTGGGGACGAAGCTGAAGATTGCCTTTATGATGAACAAGCATGATACAATCGGAATCGATCTTGTTGCAATGTGTGTTAATGACATAATTGTTACAGGTGCCGAGCCACTGTTTTTCCTTGATTACTTCGCCTGCGGAAAGCTTGATACGAAGATAGCAGAAAAGGTCTTAGAGGGTATTGCGAAGGGCTGTATGGAAGCAGGTTGTTCCTTAATAGGAGGAGAGACTGCAGAAATGCCATCATTCTATGCAGAAAATGAATACGACCTGGCAGGATTTGCCGTTGGCGTTGTTGATGCTGAAAGAATAATAGATGGGACAACGATCACAGTTGGACAGAAAATAATAGGTATTGCATCAAGCGGACTCCACAGTAATGGCTTTTCGCTTGCAAGAAAGCTCATATTCGAAAAGTTGAACCTTAAGGTAACCGATTATATTCCTGATTTAGGAAGAACCATCGGCGAGGAACTTCTTTTTCCAACCAGGATATATGCAAAAAGCATCCTCAGACTGACAAGGGAATTCAATATAACAGGGATGGCGCATATCACAGGTGGAGGTTTGACTGAAAATATATCACGCATATTACCGCACACCTGTAAGGCAAACATCTTCAAAAACTCATGGAAGGTTCAACCTATCTTCCATTTTCTGCAGAGAGAAGGAAATATTCCAGAAGATGAAATGTTCAGAACATTCAATAACGGAATAGGCATGATCCTCATTGTCCACGAAAATGAGGTTGAAGAGATAATGATAAGGCTTAATGGATTGAAGGAAGAGCCATTCCTCATTGGAGAAATATCAGCAAGAAAGGACGGGGATCCATCTATTGAATTCATTTGATGTTATTGGACTTGGCGCCATTAATCTTGACATCTTTTTTAAATCCAGATTAAAACTTAATGGCTCCTCAGAAATTACGGACAGTGGAGAGATTGTTTCGATAATCCGTGGAGAAAAACATTTTCATATATCCCCTGGAGGATCTGCATGCAATTGCATTGTTGCACTTGCACGGATGGGCTTTTCGGTATCATTTTTTGGGAGAATAGGTGATGATGAAGAAGGATCTTATATCCTTGAAAATCTCAGGGAGGAAGGTGTTGATACTGAAAATATAAGGCGCGGAGGAAAAACGGGCAGATGTTACATCTTTATCGATAACAATGGAAACAGAAAAAACTACATTATACCCAATGCAAACGATGATCTCCTCAGGGAAGATATAAAGATAGAAATTCTCAAAAAAAGCCGTATATTTCATATGTCATCATTTGCGGGGCAAGGGGCATTTAATGTTCAGAGATGGATCGTGGATAACCTTCCAGAGGGAACATTGTTGAGTTTTGATCCTGGTGAAATTTATGCACGAAAAGGTATTGAAATACTGGAACCAATATTCAATAAAACATCCTACCTTTTTATCACAAAGCGTGAAATAGAAATTCTCACCGGAAAGAACTTCGATAAAGCAGTAGAAGAACTATTAAATATTATCAAAGATACAATATTCATTAAATCCGGTGCTGAAGGTGCATACGCATTTACACATAATAGAACATTTTTTAAACCGGCTCCAGTGGTAAAATGTATTGATAAGACGGGCGCAGGAGATGTATTTGCCGCATGTATAATTGCCGGTATCCTCCTTAAATTACCAATTGATCTCACATTATCAATGGCAACAGAAGCAGCCTCAATCAGCGTTACAGGATACGGAAGGGAGAAATATCCGGATAAATATTTTATTAAAAAATACAGAGGTAACAGTTGCTAAGATTGGGATGGTTTTCAACAGGCAGAGATAAAGCCGCAATAGATCTTCTGGATGTTGTATTTAAGGATATAGAAAAAGGAAACATGAAAGCCACTATTTCCTTTGTCTTCTGCAACAGGGAAAAGGGAGAAGACAGGGAAAGCGATCAGTTTATAAATTTTGTTGAGCAAAAGGGACTCCCCCTCGTAACATTTTCATCAAGAAAATTTAAAAGGGATCTTTTTGTTCTGGGAAAAGAGGAGGAAAGGAGAGGAAATAACGAAAAGATTATAAAATGGAGGAATGAATTTGATACAGAAGTTCTAAATAGAATAGAAGCATTCGATGTTGATCTTGATGTTCTTGCAGGCTATATGCTAATCGTTGGTGAAGAGATGTGTAGGAAAAGAAAGATGATAAACCTCCATCCCGCACTCCCTGGAGTTTATAAAGGAAGCTGGGAGCAGGTTGTTGAATCCATTATAAAGAACAAAAATAGTGAAGGAGGGATCAATATTCATCTTGTAACACCTGATCTCGATGCCGGCCCACCTATTACATATTCAAAATTTTCTCTTTGGAATGAAGACTTAATACCGTTGTGGAAGATGGCAGATGAGGGAGTGATTGAGCCGCTTTTCTGGAAGATCAGGGAAGAGGGCTTGAAAAGGGAAATGCCGCTACTGATTCATACACTCAGATTATTATCAGAAGGTATTTTAAGGATTGAGACCAGTGCAAAAATCACTTATCAGGGAATTGAAGTAAAGGGGGGTATTCTTCTTAAAGATGAAATCCTCTTTTCACCCTGAGAATAAAGAAAGACTATTTATAACCGACTGTGAAGGGCCCATATCGTTAAATGACAATGCTATGGAGCTTTCAGAATTTTATATACCAGATGGTGATAGATTTTTTTCTGTCCTAAGCAAGTATGATGATATACTTTCGTACATTATAAAAAAGGAGAACTACAATCCAGGGAATACGCTTAAACTTATTTTTCCATTCCTTATAGCCTTTGGCGCAACATATGAAGGAATAAAGGAATATTCGTTAAAAAACATATCCCTTCTTCCCTCGATAAAGAAAACATTGAAGGATATTTCAAGGATTATGCCTGTATTTATCATCAGCACAAGCTATGAACCATATATAGAGGCTTTGTGTGATTGTCTTGATTTTCCATTTGAAAACGCATTCTGTACAAGATTGAATAACGAAATTTTCGAAATGGAAGATGATGAAAGAAGGTTTCTTATTAATCTTGCGAATGAAATAAAACATATGGAAAAAATTGAAATCCCTGAAGGTGTAGATTCAATAAATGAATTATCAACCGAAGTTAAAAATATTGTAAACAGGCTAAATAATATATTCTGGGACGAGCTATATTGGATTAATGCAGGAAAGATAATGGATTCTATAAATCCTGCAGGAGGAAGAGAAAAAACAAAAATACTTATAGATATAATTTCAAAAAAATATTCCGATCCGAGCAAAGCTATCTATGTGGGAGATAGCATAACAGATATAGATGTATTAAGATATGTAAGGGAAAGGAAGGGTGTTTCTATATCATTTAATGGAAACAGATATGCATTGATGGAATCAGATATTGCTATCCTTAGCTCCGACTCAACAATTCTGCTATTAATAGCGGAAACATTCGTAAAAGGAGGAAGGGATGCTGTTATCGAGCTTGCAGCTCAATGGAAGATTGATGAGCCAAGGATTTTTCTTATAAAAAAAGAAAGGATGGATTATTTGATAACTGAAAGTGAATCATACAGAAAGAAAATCAGAGGAGAAAAGATAGGTTCACTCGGTTGACCATCCTGCATTATTAAAAGCAGCTATATAATTTTAAGCCTTATAAGGAGTATTTCGATAGGAAGAAGTCTGTACTTGATGAATTCTTTTATAAGGATTTTCAAACTCCTGAAATCCCCATACCATGCATTCTCATTGAAATTAGGCGAGCTGATTCCAAAAGGGATTATGTCTATTTCTTGCGGGAGAACCTGCCTGAATATAAACATGGATCTTTTCATATGGTAGTTTGAAGTAATAAGAATAATATTCTTAACACCAAAGGAGCGCATTAGCTGAGAAACCTTGATTGCGTTCTGATAAGTGCTACCTGATTCCTTTTCGATAATAATATGTCCGCTTGATATCTTCTCAACCATATCATTCCTCTGGAAGATAGTATTAAACCCTGCCTCCTTCCCCGCACCGGATATCACAAGAAATGGAGCAATTCCCGCTGAAAGAAGCCTCATACCCTCCTCAATCCTTCCCAAACCACCAGCAAGAACAACTATCATATCAGCCCTTTCAGACAATCTCCATTCGCTCTTCATATCAGAGGCAAATCTGAAAAAATCTATAAACAGATATATTAAAAGCATAAGGGAGAGAAAAATAGTGATGATAAAGGATCTTCTGCCCGACATGGCCTCTTGTAAAAATAATCAAAGGATAGTATAAATAAAATTTCAAGCTTTTTAAATAGGGAGGTTGCTCATGGCAAAGGTATGTGAGATATGCGGAAAAGGTCCTGTAAAAGGCTACAATGTAAGCCATGCAAATAACAGAACAAAAAGGGTGTGGCTTCCAAATCTCCAGAGGATACGGGTAAAAAGCAATGGGAAAACTGTTCTTATGAAGGTTTGCACAAAATGTATAAAGGCAGGAAAGATTGTAAAGGCCCTTTAATCACCATCCACCCAGGCGATAGCCTCTATTTCGACATTTGCGCCCCTGGGAATCTGTGAAACACCAATAGTTGAGCGTGCAGGAGGATTGTCAGAAAAGTATCTTCCGTAAATTTCATTTACCCGCGGAAAATCATTTATATCCTTCAAAAATATTGTTGTTTTTATCACATTATCAAATGTTGCAGATGCCTCACGGAGTATTGCCTTTATATTCTCCATTATCCTTTTTACCTCCTCTTCCACCCCACCTTTAACAAGTTCACCTGTAATGGGATCGATCCCGATCTGTCCTGAGATAAAGAGAAGATTCCCTATCTTGATAGCCTGAGAATAGGGACCAATAGCCCCTGGAGCACCTTTAGTCTCTACTTTCTTCTTCATGACAGGACCCTCTCTACATGTATAACTTCCTTAATCTTTTCAAGCGATTTTATAACAGCATTGAGATGCTGCAGGTTCTCAACATCAAGCTCAAAGTAATTTACTGCCTTTTTATCTTCCAGCGTCTTTATCTGGGCGCTTCTTATATTAACATTCTGTGAACTTATTGCCTTGCTCAATTCCGCAAGCAACCCCGGCCTATCCATACAGACTACCTTTACCTTTACAGAACGGATCATCTTTAGCTTCTCATCCCATTCAACCTCAACCCTCCTTTCCGGATCACTTTCAAGAACTCTTGAACAGTAAGCATTATGAACAGTAACACCTCTTCCTCGAGTTATAAACCCGACAATGCTGTCTCCCGGCAGAGGGCTGCAACATTTTGCAAATCTTACAAGGACATCATCTATATCCCTTATTTTTATAGGACATGCTTCAGCAGCATGGATACGTCCACCCTTCTTAATGAAATCCTCTTGTTTTAGAACCTCCTTTAACTTCTCTGGCGGGACAAGCCTCTTTGCAACCTGGTGGGCTGATATCTTCCCGTAACCAATGTATATAATAAGATCATCAAAGGATTTAAAAGAAAATTCCTTAACCACCCTGTCGAGATCCTCTTTCTGAAACTTTGAGATGCTTGACCCATATCTTCTCAATTCCTTCTCAAGAAGCCCTTTCCCAAGCTCTCTTCCTCTCTCCCTTTCCTCCTGATTTATAAACTGCCTTATACGTGTTTTCGCACGGGAGGTTTTAACAATTTTCAGCCAATCCTTGCTTGGTTTTGCAGTAGGTGATGCTATTATTTCAACCATATCACCACTCTTCAGCTCGTATTTGAGAGGGACAATCCTTCCATTTACCTTTGCACCCTGGCAATGATGACCGAGCTCTGTATGGATTGCATATGCAAAATCAATCGGGGTGGATCCACGCGGCAATGCCTTCACATCCCCCTTGGGTGTGAAAACAAAAACCTCTTCAGGAAACAGGTCAACCTTAAGGGTTTCCATGAACTGAGCGGGATCCTTTAATTCCCTCTGCCACTCAAGTAATTGTCTGAGCCATGTGAAACGCGCCTCGTCCCTGCTGTCAGTAACTTTTCCCTCCTTATATTTCCAGTGTGCCGCAATACCATATTCAGCAACCCTGTGCATATCTTCTGTTCTTATCTGTATCTCCAGCCTCTTCCCATAAGGGCCAACCACAGTTGTATGAAGTGATTGATACATGTTTGCTTTTGGAATTGCAATATAATCTTTTATCCTCCCAGGAATAGGTTTCCATAGGGAGTGGATGATACCAAGAACCTCATAACATTCCCTTACGGTATTGACAATGATTCTGAGTGCAAGGAGGTCATATACCTGATCAAAATCGAGGTTCTGGGTCGCCATCTTCTGATATATACTGTAAAAATGCTTGGGTCTCCCGGTAATCTCAGCTTTGATCCCGTATTCCTCCAGCTTCAATGAGATTATCTTTTTTGCCTCTTCTATAAACTTCTCCCTCTCCTTCTTCTTCTCCATCACTTTCTTTGCCAGATCATAGTAAACATCGGGTTTTAAAAATCTGAGCGAAAGGTCTTCAAGTTCGCCCTTTATAGAAAATATTCCAACTCTGTGGGCAAGAGGCGCATAAATATCGAGTGTCTCCTGTGCAATGAGCTCCTGCTTCTCTTTATCCATAAACTCAAGCGTCCTCATATTGTGAAGTCTATCAGCAAGTTTTATGAGAATAACCCTTATATCCTTGGCCATTGCAAGGATCATCTTTCTGAAATTCTCAGCCTGTTCTTCATGTCGAGAATGAAAACTCATCTTGCCAATCTTCGTAACTCCATCAACAAGCATTGCGATCTCTTCGCCAAAGTACTTCTGAAGCTCATCATATGTCGTAAGTGTATCCTCAATTGTGTCATGAAGAAGGCCAGCTGAGATCGTGATAACATCAAGTTTTAACTTTGCAAGGATACCGGCAACCTCAAGGGGATGTGAAAGGTAGGGCTCTCCTGAAAGCCTTATCTGACCCTTATGGGCCCTTGCAGAGAAGATGTATGCTTTTTTGATAAGATCCAAATCCCCATCGGGAATGTAGAGAGAAACCTCTTCAAGGATATCATTGAGTCGTATCATAATGTTTATTTCTATTTTTCGATTATAACTTTCCCAGCAGCAATTTCTCTGAGTGATATCACAATATGTTTGTTATTAACATTCTCTATCAGGGGTTTCGCTCCCTTCAAAAGTTGCTTTGTTCTGTGAACAGCAGCTATAACAAGCTCAAACCTGTTTGGAACCCTTTTTACACAATCCTCTATCGTTATCCTTGCCATATTTTACCTCCCCAAAGACCTGCTGATTATTTCCTTTACTTTATGGATCATCCTTTCTTTTTTTGACCTCTCTGCTACTATTATAGATTTCAGTATCTCAATCGCATTCCCTAACTCATCATTTATTATAATATAATCATACCATAAGGCGTTCCTCATTTCCTCCTCAGCATTTTTCATCCTGAGTTCTATTTCCTCCTTTTTTGTTCCCCGATCCTTAAGCCTTTTCATAAGTATTTCCATCGAGGGTGGAAGAACAAATATAAATACTGCATCTGATATCTTTTCCCTGATCTTCCTTGCACCCTGTGGATCTATATTAAGTATGACATCCTCCCCTCTGTTTATCTGACTGACAAGTGGCGCTAAAGGAGTCCCATACTTCTTTCCATGAACAACTGCCCATTCGATAAATGCCCCCTCCTGCTCAAGCCTTCTAAATTCCTCCTCACTTACAAAATAGTAATCCTTCCCATCCTCCTCTCCTTCCCTTGGCTCTCTTACAGTATAGGATATAGAGAGATTTACCCCCTTTACCTTTTTTATTATCTCACGGCAGAGGGTGGTTTTACCTGTTCCTGATGGTGCTGAAACCACAAAGATTATGCCTTTTCCCGGACCACCTGTTATTCCTTCTTCCAACGTTCGCTCTCCTCTTCTATCCCGCAGAATCTCTGAGCAATGGTTTCAGCCTGAATTGCGGAAAGGATAATATGATCGCTGTCTGTGACAATAATTGAACGTGTCTTCCTCCCCTGTGTTGCATCCACAAGTTTGCCCCCTTTCTTTGCCTCATCCTTTAGCCTTTTCATCGGCGCAGAACCAGGAGTAACAATCGCAACAACCCGAGAGGAAACAACCACATTACCAAATCCAATATTAAGAAGTCTGGAGTCCAGAATCCCCTTTCTTCCTGATTCCCTTTTCTTCTTATTCGACATTTTGTACCTGTTCCCTTATTTTCTCCAGTTCGTTTTTTATCTCGAGCGAACTTCTTATTATTGAAATATCCTGTGTCTTTGCTGATATTGTATTTGTCTCCCTGAATATTTCCTGTAAAATGAAATCAAGCTTCCTTCCTGATGCACCCTCTGATTCAATAGCAGCGAGAAATTGCGATATATGCGAGGTAATCCTTGAAACCTCCTCTGTTATATCATATTTCTCTGCAAGAAGTGCTGCCTCCTGATACAGCCTTTCTTCGGAGATACTCATCCCTTGCAGAATCTCTCTCATCCTTTCCTTAATGGACTCCACATATGCCCTGACACTCTCTTTCCTTCTTTCCCTTATCTCCCCCAGATACCCATTGATGCGGGATATCGACTGCCTTATCGATGCCTCCATTATCTTTCCTTCTTCAATCCTCATCGTTCTGAGGGCATTAAGCGAGTCAGAAACGGCACCTATTAGTGCCTCTTTCATCTCCTCTTTCCGCCCCTCCCTCTCTTTAAATATTATCACATCTTTCAAATGGAGGATGTTATCAATGGAAATTTCGCCCGTAAGTTTAAATCTATCCTTTAACTCTCTGATTATTCTTATATATTCCTCTACTAATGAAATATTTAATTCTGGTGAAATTTCACTTCCTATAGCACCCTCTATTTTCACATTTATATCTATCCTTCCTCTTGAAAATAGGGAAGAGGTCAGCCTTCTTATTTCCCATTCGTATACAGTTACGGGCTGCGGGAGTCTTACATTTACCTCGAGAAATCTATGATTCAAAGATCGTGCTTCAGAAATATATTTTATATTGCCCGCAATCCTTTCTCCCCTGCCATATCCCGTCATGCTTCTTATCATGTTTATATTCCCTCTTGTTGAAGCTGCAATTTATAAAGTTCACGGATCCTGTTCAATATTTTTATTACTTCCTCGCTCCTGTAATCCGGATATGTCCACTCAAGCGACCTGAATGATCCCTTTTTGAAAATAAGCGTAAGATCAGCATAGACACCCTTTCCGAGGTAAACCCTGTGAGTAAAGTTCTTTCTGCTTGCAAGGATAAGTCTCTCAAGGGAAAGAATCCCTGGATCCATATTTACCCTTCTTCCACCATCCTCTTTTAGATACCTTTTTTCAACCTCCATGGTGAAAAGTTTGCAATTGATGATTTCATCGGGATAAACGAGATTCCTGAATGTCAGGAATCTTCTTCTCAGTCCCGGACCCATCTCTTTTTCATAATAGTCCGTATATATAAAAGGCATCTCTTTACTCACAAAGTCTAATGGTCCGTATCGCTCGATAAGATTCAAAATTGCATTTTTAAAGGTCAATTCATCAATATATATTATACTCATGAAGAGTTTCACCTTTCTAACTGGATGTTGTTCATCCATCTCTATTTTTCAACCCTGTAGTTAAAGAATCTGTTTCTTGAAAAATACTCTTCGATCGATTTTACCACCTCCTTCCTGCTCGCGGTTGATGTTCCAACCTTTCCAACTACAATTCCTGCAGCAAAATTTGAAATAAATGCACCATCAATAAAATCAGCCCCGGCGGAAAGACATAGTGTGAAAGCGCTTATCACAGTATCGCCTGCCCCTGTTACATCATAGACCTCACGCGCTACAGCAGGAATATGCACAATCTTTCCATCTGCAAAAAGGCTCATCCCCTCTTCACCTCTCGTTATAAGAAGTGATTTGCATTTAAGTTTCTCGATGATCAGTTTGCCTGCGTTAACAAGATCCTCCTCACTGTTTATCTCCATTCCCGCAGCATTGGCTGCCTCATAATGATTCGGTGTTATAACTGTTACATTTTTGTACATGTAAAAGTTGTATATCTTTGGATCAACCGAGATTATCTTTCCATTACTCTTTGTTAAAAAAAGTATCTCTTTTATAAGTGGCTCAGTTATAACGCCTTTTCCATAGTCGGAAATGATAACAGCATCTACATCATTTATCCTTTTTTTAATAAATGTATTGATCTTCTCATAGCTTTCAGGGAGAAGAGGGGCTCTTTTCTCTCTATCATACCTTACAATCTGCTGACCATGAGCAATTATCCTTGTCTTTACAGTTGTTGGTCTTTTATCCTCCTTTACGATTCCCTCAATCTCGACCCCAATCTTTTTTAATTCCCTCTTCAGTCTCTTTCCTACTGTATCGTTCCCGATAACGCCACAAAGAAGTACTTCTCCGCCAAGCGAGACAATATTATTTACAACATTTGCAGCTCCTCCAAGTCTCAACGTCTCCTCTGTAACATTAACCACCGGAACAGGGGCTTCAGGAGAAATCCTGTTTACCTTTCCCCATATAAACTCATCAGCCATGATATCACCAACAACAAGAACGCGTGATTGAGAAAACTTTTCTATAATTTTTCTCACATCATCAAGTTTTCTTCTGTCCCATCTGTGGGATTCGCATCTTCGTTTTATTCTGGATTCCATAAAAGCATCTCCTTTTAATAAATTTAATTATTCAGCGATCGCTGCTCTGGCAATTATTATATACTGATAGACCATAAACTCTTTTAAATAATCCATCATCAATACATTCAGAATCTTTAACAACATTCCTGCTTTACCTAACTTTCTGTGAACTTTTATAATATTATAGCCTGTTGATCCAAATAGATCGTAAATGCCCTTCAGTGTAAAAAACCGAAGGTGTGTTTTATCAAGAATCCCTGCTTCTCTGTATTCCCACTTTCCTCTTATAAGATCTCTGATAACTTTATAGTATCGAGCATTTGGTATGCTCGCAATCACAAATCCATTATTCTTGAGAAGGAACCTATGTTTATTCAAGATATCCCATGGATTTTTCAAATGTTCAAGGATGTCTGCATATATGATGCAGTCAAAGTATGCTCTATATTCCGACAATTCTATCTCCTCAATATCGGCAATATATACTTTATCAAGAACTCTTTCTGCCAGCTTAGCAACAGAAGGATTTATTTCAATACCTATAACTTCCTTAATACCTTTTAATCCCTTAAGATTTTCACCGAGTTTTCCTGATGCACATCCAACATCAAGTACTCGCTCCAAGCCATCTGGAATATGCTCTAAAATATCAAATCTGTCAAAATGGTAGTAATCCTTTTTTTCATCACTTAATCGGAAATTTTTCTCAATATACATCCAAAGCTCCATGCATCAACAATTTCCTGGAGGACCTCTATTTTCAAACCACCTACTCTTTCTACCTCCTCTATCATGATCTCAGGTGTAAATGCCTTCTTATGGTCAGGATTCAGGGAAAGTGTATCAATAATTCTATCATCAGGAACCACAATACCGATAACTCCACCCCTTCTTACCACCCTCTTCCATTCGGAAAGGACCCTTCCTGTGTCATCAAAGTGTTCCAGGGCGTGGCAGGACACCACATAATCGAGCTCTCCATTCCTAAATGGCAGAATATCACCCGGGCATATTATATCTGCAGCACTGTTCTTATCTATATCAATTCCAATGGCTTTTTCAGAAATCTTTCTGTGTCCACAGCCAACATCAGCACCTTTCCCCATATTTTTACAGAACTGCAGAAGAGCCTCTTTTTCATAAACCCAGTAATCCCCCCTAAACTTAACACCTGAAAAATCGAACCTGCCTTCACTCCATGGAAAAAGAAAGGAAAGCATGTAATCCATTCGTTTCTCATAAGTATGTTTGCTCTGAACAAGCTTCATTCCCTCGGAGGCAATTTGTTCCCTTTCGGAATCGTTTTTAAGATAGTAATCAATGTAATCGAACAGCTCCCTGTCCGACTTATACTCAACAAAATGGATCCCATGTTTGAATAGAAGGTCCTGTCCGTTTCCCACCCTGTTCGTTATGAGAAGGCTGCCGCAGCTCATAGCTTCAAAAACCCTCATGTTTATATCATTCTTCATACTCCTGTTAAAAACAATTTTGGAAAGACTGTATACCAGAGCCATCTCATGAAAGTAAAATCTTCCAGTAAATAGATTATATTTCCTCATCAGGAGGAAAATAAGCCTGTTCCTTTCCCTCATAAGATCGTTTCTTTTTAAAGAGTACCATCTATATTTACCAAAATTCCCAACAAATGAAATATTAAAGATCTTGGGCAGGAAATACTTCTTATGTATCTCTGGATCGCAGGCAAGCGGACACCACCTTGCATTTATGCCATTCTTTCTTAACCTCTCAGCCCCATCCTTTTGTGCAGAAAATACGTATGTAAAACTGTGTGCTCTATCAAGTATTCTGTTAAAATTTGTATGTGAATCTATCGCCCAGAATATGGATGGTTTTAGATGTTCCGGAAATCCGTATTTGAGTCCGTCATCTATATTAATGAAGACATCATATCCTTCTGAATCTATCTGTGATATCTCTTCGGGCTGATAATGATAAACATCATGCCTCTTTTTCAATGCCCTGAGACAGTAAATGCCGGTTGTATCAAACCTCTTTTTGCTGTCAAATGTAATGGCGATTTTCAGCCTCTTCATATCTTTAACTTCTTATTCTGAAATCTGCCAGATATTCACAAACTTTGCTGAATACCTCTTCCACACTGATAAGTCTCATGCAGTTCATCTCTCCCTTATCACAATCCCTTGAGTGACCGCAGGGTCTACAGGAAACATCCTTTGAAAAGATCGCATGATTATTACCGACTGGATGCCATGATTCCCAGTCTGTTGGTCCGAATAATGCTATTGTTGGAACATCAAGTGAATATGATATATGCATAGGGGCACTATCATTTCCAACAAATAATGTTGCACCTTTTATAATTGATGCAAGCTCCCTGATCGATGTTTTTCCTGCAATATTTATGCTTTTTTCCTTCATCATCTTTGCAATATATTCAGCCTTTACTGTATCATCTCTTCCTCCACATATTACAACATCGATGTTAAAATTATTTTTAACCAGATCTCCAAGAAGAGCAAAGTTTTCTGCTGGCCATGATTTATACCACCTGCGGGCCTCTGGATGAAATATCACATAAGGTGTTTGCCCGTTCCATCCTGAATTAATCAGGATGGTCTTACCCTTCTCAAGCTCCTCTTCTTTTAGAAATATTTCCGGTTTTTCTATGGATGACTTTATACCCAATTCATTTAAAAGGAACAAATTCTTTTCAATCTGATGCATATTTATTGAAGGAAGCCTTACAGCTGATGTATACAAAAGCTTATCCCTCAATAAACTACCCCCATAAAAACCAATTCTTAATTTTGCACCACTTAAAAATGCAAAAAAAGCTCCTCTATCGGAAGATGTAAAATCAATGCATACATCAAACTTTTCCCTTCTGATATCCTTGATCAGGGATATTTTAGCTCTCAGACTTGAATCTTTGCTGAATGTGTATATTCTGTCAATCGATGGATTAAAATAAAGTAGCTCTTCAGTGCCTTTATTCACAAGAAATGCTACATAACTGTCCCTCGAGCCTCTTTTTATTACCCTGGCAACAGGGGTTGTAAGGAGACTGTCACCTATATACCTCAGTTTAATTAAAAGATACTTCACTCACACTCCTTCCTTAAATCTTCAAAAGCTGAGATAACATCTTCAGGATCTATAGCCTCAAGGGTATCCCCTTTTTTAATCGATCTATGTTTTGTTTTCCAAGGATACCATTTTCTATATTTTGTCGACCTAAAGAGTCCAACAGTAGGTATCTGAAGTGCCGCCCCTATATGTAATGTACCACTATCACAGCAGATAAGATAATTGCAAATGCTGAGTATACCAATGAGTTCCTTTACTGTTACGGTTGGATATCTTATGATTTTATTTCTAACCATTTTATATATCTTCTCAGCCTTTTTATCATCTCCAGGATAAAAGGGATTTCTCTCATCTCCCGGGAACCATAACAGGACAATCTCTACATCATTTCTTCTCTTAATCATATTTATAAGCTCAGAAAATTTTTCTTCGCTCCATCTGTTTCTTGGCCCTCTCGAACTAATATGAATAGCAACAAATTTTCTGTTTTTTAGATCGGGAAAATTTTCAAACATATATCTATTCGCCTTTTCTCTTTCAATCTCTGGCACCTTTATTATAAGTCTTCCCGGCTCTCCTTCAATTCCTAATCCTCTTTTTATTATGTTGAAGATATATTCAACCTCATGAAATCCATCGGACATTTGCGGAATCGGAACATTATAAAAAAGCCATGGTAATAATCCTTTTTCAGGGACATACCCTATCCTCGTTCCTGCACCCGTAAAATATGTCATCCTCGCGATTCTTTTTGAATATACTGCACTACATCCAATTGCAATATCATATCTCTCCTTCCGAATATTTAAGAACAACCTTAATGCATTTAAATATGCCTCGACCCTGCTTTTATAAAAACCGTGCTTATACTTGTCATAAATAAAAATCTTATCAATATACGGATTATCCTCAACAATTTGATAATTATATCTGTTTACAAGAACGGAAACATTTATTTCGGGATTTTTTTCTTTTACTTTCACAATTGAAGGAGTAATACAGAGGAGATCTCCAATATTTCCACTCCTTACAAAAATAATTCTTCCGGCTTTACCAAGAGATACCATATGCTTACTTAAAAAAAGTAATATATCTCCAGAAATATTTAGATTCCGCATTCACTGGGGTATCCAAAGGATAAATTCTCTCCATCCTGAATCCTTTCCTCCAGGCAAAATAATCTGAAATTAACTCATCCGAAAAATATCTGACATGACCGGGATTCTTTATGCCATCCGGGACAGTAACTGCAATCATACCTCCGTCTCTCAAAACATTTAATGAAGCTTTTAGCACTTCATCGACACTTCTGACATGTTCAAGTATTTCAAAAAGCATCACTACATCGAAGGAGTCCTTCTCAAATATCCTGTCCACTTCTTCTGCAAAGGCTTTTATAAATCTAACATTTTTAAATTTGTTGAGCTCTATTGCCTTATCTATATTATATTGAACGATATCCACACCGGTAACGTTCAGATCCGGATTTCTTGCACCGAGTGTGATAGAAAAATGACCTTCACCGCACCCCACATCAAGAATATTTTTAAAATTGTAATGTTTAATGTCTTTTTCAATTTGCTCATATCTTGGATTTTCCGCAGTATTCTTGATAAGATTCCTTGTTCTTTTTCCGATCCATGTTCTTATTTTTCTTTCCAGTCTCGTAAGTAGACTTGATTTTTCTTTATATAAGTTCTGATAGAAATTTTCATAATCTTCTGGACTCATTGTATGCTTTATAATTAACCTGATTTTGTTTTCCAATTCTGAAAGTTCGGAAGAGTATTTTTCTCTCAATGCTCTTTCAATGATGTTCAGCGCGTGAGTATAATTTTCTTTTTTTATCTCTTCAATTGCCAGTCTTATGTATTCCTCATCCCGTCCCATAATGTTTACTCCATGTACCTGGCTGATTTAGTTCTCAGACTTTTTTATCCTATCAATTATAACCCGTTTCTTTTTTCCATTAATTGTTACATTTCTAAAATATCCCGCTATAAATCTCATCATTTCATAATTTGAAGCTATACCCATAAATGACTTGTAAAGCCTCCCGAGATCTTTTATTCGACTACTCTCGCATATCTCCCCCTGGATGGAGGCAGATTCAATATCTATAAGAAAAAGATTATACCCTCCTTCATAATTTTCACTTACGAGAATATTATTCCTCTTTAAATCACCATGTGCTATTCCTGCCTTATGCATCCTTCCGATAAGAGAGGAGATATCCTTTATAATTCTATTCTTCCAGCTGGTAAGATCCCTGCAACGATTTTTATTCTTTAAAAAATAGTCGTAAATATTCATGGCTCCTTCTATGAATTCACTGATATAGAAAGATCTTATGAGAAGGCCAGCTTTTCTTTTCTCTCCGGCAGCAATAGGAAGAGGCGTTGGGATTCCGAGTTTAATCATTCTTGTTGCTACTTCCCATGAATTCATACATCTGGACTTCTTAAATAGATTTCTGACCATTTTAACAAGGCTGATTTTTCTTGCAAAATCATCGTATTTTATGTGAAATTTATACACTTTTCCTTCTCTATAACATTTCAGAATACCATTATACCTATCGGGAGTTTCTTTAATGATCTTAATATCTCTTTTTGCAAAAATATTATCCAGTTCTTTTATATACTCTTTTATCCATTTATATGAGCAATTATAGAATCCTTTATAACCGTTTATTCCAAAATGTTTGATATCCATCTACTCTCAGATCTCTTTCAATATAAAATCTTTTATTCTCTTTGCTCTCTCATCCCATGAATACTCTCTTACATCCATTAATGCATTCTCTGAAATTCTTCTGGCTAATTCTTTATCATCAAGAATTCTGTTTATAGCTTGTGCAAGATCAATAGGATTATCAGGTTCGACAAGAATGGCATTCTCTTCATTCCTCAAAACCTCTCTTACACTGGGAAGATCAGATGCAACTATCGGAATACCGCATGCCATGTACTCAAACATCTTAAGAGGCGATGTATAGTACTGCGAAATTGTATCCCTTTTAAGAGGAATAACACCCACTGATGCCTGGTTTAAAAATTTTCTTACATCCGCTGGTTTGATCCATCCTATAAATCTAATATTCTCTATTCCTAAATCCTGAGACATTTTCTTAAGCTCCTTTAGATTCTTCTCTTCCCCACCGATTATAACAACATTTCCTTTTATGTATTTTGATGCCCTTATTAATATATCAACACCTTTCCACGGAAATGTTTGACCGATATATATTACTATACTTTCTTTTTCATCACTGAATTCATCTTTCCTATTATAGTGTTTAATGTTTACTCCATCCCTGATGACCGAAATTGGTTTCCTTATACCGTATTTTTCCATTAATTCTTTTTTCAGATGGTTAGTTATCGTTATTAAACCATCTGATTTATTAAATAATTTATTCTCAATTTTAAGAAATTTCCTTTTCTTACTTCCCGCTGTTTCGCTGAATATTTCATGGACTTCATATATAAACTTTGCCTTGATTAAGTTTTTAAAATTGTAAAGGAAATTTGCTAACTTTGGATGTCTTGTTAGTATAAATATTTTTTTCTCTTCATCTCTTTTTCTCAATTTCCTTAATAACCACAAGATGTAAAATAGACTTCCAAGATAAAATACATGATTTATCGTAACGCTTACCAATTCTTTTACTTTTACCCTCACAGCTGGAAGAAACACGAAAGATACATTTTCATGATCTATAATCCCGTAATAATCCAGTATTCTTCTCCTATCACCCTCATTCCCGGGAATAATCATATAAACCTTTACACCATTTCTTGCGAGAGAAAAACATGTATTTATATATTGTATTGACCTTGCCCTCTCCATAGGAAGCCTTTCGGGAAATGGATAAATCAAAATAATCTCTTCACCCCATCGCTCATAAAAAATTTTCTTATTTTGCTCGGATAATGATTTCCAGTTCTCAATCTTATTAAATGATCTCGACACATAATGCCATACTAATGTATCCAGTAAGCGTATGCATTTATATCCTGCTTTTTGTGCCCTTCTTGAATAATCGTTATCCTCCCAGTGACCAAATCCGTAAATATCGTCAAATAAACCTATATCTCTAATAACACCCTTTTTAATCAGTAAACAAGCCCCTACACAATGATCAAGCTCAATATATTCTCCCTTCCTTGATTCTAATTCCCTTACAATTTTATCAAGATTATCTGGAGCAGAAGGTGTCCTTTTCTTCTTTAGCACCGGATTTATCAATCCGACATCATCGTGCCTTTCGGCAAAATCAACCATCTTATCAAGCCAATTGTCCGTAACCACTGTATCGTTATTTAAAATACATACGTATTTTGAGTCAGATTGTTTCAAACCCTGATTTACTGCCTTTAAATAACCAATATTCGAATCATTTCTAATAAGAATTACATCAAGATCAGGGTCATCTCTCACATTCTCAAGATATTCTCGAGTCTCTTTTTCACTACCATTATCGATAATTATTAGGCGGAAGGGAGTTTTCGTGGATCTCTTTATACTCTCTATGCATGCTCTAGTAAGTTCCAATTCGTTCCAGACAGGAATTATAATGTCCACCATAGCTTATCTCCCTGCGGCAAAACAGAAACCCTCGAGAAAAATTCAGTACCGTGGGATCTGAATATTGCCTTGGAATCCCTCTTTCTTCTTTATTAATTTATCAGCTAACTCAATTACCTCTTCCACACTTATTTGATCCATACAAAATGGCTTTTTACATTTCTTTGTTATACATGGATCACATGGGCGATCTTTGCTTATAACAAAAGCAGATTCATTCTTTCCATATGGTCCTATTGTTTTATAATCTGTGGGACAGAAAAGTGCAATGGTTGTCGTTTTGAGAGCAAAAGCTATATGCATGGGTCCTGTATCATTTGTTAAAAACATATCAAGCTTGCTTATGAGTGCTGCTGTCTCTGATAATGTTAACTTTCCAGAGGCATCAATAAATTTATATCCAAAAATTTCTTCAAATTTCTTCACTCTATACCTATCTTTTGAATCTCCAATAATAGCAATAGCAGCGTTATATCTTTCCACCAGATATCTTCCTACCTCAGCAAATCTTTCAACTGACCAGCATTTATAGGGTTTTGCTGCACCAAGCTGAAAACCAAAAAGCAATCCTCCTGAATAGCCTGATGCTTTAAGAAAATCATCAATCTTTTTGAAACAAGGCTTGGGAATATGAATTTCAAGTTCTTTATCTTCTGTATCTGCTCCCATAGCTCTTACAAGATCAAGCCTCTTTTCAATAGTGTGAAGCTCTCTTCTAAACGGAACAGGATGGGTTATAAAAAAAGGCATACGGGTAAGTTCTAGATGGTAAATTATCATCTTCGCACCTGAAAAAAATACAATTGGTAAAATATGGGGGTCATTCCCATGAAGTATTATTCCTACCTCAGGCTTCATTCTTCTTAACCTGTAAATTAACGAAAAAAACTTTATAATTCCTCTTCTGTATCCTATAATTTCATCTATGTTACCGTTTCCCTCAAGAACTTCCTTTCTCCGTTCATCAACAAGAACAACTATCTTAGAATTCGGATATGAAGCCCTCATTGCTCTTATCGCAGGAGTGCTGAGCAGTGTGTCTCCTATGCCTGTAGTGCTTACAAGAAGAATCCTCTTTATATTTTCTGGCCTTAATTCTGATCGTTTCTGAGAAAAGAGGTTATATAATCTGTATATAATTTTGTAAAAACTTATCAGTATTTTCTTTCTCATGATTTAACCGCAATTCATTTGGCTTTAGATAATCGACGATTTGCACTTTCCCTCATTTTCTCTATCCCCTCAAGCACATCATAAACACTAACAGTCTCTGCATTATCACCCCTTTTTATTACAACATGACCCTCACCCCATGGTCTCCACAGCTCAACCGGTGATTTACCAAATATGGCAACTGTTGGCGTCCCAAGGGCAGCAGCGATATGCATTGGTCCACCCTCTGTTGTTATAAACAGAGGGCTTTCCTTTATTATCCCGCAAAGCTGAAGGATGCTATCCGTTCTGAAGATAAAACAATTGCCCCCGCATTCATTTGCAATACATTCCGCCTTCTTGATATCCTGTGGTCCAAAAGTGACGACTATTTTTTTATCATATCTAATCATCATCTCCCTGCTTAGTTTTACAAATTTCTCTACACTCCATCTGTTCCTTGGATGACGACTCGTTATATGGATAAGAACAAAATCTCTTTCGTAAATCCCGCAGAATCGTAAGAACTCCCTTGCCCTTTTGATATACTCCTCATCTATAACCAGAATCAGTGATTTATCCGCTTTCTCCCTATCAACCCCAATTACCTCAACAATATCAAAGCATCGCTCTATCTCATGTTTGATTGTCTTTGAAGGTTTAACACCTATTGTCCATACCCAATCCATCCAGCATCTCTTCCATCTCCAGTTCCCTGTTGCTGAGCCAATCCTGTACTTTGCACCTGTTAAAAGGGCTTTAAATGCTGTTGAAGGTGAGGAACCTGTTCTTGTTGCTATTGCAATATCGTATTTCTCTTTTCTGATGTAATTGAAAAAAAGCCTCCAGAGTTTTATCATATGTTCAAATTTATTTCTGTGCTTTCCGCTTGAATATTTTGAATATGAGTATATCCTGTCAAAAAGAGGTATGCATCTCACTATTTCTGAAAGGTTATCTGAGATCAGGACATCAACCCTTGCATATGGAAACCTTTCCCTCACTGCCTTAATTGCAGGTGTTGCATTTATAAGATCGCCTATATTTACATTTTCTATGAAAAGTATTTTTGATACATTGGCTTGAGGAATTGAGATTTTTCCATGTTCCCTGGCCTTTCTTATAGAAACACTAACATCATGACGTGCTATCTTTTCTGTTTTTTTAATTATTCTCTTAATGAAATGCTTATCCTTTAAATCCAGCTTTTGCTTTCCAAGGTAGTATTTTATAAACCTCATTCTATCAGATGATGTCAAATATGTGGATTTCGACGCGAAATTTATGGATGCAAGATCCTTTATAACCCTTCTTCCTGTTCTTCTTCTCACCCTTTGAAGATCTATAAGTTTTATATCATGACCTATATGATTATCCCTTCTTATCATCAGATGGGTTAAATAATAATCGCCATGACACAAACCTTCCTCATGCATTTTTTTTGTGAGAAGGGCAACAGCTTTTATTATTTCCCTCTTTTCCTTCACGTTTTCTGCTGATTTTCTGCCAGTAAAATTCTCGGCCATATATATTTCCAATCTCTTATAACCATCAAGATTCTCAGTTAATGTAAAGGACTCAACACATCCATTCTTCCTCCTTATACCGCAAGCCACAGGATCAACAACAGGAATCCCCTTTTCCTTCATCATCAATATGTTTTTCCACTCCTTCCAGCCGCCATCACCTTCATTCCTTTTGAAAATCAAGAATAACCATGATCGAGAGGAATGTTTTTTAAGATAAAAGCGCACCCTTCCATCAGCAGAATAAATCCTGAATATCTTTCTTTCCCCTGTATCCTTTACCTTTACGCCCTTAGAATATCCTGATATTTCCTCAAAGGAAAGAAGCCCCATTCCTTTAAGTTCATCAAGATACTTCTTAACTATATAAATCTGATTGATATAAATAATTCCTTCAGTAGAATTCATGATACTTTTGTCCGGGATTCAATAACCTCTGAAAATAGCTTTAGAAGCGTCTCAACATGCCTTTCAATCGTAAAATTTCTACTCTCCTCCTTGCATTTTTTCCTCATTAATTCCAAAAGCCCTCCGTCGCTTACATTCATCAGTGCACTTACAATCTCATCCTTCCTGCCATCAATAACAAATCCCGTTTTTCCATCTTCTATAATTTCTGAGGCACCATTTATCCTTGTTGTTATAACAGGCGTTCCGCATGCGATTGATTCAAGAACAACATTGGCAAATGGATCATAAAGCGTGGGCAAAAGAAGAACATCAGACATTCCATAAAGCCTCTCAATATCCGTTCTCATCCCTGTAAAAATAATGTGTCTGTCAATACCATACTCCCTTGCCCTCTTAATATAGCGGAATGGGTTATCCCTCCCTGCAACAACAAATCTCCACCTTTTTCGGAAATGCTTACTGAAATCGTAAATTGCATCAATCGCTCTTGAAAGACCTTTTCTGTAAAAGTCATTTGAAACAAAAAGAATAACAAACTCCTCATCACTTATTCCCATTGATCTTCTTATTGGCAAACGATATCTCTGCGCATCCGGATTAAATATCTCTGTGTTGATCCCATTATATATAACAGAAATGTCATCTGGAGAAACACCGTAATTATAAACTGTTCTTTCCTTAAGTATGTTAGAGTTGCAAACAATCTTTCTAAAGTTATTCCTTCTGAAGATCTGTTTTTCCAGGTAAAGGATTGCGAGATGTTTCGGATTTAGAAGCTTTGATAGTTTGATTTTACCTGAATTGTATCTGTATCTTAAAACATCTATATGCAAACCCTCCCCAATTCTATAAATATCAACAGGATAAAGTGGTGTAAGTGCATAAGTTATATCAAGGACCTTCTTTTTCATAATCCATCTACAAAAAAGAGGAAATGAAACTATCTTGAGAATGGATGGATTTCTTAGCAGAGGAACCTTATGGCATTTCATTTTTTTATCCGGAATCCCTTCATAGAATGATGTGAATATATTAACATCATATCCCTGATCAGCGAGTATTTTCGAAATATTGACTGCATATCTCTCAACTCCACCCTTTTTTAATGTGAACTCCTTTATTACTATACCTATTTTCATCGAATTGCTACTTCGCATTTTGAAGAAGACTAAGAGATGCTTTAACAACATCTGAAACATTTATATTATCCATACATTCAAAGTTTCTTCTGCAATATCTTTCAAAACAGGGTGCGCATTCGACCTTTTTTCTAACAATGGATACATGGTTTCCAACAGGTGCTGTTAAATCAGGATCAGTTGATCCAAAAATAGCAACAACAGGGATATTGAGAGCTGATGCGATATGCATGGGTCCCGTATCATTTGTAATGAAAAGCGTGCAGCGGGAAATAATACTGATCAATTCTCTTAGATTTGTTTTCCCTGAAAGATCAATATTTCTGCATCTAAGATTTTCCGATATTTTCCTGCAAACCTCACCATCCTCTTTTGATCCAAAAAGGATTACCGAGGCATTGAGAATCTGTGAAAGCTCCTCTGCAGCCCCAGCAAATCTTTCAGGAAACCATCTTTTTGCAGGACCATAGGACGCACCAGGATTTATTCCAATTACCGATTTTTCCGTATCAATTCCGTTCATCGATAGAAATTGATCGGCCCATCTGTATTCTTCTTCCATTAAGTGTATTGCGGGATAATTGCAATTTGTTACATCAACAATATTGCTCTTTCTTAACATCTCAAGGTAGTAATGCATGTGATGCATCCTTTTCTTCCCTGGATTCTTTATGGGATGGGTCAATAGAAAACCCCTTAAATCAGTTGCGTATCCAACCCTTATCGGTATACGAGCGAGGAATGCTATTAAAGCAGCATCAAAGGCATTCTGAAGAAGGAAGGCAGCATCGAAGCCCTCTTTTTTCATTTCTCCTATGAGCTTCATCCTCCCCATTATGCCCTTATGAATATCGCCTGATCTATACTCAACAATACGATCTACATATGGATTGTTTATGTATATCGGCGAGACCCATGACCTGGCAAGAATAAAGATTTCCGCATTTTTAAATGAATTCCCGATTGCAGTGATCGCCGGAAGCGACATAACAGCATCGCCAATCCAGTTTGGAACCCGTATAAGTATTTTTTTCATCCTGTCATTCCTCAAAAACATGAATCTAATCCCCTCAGGACCGCACTCAGATCATTTCTATGACTGCCTTGTAAACTTCGTCGGGACTTATTTTCTTCATACACACATTATCAGGACAGTTTCTTCTGAAACATGGAGCACACGATGCCCTTCCCGAAAAAACCAGGTGACCTTCCCCATAAGGTCCCGTTCTTACAGGATCGGTTGGGCCCATAAGTGCTACAACCCTCACTCCAAGGGCTGCTGCGATATGCATGGGTCCTGAATCGTTGGATACAACAAGGTCCATATGCTTTAGCAGAGAACCAAGCTCCACAAGGCTTGTCTTTCCGATAAGGTTATTAGCACCACCATCAAGGAAACATGCTGCCGCATTTTTCCATCCTTCAGATGAACCCAGAAGATATACATTGAATCCATCCCTTATCAAAAGCGAGGCAAGCCTCACAAAATACTCATATGGCCATATCTTGCTCTGCCATCTTGCATCACCAATAATTGCAATGTTTCTTCTATCCCGGAGAATCTCAAACCTTGCCGGTGGGAATGTAAGATGAAATTCCCTCCTGCCATAATCTATGCCGAGGTACTTTACAACATCAAATGTCCTTTCCACAGCATGCCTGTTCATATCCCTTCTTCCGGAAATTTCATGATAAAATATATGAGATAACTCTCTGTGATATGAAGGACCTATTTTTCGCGGGGATGCAGCAAGATATAGTATAATCGCGCTTTTAAGTAAACCCTGTAAATCTATAACAAGATCGAAATGCTCATTTTTTATATTACGATATAGCTCCATGAGGCCTCTAATAAAATTCTTCCTGTTAAAAGCAATCACTCTGTTAACATCTTCAAAACATTTAACAAAATCAGCATATTCACTATTTGTTATAAAAGTTATTTCACAATTTATCCCCTTTTTCAATGCATGCAGTGCAGGAAGGGAATGAACAAGATCGCCAAGTGAACTCATTCTTATAATAAGGACTTTTTCAGCTTTATCTGTATTCATCACATCCGCCCCGGGTTAAGTAAATTTTAACAGAATATGTGAAGCTGTCAATTTATGCGACTCAAGCGAATAGTTAAAGATCGATGGTAAAACCGAGGGTAATTTTCCCATTGGTTCTGCTTGATCCATTGAAATTGAAATTTTCTATGCGTTCGGTGCCAAACTGAATATTCATACTTCCCTTTCCCGTATCTAACTTAATTTCTATGGCAAACTCATTCCCTTTTTCACTATCCCTTAAGCTCCTCCCTCTTTTCTGGTAATCATAGAGCAGCGATCCCTGAATCCTTTCAGAAATTCCCCATCCAAACCTGACAAAAAGATCATCCGAGTCCCCTCCTGCATGATGTCCCATGAGCAGACCCCTATAGGTATACGGCCATTTTCCATGGGCATAAAAGACAGTATGGGTCCTTGCAAATTCTATCCTGAGATCGTAATTTCCCGAACTATCCAGCCTGGGGATATAGAGACCGATCAGGTGCCCGAATTTTGATGGAAAACTCCCTGCTTCATCCTCACCGATGTGCTCTCCATAAATATTTAACCCTCTGAGATAGGGAATTCTCAATCGCCAGTCAAAACCTGCCATCTGATTACTGGTATCCGCACCACCTGATATATTCGTCCCTCTTAGAATCTTTAGAAATTCGGTAAGGTCTATATGAGGTGCTCCCCTCCCCCCAAAGATAATCGTCCTTGAAGCCCCGATTTCAACAAGGGGGTGGGGTTTAAGATCCACCCTGAACCCAAGCATCCTCGGTTCATCAATGGGTCTGTTTTTATCCAACTTGGTAATGAAACCAGAAATTTTCATGCATCCAAGGTAGGAAAAAATTGAGGGAAGGATAAAGGGATAGGGGGTCTCGATCTTTATCATCCTGAATGGTTCTGCGTTATTGCTCATTATCAGTGAGCCGTGATATCCCTGCCCCCACCAGAGGCTATCCTTCCCTACCTCCAGTTCAACCCCGAATAGCGTGAATTTCAAATAGCCTTTGTGCAACCTCCAGTCATTATCCCTTCCATCATCTTCTTCATTAATGATCATCAGTGGTTCTACATAAAAGGAAAAGGGCTCTGTTATCTGAAATCTTAATCCATACCTCCATTGAAGATTGCTTCCCTCACCGTAAACAATACCCTCGTTATTTTCAACAAGTGGTGAACCTTCTGTTGCAGTGGGTGAAAAGAATCTCCTCTCCTTACCCGATATGTGAATAAACCTAAGCTCCATCTCCTCAAGCGGTTTTATATATAATGACTGCAAATCTCCTTTCCTGTATCCCGTGATTAAAAGCTCATCACGCAATTCCCTTTCAAGCCTTTTCAATATCCTATCTGCGGGATGATTAATTCTCCCCATCTGCTCCCTTCTCTTTAATGCCTCTGAAAGGATCCTTGCAGCCTCAATCCTGGTGAAAGGTCTTGTGCCATAAAGAACACTGTCAACCAATCCAAAGGCTTCAATCTTTTCTATATACGTGTAGATCCAGCTATCGATGGTAATATTGGTTGATGAATAATAATAGGAACTCGCTATTCTTGCATCCGTTAGAATTAGAAAACATACGAAATAAATTAAAAAAGATCTTCTGGTTAAGCTTAGGTACATACCAATCTGTTTCTTTCTCATATTTTTTATAATGCGAAAGTTTATTAAATATAAACTTCCTGGTTATATATTTTCAAGATTTTTGTTTATTAAATAGTAAACAAAGAAGAAATATACTTATTAAAATGGCGGTAATGTGGAAATAATAAAAACCCACCTGTTTCTTCCTTTACCTGGATCATTTAATGCATATGCAACATCAAATCTTGTTACTGTCCCCACTGATGATCTTGTAAAACCAAGTCTAAGTCCTATCCCAATATTTGCCTTCACATCAGATAGATCTAAGTTCTCCTTCTTATCCCATACATATCCCATATCAAAGAAGGGTGCAATACCTATGGAAACTATATGGAGAAAATCATCTTTTATGAAAACCCTATCTTCAATATTAAAAAGAAACTTCCTGTTTCCTGTGAACTGATTACTATGATAACCCCTGAGACCCGAATTGGCCCCAAGAGTAAACTGGACGTCTTTATCAAGATTCCATCCCTTTGTGATATTTAAGTGAAATACAAGCGTTTGCCGGGGAAGAGACCTTTCAAAAAATCTGATATCAAATGATCCTGTTCCATTTCTTATATTTCTGCCAGGGGTTCGAAAATTCACAGATAATAAACCAATGCCAAAGGAACTCTCACTTCGTCTGAATCCGAAGGAGTAAGAACCATTAAAGATCCCTTCATCGATCTTTGCACCCAGAGACTCCAGGGAGAAAGCAGCAGATAAGTTGAGGTCGCCTCCCATATTAAAATCCTCTTCATTTTCAAATTTGTTAATATGGTCGGCTTTTATATAATCCACCACCATCCTCTGAAATCCAATACCCGGTGCACTTATTAATCTATCAACAGGTATATTTTCAGCGGTAACTGCCCCATCTGGAGAAAAAGATGAATCCTCATAACGGTAAAATGCCTTAATTCTTGACAGCACATTGTTCTCATAACTTAAAAGATGTGCGTAAAAGAGCTCCGAGGTTTTGCTTTTGGTATGTAGCTCATATGCCTTTTCACCTTCCCTGTAAATAGGAAGATCAAGCTCCCGAGAGTTTATGGATATACCTGCGGACCATTCACTCCCAAGGGCATAGAAAGGTCTTATCAGAGAAAATGTTAAAAGTCTCCCATCACTCAATCTTGAATAACTTGTATCAAGGTTTAAAAAATTTCCAAAAAGTCTCGGGTCACTGTAGGAGATTGTATAATATCTCCTCTCTTCTGATTTATTGTAACGCAATGCTACATACTTCCCGTAACCAAGAAGATTCTTTTCTTCAAATCCGGCAAGTGTAAGGTCAATCCCATCAATCCCCCCGATCCCGATAAGTATACTTGTTGTCCAGGAATCATGTGTTTTCACCACTACATCCTGCTTCTCCCCATATCTCACTGATTTCGCAATACTCACTTCCTTGAAGATACCCAATGATCTGAGATTCCTCTCACTTTCTTTAAGAAGCTCATCATCGAGCCTATCCCCTTCTTTAAATAGTAGCTCCCTTTTTATAACCTCCTCTTTTGTAAGAAAGTGAAGGCGATTGATGAGTCTGAATAGTGGTGTATCTTCATCCTTTTTGGATGTATCAAAAATATTTACCCTTTCTATAGCTAATTTTCCAATGTAATAATCTTCTGTCTCGCTGCTGGATTCTTCGGATGCGTTGAGATCTCGTAAGCAAAGGATAAGAAAAATAATCAGGAAAAGAATAAGTGTATTTTTGTCCTTTATACATAGAAAGGGGGGCTTCTTAAGCATCAGGATCTGCTCAAACTCCAGTATCCAGCCTTTTCTCTCGCCATTCTTCCTTTTATAGCCTTCCACCATCCATAATTATCCACATACCATGATACAGTCTTTTCAAGACCCCTTTCAAAATTAAGCCGCGGACTCCATCCAAGAGCTCTTATCTTTCGACAATCCATGGAGTATCGATAATCATGGGCTGGTCTGTCCTCCACAAACTTTATGAAGTCATCGCCCTTTCCCAGTATGTTGACAATTCTTCTTACAACATCGATATTTCTGAGCTCATAACCTGCACCAATATTGTAAGCCTCCCCAGGACTTCCCCTGTGCAACACAAGATCAATCGCTTCACAGCAATCCTCTACATAGAGCCAGTCCCTTATATTCCTTCCATCTCCATATACAGGGATAGGAAGTCCTTCAATAATATTGGTTATGGCAAGTGGTATGAATTTTTCGGGATACTGGAAGGGACCAAAATTATTAGATGGTCTTACAATAGATACTGGCAAAAAATATGTGTTAAAGAAACTGAAGGCAAGAAGATCAGCTGAAGCTTTACTCGCAGCATAGGGAGAGCTGGGACTGAATGGTGAATCTTCATGAGCATACTCTCCATCTGGAAGACTCCCGTATACCTCATCCGTAGAAACATGAACAACCTTTTTAATCCTTAACTTTCTTGCTACCTCAAGCACTGAGTATGTGCCCAGCACATTTGTCTTAAGGAAAAGAGAAGGATCCTCTATGGATCTGTCAACATGGGTTTCTGCCGCAAAGTGAACAATAGCATCAACATCTCTCGCAGCTTTCATAAGTTCTTCAATACATTCAACACGGCCATAATAGAAAGCGTACCTCTCAGAGATTATATCTTTTAGATTTTCAGGATTTCCTGCATAGGTCAGTGCATCATAGTTTATTATTGTGTAGTCATATTTTCTCAACAGATATCTTATAAAATTTGATCCGATGAATCCCATCCCCCCTGTTACAAGGATTCTCACCGCTGTTTTACCTCCCAGCTGTAAGGAATAGAAGGATCATTAAAAGGAACCCTGTACTCATCAGGATCTGAATAATTGTAGAGTTCCGTTGGCACGTTTAAAATAACAGCCTCACTTCCCCCTACAGCCTTAAATCCATGATAAACCAGTGGCGGAATCTTTATAAGGACAGGGTTCCTCTCACCAATGAAGAATTCATTTATTAGACCGAATGTAGGGGAATCAGCCCTTGCATCGTATAGAACAACCTTCGCCATCCCCTTTATACAAACAAAATTATCCGTCTGTTTCTTATGATAATGCCATCCCTTTATTATTCCTGGATAGCAGGAAGTTATATATACCTGACCGAATCTTTCAAACTCAGGCCAGTCACTGCGAAGTATTTCCATAAGGTAGCCCCTTTCATCGGGTATAACCTTTAAATTTCGAATATGAACACCCTCGATTAATTTCTCCATTTGTAAGACCCGCCCTTTTTAATCTCTGGAATCTGATTCAAAGCTCTATTTTTGAGTCATCTCCAACAATAACCCTGTGGGCCTGAGGCATATTCTTCCCCTTTTCTATAACCACCCTTCTTCCTATCAGGCTATCCTCGAGCCTGAAAGGAACATCAACTATTCTCGCACCTTCAAGACAAACACTGTGCTCTATAGATGAGTTCCTTATGTAACAGTTGCTTCCTATGCTTGTGTATGGCCCTATGAAACTGTTCTCAATCACTGCACCCTCCCCTATTATAACAGGTCCCCTTATGGTGCAACCCTTTATAATCGAACCCTTTTCAATCGTCACCCTACCCTCCACAGAGCTCTCGTTAATCTGCCCCATAATCTTTCTCTCAATGAATTCATCAAGAATGATCCTGTTTGCGTAGAGGATGTCGTCCTTCTTTCCCGTATCCAGCCACCACCCCTCAAGAATCCGTGCAACAACAGGCATTCCGCATGAAATCAGATATTGTATTGCATCAGTAATTTCAAGTTCCCCGCGCCAGCTTGGTTTTATACACCTGGAAGCGTGAAATATGGATGGAGAAAAAATATAAACACCAACAAGGGCAAGATTACTTTCTGGTATTTTTGGCTTCTCTATAAGTTTAATCACTTCATTTTTCTCATTCAGTGTTGCAACACCAAATCTTTCCGGATTCTCAACCTCTTTTAGAAGAATAAGGGATTCGGGTTTTTTCTCAAGGAAAAGATCTATGAAAACCCTCAAATTTTCTTTTATAAGATTATCACCGAGATACATCAGAAATGGTGCGTTTCCGATGAAATCCTCAGCTACAAGAACTGCATGTGCAAGACCCCCTGGATAGCTCTGCTCAATGAAAGTAAATGAGCAATCCCATTTAAGTCTCTCTTTTCCCTCAAAGACTGCCTTTTCGATCTCTTCCCTTCCTTCAGGAGAAACAATAATTCCCACATCCTTAATATTTGATGAAACAATAGAATCTATCCCGTAAAAAAGGATAGGTTTATTTGCAACAGGTATAAGTTGCTTTGGGCCGGTGTATGTAAGGGGACGGAGACGTTTTCCTTTTCCACCTGAAAGAATCAGTGCCTTCACAGGAATTTCCTCCAGTTATTATTCTGCTCCACCTTTGAAAATCGAAACAAATTGCCTGAGACTCTCCCTCCAGTGAGGAAGTTTTACCCCACATACTTCCTCATAGAGCGATGAATCAAGAACAGAGTAGCTCGGTCTCTTTGCCTTGAGTCTGAGATCTCTTATACTAATAGCTTTTATATTGCACTCAATCCCCATCATCCTGAAGAACTCCTTAGAAAACTCATACCAGCTCACTGGATCCCCCTGATCAGATATATGATATATGCCAAAAGGAGCCTTTATGTTTATTAAATTCCATGTAGCATTGCAAACTGTCTGGGTATATGTTGGTAGACCAAACTGATCGTTTACAACCATCAGGGTTTCTCCCGACCTGTATCTATCATAAATCCTCTTTAAAAAATTATCACCATGAATCCCATAAAGCCAGCTCGTTCTTATGATGTAATGCTTTCCATACATCTTCTTGATCCGCTCTTCTCCCATCCATTTGCTGAATCCGTAAAAATTCAGGGGGTGTGGAAGGTCATCCGTTTTGTATGGTCTTTTTTTCTTACCGTTGAATATATAGTCCGTGCTGAAGTGAACAAGTATACAATCGATCTTCCCGCAGAAATTTGCAAGGTTTTCACTCCCAATTACATTTACTCTGAAGGCTTCATCCCTCATACATTCCGCATCATCTACTTTTGTAAAGGCAGCGCAATTTATTATAACATCAGGTGAGTTATTCAAAAGCTTCTTTTCTATACAATTATAATCCCCTATATCAAGATCAACCCTTTTAAATGTGATAGGCTCAAGACCTCTTTCATTAAGAAATCTCACAAGATCTGCTCCCAGCTGTCCCCCTGCTCCTGTAACCACTATTTTCATAACTGTGGAAGGAAAATCTCTAATAAGTGGTATTCCCTTTCATTACCGGAGATCTTAAATATTCTTTTCTTAAATTCACACGCATACTGAACCTTATGCAGTTAATAAGGATCTCCACCCGCTCATTATCATTAAGGTATCTTTCAAAGATACCTGTCAGACTCCTGAAAGGACCATCAACAATCTCTAAAACCTCACCCTTTCTCCATCTCCTTTCATGGATATGGATAACACCATCCCTTTCCCTCGCCCTTATGGTCCTTATCAGTTCATTATCAACAACCGCGGGAACCCCACCAAATGAAACAATACCCTTTACCCCCCTCATGAATTTTATGGTCCTGTAGTGTGTGACTATAGAAAATCGGGCAAATATATATCCCGGGAAGAGAGGCTTTAGCACATAATCATAAGATCCATTATGTCGCCTTCTTTCGCGTATCTTTGGACTATAGGATTCGATCATTAATCGGGATAGATTTGATTCGACAAGTTTTTCCTTCCTGGGTTTTGTCTGGATGAGATACCATTTTAAGTTCCCTATATCTCCATAATCCATAAAAATTCCCCATCAATACTTTCTGCTTAGTTTCCCCCGAATCCTTGAAATCAGACCCTTTTTTCCATCTTCCTCACCGTAGTAATAGTAACTGTATCCGTAATGGCCATAATACCTGGATCGGACAAACTCCATATCATTGATAATCACGCCATAAACATTATATGGTGGAGAGGGAAGCATCTCCCTTGTCTTTCTTAATGCACCCCTTCCTGTTCTTCCAGCCCTTGCTACAATAAATATCCCATCGACAGAGGTTCCGATAATACATGCATCACTCACCAAGATAACAGGTGGGGAATCGTAAAGGATATAATCGAACTTCTCCCTTGCTAAGGACATAAACTCCCTCATCCTTCTTGATGCAAGAAGCTCAGATGGATTAGGAGGATGTGGACCTGATGGTAAAAGATATAACCCATCATACTGTGTTTCCCTTACAACCTCCTCCCATCTTGTATCACTTGAAAGGACTATACTTAATCCCTGTAAATTATTTATTTTAAAAATCTCATGAAGCCTCCCCTTTCTTAAGTCAGCATCAACGATAAGCACCCTTGATCCAAGCGTGCTTAAGACTATCCCGAGATTTGCAGTGATTGTGCTCTTTCCCTCATCCCCACCAGGGCTTGTTATAAGATAGCTCTTTGCACTTCTATCTATTCCTGTGAATTGAATATTTGTGCGGAATGACCTGTATGCCTCCGCAACAACTGATCTCCTGTCATCCAGTGAGATGAGCCTCCGTTCCCTACCCCTTTCCCTTCTGATGGAAAAGGCAGCTTTTCTTCCATCATGAGCTGAATCATGGGGGATCGTAGCAAAGATCGGGAGGTTAACAGCATTTTTGACATCTTCCTCATCCTTTATGGAATCATCCAGATATTCCAGGAAGAATGCAAGGAAGCAGCCGAACATAAAACCTACCAATGCACCGAGGGGGAGATTGATCTTTAACCTTGGTTT
Organism: Deltaproteobacteria bacterium; assembly: GCA_037441565.1. Classification (GTDB taxonomy): domain Bacteria; phylum Desulfobacterota; class JBBIRW01; order JBBIRW01; family JBBIRW01; genus JBBIRW01. Next base: position 139,209 of record JBBIRW010000004.1, on the reverse strand, counting down.
CACAGGAAAGAGGGGGAGGATCGCTGAATCCACTATATCCATATTTGCTACAGTTGCTGCCCTTGCAATCCTTGCTTCCTCATATTTTTTCAGCAAGAGAAGGTATATCTCCTCATTCGTCCTGAATGAACGAGTCATAATAGCAAGCTCCCTCTCAGCACCTGGAAGTTTCTTTAGGCTTGACTCATTTTCCTTTATTGCATTTTCAATAGTCTCCAGCCTCTTCTCCAATCCATCTATGGAATTCCTAACTGTAAGGAGTATTCTGTTTTTGAGCTCTTTTATCTGTGAATCAACTGCAACAACCTCTGGATGCCTTTCCGTAAATTCCTGAAGCATTGCCTGTCTCTTTACCTCAAGCTGTGATAAGGTCTGGGCAAGCTGTCCAATTATTGGATCAGAACTTGCCGCAGTGGAAAGGATAAACTCCTTGTTACTTCCCTGACTTTCAATAAGCCTTCTGTAAAGATTCCTTGCACTTCTTAAGTCAAGGGAGATGAGAACCCGATCCTTCTCCAGCTCTGCAATCCTCTCAACAAGGGATTCTGCACTCTTGCTGAGCTCCACGATCCCCTCTTTTGTCTTGAATTCACCAAGCTTCTTTTCCGATGCCCCAAGGCCCTCCCTTACCCTTTCAAGCTGTTCTGCAAGGAATGTCTCTGTTTGCTGTGCCTCTTTACTCCTCCTTTCAATCCTCTTTTCTTGATATGCCTTAGCTATAGCATTTGCCACATGCATCGCCCTTACTGGATCAGCATCCTGATAGGTAATTTTCAACACAGTTGATGGACCAGGAACCCTTTCACCCATCTTCTGAACCTTTATCCTTTTCTGAATCTCCTCAGCTGCCTCTGTAAAATCCATCTTCTTCAGCCTTATCCTGTGTCCCTTTGGTGTTGAAGAATTTACCAGTATGAGGGAGATACCATTTTCCTCAAGGGGTTTTCCTGACTCCCCTTTTGCTATCTCACGCCCCTTCTCATCCTTTACAACAAACCCTCCATCGTCGTTAATAAACTCAATATACAACTCCTTCGCCCTGATAACTGGTGAAAGCTTTAGCTGAAATATCTCATAGTAACCATCTGGATGGATATAGATTGATTTAATCCTCCTGCCTTCAATATCTCCTGCTTTATAACCCTTTCCAAAGATCATCATGCTGAAGAGGGAGGGATAAGGATCATCATATATCTGCACATCAAGCCCCAGATCCCCAACCACCTTCTCCGCAATGCTTCTGCTCTTTATGACCTCTATTTCGGCACCGATTGTTGAGCCCGGTCCAAGAAGACCTATATCACCAAGAAAGCCCCCTGATTTTGAACCTTCTTCGATGTAGATTGTTGTTTCTGCCTCATAAACAGGTGTTCTGAAGAGGGAAAAGATAAGGGTAAAGAGAAATATGGCAAGGAAAGAAATGATAACTAAATACCTTCTTCTGTGAAGAACAAATAAGTAATCACGGAGGTGAACCTCTTTTTCCTCTAATGCTTCATTCATCTAAGACCCTATCTGCTTATCTGTGCCACAGTTCCTCCAGTGAGGATCGCACTCAGTGTTGGTAGCAACTGCTGCAGGATCTTATTCCACTTGCCAAGGACCGTATCAGATACAAATACAATATCACCGGATTTTAAGAGGAAATTATAGGCCACATCACCATCAAGTGCCCGCTCAAAATTTACCCTGATTAACTTTGGATTCCTGAGACCTCCCCTTATAATCCTCAGGTTATCCCATCTTGCGCCCAGTGCAAAACCCCCACATCGGGCTATTGCCTCTGCAAGGGTAAGCCTTCCCATTACTATGGGAACAACCCCCGGATTTCTTACATCCCCCAGGACAAAAACCTTTTGATCAATAGCACTCGGTATATAGATAACATCATTGTCGGAAAGATAGATATTATATCTCACATCGCCTTCCTCAAGCAGCCTTTGAAAATTTACAGGAACAACCCTGTTTTCCCTGAGCATATATGCCTCAGACAATTTTGCACTTTCAGCTATACCTCCAGCAATGCTCAATGCCTGAACAACTGTTGTTGGTCTGTCAAGGGGATAAACACCAGGTTTCATTACTGCACCAAGGACATAAAACCTCCTGCTCTGATATTTCTCAATCTCGACACTGATCTGTGGGTTCTGTATGACCTTTGCAAAGGCATCCGTTATCCTTGCCTGAGCTTCAGAAATAGTAAAACCAGCAACTTTAACAGGACCTGCAAGGGGGAGAAATATACTCCCATCATCCCTTACTGTAACACTTCTGGTTAGCTCCGGATATTTATAAATAACAACGGTAAGTATATCATTTGGTCCAATCCTGTATGCGCCTGCCTCAGCCGGGATGGAGAGCTCCCGGAGTCTCTCGAGTTCCTTTACCCTCTCTGCCTCAATCCTTCTTTCTTCCTCCATAGCCTCCTCCGGACTCAGAGCCTCCTCTTCCACATAGACCCATTTATGAGTCTCTCTGTCATAAACCATTCCTCGATGAGACATATCTGAACAACCTGTGAATATGATAAAAAGAATGAAAGCGACTGAGAGAAATTTTCCTTTCATAAATTTATTCCTGATTGGGTATTGGAAATGTAATTAATTATTGTTCAGTACAAGTTGAATGTCAAGATTGTAATTCTATTGCCTCATCAATGAGCATTACAGGGATATCATCCTTTATGGGATAGATGAGCCTGCAGCTTTCACAGACAAGCCCATCCTCCTTTTCTGTAAGTTTTACTTCTCCCTTACATTTTGGACATGCCAGAATTTCAAGTAATTCCTTATCGATGGACATTCTACCCTCCTTCTGAATCCTCTATTATCCAGTCCACTGCCTCACTGATATCTTTTGCAATATATGCTGGCATTCCTGTTTCCCCAACATTTCTGAGCATATTTAAATGAGAACTTCCATGACCTGTAAGGACGAGCACACCTTTTGCACCAGCCTTTTTAGCCATAATTATATCTGTAATGGTATCACCTACAACATAGGATTTTCTTAAATCGATACCAAAATCATAGGATGCTCGAATAAGAAGCCCTGTTCCAGGTTTCCTGCACTCACATTCAACCCTGTAAACACCCTTCCCCTCTGTTGGATGATGGGGGCAGTAGTATATGGCATCGATAAAGGCACCACCCATTGAAAGTTTCTCGGTAAGTGCGCTGTTTATCTCATTTAAATCCTCCTCTGTAATGATCCCTCTTGCAATAGCTGACTGATTCGTTACAACTATCACCTTCATACCCCTTTCATTTAATCTCCTTATAGCCTCCACAGTTCCGGGTATGATTATCAGCTTCTCACTGCTATCAATATAACCAACTTCCTCATTTATCGTCCCATCCCTGTCAAGAAAAACGGCACTGTTCACTGGAGACGTCTCTGAAAGATCCCTTAATTTCAATATTTAATCCCTTTTGACCTGAAGTAATTTTTCCATCTACGGTGTATCCAGAACCACTGTTCAGGATACTGCCTTATCACATCCTCGAGAACACGATTGCATATTATGGTATTTTCAATTATGTCTTTTGTTATATCCCCGGTCCTGATGAGATTCACCGGCTCAAGAAACCTTATCAGAAATCCCTGATTATCCTTCTCCCTCAGGCAGAATACCGGAATGATTGGAAGATCCAGCTTGAGTGCAAGCCTTGGAAGGATTGTGCTTGTTTCAGCTGGGTACCCAAAAAAATCCACAACAATCCCACCCTTTTTTACGGATATATGATGATCAAAGAGTACTCCCACAGAACCACCATTGCGGAGAAAGTCCACCATCCCCTTAAGTGGGGTCTTTTTTCTGAATACAGTTGCCCCATGTCTCAATCGGATATTATTAACGAATCGATCTATATATGGATTATCTATGGATCTCGCCACAAACCCTATTTGATAACCAAGTGATGATAGAACCACAGCAAGCATCTCCCAGTTGCCGATATGCCCTGTGAGCCCCAGCGCTCCCTTACCATTGAATGTAATCCTTTCATATATCTCAAATCCCTCAAACCTCATCAGATTTCTGATATCCTTTATATCCATCCTGGTCAGTTGAGCAAACTCCGAGATCATCTTCCCAAGATGTTCAAAGGATTTACGTGCAATTAATCGGATCCTCTCTTCATCAATTTCAGGAAGGGCATACCTTATATTTACCTCAGCTATATATCTATGGGCAGGATCAAGCCAGTAAATAATCCTTCCCAGGAAGGCACCAATCTTTATGGAGGATGAGTAAGGGATCACTGATAAAAACCAGAATACTATCCTCAAAAATAGATATTCAAGAAAGAAGACAACCCTTGTCTTTCTCAACCTCTTAGTTATTTTCCTTGCCCTTCTTCCTATCCCCATCTATCAACCTCTCAATCAGGTTCAGAAAAGCTGGATCTATATTGAGCGATATCATTGTAATAAAAAGCCGTGGCTCCCCAGAATAATATTCTTTAATCTTTACCCAGTCCTTCTCGGTAGTAAAACAGGGAAGACCTCCCGATCTTTTTACAATGCGTTCAAGATCACCCTTTTTATACCTATAGTGATCCGGAAATTCAACGAACTCTTCAATTATACCACCCTGTTTTTCAATGAGTCCACTGAATGAACCACCATCCCCTATGGATGAAAAAAGAAAAACCCTCTCTCCTCTTATTGAGCCCGGTTCAAGCACCCTTTTTGAGGATGCATCCAGGAATCCTTTTATCTGGTAGGAGAATGTAAAAACAGGTTTTTCGGAAAAGTTCCTTTTCAGGTAATGGTGCATATCAGAAAAATTTCCTGCCAACTTGTTTATCAGTATAATATCCGCCCTTACAGTGCTGCTCAGTGGTTCTCTGAGAATACCCCTTGGAAAAAGATACGAGTCCAATTCACGCCCTGTGAGAATAAGTATATTGATGTCCCTGTGAAGTTTGAGATGCTGGTATCCATCATCCACCACAATGAGATCGAATTTTTCATCTCTCAATGCTACCTCTGCTGACCACCATTTTCTCCTTCCGGCAATAACCGAACCCTTTTCAAGATGTGATGCTATAAGATAGGGCTCATCACCGCAAAATTGAACATCCAGAAGAATCCTTCCCCGGATAGAAACAAACTGTGATTCACGGGGGAATGCGTTGCTAAAGGATCTACAAACAACGCAGACATCCTTTCCCCTCCTTGAAAAAAAATCTGCGATAAGAATACTTATCGTTGTTTTTCCCGATCCCCCTATTGCGATATTTCCAACACTTATAACGGGACAGGATAAATGCTTCTCTCTTAAAAAGCCCATCCTGTAAAGTTTCTCTCTTATTTTGACGGTAATATAGTAAAGAAATGATAGAAGAAACAGGGGAAAAAGTATTATCTTCTTAACGATATTCTCCCTTCCCCTCACTATGTAATTTGTGAATATCTCATATACGGATTTAACCATTCACAACAAACTTTTCGATAGATGCCATAATCTTTTTAACTGCTCCTCTTTTCTCTTCGATACACTTTTTTGCCGAATAACCCATTCTTAACAGCGCATCTCCATTTTCAAGAAAGTATAGTATTTTTTCATGCAATTCCTCTCCATCCTTGATAATAATGGCTCCCCCTGAGCTCAAAAGGTGCTCATACATATCTCTGAAATTGTTAGTACAGGGTCCCGATATAACAGGCTTATTGTATACTGCTGCCTCTATGGGATTATGCCCTCCGTGAGGAACAAGACTTCCTCCAATAAAAATAATCTTGCCAACAGCATACATCTTTGAAAGTTCACCAATGGTATCAATTATCAAAACATCAACATCTCCATCTCCCGCTTTGCTGCTTCTTCTTCTCCATCTGATTTTAGATTTCCTTAGTATCTCCTCAACCTCATTAACTCTCTCAGGATGTCTTGGGGCAATAATAAGTTTTAAAGATGGGTATTTTTCTTTAAGCCTCTTTAAAACATCAATAACTATCTCCTCTTCTCCTCTATGTGTGCTTCCGGCGATAATAATGGTGTCTTTTTCAATAAAAGGTAGAGAATGCTTGATAGCTTCTATCTCCTCATCAGGGATCTTATTCATATCCCTGTCATATTTTACATTTCCGCAAACAATCACTCTCTCAGGAGGGGCACCAAGCGAGATTATCCTTTCTGCATCCAGCTCAGACTGCATAAAAAAGCCGTAGAATGAACGAAGAGAATCTCTGAGGAATGGTTTTATCCATTTATATTTCTTATAAGACTTATCGGATATCCTTCCATTTACTAAAAAAAGTGGCGTTTTTGTCTTTCCAACTTCCCACATGAAATTCGGCCATAGCTCAGTTTCTGCAATTATTATAAGGCGGGGATTGATAATGCTGAGAGCCCTTCTTACACATGATCTTAGATCGATCGGGAAATATATCACCGCATCCTTCTTCATTATACGTGTAGCAACATCCCTCCCTGTTTCTGTAATCGTGCTTATTATAATGGGAACATCAGGAAATCTATCTTTTAAAGATTCAACAAGTGGTATCATAGAGATAATCTCACCAACAGACACAGCATGTATCCAGAAGGGTCTGCCCTCTTCAGAAATCCTTCTTACCTCCTCCGGATAGATTCCGAATCGTTCTTCTATTCCTCTTCTATATTTTCCCCTTATCAGGGCTGGTATTATATAAACAGGTAACCAGAATGATGCCGCTATGAAGATTCCAAATTGATAGAGGAGCCTTATAAGAGGCATGATCTCAAATTTTAACCGACTCCCACGGATGATCTTTCCAATTGGATTGAATAGAGCTTCCAGTAAACTTGCTTTCTTGCAATTAACTCATTATGTGAGCCTTCTTCCACAATCTTCCCTCCATCAAGAACAACAATTCTATCGGCATCCTTTATGGAGGATAGTCTATGTGCAATTATAAAGACTGTTCTACCCTTCATCAATCTTTCGATTGCCTTTTGCACCTCAAGCTCGACCTTTAAATCGAGCTGTGATGTTGCCTCATCAAGTATGAGTATGGGAGCATCTTTCAGCAGAGCCCTTGCAATAGCAATGCGCTGTCTTTCGCCTCCTGAAAGTTTCATCCCGCTTTCACCTATGACTGTATTATATCCATCAGGCAACATCGAGATAAACTCGTCGGCATTTGCCATTTTTGAAACCTCAATCACCCTCTCTATGCCCTTTGTCCTGGAGCCGTATAATATATTATTCAGGACTGTATCATGGAAGAGAACCGTATGCTGTGTTACTATGGCAATTTTATCTCTGAGGGATTTAATCCTGTAATCCCTAATATCTCTTCCGTTTATCAATATTTCACCCTCAGTTACATCATAAAATCTCGGAATCAGGCTAACAAGTGTTGTTTTACCAGCACCCGTCTCTCCCACTATTGCAACAATTTCTCCTTTTTTGACCGCCAGATTTATATCCCTGAGAATCCATCTATCTTCATATTTAAAGGATACATTCCTGAACTCGATCTCCCTTATTTCTTCATCAAGATCAATCGCATTCTCTCTTTCCTCAATTTCTAATGGAGTATCCATCATTTCGAATACTCTGTTTGTAGCAGTAATACCTTCCTGAATCTTGTTATTAACCTTGTTAAGATCCTTTATCGGTTTATAAAGCATATAAAGTGCTGCCATAAATGAAAAGAATTCACCAGGTGTTGAATATCCACTTATCACCCTGTAACCACCAAACCAGATAATAAAGCATGCTCCAAGACCTCCAAGGAATTCCATCAAAGGGGAGGAGAGTGCTTTTACCCTGGCTCCTTTCATAATGAGTTTGAAGCATCTGTTATTCTCATCGGAAAATCTTTTCTTCTCGTAATCTTCCATATTGAAGGACTTTACGATATTGCTTGCAGATATTCCCTCTATTATAATGCTGCTGAGCCGCCCCATCGATATCTGACTTTTTGTGGAAACTTTCCTCAACCTAACGCTGAATGTTGAAAATAAATATAAAATTGCAGGAAATACAAGTATGGCCATTATTGCCAGATGCCAATCCATGTAGAAAATAACAAAAACCAGCCCCACTATGGTGAACAGATCCTTTATTCCACCAGTAATTGCATCTGTAATAGCACCCTGAAGGAGATTTACATCATTTGTTATCCTTGAAAGTATAACGCCTGCTGGTGTTTTTTTAAAAAAAGAAACCGGCAGTTCCTGAATGTGAGAATAGAGATCCTGCCTTATATCCCTTATAACACCCTGCCCAGCATAGGAGATAAGATATGATTGTAGAAAATCGAAGACCGATTTTAATAGATATATTGCAAGTATAGCAAACGGAAGGAGCTTTAACATATTTATGTCTTTTTTTACAAAGATATCGTCAAGAACAGGTTTTACAAGATAGGCAGTAAGTGCTGTTAATCCAGATACAAGAGACATAAAAATTGATGAAATTAGTAAATATAACCAGTATCGCTTAGCATATTTTAAAAGCCTTATGTAATTCTCCATTTCTAAACCATCTCTAATATCAATTTTGCTATTCTCTCAGTAGCCCCTCTATCACCAAGTTTTTCTCTCGCCTCGGATAGATCATCTTTAATTTTATTATATATATCAGCATTTTTAAGAATTCTCAAGGCTTCATGGGCAATCTTCTCACCAGTACAATCAAATTGTATGAGCTCCGGAACAATCCTTCTTCCCGCAATGAGATTCACAAGTCCATAGTCCTTTACATTCATTCTGAATATCCTTATCCCGATCCTGTAAAAGTAATCAGGAAACCTGTAGATTATCACCATAGGTACCCCAAGAATTGCAGCCTCGAGTGTTGCTGTTCCCGATGTAATTATTGCGATATCTGAAATGGAAAGCAGGTCATGAGCATAACTTTTTGGTAATAATCTAATATTAATATCATTATTCCCGCTCAGCCCCAGAGAAACCCTCCCGGAAGCAACAGGCAATAAAAACACTGCATCATTTATAGCCTCACTTATAATCCTTGCAGCCTTTAGCATTTCGGGAAAAATATTCCTGATCTCCCCCTCTCTGCTCCCAGGAAAAAGTGCTATTAGGGTTTCATACCCTTTTAAAGACAGATCCTTTAAAATATCCCTTCTCTCTCTTTCCTCTATAATCTCAATAAGCGGATGACCACAATAAAAAACCTCGACACCGTGATTTCTATAAAAGGGAACCTCAAAAGGGAGTATAACTATCATCCTGTCAACAATCTCCTTTATCTGCTTTACCCTTCCTGTTCTCCATGCCCATATCTGTGGACTTATAAAATATAAAACGGGAATACCAAGTCTCTTCGCCACCCTGCCAAGCCTCAAATTAAAATCTGGAAAATCAACAAGCATAATCAGGGATGGCTTTCTTTCAACCAGCGCATTTTTAAGGGTAAAGAAGATCTTCAAAATTGTGGGAAACTTTTTAAAAACTTCCATTATGCCAATAATAGAAATCTTGTGATAGCTTGCAATATTCTCAAACCCCTCTTTCTCCATCATATCTCCACCCATCCCGAAGGTATGGAGATCCTGCCTTGTCTTTTTTATCTCCCTTAAAATCCGTGAAACATAGAGTTCACCGGATGCCTCACCAGTTACAATCATTATGCTCTTCTTTTCCATTACCTACCCTTATCCAGCCTTTTATGAATCCATAATTTTTCTATTGCCTCTTTAATGGATAGGGCAAGGAGAAGCGCCTTCTTTCCATCCTCACCCGAAACAGGTGGCTTTGCGGCTGTTCTTATGCAATGACAGAAGGCCCTTATCTCCTCTTCAAGGGGATCCGTGTTTTCAACAGGTATCTTCTTAACTTCTATTGCCTCCATCCCCTCTCCATTTCCCTTTGTAAAAATGGATATATCTCGAGAGCCGAGATCGAGGGATATGTAGGAACCCCTCTGAAATATCCTGAACATTCTTATCTTTTTAAATGAAACCCTGCTTGCTGTTATATCTGCGATGCAGCCATTGCTGAATTCAATCCAGGCATTGGCTATATCGATTTTATCGCTTAATACAGGAAAACCCACTGCGCTTATCTCCACAGGGTTGGAATTAACAATACTTAGAATCAGATCTATATCGTGAATCATAAGATCCAGGATAACATCGACATCCGTTCCACGAAAGGTATATGGTCCAAGACGATCTGCCCTTATAAAGATTGGATCTTTCAGTTTATCTGAAATTGCAACTATTGCAGGATTAAACCTCTCCAGATGTCCAACCTGAAGAATCAGTGACTTCCTTTCCGCAATCCTTATCAGTTCATCGGCCTCCTCGGGATTTAAGGCTATCGGCTTTTCCACAAGAACATGGATACCTGCTTCTAAAAGATCCTTTGTTATCTCATAGTGATAATTTGCAGGAACAACAACGCTTGCGGCATCTACCTTTCCGATAATATCGTGATAATCATAAAATGCCCTCGTCTTGAATCTTTCAGCAATTTCCTTTGCCCTCTTCCTGTCTATATCCACAACACCAACAAGATTAACATTGTTTATTCTTCTATATTTTTCAGCATGGAACTGCCCGAGGAATCCTACTCCAATTACAGCAGCTCTGATCACCATTCAACATCCCCGTTGATACCAATTATAGAAATTTCATTCTGATCGGCAATGCGAACAGTCTCATCCTTATCAATCATGATTGTTTTTCCCGCCTCCAGTGTAAGCACCCTTGCCCCCACTTCTGCCATTACCTTTACCGTTTCCGCTCCAACAGCAGGTACATCAAATCTCCAGTCCTGCTGGGGTTTACTTACCTTAATGACACAACATCCGCCATTGCTAAGAATACCACCTCTTCTTATTGCCTCATCCGTCCCTTCAATGGACTCAACTGCAACAACGGTTTTTGCCTTTACAACCACACTCTGACCTATGTCCAGCCTTCCAATCTCCTTTGCCATGCTCCATCCAAATGTTACATCTTCCATCTCTTCTATCGTTGGCTTTCTCTTTGTTAGACATCCAGAAGGGACGATAAAGTCCTCCAGATATTCAAGGCAATTTTGCATATATATCCCCCTTTTTTCCATCTCCGATGCCATCGCCTTGAGAATGGAATCGTCCTTCCTGTCTTTTATCATTGTGAATATCCTCAAGCCTAATTCGTCAAAGTATATCTTTTCAAACATCCTTGTTTTTATTATCTTGCCAAGCATAATCGCCTTATTTACCTTTTCCTTGAGGAGTATCTCTATTATCTTTCCCGCCTCCCCTATTCTCACCCAGTGAAGCCTCTGCACCTCTCCTTCAAGAGAAATATCTGTTTCCCCGATATGACCAATCCCGATCACCTCTATGCCCCTTCTCTTTGCCTCCCTTGCAAATATAATGGGAAGCTTTCCATCACCAGCAATCAATCCCATCCTCTCTGTCATCTTACAACCCCCCTCTTTGACTTTCTTATAAATTCCACCATATGCCTCACCTCGGGCACATATGGTATTTCCCTTTCTACTTTCTGAAGCGCCTCTTCAAGCAGTAACTTCTCCCTGAAGATGATTTTAAATGCCTTCTTTATTTGATTGATTGTTTCTTCTGGAAATTTATGTCTCCTCAGACCAACAATATTTATCCCATATAATTTTGCTCTATTTCCGGCTGCTATTGTATAGGGCGGAATGTCCTGTGAAACTCCGGAAAGACCTCCTATCATTGCATATGCTCCAATTCTTACAAATTGATGAATAGCGGAAAGTCCACCAACTATTGCATGATCCTCTATTATAACGTGCCCACCAAGAGAAACAGCATTTGCCATTATAACATTGTTTCCAATTATGGAGTCATGAGCAACATGACACCCGATCATAAAAAAGTTATTATCCCCTATCAGTGTAACTCCTCCTCCATGTTCTGTTCCTGGATTCATTGTTACATATTCCCTGATAATGTTATTGTTACCAATTTTAAGAAGTGTATCTGTTCCCTTGTATTTAAAATCTTGAGGAGGGGTTCCAAGGGAAGCGAACTGATATATAATGCATCCCAAACCTATTTCAGTATTTCCCTCAACAACCACATGTGATTTTAAAGCTGTTGCCTTTCCTATCTTTACCTTTTCTCCGACTATACAGTATGGACCTATCACAACATCATCGTCCAGTTCCGCTTTCGGACTTACAATTGCGGTTGGATGTATTTTTAACATTTTTATTTCTCACCTCCCTCGCAAAATAGCATCTTTTTCTGTAACCATGGCAATAAGTTCAGCCTCAGCTGCTACTGCTCCATCAACTGATGCCGTTCCCTTCATCTTCCATATATCTCCTTTTTCCTTGAGTAGAACCAGTTCCAGTGCTACCTGATCACCAGGGAGGACAGGTCTTCTAAATTTTACATTATCCATCCCCATAAAGAGAAAAATCTTTCCCTGTACCCTTTCAGGTCTGCTCTTATATGCAAGGATGCAGCCTGTTTGTGCAAGTGCTTCAATCAAAATAACGCCTGGAACTATCGGGAGTGATGGAAAGTGCCCTTCAAAAAAGGGCTCATTTATTGTTATATTTTTTATACCCAGGATCCTCTTCCCTGGCTCGATTTCCAGAATCCTGTCTACAAGGAGAAATGGATACCTGTGAGGCAGGATCTCCATTATTTCTTTAAGATTCATCATCTTCTTCCTCCAGAATCCTGATTTTTTCTTCCAGTATTTTCACCCTTTTTTCCAGCTCTGATAAAGTCTTCCTGATGTGTGGAAGCTTTTTTATGCTAATCTGGGATCTTAGCCATTCGTTATGAGGCATCGGAGGAAGCCCGCTCACTACCTGATTCGGTGATATATCTTTTGTAATACCCGATTGTGCACCAACAGTTACATTATCCCCTATTTCTATATGATCCAGCACACCCACCTGACCACCAAGGGTAACATTTTTACCGATCTTAGTCGATCCTGATATACCAACCTGGGCCACTATTATACAATTTTCACCAACAGCAACATTGTGACCGATCTGGACAAGGTTATCTATTTTGGTTCCCTTCTTCACAATCGTGCTTCCCAGTGATGCCCTATCAATGCAGGTGTTTGCTCCTATCTCAACATTATCCTCTATAACTACATTGCCGATTTGAGGAAATTTAAAATAACCACCACCCTCTCTGATAAATCCAAATCCATCAGCGCCAATAACAGCACCAGGATGGATTATCACATCATTTTGGATGCGTGTCCTTTCGAGAATTGTAACAGATGGATATATGATGCATCTGTCACCAATTGTTGAATCATCGCCGATATATACAAAAGGATAGATCACAACCCCATTACCTATTCTTACATTCTCCCCTATGTATACGAAAGGATAAATGGATACATTCTCACCGATTACTGCTGATTTTGCTACATAAGCTGACTCATGAATACCTGTTACATGCACCTTCGGCATGTGGAAAACACCTACTATTTTTGCGAAAGCAAGTTGTGGATTTGCTGTCCTTATGACAGGTATATCAAGCTTTGCCATATCGATTCCCACCACAGCTGCTGCCGCTCTAAATCTACGAAGTTCTTTTAGATATTTTGTATGAGAAATAAGTGTTATAGTCCCTTCCCTTGTATCATCTATTGGAGAAACACCAGTTACTGTTATCTCTTCATCACCGTCAACAATACCACCGGTGAGTTCTGCAAGCTCTCTAAGGGTCTTCTCCATCTCTATTTTCCTTTTTCACTGGTTTTTTTTGCTCCGCTTCCTTTAGCTTCATATCATTATATCTTTTTATCACTTCATCTGTTATATCGATCGATGGTGAAAGATAGATAACGCCTCCCTCATTCTTCTCAATAATAACCGCATAGCCTTCCTCCTTTGCCATTTTGGAGATGAGCTCTCTTAATTCTGATAGCATCTGATTTGTCACCTCTATATTTTTCTGTCTGAGCTCGTCCTCAAACTCACTTGCCTGCTTCTGATATTCCTTCAACTTCTCCTTGTATTCGTTCTCTTTTTCTTCCCTGGCCTTTTCATTCAACATGGCCCCCTTTTTTTCAAGGTCCTCCTTAAGCTTCTTCAACTTGTCCTGTTTCTCATCAAGGATCTTTCTTATCTTTTCCAGCTTTTCTTTGAATTCCTTTTTAGCCTCGATACCCGGCTGTGAGTCGTTAAATACCTTATTCAAATCTACATATCCTACTTTTATCTCTGCAGCAAAAACCAGAGAAGGTATCAGACAAAGCAGGAATCCCACTATAGATCTTTTAATCATATCTACTCTCCTTTCTTTTAGAAAAATCTTCCTATGGAAAATTCTATAACCTGCGATTTATCACCCTTCTTTTTATTAATAGGGTAACCAAGCTCAATACTTATGGGACCGAGGGGTGAAAGCCACCTGATACCCCATCCTGCACCTACCCGCAAATCACCCAATGAGATGTCCTCACCCTCTGAGAAGGCATTTCCTGCATCAAGAAACAGAACACCCTTCAATCCAGCTTCTCTAACAATAGGGAAGGATATTTCGTTATTGAAAAATAGCTCTTTATTCCCACCGAGCACATCACCGGTTGCAGGATCCTTTGGACCCAGAGATCGAGCCCTGAAGCCCCTTACAGAGTTTATACCACCGAGGAAAAAACGCTCGATGAGCGGCAGATCACCCGAGGGTAATTTCCTCCCGTACCCTATTTCTCCATTGAACATGTAAACAAAATCCCATCGAAGCGGATAATAATAACGGAAACTGTAGATGGTTTTAATGAAATCAGTATTACCCCCAAGGAATGTCCCTGCAAGACCGAGACTTAATCTTGTATATAAACCACTTGTAGGATCTATAGGATTATTAAGAGTGGATTTTGAAACTGACGATACAATACTGCTTACCCTCCTTTCACCCTCACTCTCTGCTTCCTTGAGAAAGGATGATGCCCCCTCTGCTACATCAAATATTTTAATCAATTCATATCTGTAACTTGTTGTGAAATATATATCCTTCAGTAGAGGATAGCCAAATCTCAAAGCACCACCCGTATCCCTTCTGCTGAAATCCACATATGTACTTGTGAGATTAAATGCATCAAAGCCTGTAAGTAGATTTGTATCGAAAAAACGAGGTTCAGTAAAGCTTATATCATAAAACTGTCTTTTTGTTCCCAGTTGAGCAGTTATCCCGGCCTGTTTGCCCGTTCCGAAAAGATTCCTCTCCTGTATCTGGAAAACTGCAAAAAGCTGTTCGATCGAGCTGAAACCGACCCCGCCACTTATTGATCCTGTTGGTGCCTCTTCAACAGAAATCTTCACGTTCAGTTTATCCGGAGATGTGCCCTTCTCAGTCGAAAGATTCACATCCTTGAAATAACCGAGACGCAAAAGCCTCTCCCTGCTTCTTTTCAATTTGCTGATGCTATATGGCTCAGCCTCTACAATCTCCAGTTCCCTCCTTATTACCTTATCAATTGTTTTTGTATTTCCCCTTATGTAAATCTTATCAAATGTGGTAAAGTATCCCTTCTGTATCTGAAAGGTAATATCAATCTTCTTCTCCGCCTCCCTTATCCTGCTTGAGGGAAGGACATTGGCAAAGGCATATCCCCTATCACCGTAGTAGTCGGATAGCCTGATAATAGCTGATCGGACCGCCTCCCTGCTGAATATATCATCTTCTTTTAATTTCAACTCCTTCATGAGTTCATCAGCAGATGCAATAAGCTCCCCTTCGATACCGATCTTACCTATTCGAAACTGCTCACCTTCTTTGATTTTAATTGTTATATATATACCATCCTTCTCCACCTTTACGCGGGGTATATCTATGGCATGCTCGATATAGCCGTTATTAAAGTAATGATTTGAGATGATCTGGATATCATTCTCCAGCGTTTCCCTTGTATATGTTCCTGAGCCCGTTAATATAGAGAAAATACCTTTTTCCTTTGTATTCATCATTTTTTTCAGGATCTTATCAGAAAATGCTTTATTACCAGCAAATTCTATCTTTTTTATCTTCAGTTTCTCTCCTTCTTTAATATTGAATCTTACTATAATCGCCTCAGATGGAAGCATTTCGGATGAGTATTCAACAGTAGTTCCATAATATCCATCCTCCTCATAGAGCTTCTCTATAGCTGAGGCACTTTCCTTAAGCTGTGTAATCTCAAATGTAGAATAGGGCTTTATTTTGATTACGCCCTTAATCTTATCAGTTCCCATTTTTTTATTCCCAATAATGTCTATTGACTTCACCAGCGGTTTCTCAACAACTATATATGTCAGTATAACCCCCTCAGGAGTCACCTGATAATCCACCTTTACATCATCAAAATATCCAAGTCGATAGATGGCCTTTACATCCTCTCTGACGGTCTGAATCGAAAATTCTTCACCTCTCTTGCTTTTAATAACAACCCTTATTGCATCTTCTTCTATCTTTTTATTCCCTTTAACGATTATATCCTTTATTTTTAAAACCTGTGAATTAGAAATTTTTGGAAAACATATCAGGCAAAAAAAAGATAATAACAATACAGAAACAGTCTTTATTTTTTTCATCAGCGGGACTTTTCTCATCAACAGATCTTTCCATCATGAATTGTAACAACTCGTGACATTTTTCTCGCAAGCCTTTCATTGTGTGTGACAATAATTATTGCTGTTCCTAATTCCCTGTTTATTTCAAGCATCAGTTCATTAATATTTTCTCCCGTTATTGAGTCAAGATTCCCCGTTGGCTCATCGGCAAGAATAGCCTTCGGATTATTTATAAGCGCCCTTGCAATAGCTACCCTCTGCTGTTCGCCCGCTGATAGCTCCCCTGTTCTGTGTTTGATCCTTCCTTCAAGCCCTGTTTTTCTGAGTATCTCAAATGCTATCTCAGCCGCATCTTTCTTCGGAACCCCCCTTATTAAAAGTGGCATCATTACGTTCTCAAGCGCATTAAATTCTGGAAGTAACTGATAAAATTGAAAAACAAAACCTATTTTCCTATTTCTTATCTCCATAAGCTCGCTTTCTTTCAAAACGGAAAGTTCCCTGCCTTCAAAATATACCTTTCCCGACGTTGGTTTATCAAGCGTTCCGAGAATATGAAGCAATGTTGTTTTCCCTGCGCCGGATACACCAACGATTCCCAATGTTTCCCCGTAAAGAATAGTAAGATCTATTCCCCTTAATGCTTCAACAACCCTGTTGCCGCTTCTGAAAACTTTCCATAAATTTATAACCTTATATAATTCATTATTCATATCTGAGTGCCTCTGCCGGATCAAGTCTTGATGCCTGCCATGCGGGATACAATGTTGCGAGAAAAATGATCAGGAGAGCAGAGATAAGAATCGTTATGAGATCCGATGTGTTTATTTGCGAAGGAATACTTTCGATATAATAAATATCCCTCGGAAATACCTCAATCCCTGTTAACCTTTCAATAATAGATGCTATCCTATCAAGATTCCTGGCAACACCAATACCTGCAATATATCCAATAAGGATTCCACCTAATCCAAGGAAAAGACCTTCTATAACAAAAATAAGCATTATCCTTTTTCTGGATGTACCAAGAGACTTCAATATCGCTATATCTTTTGTTTTTTCCATAACAAGCATAATCAATGTGCTAACAATCCCGAATGCAGCAACAAGAACGATCAGTATTAGTATAATAAACATTATTATCTTTTCAAGTTTAAGTGCAGTAAAAAAATTCCTGTTCATCTCCATCCAGTCCTTAACTATATAAGCAGGACCAAGCATACTTTTTATCGCGGCCGTAATCTCTTTTACCGCATATATATCAGAAACACTTATTTCCAGCCCCGAAACGCTATCAATCATTCCAAACAGGTTTTGCGCATCTTTAAGGAGTATATATGCAAACGATGAATCGAATACATACATTCCCGAATCGAAAATACCAGCAACCCTGAATACCTTTATCTTTGGTAACATACCACCGGGTGTCATTCTCCCGGATGTTGTTATTAGATTTACCGTATCTCCATAGAAAACACCAAGATTTCTCGCAAGCTCTTTCCCAAGGATTATGCCAGGCAATCCCCTTTTTCCCCTGTCTGACTTCAGCTCATCCAGGCTTCCCTCCTTCAAATAATTTTCCAGCTTTATCACCTTTGAAGAGCTTACGGGATCGATCCCCCTTACGACTATTCCCTGTGTGCCTATGTTGGATGATATCAGAACCTGACTGTATATGAATGGTGTAACACCAATAACTCCCTTTAATTTCTCGATATCCCTGCATAGCTGCCCATAATACTTCATACCTCCACCAAGCGAAAAGACAACAGCATGTGCATTCGTTCCAAGAATCTTCTCCTTCAGATCTCTCTCGAAACCTGTCATTACAGCGAGAACGATAATTAAAGCCATCACACCAAGTGATATGCCAATTATAGAAAGAAAGCTTATCAGGGATATGAAAATTTGCTTCCTCTTTGCCTTTAAATATCTGAATGCCACAAAGAATTCAAAAAACATCTCTCCAAGATCCTCTTACCGGGGTTCATAAAAAATCGTCCTGTGAGTGGGAACCGGCTTTAGAAGAGGAAATAGAATTACATCCCTTATGGAGGGTGAGTCAGTAAAGATCATTACAAGTCTGTCAATTCCTATCCCTTCACCAGCTGCTGGAGGCATTCCATGTTCAAGGGCATGGATAAAATCCTCATCAAGCATGTGCGCCTCGAGATCACCCGCTTTTCTATCTTCTACCTGCTCAATAAACCTCTTTCTCTGATCAACAGGATCATTAAGCTCGGAAAAGGCATTGGCAATTTCCTTTCCCGCTATAAATAGCTCAAACCTTTCGGCAATCGATGGATCAGAATCGCTCCTCCTTGAAAGCGGAGATGCCTCTATGGGATAGTCATAAACAAAGGTCGGCTGGATAAGTTTCTCCTCAACCAGACCCTCAAATATCTTCATGAGAATCTTTCCGTGCCTCTCCCCATCGAGAAATTTTAACCCCCTTTCTCTCCCCCATCTCAATGCCTTTTCCCTGTCATAAAATACCTCCTCACTCACCCCTTCAGAAAGAAGCACATTTTTGAAGGAGATCCTCCTCCATGGTCTGTTCAGGTCAATAAGGTTTCCCTGATAGTAAAATTTATGGGTTCCCAAAACCTCCATCGAAATCTCACACAGCAACTCCTCAGTAAGGTCCATAAAATCCTCATATGTCGCATAAGCCTGATAAAATTCAAGCATTGTAAACTCGGGATTATGTTGTGTCGAAATACCCTCGTTTCTGAAATTTCTGTTTAACTCAAATACCTTCTCAAATCCTCCAACAAGGAGCTTCTTTAAATAAAGTTCAGGTGCTATCCGAAGGTAAAGATCCATATCGAGGGCATTGTGGTGCGTTATAAATGGTCTTGCAGCAGCACCACCCGGCATTATATGCATCATAGGGGTTTCAACTTCCATAAAATCCCTCTGCTTGAAAAATCTCCTTATAACATCTATAATCCTTTCCCTTTTTATGAAGATCTCCCTTACCTTTTTATTCGTGATAAGATCAAGAAACCTCATTCTGTATCTAAGCTCAATATCTGTTAATCCATGCCATTTCTCGGGTAAGGTTCTCAATGCTTTACAAAGCAGGATGAATTCACGAACAAGGACTGTAAGCTCACCTGTTTTTGTTTTGAATATTCTACCCTTAACGCCTATGAAATCCCCTATGTCTATATATCTCTTGAAAAGATTGTATCTTTCTTCACCAACTTCATTCTTTCTTATATAGGCCTGTATCTTCCCCTTTCTGTCCTGTATCTCTATGAAGCAACTTTTGCCGAAATCTCTTATGGCGGTAATTCTACCAGCCAGTGATGCATTTGCACCAATGCTTTCCAGTTCCTCTGAGGAAGATGCATCATATTTTGCATGGAGTTCAGCTGTATCGTTTTCTGGTTTAAAACCTGATGGATAAGGATTTATTCCAAGTGTCCTCAGCTCTTCCGCTTTTCTAATTCTCTGATTAAAAAACTCCCTTTCCATAAACCTATCCCCCCATCATAAAACCAAATACCCTAAACTATCCCTTTCCGGAAAATCAGTCAAGTAAAAGGTTCAGGAAGTTCTTCCTTTTGATATATTTTTGAGAATCCATGCCCATATAAATCCGTCCAGTTCACCATCAAGTACAGCTTCCACATCGCCCATCTCATATCCTGTCCTGTGATCCTTTACCAGGCGATAAGGTTGAAGAATATAAGAACGTATCTGGCTTCCCCATGCTATCTCCTTCTTTTCCTCATGAAGTTCTTTCAGCTTCTCTGCCCTCTTTCTCTCTTCCAGCTCATAAAGCTTGGCCTTCAAAATCTTCATTGCCGTCGCCTTATTTCTATGTTGTGATCTTTCGTTCTGACATTGAACAACAATACCTGTTGGGATATGTGTTATCCTCACCGCAGATTCGGTCTTGTTAACATGCTGACCCCCAGGGCCTCCTGCCCTGAAAGTCTCTATTCTCAAATCCGATTCATCTATAACAATCTCACTCTCTTCTTCTATGTCGGGATAAACAAATACTGCAGCAAAAGATGTATGTCTTCTTCTGTTTGCATCAAAAGGTGATATCCTTACAAGCCTATGTATCCCACCCTCTGATTTTAAGTACCCGAATGCATAATCACCGATTACATTGAATGTAACACTCTTCACACCTGCCTCTTCGCCGTACAGTATATCGAGTATTTCAGTTTTGAAGCCCTTCTTCTCCGCCCATCTTATATACATCCTCAGGAGCATCTGTGCCCAGTCCTGTGCTTCTGTTCCTCCAGCTCCAGCATGTATGGATACAATGGTATTGCCCCTGTCGTGCTCACCCTTGAGTGCCTCTCTCAACTCTATTTCCTTCATTTCATTGACAAGAGACCGGAGCTTACTAATTACCTCCCTCTCCAGCTCATGATCATGCTCCTCTTCGAAAAGCTCTATGAGAATCTTTATCTCTTCAACCCTCTCCTCAATGGATCTCCATTCCCTGAGAGTCTTTTCAAGAATACTCTTCTCCTTTTTCAATCTCTTTACCTTTTCAAGATCGTTCCATATGGAGGGGGACTCCATCTCCCTTTCAATCTCCCTGATCCTCTCCTCCTTTCTGTCCGGTTCAAAGACACCCCCTTACTGAGATATATTTCTCCTCAACCTCAGCTAAAAGGTCTGAAATAGCGGTTATCATTTTTATTGACCTCCTGATTTAGTCCTTAAAAATTTTATCATGAGATATACGAAAAGGCCTATACAAATCCATGCAAAGACATCGCCAGCACGGGTATATATTGTATAGCCGCTCCTCATACCGATCTCTCCTGTAAGAACAGCCTCTTTGAAAAGCTCAGATCTGGTTACTATCCTTCCAGCAGGATTTATTATAGCGCTTATACCTGTATTTGCAGCTCTTACGATAAAAACCCTGTTTTCAATTGCACGAAAGACAACCATGGAGAGATGCTGATAGGGTGCAGATGTTTCTCCAAACCATGCATCGTTTGTTATGTTTATTAAAAATTCCGCACCAGCTTTAATAAATTTCCTGCAGAGTTCAGGAAATATTGCCTCAAAACATATAACAACACTGAATTTCTTTCCATCTGCATCAAAGACCACATATCTACTTCCCGATTTGAAATCACCGGCAGCCTCAACCAACGGTTTTATAAAGAATAGGATCCTTTGCAGCGGCACATATTCTCCAAAGGGAACGAGATGGATCTTATCGTACCCATCGATCGTCTTTCCAGATGGATCGATAAGGAATGCACTGTTCAGAAGCTCCGGTTTACCATTTCCCATTTTTACCGAAGGACTGCCTGTTAGCAAAAATCTTCCACTCTTCTTTGCAATATTCTCGATCCGATCCCTGTATTCCTTCTCAATATTGTAAAAAAACGGGGCTGCAGTTTCAGGCCAAACTATCAGCTCTGGATCCCTGTTGAGGGAACTCATTGTCAATCTTTCATAGATATTAATTGTACTTTCTCTAAAATTTTTATCCCATTTTAATGACTGATCAATATTCCCCTGAATTATTGAAACCCTGTAAATACCACTTATCTCATCATATTTAAAAAGTGCATATATTCCATATAGATAGACTAAAAGGTAAATAACTGCAAAAACTGATGCACCCTTAAGAAAATATGTCCTCCTATCCTTCCATGGATTGGCAATCATCTCGTATATCAGTGTATTAAAAAACATTATGATAAAACTTATTCCGTAAGGACCTGTAAGATCTGCAATCTGGACAATTGTTAAATTGGAAAACTGTGAATATCCGAGTAACTCCCATGGAAATCCTGTAAAAATATGTGATCTTAGATACTCCAGTACAACCCATAGAGACGGAGCAATTATTATAGTGCTGGTATTTTTCATAAATCGTGATGTGATGGAAGAAAATACTGCCCAATAAATAGAGAGGTAAATAACAAGAAGTATGAAGATCAGAATACATAAAACAATATTTATGCTGCCATATCGTCTCAATGTCCCTATGACCCAGTATATAAGAATACAATTAAATGTGAATCCAGAGATAAGTCCGATAAAAAAAGCCTCTGCCGGCTCTCTGTTTCTAATAGCAAAAAATAAAGGTATAAAGGCTATCCAGGAAAAAATGGATATTCCAAACGGAGGAAATGAAAGGGAAAGAATAACCGAACAGCAGACCGATAATAATATTCTTCTCCAGATTACATTATTTCTTTCCATTCTTTAACTTTTAATTCAATTCTTTAGGAAAGGGCTTTTCTTTTTTGATCCTTACCTTCAGAACCCTTCTCTTATCAGCCTTCTCAATCCTGAAGGTTAAATGGTCATACCTGATCTCCTCACCTTCAGAAGGGATCTTTCCTGCGATATGTGAGAGAAAGCCGGCAATGGTATCGTAATCTCCTTCAGGAAATTCGATATTCAAGAGATCTTGAAGCTCTTCGAGGTGCATCTTACCATCAACCGCTAATCCATCCTCCGGTATCTGCTGAATTGCAGATCGATCAAAATAATCCCCTGGCCCAACTTCAGAAATAAATTTTTTAACAATATCACTCACAGTAACTATCCCTGAGGTTCCACCATATTCATCTATTACAATTGCCATTGAATTGTTGGTCTTACAGAATTCTTTCAGTAATTGAAAAGCATTCTTTGTTTCTGGAACAAAGAATGGTTGCCTCATTATCTCCTTTATCTGTATTGAAAGTGATCCCCTGATTACATATTTCAGAATATCACTTTGTATCAATATACCAACAACATTATCAAGATCCCTTTCATATACAGGATATTTTGTGAATTCTTTCTGAACAATAAGCGGTAAAACATCACCTATAGTTAAAGATGCTTCTAAAGCAAATACATCAATTCTTGGTGTCATTAATTCGCTTATCGGGGTACCGAGAAAATCCTTTATTCCATTAAGAAAATTCTCATCATTTACTATATCTGTTTCCAAAACAGGATCACCCTTTTCTCTGATAGGATCTTCTTTTGTGATACTTTGATACTTTAGTAGATTCAATAGTCTTTCTATTAATTTCTTCAACATGGTTGAATATTTAAAAGATCCTCGATCCTTTTCATAAGGGTCTTCTGCATATGCATCATCTTCCTTGACTTTCTTCTGTTCGATGAACCTCCATGGTCAAAGCCTGCAAGATGAAGGATTCCATGGATCAAAAGGAAGATAATATACCTCAAAGGTTCTATTCCGGCCATCCTTGCCTCTTTGATCGCCCTTTCAACGGATATAACCACATCACCAAGAATGGGCTTTCTTCCATTCTTATTCTTTAACTCTTCACCCTGTGAGAATGAAATAACGTTTGTCGGTTTATCCTTATGAAGATATTTGAAATTAAGAAGCCTTATTTCCTCGTTATCTGTGAGAAGAACGCTCACTTCAACTTCATGATATTGCAAATCTTTTAAAATCTTCTTTACTACCTTTTTTAATATCCTCTTGTTTACCTTTAAAAATTTTTGCCTGTTTTGAATCAGAATTTCCATTTGCTTTTCTCTTATCTGCTGCATATGTTTCTGGATAATCTACCCTGTGATGATAGATTCCTGAAAGAACCCTCACAAATGCCTTCTCTATTGCTGTAAGATCTTTTAATGTTAACTCACATTCATCAAGCTGCCCATCTGTGAATACCTTATTGATCAGTCTGTGAACGATCTGCTGTATTCTTCCCGGATTTGGATCGGGAAGAACCCTAACTGCAGCCTCCACGATATCGGCCAGCATAACAAGACCTGCCTCCCTCGTTTGCGGCTTCGGACCAAGATATCTAAAATCGTTTTCATTAACATTATCCTCGCCTTCTTTTTCCAGAGCCTTTTGATAAAAATAGGTGATGACGCTTGTCCCATGATGCTGTGGTATTACATCTATAATCCTCTTTCCAATCCCTGCCTCCTTCGCAAGTTCTATACCTGATTTTACATGAGAAATAACAATAAGTGCACTCATATGGGGTGATAGCTTATCATGTTTATTTTCATCTCCAATCTGATTTTCTATAAAATACTCCGGCATCTTGATCTTTCCTATATCATGATAAAGGGCGCATACCCTGGACAGAAGAGGATTTGCTCCTATTGCCTCAGCAGCTGCTTCAACAAGACTTCCAACCATAACACTGTGATGATATGTCCCCGGAGCCCTTATCATTAATTCCTTTATCAGAGGATGATCGATGTTAGCAAGTTCAAGTAGTTTCATATCCGTTGTATAACCAAAAATGAGTTCTGCAAGCGGAACAAATCCACTCGTCATTATTGAAGCTGCTATTCCACCCAACATAGGTAAGGGTATTGTCCATAGAGTTGATGTAGTTACAAATTCACCCTTTATACCAGTTAATGCCATTGCCATAAACATATTAACGACACCAAGGTAGAAACCTGCCCTGAAGATAATTTTTCTGCTCGTACATTGTTTAACAAAGTGTGATGCAAATATACTGCCTATAAAATAATAAATTGATAACAGAAAATCTTCCTGAAGCAATATGCCTGTTATAAGACTCAATATAATGGAAAAGGCAATGGCTGTTTCAGAATTTATAACAATCCTTACAACCATTGCGCCAGCAGCAACAGGAAAGGTGTAGTAGAAAACTGTTAGAGGAACAAAGGGAAATAAAACTTCAAGGCTTTTGGCAATAGATATACCAAATTTCGATAGCGCTACAACAGTTAAAAGCCATAATCCCAGAAATATATAATCCCTTTTATCAGAAGCAAATTTCTTGATATTCTTTGATGAAAAATACCAGGTAACCCATATAAGCATAAATATGAGAAGGCTCATCGCTGAGATGTTTAAAAATCTGCTTCCACCATGTTCCATCTCCTTCAAGACTCTCAGCTTATAAAGATTGTCCCTGTCTATTTTTTCACCTTCCCTGAAAATTACCTCACCCTTTTTAATAAGAACGAACGTTGGCTTTATTCTGGAAAGTGCCTCCATTTTCGCACGCTCGGTATCGCTGCTGTTCAAAATAACATTTGGTTTGAGGAGATTTGAGGTGATTTCATAAGCAGCAATCCTTAAATTTTTTGTCTTTAATATTGCTGATCTGTTGATATAAGATTGTAATTCCCTTCTGGCACTCGAAATATCATAAATCATATCAGCAGTTATTAAAACCGGACTTTCCTCCATCCCAATTTTTCTGAGAAGAAGCATCTTCTTTTTATAATCCTTAAGCAATTCCTTACTTTCTATAACACCCTTTTCATATACCCTTCCCATCAATTTTATGATCTCCTCTGAAATTTCATCGGGAAATCCTGAACCGAAAAGGGCTGAAAAGCTATCCGAAGAGATCTCGAATCCCAGCATCTGCTCAAATATCTTCTCCTGGTCCCCTATATCTATCTCTAATCCCATCTCCACTCCTTCTCTCATAGATGAAAATGCCCCTCTGATCTTTTCTTCAATTTCATCGAGTATTCCAGAATCATAATCAAAAATGGGGATAACCTTTGCCTCCGCCTCCCTCCTTTTCTTTTCAAGTGTTGCACTATCCTCGAGGAAAATATCCCTTGGTGCCTTTATGGGAACCTTTATAACATCACCTTCCTTAAGATCTTTCCAGGGTGCACCCTGACCTGATGAAACAATTATTCCAAGTAAAACACACAGGATTATTGCAAAGAAGAGGAGGGATAAGTCTGAAAATTCCTTGCTGAAATTATCGATATAGTTCAATAGTTTTCTGATCGGATTGAAACTGTTTCTGGAAATCATCTTTTATCTGGTTTGACTTTCATAAATCTCGTAAGCTTTTATGATCTTCTGAACAAGGGGGTGACGAACAACATCCTTTTCAGTGAAGTAGATAAATGCAATTCCTTCTATAGATGCAAGGATCTTTTGTGATTCGATGAGTCCGGAGGGTTTACCCTGAGGAAGATCTATCTGCGTTATATCACCCGTTATAACAGCCTTTGATCGGAACCCAAGCCTTGTAAGAAACATCTTCATCTGTTCAGATGTTGTATTTTGTGCCTCATCAAGGATTACAAAGGAATCATTTAATGTCCTTCCCCTCATAAAGGCAAGGGGGGCAACTTCAATAATTCCTCTCTCTATGAGCCTGATCGCTTTATCGTAATCTATCATATCGTGAAGTGCATCATAAAGTGGTCTTAAATATGGATTAACCTTCTCCTGGATATCTCCTGGAAGGTAACCGAGCTTTTCCCCGGCTTCAACAGCAGGTCTTGTGAGGATTATACGGTTTACCTCTTTATTGAAAAGGGCAGCAACAGCCATCGCCATAGCAAGATATGTCTTACCTGTTCCAGCAGGTCCGATACCGATTACAATGTCATAATTCCTGATGGCCTCTATATACCTTTTTTGATTAATGCTCTTTGGAACTACTGGAACCCTTTTTGATGTCAGGAGAATGGTATCTAAGAATATCTCTTTAAGGTGAATATCCCCGTTGTCCCTTATTATTCGAAGAGCAAATCCAACATCATAGGGTGTTATACGATATCCCTTTTTGAGGATATAATACAGTTCCTTGAGCAGTCGCTCTGCAATTTTTACCTCCCTTTCTCCGCCCCTGATAAGTACCTGATTCCCTTTTACATATACATTAATATTGAGGGCCTTCTCAATATACCTCAGATTTTCATCTTGATTTCCGTAAAGGATACTAAGAAGGGAGTTGTCATCGAACTCTATTTGTAAGGATATGTCATCCACCCTGTTATGAGCCAATTAATAATCCCCGTTTCTGATGGCAGCTTATCTCCCCTTCTTTCCTTCCTGGAGAAGCTCCAACCTATAGCGTCCACCTTCTGATATATAATAATACTCCCTATCCCCTTCCAGGGTCAAGTCTCTTTTATTTATAATACCTTCCTTCAGGAGCTCATCCAGATAGTACGGATAAAAACCCTTCTTAAGGTAATATACTTCAAGGGCATGTCTGAGACGGATTGTTTTATCATCTATTGATTCTATAACAGGATATAATGGCTTTTTTTGTGGGATAACACCAATTGCAGAAAATACCCTTATCATAATCATTGAAAGGAAGGCAAGAATTAATAATAAAAGAAAAGAAATCTCCGGTCTTACCCTCCTTATATCCCTTTCCTCTTCAATTTGAAGATCACCTTCCACCCTCTCTACTAATCCCTTTGTGATAAGCGTCGCAATAATTTTACATGTATCAAAATTTCCCATTCTTGAAAGTTCCGCTATTCTTTCAACTGTTCTATTTCCATCCACAAAATTTAAAACCTGAATTTCCTCTGCGGTTATCTCCTCATCCTGAATCTGTTCAGCTTTTAAAGTTTTTCTTAAAACAATATCCATGGTTGGAATCTTTTTCTTTATAACAGGCCATTCATCTATGATTCTGAATGCCTCTATGAGTGCTTCTTCAACGCTTATAGGATTAAAATGTTTATCATCCCACTCAACCGGTGAATGATGAAACTCATAACTGCCTTCCTTTAATAAAAAAACATCGCAAAGCATCTCCTTTGCCTGAAGGTATAGCATCTGTGAAAGATCATCCTCTGATAGAAATCCTAAATTAACGAGTATATCCCCTATCCTCTGCATCGTTTCCTTCTGCGTTTCGAGAGCAATTTTTAGCTGATCCTCACTGATGAGTCCCGCCCTTACAAGCCTTCTACCGAGCAGATCCTTAGTTCTCCTTGCCCTTGGTTCAACGCCAACAATCTTTCCCTCATGAAACAAGATGCTGATCTCACCCTCACCTCCCCTTACAATAAGCTGACCGGACTTATGCTGATGACCTATAAGCTGAATTATATCTGCTATTCCAAAGTCCTTGAGCGAGCCCTTTAAACCCATAGAATAAGCCTTTTCAGGACAAACCTTAGATTCGATATATAAACAATCAGGAATAAAGTAATCAGGATATAAGCTCCGATCGATGACTTCTGTATAGGAAGTATCCAGGGGAGCTGGAGCGGGGCATTAAGGAATATAAGCATAATGATTGTAAAGCTCAAGAATATCATGGATAGTCCACGCCCGAGTTTCCCCTTGATAATCATACCAAGGCCAGGGATAAGGATTGAGGAAAACAGGGTTAAATATCTCTCCCTTCTGTGAAATCTCTTTATCTGGAGACTTTTTAAAACCCTCATGTCGGGATCGATCCTCTCACCATAGGTGATCAAACGAATACATTCATGACAAAACTTTTCATCCCTGTCTTTTTTTCTACATCTGAAACATACGGCTCCGCCACAGTTGATACACTTCGTAGAAAAATCGAATTTCTGTGAAAATATCTCCACCAGGATCATTATCATCAATATTGAAAAAACATATGCGGGATAACTTGGGAAGCTGACAAATCCATATAGTTTTTTAAAAACCTCCTCCCGCACAATTACCTTTTCAGGAAACTGCCTCTGTGCTACTCCCCAATATCTCTCCATATCAAGAGTCTCGTCAAGGAGTATCCTTTCACCATAAAGGGCACTGAGGTCCTGTATCCTGAATATCCGGGAGGAGTCGATGCTTATTGATTTATTCATCTCCTTGCCTGCTTCATCAAAATTATAAAGTGATGCATAAAGCTGTGATAGATTGTAGTGTGATGCCATCCTTTCCGGACCAAGCGCTACTGCCTTTTTGTATATCTCAACAGCTTCCTTTATATTTCCCTGTATGAATAGTGCATTGCCAAGGTTGTTATAGGCCTCAGCCCAGAATGGATCCTTATCTATGGCTTTCCTGTAGTATTTTATGGCATTGTCCAATTGACCCTCCCTTTTTTCAACCAATCCAAGGGTGAAATATATTTCAGGAATCTCCTCCGCATCCCTCAGCCATTCCAGGAGAGCCTCTTTATCCTCCCCCGATGAAAGCCCCTCATTTGCCACAATAAGGTGAAGAAAATGGGGGCTTTTTAATGAGAATACTGCAAGTGAATATATACTGATACCAATCGGTGCAAGGATCATAAAAACAACAAACACAAATCCAAAAATTTTTTCATTCTTTCTCAGATAAAACCAGAGCACACAGGTATATAAGAAATATAACCAGAGGATTCCAAGCCCAAGGATGAGTGGAATTGTAAGCATAAAAATCGTAAAAATCCATTTGATCTTCTCAGAAAAATAGTAAGGCAGTAAATGCCCCACATCATGATTAAGAGGCGCGATAACCCTAACAGCAACTCCTATAATGAAAAGCCCGTATACAAAAAGGATTATTAATGAAAAGTAATAAAGAAAATTCCCGATGAGTTTCATGAGTATGGGAAAATTCCTTAAACTTACCCTGATCGCCTTCCAGATATTTTCTATGCCTGAGAAGAAACCACCTCCCCTGCCCATGAGATCTAATTTTGCCATAAGGATATAGGAAGAGATGTAATCAGGGGAAAGAAACGAAGAGGCCTCAACCTTCATCCGTGCTTCCCTATATAAGCCCTTTTTGATGTCCTCCTTTGCGGAGATTATTAAAGCCTGTGAATAAGGATAAACATTCTTGATACCAAGTGAACATTTCTTTGCTTCGATTGATTTCACCCCTTTGAGAAGGGACTCGGTAGAGGAAGACTTAAAAACTGTTTCAAACCATATTTTTTTAAATATCCTATCTTCTTGTGAAAATGAATTTGAAGGGATAAAGAAAATTAGAATAGATGCATATAATGAAATTATGCGCGCTTTTTGTGGTATATTCATAGAGGGTATATTAATATTGATTTATCCATTTGAATAATTCTATTCTATGCGTTAATAGCATGAATGGTCAAGGCATGAAGAGAGAGGAGAATGCAAAAATATAAATTTAATGACCTTGTAGCTATCATGAGGAAATTAAGGGAACCAAATGGTTGTCCATGGGACAGAGAACAGACCCATCAATCTCTGAAAACCTTCCTCATCGAGGAGTGCTACGAACTTCTCAGCGCAATTGACACCGAGGATATGGAAAAGGTAAAGGAAGAGCTCGGCGATCTCTTCCTCCAGATTGTATTCCATTCCCGCATAGCTGAGGAAAGAGGTGCGTTTAACATAGAAGACGTTATCGATGCTATCTGCCGGAAATTGATCAGACGGCACCCACACGTATTTGAAGGCAAAAATGTTAAAAACTCTGATGAAGTTAAAGAAAACTGGAAGAGGATCAAGGAGGAGGAAGGGAAGGGGAAGGTTTCTATTATTGATGATCTTCCCAAGGGCTTCCCCTCCCTGCTGAGGGCATACTTTATCACTGAACTTGTCTCAAGGGTCGGATTTGATTGGGAAAAGGCAGAAGATATCATTGAAAAACTGCATGAGGAGATATCCGAGCTCAGGGAGGCAATTGATAAAAAGGATAGAAAAAGAATAGAGAAAGAAACAGGAGACCTTCTACTCACTATTGTAAATATAGCGAGGTTTCTTGAGATCAATCCCGAGGATGCTTTGAGGCAGGCTATTGAAAGGTTTATCTGCAGGTTCAGATATATTGAAGATCAATTAAGGAGAAATCACAGGGATATAAAGGAAACCCCACCTGATGAACTGAATCTTTTATGGGAAGATGCTAAACATAAGGAGTCTTAATCACCCCTTCTTTCGCTGTCTAAAACAACTGTATTCCTCACTCTGCTGACGACCTTCCAGAAAAATCCTGCCTCTTCAAGTTTCATAATAGATACGAGAAATATAAAAATTGCAATTGCAACGGAAAGGGATGCTCCAAATAAAAATGTCTTCTGGAATGTAAAGCCTCCTTCCCTCCATGACCCAAAAGAGCAGATAAAATACGCACCCAGAGCGGCGAATATCGAGGCAATTGTAATCTTGCCAAGGGATTTCAATAAATCGTATCTCAATATGCTTCCTATTCTCCTTTTTAGAACAATAAGCAGCAGGATAAAATTGCAGCAAGCAGCAATAGAGGTGGCAAGTGCAAGACCACCATGTTTCAGTGGAAACATCAGTATTATACCTGTTATAAGATTAACAATAACAGCTATAGATGCTATGAGGACCGGCGTAACAGTATCCTTGAAAGAATAAAAAACCGGTGTTATCAATCTAACACCGGAAAATGCCCATAATCCAAGTGAATAAAAAAGTAATGCATCTGCTGTTTTCGTAGTTGATGTATAGTCAAAACTACCTCTTTGAAATAGAAGATTCAGTATCGGAACTCTCAGTGATATAAGCAGAAACATTGAAGGAATTGTAAAAAAGAACACAAGTCTCAGAGAGAAAGAAAGTGTTTCCTTTAACTCTTCTATCTCCCCCTGTGATGCCTGCCTTGATAATGTTGGCAACATTGCTGTTGCTACCGAAATAGCAAAAATCCCAAGGGGAAGCTCCATGAATCGATCAGCATAATACAGGTAAGAAACACTCCCTTCAGGAAGATGGGTGGCAAGCCGAGTGCTGATAAAAATATTAAGCTGCGTTACAGCCAGCGCAAAAACAGATGGTAGCATCAGCGTTAGGACCTTTAATATACCGGGATGAAGAGGTTCAAGCCTCCATTTAAGTGTAATCTCCTTACCCTTTAAAAAGGGGATCTGAAAAATGAACTGGGCAAACCCTCCAATAATCACTCCTAGTGATAAGCCTATCACGGGCTCATAAAAAAGCGGGGCAAGGATAATCGCCCCGAAAATTATCCCTATATTCAGCAGAACCGGTGCAAGGGCAGGAGCAAAAAAATGATTCATGGAATTAAGCAGTCCCATAAAATATGCAACCATTCCAACAAACAACAGGAATGGGAACATAATCCTCGTAAGGATAACCGTAAGGGTAAACTTTTGAGGATCTTCCCGAAAGCCGCCTGCTATTATCTGGACGATCCACGGTGAAAAAATTATGCCAAGAATTGTAAAGATGAAAAGGGATATTAATAAAACTGTATAGAGTGCATTGGCAAATTCAAAAGCCTCTTGTCTATCCTTTTTTTGTAGATATTCCGTAAAAACCGGAATGAAAGCAACGGTAAGAACACCCTCACCTACCAGCCTTCTCAATATATTGGGGATTCTGAAAGCAACAAAAAAGGCATCGGCTGCCATGCCTGTTCCAAAAACCTTAGCAATTATAACATCCCTGAGAAAGCCAAATATCCTGCTCAGGAAAGTTGCAAAGGCTATAAGGCCAGCAGCCTTTGTTATTTCTTTATTATGTGAATTGATCATAAACAATATCTTGACAACAGTGAATTCATACTGATATTATTCAAATTCTACAAATATAGCAGGAGGGAATGAAATTGGCAAGGAGCAAGTCCGCTATCAAAAGACATCGTCAAAGTCTCAAAAGAAGGGAAAGAAATCGAGCAGTGAAATCCAGGATTAAAACCCTGATAAAGGATGTGATTTCCTCAATTGATGCAAAAGATGCCGAAAAGGCACTTAAAATATTCAGGGAGGCAGTAAGTTTCGTCCAGAAGGCTTCTCGAAAACGAGTCATTCCTGAAAATACGGCATCGAGAAAGATTTCAGGGATCTCCAAAAAGATCAATGCACTTTTGAAAGAGAAATCCCTCTGATATGATTTCCAGTCTTTATAATCAAATCATGGAGTACGATACGTGCAGGAATCTTCGATGATTTAAGCAATAGATCGGCAGAATGAAAATATGATAACATCTCCCTGTAATCTTTGTTATTAATCTTAGCAATCATAAACTCCTTCTTAACGACAGTAAAAAGATACGAAAGAATCCTGAGGGGATCCTCTGATACAAGCAGATTGTCAGCGATCTGAATACTTGTTGCTATATCCCCTTTCTTTAAAGCACCCACAAGCTCTACAAGCCTTCTGTTTTTTAGAAATGGATACATATCCTCTACATCCTCATGCCTTATTATACGCCTCTCCCCTGTATAACATATCAGCTTTGTCAACTCTGATCTTATCTCACCAAGATCAGTCCCGATAATCCTTATCAGCGCTTCAGCAGCACCTCTGTCTATCTCCTTCCCATCCTGGGCAACCTTGAACTGAATCCATTCAATGAGCCCTATTCCATACGGCTCAACCAAATTATAGATTCTCTTTACTAAATCTTTTTCCTTAAATAAATTAACCGCATCCATATTTCCGGTCACCACAATATAGTTTACCTTCATTATCCCAAGTACTGTTTCCTCAAAGTTACCCTTTTTTGCATCCTTTAACAGATGCACATCCTTTATCCATATAAGCTTTTTTCTTGAAAAAAGCGGAAGCAGGTATGCCTCCTCTGAAAGCAGGGAAATATCAAGTTCCCTTGCACTGTATTTTTTAATCTCAATACTCCATTTTTCTCTTTCCCTTGCATTTTTTATAAATGCCTCTGCAGCCTCCTCAAGTAGATAGGGGCTTGTTGAAACATATATATAGCAATTCTCAATGGATTTTTTTATTTCAAGCATCAATGCCTTTAAATCCTTCACAACGCGCATTATATATTCCTCAGAAACCTTCCCTTGATTGAACTTGATAACCTCTTTGCAATCTTAATTATGGCTTCCTTCTTATTTCCCTCTATAACCTGCAGATTTCTATCAACATAATATTCCTCTCTCTCTACAAGATTTGTTTTCTCAGCTATAACCTTTCCATGCATTATGATCATAATATTGATACCAACTGTAAGGCGGTTCTGAATGGAGATATCCTCTCTGTTAAAACCAACAGGTGCAATCTCAACCCTTTCTATCACCCCTTTTATAACAATATCAGCCTCCCTTTCACTCCCTATCTGGAAGCCTGACATCGAAAGTTCCCTTCGAAGAGTTTCCGTAATTATAGCATCAATCTCAGGTTCCATTGTTCTGTTATCAAAGTATGGAACAGCGACTGTAAGGAATCTATTGTAATCCTTAGCAGGATATGATACAGGTCTATATCCACAGGATGAGAAAAGAAAGGTACAATTAATCAGTAACAATATTAAGTATTTTGTCGGGGATATAGATTGTGTTTTTAACATTCTTTCCCCTAAGATACATCCTTACCTTTTCCCTTTCCAGCACAATCTTCAACAATTCATCCCTGGTTATCCCTGAAGCAACGATAACCCTGTCCCTTACTCTCCCATTTATCTGCACAACTATTAACACATCCTCCTCTTCAAGGATCTCTGGATCATATTCAGGCCATTTCTCATAAATGAGGCTTCTTTTGCCACCAAGCTCGCTCCAGATTTCCTCACATATATGAGGCGCAAAAGGGGAAAGAATGATAACAAGTGTTTCAATTGCCTCCCTTAAAACGGATCTGCCCACGGCATCATTTACATCAGGCTTCCACTGTGAAATGTAGTTAACGAGTTCCATAATTGCACTTATTGCAGTATTGAAATGATATCGCGATTCAATATCTTCCGTAACTTTCTTCAACGATTTGTGAACTATCTTTCTCAACTGCCTGTTACTTCCCTCAAGCTTGATTTTATCCTTATATGGGGGAGTATCCTTTATCAGAGGCATTGTATCCCTTACTACCCTCCATACCCTGTTCAGAAATCGGTAGCAACCCTCTATCCCCTTATCGCTCCAATCAAGATCCTTCTCAGGAGGAGCGGCAAAAAGGAGAAACAGCCTTACTGTATCCGCTCCATATTTTCTGATCATATCATCAGGATCCACAACATTTCCCTTTGATTTTGACATCTTCGCTCCATCCTTTATAACCATCCCCTGGGTGAGAAGATTTATAAAGGGCTCGTTAATTTCGACGAGACCAAAATCCCTCAAAACCTTCGTAAAGAATCTCGCGTAAAGAAGATGAAGAACTGCATGTTCTATACCTCCAATATAAAGATCAACAGGCATCCAGTATTTAACCCTCTTGCTGTCAAGAAATCCATCATGATCCGGGCAGCAGAATCTTTCAAAATACCAGGATGAGTCAACAAAGGTATCCATTGTATCTGTCTCCCTTTTTGCCTCCAATCCACAATTTGGACATTTAACATTAACAAACTTTTTGTGATATGAAAGTGGTGAGCCTTTTTCCCCCCTTATCTCAACATCAAATGGTAACACAACAGGGAGATCCTTCTCTGGAACAGGGACCATACCGCACCTCTCACAGTATATTATTGGTATTGGACACCCCCAGTATCTCTGACGCGAAATCCCCCAATCCCTTAGCTTATACGAATATGCCCTTTTTCCCCACCCCATTTTTTCCACATACTCCGTTATTCTTTTTTTACCCTCCTCACTGGGAATACCGGAAAATGGACCGGAGTTTACCATTATCCCTTCCCCTTCGTATGCCTTATCCATCGTTTCAGTATCGAGAATAGATTCGCCGGGCTGAATAACTACACGAATAGGGAGATTGTATTTTTTTGCAAATTCAAAGTCTCTTTGATCATGAGCAGGAACCGACATAATCGCTCCTGTTCCATACTCCATAATTACGAAATTAGCAACAAATACAGGAATCCTCTCCCCATTAAAAGGATTTATGCAGTATGCGCCTGTAAATATCCCCTCTTTTTCCAAAATCGCCTCCCTTGATACACTCATCCTCCTCACCCTAT
Source organism: Deltaproteobacteria bacterium (assembly GCA_037441565.1). GTDB lineage: Bacteria > Desulfobacterota > JBBIRW01 > JBBIRW01 > JBBIRW01 > JBBIRW01. The sequence goes on along the minus strand of JBBIRW010000004.1, from coordinate 103,225 downwards.
TAATGAATTCCAGGACTTCCTTATAATTAGATGAATCCTTTATAAGGTCTAGAACCAATGGATGTTCAGGGGCAATGCACATGAATGTTATCCCGAATACAGTGTCTGGCCTTGTTGTGAAAATCCTCAAGGAACCTCCTTTTTCAATCGGAAATTCTATTTCTACACCTTCACTCTTTCCAATCCAGTTCCTCTGCATCACAAGAACTCTCTCAGGCCACCCTTGAAGTTTGTCGCAATATTCGAGAAGCTCATCTGCATAATCTGTAATTTTAAAAAACCACTGTTCGAGCTCTCTCTGAACAACCTGTGTTCCACACCTCCAGCAACAACCTCCCTCAACCTGTTCATTTGCAAGAACGGTCTGACATCTCTCGCACCAGTTTACTGAGGAGAATTTCTTATATGCAAGACCGCGTTCGAACATCTTTATAAATAGCCACTGTTCCCATTTATAATAGGAGATATCACAGGTTGATATTTCCCTCCTCCAGTCATAACTAAAACCAAGTCTTTTTAACTGTTTCTTCATATACTCAATATTCTCGAGTGTCCATTTTGCTGGATGAACACCATGCTCAATAGCTGCATTTTCTGCTGGAAGTCCAAAGGCGTCCCACCCCATGGGATGGAGTACATTATAACCTTTCATCCTCATATATCGCGCTATAACGTCGCCGATGGAGTAATTCCTGACATGCCCCATATGTATCCTTCCAGATGGGTAGGGGAACATCTCGAGGATATACATTTTTTGTTTTGATGGGTCTTCTTCAGTATTAAAACAACCTCTTTCTTCCCATATACTCTGCCATTTTTCTTCTATAACATGTGGATTGTATCTTTCTTCCATAGATGCCTCCATTTATATCTATCAAAAGAGATCATTTATGAAGGCGGTTTGACTATTTCAGGTCTAAATATTTTTTTATGACATTTTGAAGAGTTACAGCCTGGATGGGCTTTGTAATATAGAAATTTGCGCCAAGACTTAATGCCTTTTCCCTATCCTCTTCCCCGCCTTCCGTGGTAATAACAATAATGGGAATATCCTTGTATCTCTCATTACTCCTGATCAAACTGATTAACTTAAGACCATCCATTAAAGGCATGTTTATATCTACAAGTATCAGATCGAAATTATCGCTTGATATCTTTTTCAAACCATCAACTCCATCTGATGCTTCAACAAAGGCCAGATCCTTTATCCTCCTCAGACTGAAGGTTATAAACTGTTTCATTGTGGGTGAGTCTTCAACTATAAGTATTTTTTTCATAAATTTATCATCTTCTATTTTGTAAGGATATTAATAAAGCCCTGAATGGTGCTAAGTTTCCTTTCAGATTCTGTATAAAGCTTTGATCCGAAAATCGCTGTTGCTGCCTGACCAGCCAGAAGACTGAAAAGTTCATAATCAACATTTGTAAAGCTTTCCTTCTGCTTTAGAAGTTTATAAACCACAATTGCACCAATAATCCTCTCCTTGATTCTCAAGGGTACAACAACTATGGGATTCATTAATTCTAATGGTTCACTAACAATTATATTTTTTGCAAAGTAGTTCTCCCCTCTTCTGACAGCCTTTCCTATTACACCCTTTCCAAGAGGTATTGAAGGTAACTCATCCCTCTCCACTCCTTCACTGGCTACAGCGGTGAGCGTGCCCGTTTTTTCATCGAGAAGGAAGATTGCAAAGGTCTCCGCCCCAACGAGATTTATGATTATTTCCATAATGATTTGAAGGACCTCCCTGAAATCAAGGGTTGAATGTAACTGATAGCTCGCAACATAAAGATTGGCAAGGGCGTTATTCTCCTCCTGTATCTCTACATATTTTGCTGCAAAATCCCTGTTTTCCGCCTCCACCTCTTTAAATCTCTCAAGGATCTCTTCCTTTTCCCTCTCAAGCTCTCTGATCTTCCTTAAAAGCTCTTCGCCTCTGATCCCTTCTGTCAATCTCCTTTTTAATATCTTGTTTTCTTCCTCGAGTCTCACAATCTTATAACGAAGTTTCTCGTTCTCTTTCAGTAAACTTTCTGTGAACTCAGCCCCCTTTTTGAATATCTGGAGGAGCTCCTCTGCCCTTTTTGTAACCGTTTTCTCATCCCCTGTTGTGTGATCCTTTTCTAAGATATCATCTTCATTATGAATCATCAGTAAATCCTCATATATATTTATAGATTATTATAGAAAAAATAGACAATTTCTTTCAAGCAAATTGCATTATATCACCCTTTTAAAAATCTCCAAAGCTATCCTATCAAGTGGAACAACTTTATCAATTGCTCCTGTTTCCAGAGCCGCTCTTGGCATGCCAAAAACCACACAGCTTTCTTCTGCCTCTGCTATTGTCTGACCCATCACCTCTTTTATCTTCTTTACGCCTTCCTTACCATCATTTCCCATACCTGTAAGGATGATACCGAGTGTCCTTGGACCAAAAACTTCGGCACACGATTTCATCATAATATCAACAGACGGTATATACTTATCATCTTCCTTTCTCTTTATTAATCTTATCCTTACACCCCTCAATCCTTTCTCCACCATCATATGAAAACCGCCCGGACAGATAAGAACTTTCCCATCAACTACATGCTCACCATCCTCCGCTTCCTTAACGGGAAGAGCTGACCATTCGTTCAATCTCTCTGCAAATGACCTGGTAAATCCCGGGGGCATATGCTGGGAAATTATAATGGATGCGGCGAATCGGGAAGGCAGATTTTTCACTATATGCTGAAGGGCCAGAGGACCTCCTGTTGATGCACCAATTGCAACAATCTTTGCCTTTATCTGATCCCTTTCATAATGATCATTACTATCTTCGAATTTATATACTTCTCTGGTCTTAGAAAAGGGATTTAATCTGGATTTTTTAATGCCAACAATGCTATATATCTTGCCCAGCAGTTCATAACGGAAATCTTCAAAATCCATTTTAACTGAAGGTGACGGTTTTAAAACAAAATCCACTGCGCCAAGCTCAAGGGCCTTAAATACATCCTGCCTTGATCTCATTGAGGTTACAACAATTACAGGCAATGGCCTCTTTTTCATAAGAAGCTTAAGGAATCCAAATCCATCTATCACCGGCATCTGTAGATCAAGTAATACAATATCCGGTGATAGATCAAAGACTTTCTTTAACCCCTCCTCTCCATTCCTTGCTTCACCTAAGATCTCTATACTGTTAGAATTCGACAGCAGCTTTCTCAAAGTCTGTCTGCTATATGCTGAATCATCAACTATGAGAACTTTTATTTTATGCAATTATTCCTCCAGTTAATACGGTTTCTGATATACAAGATCATTTTTCAGATGTCGCAACTTGAATACTGTTGATAGATTCATTAATGACTCAGCATGGCCGAGAAGTAAAAATCCACCAGGCACCAGTCTATCGTAAAATGATTCGATAACCTTCTTCCTCGCATTAATATCAAAATACATCAACACATTCCTGCAAAAAATCACATCCATCGTCTTTAAAAGCTTTATTCTTCCAATATCCATTAAATTAAGATGACCGAATGTTACAAGGCTTTTTACCTCATCCTTTATCCTGAACCTTTCTCCTTCCATCTTTTCAAAATATCTATTTAAATATTTTTCATCAGTAGATCTGAAGGACGACTTTGAATAAACACCCAGCCTTGCATTCTTTAGAACCCTCTGACTTATATCAGTTCCCAGAATCTCAACCTTCAATCTGTTCTGGATTCCCTTCTCCAGGATCAGTACAGCAATCGTATAAGGCTCCTCACCGGTGGAACAACCTGCACTCCATATATTGAGCTCCTTTTTATTCTGCCTCTGTTTTCCTTGGAGTATCTCAGGCAGGATCTCCTCTGAAAATGCTTTGAGCTGGGATTGTTCCCGGAAGAAATAGGTCTCATTATTCGTAAGCACTTCAACAACTGAGTTCAGCTCTTCATCCCTATTTGGATCGTATTTCAAAAAATAGTAATACTCCATGTAGTTTTTGAACTGTTTCTGATGAAGCCTGTAATAAAGTCTTTTTTCGATATAAAATTTACTGTCTCCATCAAAATAGATCCCACAGTAGCTATTTATAAAATCCCTGAGAAGCCTGAATTCCTCATCTGTCAATTTTATTATGTTATCGAACTCAATCATTAGATGAATACAGCCTTATTTTTGAAAGCGCCCTTTCGATTGATCTTTTAATAAATTCGTCTGTTTCGAATGGGTAGTGTTTCTCAAGTATTTCAGACGCCCTCCCTCCACCTATATCCTCGAGGGCTGAAATAGCAGCACCCCTTACTGACCAGTTTTCATGCCTTATCAACGCCTCAAGGATGGGAAAGATATTTGGCATTCCGATCCTGAGGATCGCTTTCAGTGCTGCCTTTACAATTTCAGGGTCTGGGTTACTTAAGAAAGGCAATATTGCTCCCACGGACCCCTTATCCCCTATCTGACCAAGTGATTCGAGGGATGCTATGATCTCTATACCTGAACCACGTCCAAGCATATCCCTTATTTTTTCTACAACATCCTGCCCACCAATCTCACCTAAAGCCCTGATCGCAGCAACCCTTATCCACAGATTATCATCATTCAGCATCAATAACAGGCTCTCCCTCGCTGCAGGTTCTCTTATCTTTCCAAGGATGTTTATAACATTGAGCCTTACATCAGGATCTTCATCAGTAAGGGCCGTGATCAGATTGTCCAGAATGCTTGCCCCATATCCAAGCTCCCCTATAGCAATGAATGCCTCCTTTCTTATTGCAGCATAACCGTCCTTGATTGCAAGCAGAAGGAATTGAAGCAGCTCCTCCCTTTTTATCTTTCCTATCAATCTGATAAGATTCCTTTTGAGGATATGGTGGGCAGAGCCATAAAGGGAAGAGATGGTTTTTACTATCCTTTCTGGATACCTTTCCGATAGCATTGAGAGGGCATTTTGCGCAAACAGTTGTACATCTTCAAACTTGTCGCTCAGCAAATCAAATATGCTGGCAATTGCCTTTTCGGAACCGATTTTTGCTAATGCAATAGCTGCCTCCCTTCTGACATGCCCATAAGAATGCTGAAGGTTTCTAATGAGAAATTCCTCAGCCACACTATCCTTTAGCTCCCCAAGAAGAATACAGATAAATGCCTTTTTCCTGTCCTCCACCACTTCAAAAATTTCCATCAGTTTGGGCACTGCCCCCTCACCCATCTCCTTTACAGCACCTATGATTGTATCACCCATCTCATCATCGACAGCCTCTACCATCTCCTTAAGGAATTCTATTTTTCCGGAAATACCGAGTATCTTGAAAATCGCCTTCTTAATGGAAGGCTGAGGAGAATGGATTATTGGTTCGATAAGATCTTTGTTAATACCTTCTAATGCTTCTCTAATTTTTTCTCTTGCAAGCTCCTTTTCACTCTTCTTAAACCTTTCATAGAGGTTATAGCAGGCCTGAACAGCCACCTCAACATTTCCCTTCGATCCCTCCCTTATGGAATCAAGAATCATCCCGAGTGATGAGATTGTTCCATATCTTCCAAGAAGCTCTATTGCCTTCTTTTTGAGAATCCTGTTTTCAGCAAGTGACAGGATTATTTCTTCAGGCACATATGCATTTAATGAAACAAGTGCATCGGCTGCTGCATATTTTATCCAGAGCTCTCCATCCCTTAGAACCTTTATCAATGCATCAATAGCATCAATACCACCGATCTTTCCAAGCGCTTCGGCAGCCGCATATGCAACATTCTGATTGTTGTCATTCAAGGCTTCAATTAGATAAGGGACAGTTTCATGCTCCTTTAATTCTCCAAGAACATCAATTATAAATTTTCTTAAATCGGGATCCTCATCCCTCATAGCAGCAAGAAGGGTATTAAGGCTATTTTTGCCAATCCTTATCAGTGCTTCAATCGAGGCATTTCTCAGCTCAACCTCACCTTTCCTTCTCAACGCCCCTATGAGATGTGGGACAAATATCGAAGGATCATCTGAAGACGAGATTATTTCAATAGCCTGTTTTCTTACCCTCCAGCTTTCATCGCCGAGGGAATTCATAATGATTGGAATACCTTGATCATGAGGAAGGGAGGCTGCATCGAGAAGACCCCTCCTTCTCTCCTCATCATCCTTACTCTTTATCCTGCTCAGGATCTGCTGGATCCTCTCCATCTCTTAAATTAACCCGAGCTCCTTCTTTTTCCTCAGGATAAATTCATCAATTTCTTCCTTAAGGATATTGTATTTACGCAGGATCAACTCAGGAACATTTCTGGAAAAAAATTCAAAACCCTCTTCAATCTCTTCCTTCAGTATCTCAAAGAAATTACCATTTTTGATCCCATCATAGACCTTCCTTTCATTATAAAGGGCTATGTCTGAAATGATTGTCCTTGCAAGCCTTTTCGCCCGTTCATAAAGATATTCCTCATCCTCAACAGGGGGGATCTCCTCGTCCCTTATAAGCAAACTCCGCTCCTCTGCTAATTTTTCAACCCCGATCTCCTGGACCTGAATAACTTCCTGAGGTCTTATCTCCTCTTTCATGGCTGCTGCCTGTTCCATCCTTTGTCCTGAAATCAATCCGTATATCTTCGTTAGAAGCTCATCCGGAATATGGTGCTTTTCTATGTAATCATCAGCCCCGTATAATGATTCTGGCTTTCTCTTATATCTCATCTTTCTGTATACTGATGCAATAAGTATTATTATGGTATCCTTGACCTCATTGTTCCTTCTTACCCTTTCGCATACCTCAAACCCCATCAATTTTGGAATTCCCACATCAAGCAATGCCACCTTCGGTTTAATATTTATTATCTTCTCCAGGGCCTCATGACCATCTTCAGCAGTGTATATGTTGAAGTTTTTATTATCCAGATGGGAGATCACTGTATCTCTAATGGCAGGGCTGTCTGTTGCAATAAGGATCTCAATCTTTCCTGATGGATCACCCTCGGCATATCTATGGGCGGTTTCCTTTATACGGAAAAGTGTCCTGCATCTGGAACATCTCAATACAAGGCCTTTTGTTCCATACTGTTTATTTTTTATCCTGAATCTCGATTTGCATGATGGACATATTACGATCACGATTGTGCTTCACTCCTCGATAGCTTAAATCTTCCAATCTTTTCGTTTAGCTCATTACACAATCTATCCAATGCATCAATATTCTTCGAAACACTCTCAGATATTTTCTTATTCTCCATAGCAATAGATTTGACATCATTTGTTGCCTTTACTATATAATCCACTGCTTCAATTTCCTGCTTCAACGACTTATCAACATTATTAACCATATCCGTAATACCCTCCACCATCTTTATAATTACCTTTGCCCCCTTAACCTGTTCCTTGGAAGCCATCTTTACCTGATTCGAAAGATCCCTCATATTCTCAGAGGCCTTTCTTATAAGATCAACAGTGGATGATTGATCTGACATGGCCTTTGATATTTGCTGAGCCATCTGTGCTATCCTGTCTGCTGAATTCGTAACCTCCTTGCTTCCCTTGACCTGCTCAAGGGTAGCCCTTGCTATCTCCTGGATCCGATCCCTTGATAGCTCTGCACTTTTAATAATGCTATTCAAAACTTCACCTGCCTCAAGGGAAAGCCTCACTCCCTCTCCCACTATCTCTGTTCCATCCCTCACTGCCTTTTCCACTTCTGATGTTCCTGCATGAACAGCCCTTATAATCTCTCCGATCTCTCCTGTTGACACAGCTGTTCTTTCAGAAAGGGCTTTTATTTCCTGTGCAATAACACTGAAACCTTTGCCATGCTCCCCTGCCTGTGCAGCCAGTATTGCAGCATTCAACGCAAGGAGGTTTGTTTCTTCGGCTATATCATCTATAACTGAAACAATTTTATCTATCTCCTCTGTTTTCTTCTTCAGATCATGCATAACACCTTCAATCTCTTTAACCTTCTTCGATATTTCTTTCATACCTTCTATTGTTCTTTGAACAGATAAGGCACCCTTTTTCGCATTAAGTGCAACTTCTTCAGAGATCCTCGATGCCTCCTCCGCATGAGATTCAATCTCCTTTATGGATGAATCCATCTCCACCATTGAGGTTGCAGTGTTATCAGCTGCAATTGATAGACCCTCCGTATTCTTTGCGACTTCTTTTATGGACTGAGAGATCTCCTCTATGGAGGCTGCAATCTCATCTATGAGTCCTGATAGTGAGGATATATTGTTTGATACCTGCTCAACAGAGGCGCTCAACTCAAGGATGGAAGAAGAGCTTTCTTCAATAGATGATGAAAGAAATCCTATATTATCGGAAATTGATCTTACTGACTGATGGATCTCCTCAATGGATGTGGTGCTCTCGTCCACCTTTTTTAGCTGATCCTCAGCTCCATCCTTAAGTCTTATTGAAATACCCATCAGATCGCTTAAAGCCTCTGTCACTTTTCTGGAAACAACCCCGACATCCTTTATCAAATTCCGCAGTCCATCGGCCATTCTGTTAAAAACGGACACCATACTTCCAATCTCATCTTTATGCCAGATCTTTGCATCATGTGATATATCACCCTCCCCTACATGCTTTATGTGGGCTTTGAATTTATTAATGGGAAGAGAAATATGTCTTCCCATAAAGGCATAAATTGATGCTGTAATTAATCCCAGTATGATCAGGCTTGTTATTAGATATTTATTGAGCGACATCCACTCACTATCAATCGTCATTGATCTACCTGCCTTTATATAGAGATAGGCTTGAATTTTACCATCATCATATATGGGCATAGCATAGGCAGAAAGATTATCAAGCCATCGGAACTCGCCCTTCTTCAATCCACGCAGCAGCGAAAGAACTTCCTGATTTACTCTAATCCCTATCCTATCTTCATTTGAAGAGTAAATAATGCCACCATTCGGATCCACCACATCTGCCCCTGAAAAATAACCATCCTTCCCCTGATCGAAAATGGATAATTTATCCATCACTTCATGTTCGGAGACTTCATCACCCTCCCTTAGAGCAGAAATAACATCTTTAACTATTAGATTCGCGTTTGCCTTCAAAAGGGACAAAAACGGTCTGGTGCTTGCACCATTGGTTGCGAGATGAAGTGAAAGCGCTCCTGTAAATATAAAAAGAAAAGACCCGAGGATAAAAATTAGTAAAATTTTTCCCTTTAGGCTCAATTTATTTCTCCTCTCCTTGTAAATTAATTTATTAGTAACTAAAAGCTATCTCGAATTATATGAAATCTCCATTGATGTCCTGAAATCTTTCAATGCAATCTTCTCATCAGCACTTATAACCCTGTCCATCTGGAGGACCATTATTAAACTGCCATCCTTTCTTATATAGCCCTTTATCACATTTACCTGTCTCGGAGATAACTCATGGTGAGAAAGATCAATATCTTTTTCTTCTACACTGAGAACTCCTTTAACTGAATCAACAATGACTCCCACTACGCTCATCCCCGTTCTTAGAATTATTACCTTTTCCTTCCCTGTTTTATCTCCTGAATAGAGATCGAACTTTTTACCGAGATCAAAAACCGGAATAACAGTTCCACGAAGATCAATAACACCCTCAATAAAATCCGGCGACTTTGGAACCTTCAAGGGTTTTCTATAACGAATGATCTCCTGTATGTTTTCTATCTCGATCGCAAATAACTTATCACTAACAGTAAAGCAAATAAATTGTGTCTCCCTCATGATTTCATCGCATCCTTACACATTCACAATCTTTTCGCTATTAAGGATTATTATAAGTCTTTCCCCGTATCTATTAACCCCCCTGATTAACTCTGCCTCATCCAGTGTCAGTGAGTCCGGTGGAGGTTCATTCATCTCCTCGGAAATTTCCATTATCTCCGTTATTTTATCAACAAGAAGTCCGGTGTATTCATCATCGTTGTAAAGGATAAGTATGCGTGAGTGCTCATCAGGCTCCCTTGCGTCCAGTCCAAGCTTTCTTCTTGCATCGATCACAGGGACGATAATCCCCCTTAAAGAAATTATCCCGAGGAGGTGTGGCGATGAGCCTGGTATCTCTGTTATCTCCCTTAATCTTATGATCTCCTTGATCCTTTCCATCTCCACCACATATTCCTCATTTCCAAGCAAAAACCCAAGATATGTTCTTTTTGTTTTTACTCTTGCTGGATATTTCTCATATGCCTCTACATCAATGATCTCTCCCCCTCTGAAAACAATCTCTTTTTCCTTTTCCTTTACTGTCTCCCTATCTTTTAAATTAACAAGATCCTTCTTATCACGCATGTTAAATATCTGATTGGCCGTATCTAATACTCCAGCTACCCTTCCTCTCCTTCATCACATCCATCAGGATTGCAACAGCATCAAGGAGGAGGATCAATTTTCCCTCACCTGACTCAGCAACACCTGCTATTCCCTTCACTCCTTTTAAGCTTTTTCCGAGGGGTTTTATCACAATACTCCTTTCCCCAATTATTCTGTCAACAAGGATACCAACCTTCCTGTCACTGAAACCAATAATAATCACATAATACCTGTTTCTACTCATCGATTGAGGCAATGAAAAATAATCTGATATCCTTATAATTGGAATAGTTGAATCCCTGAGCTGAATCACCTCTCTCCTTCCTACAGTCCGAATATCATCAGGATTTATTCTCAAACATTCAATTACTGAATTTATTGGCTGTGCGAAAATTTTTCCGCCCACTTCCATTACGAGAACCTGTATTATTGCAAGGGTCATGGGAAGCGTGATTATCACCTTTGTTCCCTTTCCCTTTCTGCTCTCTAACTCAACAATGCCTCCAATCCCTGAGATGTTATTTCTAACAACATCGAGACCAACACCCCTTCCTGAGATCTCTGTTGCATCCTCTTTTGTTGAAAATCCGGGTTGAAATAACAGTTCGATTATCTCCTTTTCATTAAGATCAGCCCTCTCATCGATAAGCTTTTTCATAATCCCCTTTTTCCTTATTGCCTCAATATCTATCCCCCTTCCATCATCCTCAACCTCAATGACAACATGGTTGCCCTTCTGAAAGGCATTCAGTTTGATCATGCCCTTCTCGGGCTTTCCACATGCGAGCCTTGTCTCAGGATCCTCTATTCCGTGATCAAATGCATTCCTTATTATGTGGACAAGTGGATCAGCAATCTCGTCCATCAATAGCTTGTCAAGTTCTGTTTCTCCACCATAGAATTGAAAATCGATAATCTTTTTTGATTCTCTCTGGAGCCTCCTTACAACTCTTGAAAGTTTTTCAAAAAGCTGACTTAACGGGACCATCCTCACTTCCATCACGCCATCCTGCAGTTCCTGAATATTTCTACGAAGTGAATCAATCGCCCTACCCATTTCGAGAACAAAGTCCCTGTATCCTTCCTTCTCGCGAATGAAATTAAAGATCCTCTCAATGAGAATCTTTGAGAGCGTGAGTTCTCCCAGTATATTAACAATAGAATCCAGTTTTTTTATATCGACCCTAACGGTTTTTGCCATACTTCTGATAGAAAGCTGCTCTCCCTCCTTTGCCTTTTTATCAGGAAGAGGAGCCCCTTCAGATACCCCTTTTGTAACTCCTGAAAAACTCAGAGTCTCAATAGAGACGACATCACCCTTCAACTTTTCAAAAACCTGATCAGCTGATTCTTTTGTTGCCACAATAAACTCAAAATCGATCCCCTCCCCGCTACTTTCCGAAGATGATGGCATTATGGTAATAATCTCTCCATGCTGCTTTAGTTTATCCTGTAACTGCTTTAATGCCTGATCAAAATTTTCAAGCATAAAGGATGCCTTTACCCTGAGAAAGTTTCTCCCCTTTGTTATATTTTCTCTTAGGCGTGCCTCTTCATAGGCGGTAAGAACATTTGCTATTTCCTCAGGTACCCCATATGAAGTAAGGGGCTGCTCAGATTTTGAACCAGAACGGATCAGTTGATTGACCCTTTCAACAAGCTCCTCGACCTGGGGATCTGTCCCCTGCTCTTTGGTGGAGATCATTTTCCTCATGATATCGATTCCCTGAAATGCAATATCACAGATCTCCTCAGTAAACCTCACCCTTCCAAGCCTTAAACCATCAAAAAGATCCTCCAGTACATGACTGAGATGCGAAAGTTCATTTAAACCGAATGTGCCTGAAATCCCTTTAAGTGTGTGTAAACCTCTGAATATCCCGTTTATAAGGGCTGCATCCGGTTCACCTGTTTCGTGCTGTTCCATTAAATCGAGAAGATTGGCTGTCACCCCTTCAAGGATCTCCTCTGCCTCCGAGATGAACTCCTGTAAGGACTTTGAGTCTAAAGGGTTTTCGGCCATACTTTAACCCTTCATCTTTAACTGTTCCATTACCACCCTCTGGATTAATTCGGGAGTGAAAGGCTTTGTTATATAACATTCAGTACCAAGGGCAGCTCCCTTTTTCTGAATCTCCGGGTTCTGTTCTGTTGTCACTATAATTATAGGGATATGCCTGTATCTTTTGTCCTTCTTGATAAAATTTGCAAGCTCAAGGCCATTTATGTCTGGCATATTTATATCTGTTATTATAAGATCAAACTTCACACGCGGAAGAAGTTTCAGGGCATCAAATCCATTTGAAACTTCAAAGAACTGGAAGCGGTCTATCTCTTCCAGGGATGATATAATGAATGACCTCATTGAAGCAGAATCTTCAACTATAAGGACATTGTAACTCAATTTTTTGTTTCCCCTGTTAATTCTTTTAATCGCTTTTCAAGGATCTTTCTTTCCATTACCATAGCAGCCTGTGATATAAAAATCTCCAGGCTTTCTGTATCTCCAATGGATCTTTTATATGGAATATTATCACCATAAAGGACCGATGCTGTTCTATCATCCACTATTACGGGTGCAACAAAAACTTCTTCAGGCACCTGCCCTCCTATCTGCTCGAAAAAGTATGTGTTCCATTTTGTAAGCTCCGGCTTTTTCTTAACAACACCCTTTTTTTCCACTGCCTCTTTAAGGACTGATTTTTCATTAACAGGTATCCTCATGTCTCTGATAACCTGGTCAGGATTGGAATTTGCCAGTTCTATGCCAAACTGTCCGTGACCTGTAAAATATCCTTTCTTAATAATAAATATCACACCCCTATTGAAAATTTCACTTGCGAATCTCAGTACAAGAAGTGGGATATCCTGAATGGATAGAGAGCCATGCAATTCCATGAGCATACCTTTCAAGATAGACAGTCCCGGGCTCGTTCTCACCTTCTGGACCTCTCGATTAGCTAACCCTGAGAGTTCTATATCTTCAAGATCATCCCTGAACTGTTCCCTTAAATCCAGAAGATCCTCTCCGGGGGAAGGACATATCTGTTCTTCGACTGACTCTGTTTCCATCTCCTCCATCATCCGTTTCCTCTGCTCTTCTTTCTCCCTCCGTTTTTCATCCTGAATCTTTGCCCCCTCAAGTGCAAGAAATTGAGGGCTTATACCCTTCTCAAGAATAAAATCTTTGTCAATATCTGAGAGATTTCCAATTTCATCTTCCACTTCCTTCAGTTCAAAACTGAATGTTCCCCCATCCCAGGTAAAAAAGTGGTAAACGATCTCCTCAACATGTGACACAATCTCCTTTTCGATCTTTTCGGGTGGGATCTTAAAACGATTTATAAAGATACTTTTAAGTTGCTCCCTTTTTCCACTTTGATGAAATATTTTAAATGCCTCCTGTGCAGTTGTTTTCTGGATTACGTTCTTCCTTGCAAGATATTCAGCAAGATTTTCCTGTATATAATTTGAGCAGGCATTGACCACAACCCCGTCTCTGAAAATAATCTTTCCTCTCTCCCTGTGATGATGTAAGGATAACACACCAGATTTCCTGCTGAGGCTTATGATCTGCAGTATATCTCCCAGACCAAGATCCTCAAGATTTCCCACTAGCCCCATTTTTCAGGTCCCTTTTTTTATTATATAGTCCTTAAGAACCCTATCGAGAATACCATTGATAAATGCAGCTGAGTCATCGGTTCCAAATTTTTTTCCAAGATCGATCGCTTCATTTATAGAAACCTTTGAGGGGATATCGTTACAGTAAAGTAGTTCAAAGATTGCCATCCTCAGGATGGTCAGATCCACCTTCACCATCCTATTAAGCTGCCAGTTTTTCGAAACACGCCGGATGATTTCATCTATCGCTTCCCGGTTTACCTCCACTCCCCTTACTATCAATTCTGTAAACTCCTTATCAGCAGGTTTATTAGCAAGATCCTCCCAGTAGAGTTTAAGTGCCTCGCTGGCATTTATCTTCGAAATCTCCATTTCATAAAGAATCTGTAAAGCCTGTTCCCTTGCCTTTCTTCTTACCCCCATAATCTTCCGCCAATAGCACTACCTCCCGAGGGCCTTGTAAAGATTCACCATTTCCATCGCAGTTACTGCTGCTTCCCAACCCTTATTACCCCCTTTTGTGCCCGCCCTTTCTATGGCCTGCTCCAGATTATCTGCTGTGATTACACCAAATATAACGGGAATTTCACTCTCCAGAGCAACAAGGGCTATACCCTTCGCAACCTCAGAACTTATATATTCAAAATGGGGTGTATCCCCCCTTATTATTGCACCTATACATATAACAGCATCAGTCTTCTTACTCCTTGCAACCCTCCGTGCAACTGCAGGGATCTCAAATGCACCAGGAACCTTAATGACCTCTATATCCTCTTCCCTTGCACCATGTCTTATCAGTGCATCAAGAGAACCATCAAGGAGACGATCGGTTATAAAGTGATTGAATCTGCTAACTATGAGAGAAAAGCTGAAGCCCTCAGCAGAAATTTTTCCTTCCACTATCCTTCTCATCATAAACCTCCCTTAATTATAGAAAACCTTTTTCTTTAAGGAAATCATAATCTATTCTTGGGCGATCTTCTTTTTGCAAATAATCATTTACAAATCTGTAAACATATTTTCCTATTATGTCAACCTCAATATTTACCTTCTCCCCCCTATGACTTTTCCCAATTGTTGTTTGCTCTATTGTATAAGGTACAAGGGCAATCCTTACTATATCCCCTTTAATACTTGCAACTGTCAGGCTTATCCCATCGATTCCTATTGAACCTTTCTCCACCACATATCTGCAAAGTTTTTCCGGAATTTTTATATCCATAACCATCCCCATACCTGCCCTTTCAACATATAAAACCTCTCCAACACCATCCACATGCCCCAGCAGGATATGTCCTCCAATCCTATCAGAGATTTTGAGCGCCCTCTCAATGTTCACTTCATCGCCCTTTTTCTTGTATCTGAATGTTGTTCTCTCCAGAGTTTCCCTTGAAACTGATGCTCCGAAAGCCTTTTCTTTTACATCTGATACTGTAAGACAAACACCATCAACAGCGATACTCTCACCTTTCTTCACCACAAAATCATCAGCAAGAACCCCCACATAAACTCTTCCACCCATTTCACCAATTGTTATTTCATTTATTATACCTCTGCACTCAATTATGCCTGTAAACATCGGATCCTCTCTATTAAAATTTCAGATATCCCTCAAAGAGAAAATCCTCCCCCATCTTCTTTATCTTCACATTCTTCAATTTCAATGCCTCCTCCAGCTTTCTGAAGCCGATGCCGCCGATGGGACCTGGTGCCCCTTTACCTCCTATAATAATCGGAGAGTAAAAAAACATGACCTTATCAACAACCCCCTCTTCAATTGCAGACCAGCAAACCTCCGGCCCTCCTTCAATAAGCACACTGTTTAACCCCCTCTTTCCAAGAATAGTAAGAAGAGACCTTATGCTTACCCTTCCATCCTCTCTTCCATCAACCTTTATGACCTCAACACCCATCTCGGAAAGTCTTCTCTCTTTCTCCCCTTCCCCATAAACAGATGCAATGATGCATCTGCCACCCTCCGAATAGAATATCCTTGCATTCAGAGGAGTCCTCAAATGTGAATCAACTATTATCCTCATCGGATACCTTTTACTCCTTACCAGTCTCACATTAAGTTCCGGGTCATCCCTTATTACAGTTTCAACCCCAACAATGATAGCATCGACACTACTTCTCAATTTGTGAACATAAATTCTGGACTTTTCACAGCTTATCCATCTTGAATCACCTGTGAAAGTTGCAACTCTTCCATCCATACTGCATGCCATCTTAATGATCACGAATGGAATACCCGTAGTTATATACTTTATAAAAAACTCATTTAACATCCTGCATGAATCTTCAAGAATGCCTGTCTTCACGTGTATCCCATGCTTCCTCAATTCTTCGATCCCTTTCCCGGAAACAATGGGATTGGGGTCAACCATGCCAATATAAACCTTCTCTATCCCCGCCCTTATTATCGCATCCGTGCATGGAGGTGTTTTACCATAGTGACAACACGGCTCAAGATTAACATAAAGTGAAGCACCCTTGCAGCCTTTCCCCGCCTTTTTTATTGCAATAATCTCCGCGTGATCAAAACCCGCCTTCTCGTGAAACCCTTCACCAATGACTATTCCATCCTTCACAATCACAGCACCAACCATTGGATTGGGACTTACGGAACCCGCGCCCTTCCTTGCAAGGGCAATAGCCCTTCTCATATAGTATTCGATTTCACTTACTATCTCTTTCATCGCCCTTTCTTTCCCTCTCCTCGAGGAGCTGTTTAACCTCATGCACAAATTCATCTATATCCTTGAATTGTCTGTAAACAGAAGCAAATCGCACATAGGCAACTTTATCAAGGCGATTGAGTTCTTCCATAACCCTTTCACCTATGATCTTCGTGGGTATCTCTTTTTCATCCAGTTCCATAAGGAACAGTTCAATGCGGTCTGCAATGGCTTCAATTGCATCCATACTGATGGGTCTTTTCTCGCATGCCTTTTTGATACCAGTTATTATCTTGTTTCGATCAAAGGGCTCCCTTCGACCGTCCTTTTTTACAACAATAAGAGGGGTTTCCTCAACCCTTTCATATGTGGTAAATCTTTTATGGCAATCAATGCATTCCCTTCTTCGGCGGATTGCCTTTCCGTCATTGCTGACGCGTGAATCAATCACTCTGTTATGAAGTTTTCCGCAGTATGGACATTTCATCAGGTTGGCTTTAAAGGAAAAGTCTCCGTATAAATAGGAAATCTCATACAGAGTTCGGTAACCTCTCTCCTTACCTCCTCAATAACCCTTTCATTTTTTATATCCTTTAGAACCCTATTTATAAGTTCTGCGATATACTCCATCTCTTCTTCTTTCATGCCCCGTGTTGTAAGTGCGGGCGTTCCTATACGTATGCCGCTTGTTATTCGCGGTGGGTTTGGATCAAAGGGGATAACATTTTTGTTAACAACAATGCCCGCCCTGTCAAGGACTACCTCGGCATCCTTACCTGTTATCGCCATATTCCTCAGGTCCACCAGAACCATATGTGTATCAGTTCCTCCTGTAACAATCCTGAATCCATGCTTGTTAAGTGAATCAGCCAGGGTCTTCGCGTTCCTTATAACCTGCTTCTGATATTCTATGAATGATGGCTCGAGCGCTTCCTTAAATGCAACTGCCTTCGCTGCTATAACATGCATGAGAGGACCACCCTGAACACCGGGAAAAACTTTGCTGTCGATCATCTTTGCAAATTCCTCCTTGCACATTATTATTCCGCCCCTTGGCCCTCTCAGCGTCTTATGGGTTGTTGCAGTAACAAACTGTGAATACGGGATGGGTGATGGATTGAGCCCTGCAGCGATTAGACCGGCGGGGTGAGCTATATCTGCCATGAGATATGCACCCACACTGTCGGCTATATCTCTGAATGGCTTAAAATCTATTGCCCTTGGATAGGAACTTCCACCGGCAACTATTATCTTTGGCTTTGCTTTCCTTGCAATATCTTCTACCTCATTGAAATCAATAAGTTCTGTTTCTCTATTTACACCATATGAAACAACATTGAAGAGAAATCCTGAAAAATTAACAGGACTCCCATGGCTGAGATGTCCGCCGTGGGAAAGATTCATCCCCATAATGGTATCCCCTGGTTTGAGAACAGCAAAATAAACAGCCATATTTGCCTGAGTGCCCGAATGTGGTTGCACATTTACATGCTCACATCCGAAAAGCCTCTTTGCCCTTTCAATGGCAAGCTGTTCAGCCATATCAACATACTCGCATCCTCCATAATATCTCCTCCCCGGATAACCCTCGGCATACTTGTTTGTCATAAGACAACCCTGGGCTTCCATAACTGCAAGTGATGCATAATTCTCCGAGGCAATCATACCAAGCTTGTAGAACTGCCTTTCAAACTCGAGCCTTATCGCCCTCGATACCTCTGGGTCAACCTTTTCTATAAAAGACATCTCCCTACTCCTTCATATTTCTGTAAAGTCTTTCCTCTATCCTTTTAATTTTATCCAGCCTCCTCTGATGCCTTTCACCCTGAAACTGAGATTTTAACCATATTTCCACCATCTTCCTTGCATTCTCCTTATCGGTTGTCCTCCCACCCATAATGAGCACATTTGCATCATTGTGCTCCTTTGCATATCGCGCAGAATAGAGGTCATAAACAAGCGCTGCCCTTACACCTGGAAATTTGTTGGCAACTATACACATACCTATTCCCGTTCCACAAATGAGGATTCCCCTTTCTAACTCGCCTTTCGATATGCTCCCAGCAACAAGTTCCGCCATATCAGGGTAATCAACACTTTCTCTATTATATGTTCCAAAATCCACAAAAGAGTAACCCATCTCCTCAAGCAATCCTTTTATCTCCTCTTTTATATCAAGTCCTGCATGATCTGATGCAATCGCTATTTTCAATGTTTTTACCTCAAAGCTCAAATCTTTTAAAAACGAGACAGGCATTTGTTCCACCGAACCCAAAGGAGTTTGAAATGGCAACCCTTATCCTCTTCTCTCGCGCCTGATTGGGAATGTAGTCAAGATCGCATTCAGGATCTGGATTCTCAAGGTTTATAGTGGGAGGGATTACTTCATGATATATTGACATTACAGTGAATGCTGCCTCTACACCCCCTGCAGCACCAAGTAAGTGTCCTGTCATGGACTTTGTTGAACTCACCATTATCCTCTTTGCATGCTCACCAAACAGCCTTTTTATAGCCTTTGTTTCAAGTATATCATTGTAATATGTGGATGTGCCATGCGCGTTTATATAATCAACTTCAGATGGATCTATCCCTGCATCTTCAAGTGCCATCTCCATGCACCTTCTCCCCCCCTCTCCCTCAGGATCCGGGGCTGTTATGTGATATGCATCACCATTGAGTCCGTATCCCGCAAATTCCGCATATATCCTTGCACCTCTTCTTCTTGCATGCTCCAGCTCCTCAAGTATTATGATACCTGCCCCTTCACCCATAACAAATCCATCCCTGTCCTTATCAAAGGGTCTTGATGCCCTCTCGGGTTCATCGTTCCTTGTGGAGAGTGCCTTCATTGAATTGAATCCCGCAATAGCAAGGGGTGTTATTGTTGACTCAGCTCCTCCTGCAATCATCACATCTGCATAACCGAGCTGTATGTACTTTGCGCTATCCCCGATAGCATGGGCACCTGCTGCACAGGCTGTTGATGTGCTTGAATTTGGTCCTTTTGCACCAAAAATGATGGATATTTGACCTGCAGCCAGGTTTGCAATAACCATAGGGATGAAGAATGGGCTTATCCTTTTTGGACCCTCCTCGATTAGAATCCTGTGATATTTCTCTATCCCTGGAAGTCCGCCCAGCCCTGCCCCAACTACAACCCCAACCCTTTCTGGTTTTATGGCATTCATATCGATACCGCTATCCTCCATAGCAATTTTTGCCGCAGCAATAGCATATTGAATGAAGGTGTCCATCTTCTTTATCTCTTTCTTCTCTATAAACTGCTCAGGATTAAAATCCTTTACCTCTCCCGCTATCTGTGTTGCAAGAGAAGCTGGGTCGAATCTTGTTATCCTCCCTATGCCCGATTTTCCTGATATGAGATTCTTCCAGACATTCTCCACACCAATTCCAATTGGTGTGACAAGCCCTATTCCTGTTACAACCACACGTCTCATCACAGCCTCCGATCCATTTGCTACTCTTTGACCTTGCTTTCTATATAGTTAATTGCATCCTGAACTGTCTTTATCTTTTCTGCATCGGACTCCGGGATTTCCAGACCAAATTCCTCCTCCATTGCCATTACAAGTTCAACAACATCAAGTGAATCAGCGCCAAGATCCTCTTGAAAAGAGGCCTCAGGTTTTACCTCCTGGATATCAATTCCAAGCTCCTTAGCTATAATTTCTTTTACCTTTTCTGCTATCTGCGACATAACTTACACCTCCTTTTAATTATATCATTTATCTCAGAACATCCCCCCATTGACGTGGATTACCTGCCCTGTTATATATGAGGATGCATCCCTGGCAAGAAAACATACTACCGATGCCACATCTTCAGGTTTTCCAAACCTTCCAAGTGGAATCCTCTTTAACATCTCATTCCTTATATCTTCACTGAGATTTGCTGTCATCTCTGTTTCAATAAAACCGGGTGCAACAACATTGATGGTAATATTTCTTGAGCCAAGCTCCCTTGCAAGTGCCTTTGAAAAACCGATTATTCCCGCCTTGGATGCACAGTAGTTTGCCTGCCCTGGATTTCCCATTACTCCAACAACGGAGCCTATATTGATAATCTTCCCTCCCTTCTGTCTTATCATTGCCTTTATAACTGCCCTTGTGCAGTTAAAAACGCCCTTCAGGTTCGTATCTATTACTTCGTCCCATTCCTCCACTTTCATAAGGGCAAAGAGATTATCCCTTGTGATGCCTGCGTTGTTTACCAGTATATCAATCCTTCGATGCTTCTTTACTATCTCATCGAATGCCCTTTGAACTTCCTGAAACAGGGCAATATTAAACCTCATAATCTCAGCAGATCCACCTCTGCTTTCAATTTCATTAAGCACCTCTCTTGCAGCATCTTCCCTTGTTGCATAGTTTATAACAACGTGTGATCCCTCATCTGCAAGTGCAATTGCAATAGCACGCCCAATCCCTCTTGAACCTCCCGTAACAACAGATATTTTTCCCTCAAGCTCCTTTGTCAACATCTCGATACTCCTATTGCCTCGAGGGTCTTTTTCAAGGATGCCATATCTTCGATACTGAAAACCCTTGCCCTATCATCTATCCTTCTTACAAGCCCGGTTAATACCCTGCCAGGGCCAATCTCAACATATATATCAACACCGAATGTCATAAGCCTCTTTACGCAATCTACCCATCTGACAGGTGTATAGACCTGCATGGTTAGAAGCTCCCGTATTGATGCACTTCCTGGGTATATATCCGCAGTCACATTGGAAATAACAGGGAAACGGAAACCATTTAACTCAACATTGTTAAAAAGCCTATCAAGCCTTTCAGCTGCTGGTTTCATAAGGGGTGAATGAAATGGACCACTGACTGCAAGCGGGATTGCCTTCTTTGCTCCTTCCACCTTTGCCATCCTCATAGCCTCTTCAACTGCTGCTGTATGCCCGGCAATAACAATCTGATCATATGCATTGAAATTAGCTGGCACAACCACGTAGTCGTCACAACCCCTTCTCATCCTTTCCATGGAGACTTCCCTGCATATCTGCTCCAGTCTTCCTGCATCAAATCCCAGTATCGCAGCCATTGATCCCACACCTTCTGGCACAGCCTCCTGCATAAAAACCCCCCTTTTCCAGACCATTTCAACTGCCCTCCTAAATTCAATCGCACCAGTTGCAACAAGTGCGCTCCACTCACCAAGACTGTGGCCTGCAGCGACATTGGGAATTATATCAAACTCGCCTTCGAGAACCCTATAAATTGCAACACTTACAGTGAGAATTGCAGGCTGGGTGTTTGATGTTATCTTTAGTTCCTCCTCAGAACCATTGAAGATAATTTCCGAAATCTTAAATCCAAGGGACTCATCTGCCTCCAGAAAAACATCCCTTGCAATAGAGAATTCCTCATATATATCCCTCCCCATACCTCTAAACTGTGAGCCCTGTCCTGGAAATATATATGCAAGCTTCATCATAGCACCTCAACAAAAAACAAGATCCGATCGCAAAATGCAATCCTTCATCTGCTCCACAGTTTGCGTAATTATTTCAGCAACAGGCATTATCTTTTCAATCAGACCTACTGACTGACCGGCAAGGAGGGCACCATTTTCTATATCACCCTCTATAAGAGCCTTTAATGATCTTCCCATACAGAAATTTATTATCTCTTTCCTGATCCGCTCCTTTTCTCCAGGATCAGCAAGAAGATACTCCCTCTCCTTTTCAAGGATCGCCCTGCAAAATGAATTTCTTATAACCCTCATTCTCACACCGGAGAAATTTCCTACTATTACAGTATCAGTATCCTTAGATTTCAAAATCAGTTCTTTAAAATTCCTGTGGGCTATACATTCATCCGAAGCTATAAACCGTGTCCCCATCTGGATTGCTTCAGCCCCAAGCATAAAGGCGGCTGCGGCTCCCCTTCCATCTGCAATCCCTCCTGCTGCGGCAACAGGAATCCTTATCGATCTCACGACCTGAGGGACAAGTGAAATTGTTGAAACCTCCCCTATCTCACCACCCGATTCCATACCCTCTGCAATTACAGCATCAGCTCCGAGCTTCTCACAAAGGATAGCATATCTTACGCTTCCCACCACGGGAATTACTGTGATGCCCCTCTGCTTTAGATAAGGAATCTCAGTTCTTGCCACACCTCCGCCTATGGTTACAATCTTTACCTTTTCTTCAATTACTGTTTCAATCACTTCCTTTTTATAGGGTGAGAAAAGAACGAGATTTACCCCAAATGGTTTATCGGTCCGCTCCCTTATCCTCCTTATCTGATCTCTTACCCATGATGCGGGGTAGTTGCCGGACCCAATAATACCAAGTCCACCTCCAGAAGAAACCGCAGATACAAGTTCCCAGGTTCCTATATGTACCATACCCCCCTGGATCACAGGATATTTTATTCCCAGTAGCTCACAGAATCGGGATTTCATCAGGAGCTTCCTGTGCCTCTAAAAATTAATGCACTGTATTTTTTAACTTCATCGCGAAGGCAAGTATTGAGATCAAGCCGGGATAACTCATATGCGATCTTTATTGCATTGCAAATGGCCTTGGAATTTGAAATGCCGTGACATATTATGCAAACACCATTCACACCAAGAAGCGGAGCGCCCCCATATTCCGTGTAATCGAATCTCTGTTTCAATCTCTTCAATGCCCTCTTTGAAAGGAAAATTCCGATCTTTGAAAAAAGATCCCTGGATATCTCTTCCTTTAATGTTCCAATAACTGTTTCAGCCAGACCCTCGAGGGATTTAAGCATCACATTTCCCACAAATCCATCGCATAAAATCACATCCACCTTTCCTGTAAATATATCCCTTCCTTCCACGTATCCAGCATAATTCAGGGAAAGCTGTTTAAGAAGAGCATGCGTATCCCTTGTAAGTTCATTACCCTTACTTTCCTCCTCCCCATTACTTAAAAGACCGATTACCGCATTATCCTTTCCCTGGATAGTCTTAGCAAAGACGGCTCCCATAACTGCAAATTGAAGTAGATGATAAGGCCTGCAATCCACATTGGCGCCTGCATCTATAAGCAGACAGGAGCCCTTCAATGTTGGAATAGGTACTGCTATAGCAGGACGATCCACCCCTTCCAGATTCTTTAGGGTGACCATGGCAAACGCCATAACAGCCCCTGAATTCCCTGCACTGACAACCGCAGCAGCCTTACCTTCCTTGACCAGCGAAAAACAGACAGCAATGGAGGAATCCTTCTTTTTTCTGATCGCAATGGAGGGTGACTCCTCCATTTCGATCACTTCTGATGAGTGGATTATATTTATAGGAAGACCTTCGTGACTGTGCCTTCCGAGCTCCTTCTTTACCTCGTCTTCCCTTCCCACAAGTATTACAGGAATATTGAACAGCTTCGCAGCAAGGAAGGCACCCTCAACAGCGGCATGAGGGGCATAATCGCCCCCCATTGCATCAACAGCGATCCTCATTCTTACTCCTCACTGATTGTTAATATTTCCCTGTCTTTATAATATCCACAGTTGGAACAGACATAATGGGGGAGCTTCGGTTCACCACAGTGGGAGCATGTGGAAAGTGATGGTGCAACCAGTTTCCAGTGGGTTCTTCTCTTATCCCTTCTTGATTTTGAGTGTCTTTTCTTCGGATTTGCCATATTTTCCCTCTTTTTTAAATTAAACCTCTTTGTTTACAATCACATGTGGCATAATTTAAATTCTCTCCGCATACAGGACATAGACCCTTACAATCATCACTACAGAGTGTTTTCATTGGAACCTCAAGAGATATCTGTTCAAGCAGTATATCCGTGACATCTATCTCATCACCTGTATAAAACTCCAGGTCCATCTCGTCTTCCTCAAGTTCAATATCCCGACCCATTCTAAACCTTCCTGTTGGAAGGATATTTGTATGAAAGGTTGAATGGATGGGGAATTCCATCTCCTCAAGACATCTTGCACAGATTCCCTTCCACAGGACATCTATTTCTCCATCAAATCTTATAACTTTCTGAATCCTGCTTATTGTAAAGCAAGCCTTAAGGGGAACAATATTCTTCAGGTATTCGTTACTGCTTTCAAAGGAAAGGTAGTCAGAGAGCTCCTTTCCCTCTTTAAAATCATAAGAAAGTCCATCTACTGGAATGTCCTCAATCTTAATTCTCATGGCTGAATAATCTTTTGCATTTTTAAATTTTAAATAATTTTGAATATATATGACAGATGTTTTTTGTCAAGGGAAATCAATAGAATATCATATGAGGAAGTTAGTACTTGACTTTAATGAATGCTTCCATTAGCCTTCCAATGGTGTTTTTCATAGAGGTCATACAGCCCACCCTCTCCGTATTTCTTATTATAGGGCTTGGGTATCTTTTTGCCTCCTTCAAGAGGATAAATTTTGGTGATTTCACAACCATTCTCCTCTACCTAACAACCCCGTGTCTGGTATTATCCTCTCTTATAAAAATAAAAATAGAAACAGTTGATATTCTTTACCTTTTTTCGGGTGCGCTTTTTGTTATCTGCAGCATGGGTATTATAACAAACTTTATCATAAGGAATATAAAGGGAAATCCTGTAGGGCTATATCTACCAACAATGTTTATGAATTCCGGAAATATGGGATTGCCAACGGTTCTCCTAACATTTGGAGAAGAGGGCCTGCTCAAAGCCATCATATATTTTGTAACAGTAGGCTTCTCACACTTCACGCTTGGTATATATCTTATAAGCGGAGAAAAAAGGATAAGGGAGGTGTTCAGTCTTCCGCTTATTTATGCCTTTGTATCGGGTCTCCTGCTGAATATGCTTAACACCAATCTTCCCCAATTTATAGCAAAGCCACTGGAGATGCTTGGAAACGCATCAATCCCCCTCATGCTTCTCAGCCTTGGATATTTCCTTAAACAGATCAAAAAGGTCCCCATAAAAATGGCGTTCTTTGCCGCACTTCTTAGAATAGGTGGTGGATTTCTACTCTCTTTGATATTTGTAACCATTTTTAATCCAGCCACCCTTATAAAAAAGGTCATAATACTCCAATCATGCATGCCCTCTGCTGTTATAAATTTCATATTTTCTGAGAGATACAAATGCAATCAGGAGTTAGTGGCATCCACAATTTTTATAAGTACCCTTATGAGCTTTCTCACAACCCCGATTGTTATAGCATTTCTCAAAATATCTTTCTGAAAAGCCTGATAGATTGCGGTTGTCATGAAATGGGTAATTAATTAAAATTATAATGTTAAGGCAGGAAGGAGGGGAAAATGATAAGAAAACCTGCTGTGTCTGGATATTTCTATCCAGACAACGAGACTGTCCTCAAAAAAACCATATCAGGTTTTGTTGAGAAAAATTCACAAAAGCAGGAGGTAAAGGGGATAGTTGTTCCTCATGCAGGTTATATCTATTCAGGAAAGGTAGCAGCTTCCGTCTACTCCCATATTATTATACCTGATGATGTAATATTGATCTCCCCTAATCATACAGGAATGGGCGCGAAGGGAGCCCTTATGGCATCAGGGGAATGGAAGATACCCGGGGGCTCTTTTAAGATAAACTCAGAACTTGCTGAAATGATCCTCGCTAATACGTCGCTCCTTGTTGATGACTATGTGGCCCATCTGAAAGAACATTCCCTGGAGGTCCAGCTTCCTTTTATAAATTATTTCAGGGAATCTGCCGCGACAAATATAATACCAATAACACTCATGTATTTTGATTATCGATCATGTGAGGAGATAGGAAAGGCAATTGCAAAGGCAGTTAAAGATTGGGGTGAGAAGATCCTCATCGTTGCGAGCACAGATATGAGTCATTATGAATCGCAGAGGGTTGCTGAAGAGAAAGACAGGCTTGCAGTTGAAAGGATACTTGCAATCGACCCACAGGGTCTCCACCGAACTGTGGAAAAATACGATATTTCAATGTGTGGTGTAATATCAACAACTGTAGCGCTTGTTGCTTGTCAGGAACTTGGAGCAAAGGAAGCAGATTTGATTAAATACGCAACATCCGGTGATGTAACAGGTGACTACAGGAGTGTTGTTGGTTACGCGGGATTGATTATTAAATAATGGTAAAAACGAGATTTGCGCCAAGTCCAACAGGCTTTCTCCATATAGGAGGAGCAAGAACAGCCCTCTTTAACTGGCTTTTCTCCCGAAAGAATCGCGGCTCCTTTATACTGCGTATTGAAGACACGGATATCCAGAGGTCAACAGAGGAGGCAACAAAAGCTATCCTTGAAAGTCTTGAATGGCTGGGTTTGAACTGGGATGAAGGTCCATATTTTCAGAGCAGGAGGATGGATATTTACAGAAAACATGCACAGAAACTACTTGATGAAGGCAAGGCATACTTCTGTTATTGCACACCGGAAGAGCTTGAAGAAAGAAGAAAGAAATTACTGATGGAGGGGAAAAAGCCCAAATATGATAGAAGGTGCCTTGGTATAAAGCCTCCCCCTGGCAGAAAGGCAGCGATAAGATTTCTTATTCCTGATGAGGGAGAAACAGAAGTTAATGATATTGTAAAAGGTAGCATCCGTTTCAGGAATGATGAACTCGATGATCTTATCATTGTAAGAAGTGATGGTATTCCAACATACAATTTCTGCGCTGTTGTTGATGATGCACTTATGGGGATAACACATGTAATAAGAGGTGATGATCATCTAAATAATACCCCAAAACAGATTCTTATTTATAAAGCCCTTGGATACAATATCCCCCTGTTCGCCCATGTTCCACTTATCCTGGGACTTGACAGAACACGATTGAGCAAACGCCATGGGGCAACATCGGTCTCTGCATACAGAGAAATGGGCTATCTCCCGGAGGCCCTTGTGAACTTTCTTGTGCGTCTCGGGTGGTCCTGTGGGGACCAGGAGTTCTTTACTGTCGATGAACTCATAGAGAAATTCACCCTCGAGAATGTGGGAAAATCGCAGGCAATTTTCAACCCAGAAAAGCTTCTCTGGCTCAACCATGAACATATGAAGAGAATGGATTCAGATTCACTCTCACGGCTTCTTGTTCCATTTCTTGAAAAGAGGGGGATCAGGGATGCCGGAAGGGAAAAGATCATAAAGGCTGTAAATACATTGAAATCCAGGGCGAAAACACTTCAAGAACTTGCAGACTTTGCTCAATTTTATTTCGTTAAGGATGTCTGTTTAGACAAAAATGCTGCTGAGCAATACCTTGTGCCTGAAACATTACCATATCTGATACTAATAAAGGAGGAGCTTGAGAGATCAGAAACCATCGATCCCAGGACAATTGAATCACGAATAAGACAGCTTGCAAAGGAGAAATCCATAAAACTCCTGGAGATTGCCCAGCCCATAAGGGTTGCACTTACGGGTGGAACGGTGAGTCCACCCATCTTTGATGTGATGGATGTGCTTGGAAGGGATGAGTGCATAAGGAGAATAGAAAGGGCAATTAACCTGATAAAATCAAAATTAGAGGGTTGATTTTTTTGCCGATTTAATTTATCTATGGTTTTTGCAATTGAGGGGTCGGCTAACAGGCAAGCCACCGGACTCTGGATCCGGCGATTGCAGGTTCGACTCCTGCCCCCTCAGCCATGGGCCCCATCGTCTAGTCAGGTCAAGGACGCCGCCCTCTCAAGGCGGAAACACGAGTTCGAATCTCGTTGGGGCCATTGAATCTACCTCCTTTTCAGCCAGAATCGAATGAAATAGTCCAGGCCGGAGAGAATTGTTATAAATACAGCAATAATCATTAACCCGAATCCCACGATATAGAAATCAATTGAAAAATATTTATCGTCAAGAAGAAGCATGGATGTTGCAACACTCTGAAGCGTTGCCTTGTCTTTGCCCAGACGACTCGGTTCTATAAAAAAACCACCTGTTGAAGCAAGGCCTCTCAGGCTCATCACTGCTATCTCCCTTCCCACGATAATCACAACCATCCATGCGGGAACCCTTCCGATTCCTGTGAGCATGATAAGTGCTGAGCTTATCAGGAGTTTGTCTGCCATAAGATCAAGGAACTTGCCTGTTGAAGAGACCATATGATACTTTCTTGCAATATAACCATCAAGGATGTCGGTCCATGCCGCCAGTGTAAAAATAACAAAACTGATTATATTGGTGATCTTTCCAGGATACATAAGAAGGAGCACAATAGAGGGTATGCTGCATATACGAAAGAGGGTCATTATGTTTGGAAGGGTAAGAAACCTTTCTGTTGTTTTCCTCTGTTCCTCAGACATTTAATTATAACTGACTTTTAAAAACTCAGTTGCTCCTGTTCTTTATTCTTCTAAATATTTCTACAACCTTTTTTACATATCGCCTTGTCTCAGGATATGGTGGGATCCCACCATATTTGATAACTGCTTCCGGCCCCGCATTATAGGCAGCAAGTGCAAGCTCAATGTTTCCGTTGAAATAATCTATGAGATACTTCAGATATTTAACCCCGCCCTCAAGATTTTCTTTCGGATCAAAAGGATCCCTTACCTTCAACTCATCAGCTGTTTCAGGCATTAACTGCATGAGACCAATTGCTCCCTTTCTCGAAATTGCCGCTGGATTAAAATCGCTCTCGGCTTTAATAACTGCCTTTATAAGATTTTCATCCACACCGTATAGATTTGAAACTTCACTTATATATGGTTCATATGACATTATTTTGTATCTGAAATGTGTTCTTTCCCTATATTTAAGTTTATACCTTGGATCTGTGGGAACATTGGAAAAATGGATAACACCATCCTCATCAATATAGCTATAGATATCCGCATGGAGGGACTTTGTAAAAAGGAAGATAGATAGGAAAAACAGCATTTTGAATGAATAAGAAATGATTCTCTTCACAAATCTTCTTCCTCCAGAATTTACTAAAGCTATACTATTTAAGTGTGATATAATTGTCAACATGGAGAATTAAAGATGGAGTATCAAACGGATTATCTCGTCATAGGATCAGGCATTGCAGGTCTTACTTTTGCATTGAAAGCGGCATCTTATGGAACAGTAGCGATTCTTACTAAGAAAAGCAAATTCGATGCTGCAACCACCCTTGCGCAGGGAGGTATTGCAAGTGTAATCAGTGAAGAGGACAGCTTCATCGCTCATATAAATGACACCCTTACGGCTGGGGCAGGTCTGTGTCATCGTGATGTTGTTGAAGAAGTGGTGCGCGATGGTCCGAACAGAATCCGCGAACTGATTGAACTGGGCGTAAAGTTTACAAAAAGGAAGATAAAATCCGAGGACGTCCTTGACCTTGCCAGAGAGGGTGGACATTCTAAAAGAAGGATCGTTCACGCAGAGGATCTAACCGGAAAGGAGATTATGCGTGTTCTCATATCGAAGGCTGAAGAGAATAAAAATATAAAATTTTTTGAGAATCATATAGCCATTGATCTAATAACAAAAAGAAAACTTTTCAGGAATAAAAAACAGGATGATGATCAATGTTATGGTGCATATGTCCTTGATATAAATACAAAGGAGATACACACATTTATCGCAAAAATTACTATGCTTGCAACGGGTGGAGCAGGAAAAGTTTATCTTTATACAACAAACCCAGATATATCTACAGGTGATGGAATCGCTATGGCATATAGGGCAGGAGCAAAGATTGCAAATATGGAGTTTGTTCAGTTTCATCCAACATGTCTATATCACCCTCTTGCAAAAAATTTCCTTATCTCTGAGGCGGTAAGAGGAGAAGGGGCAATCCTCATAAATAAGGAAGGTAAGCCCTTTATGGAAAAATACCATCCGATGAAGGAACTTGCTCCAAGGGATATTGTAGCAAGGGCCATTGATAACGAATTAAAGAGGACAGGAGACAAGTGTGTTTATCTCGACATAACACATCTGAAACCATCATTTATAAAAAGACGATTTCCTAACATATATAAAACATGTTTAAATCTTGATATCGACATAACAAAAGAAACAATTCCTGTTGTTCCAGCTGCACACTACTTCTGTGGAGGTGTTGCTGCCAATATTGATGGTGAAACAAGCATAAAAAATCTCTTTGCTTCGGGTGAGGTAGCCTGCACAGGACTTCATGGGGCAAATCGCCTTGCAAGCAACTCACTTCTGGAAGCGCTTGTAATCTCCCATCGCGCAGCAATTAAATCATCAAAAATTTTAAAGGAAGAGAAGATAGAATTTCCTGTTGTTCCTCCATGGGATATAGGAATGGCAACTGACAGTGACGAGGAAGTTGTTATCTCTCAAAATTGGGATGAGATAAGAAGGCTCATGTGGAATTATGTCGGAATAGTGAGATCAAATAAAAGGCTTGCAAGGGCAAAAAGGAGGATAGCAATACTTCAACAAGAGATCAATGAGTATTACTGGGATTTCATAGTAACCAAGGATATTATCGAATTGAGAAATATAGCAACCATTGCGGATCTTGTTATAAGATCAGCGATGATGAGAAAGGAAAGCCGCGGGCTCAATTATAACATAGATTATCCATACACTGATGACCTTAACTGGAAAAAGGATACCATTCTTCAGAGGGAAATCCTCTAGGGTAAATCATATATTGCAAGTTATTGGAAATAAATATATTATAACCTTGTTTTCCTATGGTTTCCCTGAGCATAATCTTAAATGGGAATAAGATACTCGAATTTACAATAAATCAGCAAAGAATAACAATTGGAAGGGCCCCAAATTGTGACATTGTCCTGACAGATCCGACAGTCTCGCGTGTGCATGCAATCATTGAAAAAGGTCAATCAGAATATATATTAAGGGATCAAAGCACGAACGGAACATTTATAAAAAATAGGAGGATTACCATTCATAAACTCTCTGACGGAGATGAATTTCAAATAGGACCTTATAAAATTGTTTTTCAACACCGTTTAAGAAAACCTGAGCAAACCTTTTATGAGGAGAGGGAATCAACAAGGATACTTTCATATCTACCAGAAAGAAAAAAGCTCAGGGTATCAAAGGCGTACCTCACTATAAGGGAACCATCGGGCCAGGAGAATATTTTTCCTATCGAAAAATTACCTTTTACCATAGGAAGTAGCCCATTAAATTATCTTACACTAAGGGATGAGGAGGTCTCTCCGTTTCAATTCATAATAAATATGGAAAAAGAAGGCTATGTTCTTGAGGACACTGGATCCTCACCAGATTATAAGAAAAGAAAAACCCCCCTTCATTCAGGATACAGAATAACCATCGGTAAAACCTCTATTACCTTTTATGAAAAGGAGGAGGAAGAAGATATATTAATAAGTAAAGTATCAGATTCCGTTGAGGGGGTGATAATAGGTAAAAGCGCAAGGATGAAGGAGGTGCTTTATCTCATAAACAGGGTTTCAAAATCGGATATACCTGTCCTCATCACGGGAGAAACAGGGACAGGAAAAGAGCTTGTTGCAAGGACAATACACAACCTCAGCACAAGAAGGAACAATCCATTCATGATCATTGACTGTGCGACAATCTCAAAGACACTTATGGAAAGTGAACTATTCGGTCATGAAAGGGGGGCTTTTACAGGTGCACAATTTTTAAAAAAGGGAGCCCTCGAAGAAAGCAATCGGGGAACAGCCTTCCTTGATGAAATAGGAGAGCTTCCTCTTGAACTTCAACCAAAACTCTTGAGATTCCTTGAAACAGGCGAATACAGAAGGGTTGGAAGTAATGAATGGAGAAAAACGGATGTAAGAATTATATCTGCAA
Source organism: Deltaproteobacteria bacterium (assembly GCA_037441565.1). Lineage (GTDB taxonomy): Bacteria > Desulfobacterota > JBBIRW01 > JBBIRW01 > JBBIRW01 > JBBIRW01. The sequence goes on along the minus strand of JBBIRW010000004.1, from coordinate 70,933 downwards.
CAAATAGAAATCTTCTTGAGGAAGTAAGGAAGGGAAATTTCAGGAGCGATCTGTATTACAGATTGCACGTATTTCCTATTGAGCTTCCTCCGCTCAGGGATAGAAGAGAAGACATACCTATCCTTGCTGAGGCATTCTTGAAAGAAGCAGGGCACAGCGGCAAAATTACAACAAAGGCCATGACAAAATTATTAGAGCATTCATGGTCTGGAAATGTAAGAGAACTTAAGAATGTGCTCTTGAGGGCTTCCATCCTTTCTGAATCAAGAGATATTGATGAACAACATATTATTTTTTCATCCATAGAAACCCATGCAAGAACCCTTGAGACTTCGGCCTCCCTTGATGAGATCGAAAAAACAGCAATTATCAATACATTGAAAAAATTTAAGGGAAATAAAAAGAAAACAGCTGAAATTCTTGGTATTGCCAAGTCAACCCTTTTTGAGAAACTAAAAAAGTACAATATAAAGGAGGAGGACTACCTCTCCTGACGATCGGAATCCAGCCTCAGGGGTTTTATTATCAAACCTTCTTAAACCCATTCGCCCATTATCGGCATTAAATAATCCTTTTAATTCCAATCAATTTTAATAGACTCTTCCCTGGCATCGTTGTTGCTTATGGAATCTGTAAAAAATAAAAGGAGGTAACCATGGAGGAAATTTTTAAGAAAAAAATTAAAAACAGAAAGGGACAGGGCTTAACAGAGTACATTATTATTGTTGCGCTTATTGCACTTGCAGCAATCGGCGTTGTCCAGGTCTTTGGCAAACAGATAAGGGAGCAGTTCCATACAATGGTTGCAGCAATGGCAGGAAAGGAACAGAAAGTCAATGATTTCAGCTCGGAGTCAAAGAATCACGTAAAAAACAAGACGCTCAGAGATTATGTCCAGTAATAACTGGAGTGCCTTTCGGCACTCCAGTTATTAGATGGTGTTTAATATGAATAACAGGGGTCAGGCAATCGTGGAATATGTTATCATCCTTCCGGTATTTATAATTATATTTGCGTCCATCCTTCAGTTTTCCCTTATCCTCATCGGAAATTTAATCGTAAAGTATGCAAGCTTCTGTGCAGCAAGAACAGCCATTGTGTCAGATGACAAAGAGGAAATTGAGAAATCCGCTATGATGGCACTAAGTGCTATCGAGAGAGCCTATTCATTAAAACGCGACCTTAACGTGAAGATAAGAAAGGTAAAATCTGAAAAAGGAATAAATGATTATGTTATTGCATATGTAAATTATAGATTTCCATTGATAGTCCCTGTTGCGAACAGATTGTTTTTAATTCTCTCAAATATATTGGATATAGAAACAGATTATATAAGAAAAAGAATAACCATTTCTAAGAGCTATACAATGAGTTTTACAGAGGTAACTCAAAAATGAATAAAATTTTAAAAGATAAAAATGGATCAATACTTGTTATCTTTTCTCTTGTTATAATGACAGCGATTATATTCTCAAAGGCATTTATTTCAGTTGGACATGGAATTTATGAAAGAATTAAATTGCAAAATGCAGCTGATGCTGCAGCTTGCTCGGCTGCAATAATGCAGGCAAGGGCGATGAATTATGCAGCCTATACCAACAGAGCAATGATATCTCATCTCGTGCTGATATCCCATCTAACATCTCTCTATTCATTTACGCTTTTTGTGAATGATATCATGAATAAAGCTGGTTTCATCTTAAAAATGATCCCTATTGGAAATATCATCGCGGTGATCCTTGAATCAGGCTCACAGGCTGCAGTTAATATTGCAAGAATAAACTGCTCAATCCTGATACCCTATGCAAATGCATTAAACTCAATTATTTCCCGGAGTCAGGACCTTTATTTTAAAAATACATTAATTTCAATAAACAATGTCGCAAAAGAAATCGCAAAGGATAATGACTCTCGTGCTGAAATTGATGCATCGATTCCTCTTTCAATCATAAATAGCAGATTATTTACAGGTTCTATAGGTTCCGGAAGCTGGGAGGGGGTAAGGAAGGTTACACTCGAAACAATTGACAGATTCTTCCGTGAAAGGAAAGGACCGTTTGGATACAGAGGAGGGACTGAAATCTATAAAAAGGATATAAAAGGTTTTGACAGGATAAAGATCCCGCTTATCAAAAAGAAGAAGATTATTTCAAAAGAAGTCCATGCCTCAGAATTTGGATACAGTGGAATTCACAATTACTTAACGCTAAAAAATAATGAAGGGGATAAGATTGAATTTCTGTTAATCCTTAAGAAAAACATCAAGGATTCATCGCTCTTTAATAAAAACATCCTCGAAGAAACAGATGGTAGATTAACTTCAATATCAAGGGCAATAGTTTATTATAAAAGACCCGATCGCAATGAAGAACCGAATCTCTTTAATCCATACTGGCATGTCAGGCTTGCCAGAATAAAAGAAACTTATTTGAGAAGATATATTCCAAAATACCTGATCGATTTTATACTACATTGAGGAATGACTATGGCAAAGATAAACAATAAAGGACAGGCATTGGTTGAATTCCTAATAGTGGTCCCCGTTTTCATCCTTCTTATCTTCTTTCTCAAAGATTCTTTCAATATTCTTCCCAAAAAGTTGAGTGTTCAGGAGGCAACGAGATTTGCAATCTGGGAAAAAGCAAAAGGAGTTAATGACTCTCACATTAATAATGAAATTGCAAGAATAATAAAAGATCCAAACTACTCCGGAATCGACAGAACTACTAACTCAATAATCAAAAATTTTAGAATAGATCCTCTTTCACAAGGTATTGTAAAACTTGCAGGATTAAATAAAAATGGAAAAATCTCCTGCAGCATTTCTCTTCCTGTTTCTTCAAACATTCTAACAAGATTCAAAATAAATTACAGTTTATCATCTACACAGACAATCCTCTCCAATTCATGGTTTTCATCATCGGATAATGAAATGAAAGAAAGGGTATCGAAAATTTATCTGGGAGGAAAAATTGGATGGATTGGAAAAGGTAGCCCTTTAGGGTTACTGAATATATATAAACCAAGGATAAATCCTGATTCATTACCAGTTATCAATAATGAAAAGAGGTAATATAAACCGAAAAATATTCATGTTATTAATCCATTTGATCTTTATGATAAGTTCAGAATCCTCTGCTTTCCCGGGTTATAAAAATCATGCGTTAACTCCAATAGGAGAAGAATTGATCATCAATGGCTTCCCTACGAGAGTATATTTCTTTGAAACCAGTCATAATCCTGCGAGTATCATAGATTATTATTCATTCTATTTCCGGAAGAAAGGCCTCAAACCTGTAGAAAACTCAGCGGAGGGAATGTATATGTTAAGCGCAGTTGATGGCAATAAAATAAATGGTGTTCTTATATTAAAGGATAATCAAAAAGATAAATACAGGGTATTTCTTTCATCCATCGATATTGGCAAACATATTCATAATAAAAACCCTTTTAACCTCAAATCGGGATCCATAATACTCATGGATATCATATCAAAAGATAAGAGAAAAATCACAAGAACTATGATTGTTTCCAATCCGGATTCAGTTAGAAATAATATCAAATATTATCGCAATGTATTTAAAAATAGTTCCTGGTCAATTCAATCTGAGGAAGGGGATGGAATCAATTCACATCTGTTAATCTTTAAAAAGAATGGTAAGACATGTATAGCAACAATTTATTATTCGCCGGAAATGAAATCAACAAATGTTCTATTTCTCATGGAGGAATAAGTTGCTTTTCTACCGGAAAATAAAATGTAAAATCTCAAATATTACAGCACAGGGATTAGTGGAATATCTTCTTCTATCAGTAACGATAATTCTCTCTTTTATTTTTATCACAGGCCTACTGGAAAAGGCTATACATAAATACATTAAGATCATTTTTTCCATTATCTATAAACCTTTTCCATAAAGGAGACAACATGGATAGAATAAAACCATTCTTACCGATTATTTTCAGCTTTGTTGCTGCTCTCATCTCACTCATACTTATATACAGATATATCAATCAAATGAAAGCATCGATTTATGAAGGAATGGAGTTGCAGAGAGTTTTTGTATTTAAATATGATGTTGAACGGGGAACATTGATAGATCCTGATATATTTGAAATAAAGGAGATACCTGTAAGGTTTCTTGATTCAACGGTTATTACTGAATCACAGATAGGAGATTTACAGGGAAGAAGGGTTTCAATATCCGCAAAAAAAGGTGATATTTTAAGGTCAATCCATATTGATAGCAATGACTCCGATAATTTATCCAGAACCCTTCCTTCGGATTATCGCGCTGTAACGGTTGAAATTGATGATATAAACTCCCTCTCCCATTCGCTTAAACCTGGTGATAGGGTTGATATCTTTGTCACATTTTCTGATCCTGCTTCAAGCGAAACAAAAACAGTGCTTTTATTCCAGAATATAGAGATTATTTCAACAGGAATAAAAAGAAAAGATGAGGTTAAAAACAGCGAAACTGATGAATCGGATAGCAGCTATAGCAATATTACACTTTTAATGAAGCCTGAAGATGCGGCGCTGCTTGTATTCTTCCGTGATAATGGGAAACTTTCCATCGTCCTGAGAAATCCTACTGACAAAAAGAGAATCAGAAATATCAACGAGATAACCTATAAAAGCTTATATTTTAAAGATAAGAGAAAAAATCATAATGTGGAGGTGATCCTTGGTGCAAATATTACAGAATAAAAAATTCAAAACTATTTTTTTGATATCAATGTTATTAATTCCAGTGATCGTTTATGCAATGGATAATGAAAATATAAACATATGTATCGGACATCAGCATCTTATCCATCTAAAAGGAATAAAAAGGGTAGCCCTTGCTAATCCGGCTATTGCTAATCTCCGAGTGCTCGATTCAGGTGATGAACTTTTAATAACAGGAACAGGGAATGGAAATACGAATCTTACAATATGGCTCAAGTCAAATGAAAAGAAGACAATTGAAATATCAGTATGGAGCAGACAGCAATGGGAAATAAAACATGGGATAGAAAGAATTATAGGCAATAGTGGAGGTCAAATTAAGATTTCCCGTGATGGAGAGAAAGTTTCTGTTACAGGGACATTAAATGATATAAGAGTTTACAGGAAACTGATGAAATACATATCATTAAATCAGGAGAGGATCCTTTGTAACATTAGCATAACTCCTGATCTGATAACGGATGCGATCCAGGAATTAAAGGAGTCGCTCTATAAAATAAATTTTAAAAATATAAAGCTAACCCGAATGGTTGATACTATATGCCTCGAAGGAGAGGTATCATCAGATGATGAATTAAAGAAAATAGATTCGATTACATCGGATTATCCAGGTCTGATAAAGAATTTTGTCAAGATTGGAAACTCACTTAAAAAAATGGTTGAAATAGATGTTCATGTGCTTGAGATCAACAGACATTTCCTCAGAAATATAGGCATTGACTGGCAGGATTTCCTGGAATTATCTTCTTCAATTCAGGTTTCAAAACCCATTCCCAGAGGGAAACTTTCAGGAAGTGTAAACATATCCTCCGGCATCTCAGCCCTTATAAATTTTCTGTCTCAGAACGGTCAAGGAAGGATACTTGCCAATCCCCGACTTCTTTGCAGGAGTGGGGAGAAAGCCGACTTTATAGCTGGTGGACAGATACCGGTTCTGTTAGTAAGTGAAAGGAGCGCCAGTGTTGAATGGAAAGAATATGGGATCATGCTTCATATCAGTCCTCAGGTTGATGAAAATGGGAACATTATGACTGATATATCAGCAGAGATCAGTTCCCTTGATAAATCAACATCTTTAAGTGGAATACCCGGAATCATAACAAGAAGGGTGAGGACATCTGTTAATACCACAAATGGAGAAACAGTTGCACTCTCCGGTCTCGTGAGCTCGATCGAGGGAAACGATATAAATTCAATACCTGCTATCGGGGACCTCCCGATCATAGGAGAATTATTTAAATCCCGTTCATTTCAGGATAAAAAATCGGAGATGATTGTTTTTATAACCCCAAGGATAGTAGAACCTGGAACTTCTTCACAGAGCGATGACATAGAAAGAATAAGAAAAAAATTTGAGGAAATCGGTTTAAATAAAGGATTTAAAATATTGAATTAATATTATCCCTGACATCTGTATCTGTTTGTTATAGGAAATCTTCTGTCCTTTCCGAATGCACGTGGAGTGATCTTTATTCCGGGAGGTGCCTGCCTTCTCTTATACTCATTCCTGTCAACCATCTCTATAACCTTCTTCACAACCAAGGGATCAAAACCCATGTCAACTATCTCCTGAAAGGGTCTGTCTTCCTCCACATATGCCTTAAGTATCCCATCAAGGATTTCATAAGGAGGCAATGTATCAGTATCTTTTTGATCTTCTCTCAGTTCAGCGCTTGGAATTCTTTCGATTATACTTACCGGAATTACCTCCCTTCCCTCAAGGCTGTTTCTGTATTTTGCAAGCTCATATACTGTGGTTTTAAGAACATCCTTGAGTACGGAAAATCCACCCACCATATCACCATAAAGGGTGCAGTAACCAGTGCTTGTTTCACTTTTGTTTCCCGTACTCAGAACAAGCCATCCAAATTTGTTTGAAAGGGCCATAAGCAGGTTTCCCCTTATCCTTGCCTGAAGATTCTCCTCTGTCACATCCATTTTCATTCCACTGAATGTCGGCTCAAGGAGCTTTGTATATTCCTGAAACACAGGTTCTATAGAAATCTCAATTAATCTTATGCCGAGATTCCTGGCAAGCCTTTCCGCATCCCTTCTCGTTTCGGATGATGAGTACCTGGATGGCATTGTAACACCGATAACCGAATCCCTTCCAAGTGCATCCACAGCTATGGCTGCAGTAAGCGCAGAATCGATTCCTCCGCTTATTCCTATCAGGACCTTCTCAAAGGAGTTCTTCCTCACATAATCCCTTACACCAAGTGTCAATGCCCTGTAAATCTCCTCCACCCCTTCGATCCTCCTAACATTTCTTTCAGGTAATGAGGGTTTGGGATCATATTTAGGGGAACCTTTAAGGATGATCTTCTTAATCCTTCTCTGGTAAAACTCTTCTTCCGAAAGGCTAAGAGAAATCTTCTCCGCTCTTCGCCTTGGATCATGTAATCTTTCCCGAAATACATCATCAGCATTGATATCGGCAACAATAAGATCCTCCTCAAACTGTTTACCTATAGCAATGGTCTGCCCTTTTTCATTTATTATGAAGCTGCACCCATCGAAGACCAGTTCGTCCTGACCGCCAACAAGGTTCACATAGGCTATCTTTACCCTATTATCTGATGCCCTTGTACACAGCATCATCTCACGGAATCTTGATTTTCCTGCGTGAAATGGAGAGGAGGAAATATTTATGATGAGCTCTGCATTTCCCAGCAGCGCCTGTGCCCTTGTTGGATCACCAGGATACCATATATCCTCACATATACTTAAACCAATTGTTACACCATGAAGAGAAAAAAGCAGTATATCCCTTCCTGCCTGGAAATATCTGTATTCATCAAAGACACTGTAATTGGGTAGGTATATCTTGTGATACTTAGCAACAATCTCTCCATTATTTATAAGTGCTGCTGCATTGAATATATCATCATCCTTATCAACAAATCCAATGATTACAGTTATATCTTTTGACGATCTCGCCACATCATCAAGCGCCCTTAAATTTTCATCTATGAATGCAGGATTAAGGAGAAGATCCTCCGGAGGATATCCTGTGATACAGAGTTCAGGAAAGGCTATCAAATCAACCTTTAGTTCCTTCGCCATTGATATGTATTCGTTTATTTTTTTGACATTCCCGGAGATATCACCAACCGTTGTATTTATCTGGGCAAGGGCAACCCTTAAACTCCTCATATCCCTGTTTATTATACAGCTTTACTGTAATAATCAAAAGCCAGTCAGGACTACATCTTCCAGAAAATTCTTCCAGAATCTTCTCATCCAGTATTCCATAATGGCAATGTTTATATCGGTCTCCCTTTCAATAATCTCTGGATCAAAACCATCCCTTATCAATTCCTCTCGCGAATTCTCAACCCATTCAGAGACCATATCCCTTGTTACCTCAAGATGGAACTGAATCCCATAAGCACGACTTCCCACTTTAACTGCCTGATTCGGGTAGAGCTGGGAGGAAGCAAGCAAAATCCCGTTTTCAGGTATCTCAAATGTTTCACCATGCCATTGAAAAACAGGGATCTCGCCGTTGAATCCCTGAAAAACTGGATCATCGAACCCCTGAGGTGTTAGAGAAACCCTCCCCCATCCGATCTCCTTTTGCGGACCCTTCCATACCCTTGCTCCGCAAGCCTTTGCAAGCATCTGAGCCCCGAGACATATACCAAGAAAGGGGATCCCTCTTCTAAGGATTTCCTTTATCATGGACTCCTCTTCAAGAAGGAAGGGAAATCTTTCATATTCATTTGCGCTCATTGGTCCTCCAAGGGAAATAACGGAGGAAAAATCATCAAGGCCGGTAGGAATCCTCTTTCCTTTATAAACCTCGCATAGTTCCAGTATGAATCCACTTTCATCTATAAGAGGACCAAATAGCCCTGGTCCCTCGCTTATATCATGCTGAATAACGAGGATCTTCTTCTGCTTGCACCATCCCATTTTAATCTCCCTCCTTTATCATATCTATACATTTCCATGCAAAGATTATTCCCTCGGCTATATCGCGGATAGATCTTCCCGTATCCATACTCAATCTTCTCATGACGATGTAAGCGGATTCTTCCGAGCTTCCGGTCCACTCCATCAGATAACCCTTTGCCTTCTCAACAATAATCCTCGATTTAAGCTTTCTCTCAAGCTTCTCTATCCGCTTCTTTAATTCCTCTTTTTCAGAGCGCATCTTCACCTCTCTCACCTGTCCTTATTCTCACAGCTTCATCCACTGGATATATAAAAATCTTTCCATCACCAATCCTCCCTGTAAATGCTGTTCTCTGGATCGTTTCCACTATTTTTGTAACCATATCGTTTTTTGTAACAAGCTCTATCTTTATCTTTGGAAGAAAATCAACAACATACTCAGCGCCCCGGTAGAGTTCCGTATGACCACGCTGTCTACCAAATCCCTTTACTTCACTTACAGTCATACCCTGGACGCCGATTTCATTAAGCGCCTCTTTTACCTCATCAAGTTTAAAAGGTTTTATAATAGCCTCTATCTTTTTCATCACGCCTGACCTCCAGATCAAAAATTTTTAATTTCTTAATTTATTACCAGTAATTTGCAATCACTTTTTTATTTCCCTGACACCCGGCATCTCTGAAACCGCTCTTTTAATAGTGTCAGCATCGATCCTTGAGAAGTCGAGGAGTTCCTTTATCAGAGGCAGTGCCGCACCAGCCTTCAATATTGCTCCTACTATACCATCTATCGCTGTTTGAGAACCAGCATCACCACCCAGGCCATCCACATGGATTACCTTAATGCTCTCTATCTTCCCGGCAGGGGACATAAGTTCCTTAAGTATCTCAGGGGATTTTGCAATAAGTTCTAATGCTATATCCCTCTTTATGATCTTTTCATCGAGCACATTCTCTGCTTTCTTAAGTCTTTCCTGCGCATAAGCCTCTGCTTCTCCCTCGATCCTTCTCGCCTGTCCAAGAAGTTCCGCTGCCCTGAGTTTTCTATCAGCCACCTCAAGCTCTTTAAGGGCATCTATGAGGGCGATCTCCTTACTTCGCTCTGCCTTAGCCTTCTCCTGAACAGTAAAAACCATCTGTAAAGCCTCCTCTTTTAATGCCTCCATCTCAAGCCTTCTTTTTTCCTCTTTTGTCTTTTCCATCTCTTTAAGGATCAAAGCGGCCTCTTTTGCCCTTTCTGCCTCTTCTATAGCCCTTCTCCTTTCAATATCTTTGAGCTCTTTGAGTTTTGCCTGTTCGATGAGATATGCTTCCTTACTTAATTCTAACTCTCTGATAGCCCTATCTTTTTCGATCTCTGCTTCTTTTACAATCCTTTCCTGTTCATACTTGAACTTCTCTGTCTCTGCTACCTTCTTCGCCTTCTCTATCGCTACCTGACGCATCTGTTCTGCCTCGGCAAGTGCCTTTTCCTGATCCAGGGCTAACTTTAGCTTTACAGCCTCTACATCTTTCTTCTTTATAGCCACCTCTGTGTTCCTCTCTATCTCATTCCTTTCCCTCATTCGCTCAGAGGTCTGGAGTGTAATCTGCCTTAAGCCTTCTGCATCAAAGACATTATTAGGGTCAAGCTGTTTCTTATCAGTCTGGTCGAGATAGGATATGGAGACCTCCTCTAAGGTAAGTCCATTTTGAACGAGGGCATCCTTGAGATTCTCCATAACAGCCTTTGCAAAACCCCTTCTGTTCTCATGGAGTTCTACGAGGGTCATCTTGGCTGTCTCGCTTCTCAACGCTGAAACGAGTTTTTCTTCTACAAGCGCCTTTATCCCTTCTGCTGATAGTGCCCTTTCACCAAGGCTCCTTGATGCCCTTTCTACCGCTTCTTCTTCTGGCTTTACCTTTACATAGAATTCAGCACCTATATCAACCCTGAACCTGTCTTTTGTGATGAATGCCTCCTTATTTGCTTTTAAAACCACGAGTTTAAAGGTTTCAAGACTGATCCACTGTATATTTTGAACGAGAGGTAAAACAACGACACCCCTATCTATAACCACCCTTTTGCCGCCAAGCCCCGTTCTTATAAATGCCATATTTGCAGGGGTTTTTACATAGAGCTTGCTAAAAACAATAAACCCCATAGCTCCTATTGCCAAAAATAAAAGTATTGTTGCTAATAACATCTCACACCTCCTTACCTAACAACCCTCACCTCGAAATCCTGAATACCACTATTGGTGAGGAGTTCCACTATTTTTCTTCTACAATCTTCAGGGTCTCCTTTCATAAAAGAAATGGTCCTATCTTTAAAGCGACTTACATACCCGTAAATATCTTTGAATGCCTGCGGAGCCTTTTTCCAATCCATCTGACACATCTCCTTCCACCAGTTTGCAAACCACTTTTCATCTATACCCTCAATCTCAATAATAAATGGTCTCTCTTCTATTCCTTCTATAAAGTCAGGTCGCCTGGCAATTAAACCTTCTCTAACTGCGGGTGAAATAGATACCCCGGGGCTCATTGCATGCTCGGTCTTTGGAGGAACCCTCTGGGACAAAGGCTTTTTGACAGGTGCTACAACTAACCTCTCACTTTTCAATGGAACGCCTCCAGTATCGATACCAAAGCTATAGCCGCTTTCCCCATGAATGACAAGGTCAAGACCTATCACTTCATCCTCTTCGGAAACCCTGAGTCCAATCGTCCAGTCGATGAGTTTAAGGATAATCAGTGTAGTTACAAATACGAATACATAAGATGCAGCCACAGCAATTGCCTGTATGCCAAGAAGTTGTGGATTTCCAAAAAATAACCCATCTTTTCCAGCCGGATTTATCGCAGTAGATGCAAAAAGGCCTGTAGCCAATGCGCCCCATGTTCCACCTACACCGTGGATCCCGAAAACATCGAGGGAATCATCATAGCCTAATTGGGGTTTGAGACTGACGGCTATATAACAGAAAATACCTCCACCTATTCCGATCAGTATTGATGATAGAGGACCAACAAATCCTGCTGCAGGTGTAATCGCAACAAGTCCAGCTACCGCTCCACTTACTGTTCCCAGTGCTGTAGGTTTGCCTCTGTGTATCCATTCAGAAAAAAGCCAGCTCAATGCTGCTGCACCTGTAGCGGTGTTTGTTGTTACAAAGGCGTTTGAAGCCAGTCCTCCTGATGTAAGGGCACTGCCTGCATTAAAGCCAAACCAGCCAAACCACAAGAGTGCTGCCCCAAGTATGGTCATTGGTAAGTTATGAGGGGGCATAGGTTCAGAACCATAACCCCTACGCCTCCCTATAATAATTGCTGCTGTAATAGCAGCTATACCCGAATTGATGTGAACGACTGTTCCACCAGCAAAATCCAGAGCGCCAAGAAAGCCTCCTATCCAGCCCCCTCCCCAGACCCAGTGAGCAAGGGGTGAATAGACAAAAGTTAGCCAGAGTGCTGAAAAAATGATTAATGCTGAAAACCTCATCCTTTCAGCAAATGCCCCGGTAATAAGTGCAGGTGTTATAATTGCAAACATGCCCTGGAACATCATGAAAATCAGATGAGGAATAGTAGATGCCATTGGAGCTGGTTCCTGTCCGACACCTTTAAGTCCCAGCCATTCGAGACCACCAATAAGACCACCCCTATCAGGTCCAAAGGCAAGGGAATAACCCCAGAGAACCCATATCACGCTTACCAAACAGAGGATGACAAAGCTCTGCATAATGGTTCCAAGAACATTTTTTCTCCTCACCATCCCGCCATAAAACAGGGCAAGACCAGGTGTCATAAGCATAACAAGTGCAGAAGATATCAACATCCACGCAGTATCACCTGTATCAATTTTTGCCGGTGCCTCTGGTTGTGAAAATGCAGGGGATCCAGAAAGCAAAACCGGAGTTAGTAAGAAAGCCCAAAAAACTGCTATCCTTAATTTCTTCATGGAGAGCACCTCCCTTTTATTTGATTCTTAACAATATTCATGCCAGTTCTCAGGTTGATTAATGGCATTAAAAATCTATTAAAAACTTTTCATGATCGATCCTTTTTATAATCATGCACATTTTCTGTGCATCAATTTTCATAAGGTTGTAAAATGTGAATTCTTCCTTAATATCATCGGTGATCAAAATAAATGCACCTTGCCTCTCTGGTATGCATTTCCTGGTGAAAATAATCTCAATAAACATAATTTCTTACTCCTCAAATAAGAGGGATATTAATATCCAGCTGGATTGTCCACTTCCATCTGCCATTTATAGCCTGCTCATTAAACCACACAGGACCTGTTAGAATGCTTATATCCTTTGTAAAGTAGTAGTAGATTCCAACACCCCCACCACCTATAACATTCTTTCCAGATGCGTAATCGCCGGCAAGCACCAGCCTGTTGAACTCATTACCATCCCTATCCTTAACAGGCATAAATCCATAATCAAATGCAATCATGAAACCTTCATGCTCCCTATTTCCATTCCTATCTACAAGAACATCATCATTGCCAATATAGTATCCACTATGAACCCTCATCCCAAGGCCGGGAACGGTTTTTCCAGCAAGTAAATAAACAATATTGTGATTGGTAACGCCCTTTTTGGTTCCCATATTAAAAATTCCAACATTCAACGCAGGTGATCCCCTGAAGATCGCATCCTCGGGAGTTCCAAGCTTTGCATTAAAAAAGATTGGATCATCCGTTGGCTCCACAAGATCAATACCAACCTCCATCCTTATCTTCTCAAATGGAAGCACACCAATTGTTAATCCTGTATCTGTTGGAAAAGAGCCGGCACCATCCTTTGCCTTTCTGAATACCGTAAAATAGTTATCAACACCGATATGTAAAACCCCGTAGGGCTGAATATCCGTTGTTGAAGGCGTCCAGTATGTTGTTGATGGTGTTGCAATTGAAATTGATGGGATTAATAACAGAATCAAAAAAGCAACAGCAAGGTTTAGAGTTTTCATTTTTACCTCCTTTCATAGCTCAAACCTGGTATAGTTTGTGCCGATTTCCATTAAATAAAAAAGGCGCCTTCCATTGTGAAGGCGCCTTTGCCATAAGGGGCTCCTCTGCCCCTAATCATGAATAATCGGTTTTACATTAATAACTGTTTGCAATTAGAATGCCAATTTATATATATTGTTAAATAGTTAAATTTGTGGGATTTTATTAATTAAGTGAGATTTAAAAGGGAAAGATGATGAACAGAAAATAATCATTAAATTTTTGACTGCATATTTTTTAAACAGCAATTTCCTCAGCCTCTTTGATTGCACTATCAACAAGTTCCTCCACCCTTAATTTTCCTTCAGCCATCCTTATATCCTCGATCCTTGCCTTCACCGATGGGCTTCTCGGAACAAAAAGCTGACAGCAATCCTCATCAGGTATTATCGATATCTCATATGTTCCTATCCTCTTTGCTTCCTCGATAATCTCCATCTTATCCATCCCGATAAGCGGCCTAATTACAGGCATAGTTGATACCTCATTTATGACTGAAATATTTTTGAGTGTTTGTGAGGAAACCTGTCCGAGGCTCTCCCCTGTGACTAATGCTTCTGCACCGATCTTTTTTGCAATTCTCTCGGCAATTCTTATCATCATTCTTCTGTAGATAAGAATCCTCAATTTTGCATGAACTAAAGAAACAATGATTTTCTGAATATCACCAAAAGGAACAAGATAAAGCCTTGAAGAGTATTGATATTCATTGAGAAGACTGACGATCTTCTTTACCTTCTCCTGCGATTCCCTGCTGAGATAAGGGAAGCTGTGGAAATGAATAAAATCAACATTACAACCCCTTTTCATCATCCTGTATGCTGCCACAGGAGAATCTATTCCACCGGAGATAAGGCTCAATACCCTTCCGCTTGTTCCAACAGGAAGACCTCCAGGACCAGCCTTTTTTTCAAAATAGAAAAAAATATTATGCTTGAGAATCTCGATCCAGATATTAATATCAGGGGCTCTGAGATCTACAGATTTTTTAAAGCTCTCTTTTACAAACTGCCCAATAATAGCATTTACTTCCATTGAATTTAGCTGAAAATTCTTGTAAGCCCTTTTTGTAATAATCCTGAAGGAATTAAATGAGAGCTTCCCGAGCTCAACATGAAGTGCTCTTTTAAGCTGATCAATTTCAGATGGAATAACAAACGCCCTTGAGTAATTGCAAATACCAAATATCTTACGGCATTTCCCCTCTATCTGATCCCATTTTGCATCCTCATGAAAAAATAGCGCGATTCTTCCCTCGAGGTTTTCTATCTTCTTTAAACCATCAGTGATAAAATGTTTCCTTAGATTCTCAATAAGCTGTGATATAAATAAGGGTCTGTTCTTGCCTTTAAGGGCAATCTCATGATAATGGATAAGAATACAGCTCCTTATCGTTTCCTTCAATTCCTTCTCTTATTCCTCGACGATTATTTTTCCCGGCGAATCAATCACCTCACCTATTATTGCTGCGTCCTTTGTTCCATTTTCTTTTAATTCGTCAAGAAGATCCACCGCCTTATCCTTTTCCATAATTATTAAAAGACCGCCTGATGTCTGAGGATCGCAGAGTATGAGTTTCTTATCCCTGTCAATACCCTTTGCCCAGATCGCTGATTCATTGACATACCGAAGGTTATTATGTGCACCTCCAGGAAAGCATTCCTCCTTTACAAAATCCATGATACCTTCAATCAGCGGGACCCTGTGAAAGTAGATCCTTGAGCCCGTTCCGCTTGCATCCATCATCTCCCTGAGATGTCCGAGCAATCCAAACCCCGTTATATCAGTGCAGGAGTGAGGATCATATTTTACCATGAGTTCCGATGCGATCCTGTTTAAACTCATCATGATCTTCTCAGCCCTTCTCATTGTCTCTTCTTTAATAAACCCCAGTTTCAATCCTGTGGTTATTATTCCCGTTCCGATCGGTTTGGTCAAAATGAGGGCATCCCCGGGCCTTGCACCTTTATTTGTGATAATCCTCCCTGGATTGATAACACCGATTACTGAAAGTCCAAATTTTGGCTCATTATCCCTTATTGTGTGTCCTCCAATTATACCAATACCTGCCTCCGCACACTTCTCCGCAGCACCTTTCAGTATTTCTCCAAGAACCCACCGCGGTAAATCTTTCTCCGGAAAACCCACTATGCTCAAAGCAGTAACAGGCCTTCCACCCATTGCCCATACATCACTCATCGAATTCGCTGCTGAAATTGCCCCATATACATATGGATCATCAACAATTGGTGGAAACAGATCAACAGTAAGAACCAGTGCAATTTCATCTGAAATCATGTATACGCCTGCATCATCCTTTGTCTCCGATCCAACAAGTATATTCGGATCGTCAAAGGATGGTATATTTTTTAGTATCTCGTCCAGATCCACCGGACCAAATTTCGCAGCTCAACCTGCGCAGGATGCAAATGATGTCAATGAAATCTTTTTCTTTTCCATTTTCTCCTCCTTAAAAAATTTTAGGTAATTGCTATATCCTATGTCAATGAACCTTATCCCGAAAAAACAATTTCATACAACATTTTTATTGCAGTGAGCGCTATTATAATGGTAAGCAGGATTTTAAGCCACCTTGTCTTAACACCCACACTCACATATGACCCCAATCTTGCACCAATCACACCACCGGAAACGGTTGCAACAGCAAGTTTTAAAGGAATATGCCCCACTGATAATTTGCCAACAGTTCCTGAAAGTGCAGCACAGAAAACAATACCCAGAGAGCTTCCGATAGTGATCCTCATAGGAATCCTGAGAATATATATCATTGTAGGGACTATTATGAATGCCCCGCTCTGACCAACCATTCCCCCAAAAACACCTATTATTAACGATACGATTACTGCGAGTTTTTTATTAAAGTTTATATTCTCACACTCTACACCTTCATTCTTATCCCTTATCGGGATGAACATCATAGCAGCAGCAATTAATGCCATAGTTGCAAATATTGCAATAAGTGTTCTCGACGAAATCCATCTCGATATAAAGGCACCAGCAAATGATGCAAATGCAATGCTTATTCCCATGGAAAGGACAAGATTTCTGTTTACATATTTGAACTTTTTGTGAACAATTGCTCCAGAGAATGTTGCAAAAAGACTCTGGACCATTGTGAGTCCCGAGACCTCCTTCATATCAAGGGATCCTGCGTTGAGTAATGGCGGAAGGTAGAGAAGGAGCGGGGCAAGCAGAATACCCCCTCCGATGCCAAGAAGACCTGATAAAAAACCAACGGATCCACCTATAAGGAATAGGAGAAAGTAGAGATTCATACTGGAATCTTAACGGGAAAATTTCTATAATTAAAATTAATTAATTTTATTTTATTCATAGGATTTTTTTATGGATATAATAAAGCTGAAAACCTTTCTCTCAATTATCAAAAACAGGAGCTTCACGAGGGCATCAGAGGAGCTATTCCTTACACAGCCCGCCGTATCTATCCAGATGAAATCACTTGAAGAAGAGCTCGGTATAAAGCTTTTTGATTTATCGGGTAAAAAGGTATTTCCGACTGAGGCGGGCAGGACCCTTGAGCTCTATGCACGTCAGATCTTTTCGATCCTGAAGGAGATGAATGGGGCACTGGACGAAATAAAGGGACTTAAAAGGGGAGCGATAAGGATCGGGACAAGCACAACCGTGGGTTTTTATATCATCCCTGATATACTTGCGGGATTTAAATCAAAATATCCGGGGATCAGCATCAATTTACAGATATCCAATACCCAAAAGATAGAAGAGGAGATCCACAATGATGAGCTTGATATAGGGATTGTCGGAGGCCATATAACAAAAAAACAGCTTCAAATCAGGGATTTCTTAGAAGACAGGATACTCCTTGTTGTCAATCCATTTCATCCCTGGGCAAAAAGAAGGAGGATACTACTGGAAGAACTAAAAAATGCATATTTTTTGATCAGAGAGAAAGGCTCAGCAACAAGGGATATTACGGAAAAAGCCCTTCGCAAAATGGGCATAAGACTAAATGTTGCAATGGAAATGCCTGGACCTGAAGCTATAAAAAGAGGTGTGCTTGCAGGCATTGGTCCTGCATTTATCTCATATTTTGCAGTAAAGGATGAATTGGAAAAGGGTTCTCTTGTCTCTGTTAATATGCCGGGTCTCAGTATAAAAAGGAATTTTCTCATAATACATAAAAGAAGAAAAAATATCTCCCCTCCCCTTGCTTCTTTTCTTGAAGAGCTTTTGAACTTCAAATAGATTCATTTCTGAAGCGGAAGGGTTATAAAGAAGGTTGATCCCTCTCCGGGCTGACTTGTTACATGAATATCACCGCCATGCTGTTTGATTATATAGTGGGAAAGTGATAGACCAAGCCCTGTTCCCTTTCCCACATCCTTTGTAGTAAAAAATGGCTCAAAGATCTTGGATAAAAGTGGTGCAGGTATTCCACAACCATCATCGGAGATCTCAATGTTTATCTTTCCATTCAACGGATCATGACGCGTTTTTATCCTGATATTTCCCGATTTTTTATGTTCCTTTATGGCATCTTCTGCATTCAGTATTATGTTGAAAAATGCCTGTCGGAGTCGATGGAAGTCTGCAATGGTGTCAGTAACTGAAGTATCAAGATCGCAATGAACCGTTATGTTATTTATGCCCCAGTGATATGTCCTCAGTTTCACTATTTCTCCAAGAATATCATTTATATTCCCCCTTGTCTTCTCTTCCCTCTCCTTCCTTCCCATTAAAAGTAAATCTTTGCAGATCTTTGCAGCCCTCTCTGCTTCCTTCTTTATAACCTCAAGAAAAGCCCTCCTTGATTCATCTTCCTCATCCTTGCTGAGTATATAAGCAAACCCGATTATACTTGTTAGTGGATTGTTTATCTCATGGGAAATGCTTGAAAGGAGCCTTCCCATTGATGCCATCTTTTCAGCATGAAACAGCTCCTCCCTAAGTTTTTTATAATCAGTGATATCCTTCGCCACATGGATAAATCTTTCAGCTATGCCCTGTTTTCCAATGATGGGGAATATGGAAACAACATAGGATCTCTCATCCATGTCGAGTTCAAACTCAGATCGTCTCCTCCCCTGATCCTTAAGGAATAGGGTGAGTGGACAATTATCAAGAGGTGATTCCCTTTTACAAAAAACGTTATAGCACCTCTTCAGAAGCGCATCTTCCTTTGAAAGACCGGTCTTTCTTATAAAAGCTGTGTTTGCCTTTAAAATTCTATATTCCGCATCCACAATGAAGATGGGATCTTCTATGGCATCAAAGGTCTCGCTCCATTCCCGCTTTTCTTCCAGTGTTTTTTCAAAAAGCCTGTAGTTTTCAATTGTATAAGCTACATAGGATGCAAATATCTTCAGGATCTCTATGGAATCAGGACCTATGGGTCTTTTACTGAATTTATTATCCGCCCCTATTACCCCTATGGTTTCTTTTCCCATGATAATTGGTGTTATTATAAAATTCCTTGACCTTATTGCTCCAATCTCTGAATAAGGTTTCTTTATCCTCAATTCATGCGGTAAATTCCCTATTCCATTGAAATAAACATCCATACTCTTGAGGAATGACTGTGAAAGACCACCTCCTCTTTCATCAAGTGGAATTTTTATAGGATCAACTATAACATCCTGTTCTGTTGACGCAATGCATTCAAGCCATCTTCCATCTGGTGAACTGACAAAAACATTTATCCTGTCAAAACCTATTGCATTTTTTGCCTTGAGAAGGATCTCCCTGAGCCTTTCAGAAATTGATACCCTCTGAATGATTTCACTCATTCTGTATAGTTCATCTATTATACGTTGAAACTCAACCGCCCTTCTCCTGTTTACCCTCTCCCTCTCCATGATTATGTGGAGTGAAAGTACAATTCCAAGTAATTCAGAAATCTCTTTTGCCTGAGCCAGTTCATCAGCACTCACTGAATGAAGCTCATCTGTCCATCCCAGTATTGCAACACCAATCCTCTTGTCTCGGACCAGTACAGGAACAGCGAAGAGCGTTTTGTCACCAAATTTCTGGACAAGTTCCTTGCTTGTTATTGGATGTGTTTCTGCATTCTCTGCTACTATTGTTTTACCTTCCTTAAAACAGTTAACTACAAGGGAAGTATCGTCAAGAAGGAAAATAATATCAAGCTTAACAAACTCTCCGTTAACATAATTCACTTCGCTTTTAAGATAATTTCCTTCCTCATCGAAAAGGAATATGCTACATCTATCGAGGTTTAACCTTGAGACAAAATAAGAGGCTATCTTTCTGAGTATATCTTCTCTTGAAACCCCATCAAGAATATCAAGAAGGAGATTCCTGGCTAATGTTAAGGTTGTGTTACTTTCAGTCAGAGAATTTCTCCCTTTCATAAATCGGACCCAGAGTCCCGATATCGAACTGGCTGTTATGCAGTATAATAAATAACACCTTAGATTTCAAGTATTTATATTGATGGAATGCTGGCATAATCATTGATTTTATGAATGGTAAGATTTATCGAAGGGGTGAGAAATGGATGCAGAATATATAAAAGCTTTAGTATATAGAAAATTGCTGGAGAGGATTGACCTGAGGCAACTTGATTTAGCAGAAACGGCAACCTCTGAAATACGAAAAAAGATGGAAAAAATGGCAACCGAGATCCTCTCAGAAATGTCACCAATAAACGGCAATATAGTGGAGTTGATAAGGGAAATAGTTAATGAGGCTTTAGGTCTCGGTCCTATAGAGGAGTTAATGACGGATCCTAAGGTTTCCGAAATAATGATTAATGGAATTGATGAAATATATGTGGAAAGGGGCGGAAAAATAGAAAAAACTGATAAACGCTTTTCTTCTGAACACTCCTTGATGACAATCCTCGAAAGAATACTTTCTCGAACCGGAAGGAGATTGGACGAGTCATCCCCTATTGTTGATGCAAGGCTGCCTGATGGATCAAGACTCAATGCAATAATAAAACCCGTTTCACTTAAGGGTCCTGTTATAACGATAAGAAAATTCTCAAAGGAACTACTATCCATGGAAGATCTCATAGCGCTTGGTAGTATAACAGAAGAGGCAGCTGAGTTTCTCAGAATCTGCGTTAGAACCCGAAGGAATATCATCATTTCCGGGGGAACCGGATCGGGAAAGACAACCCTTCTCAATATCCTTTCATCTTTTATTCCTGATGGTGAAAGGATAATTACCATTGAAGATGCTGCTGAGCTGAAGTTACTTCAGCCACATGTTATCCCGCTCGAGGCAAGACCACCAAACCTCGAGGGAAAGGGTGCTATCACGATCAGGGATCTTGTGAGAAATGCCTTGAGGATGAGGCCTGACAGGATAATAGTGGGTGAATGCAGGGGAGGTGAAGCCCTTGATATGCTCCAGGCAATGAATACAGGACATGATGGATCTATAACAACAGCACATGCAAATTCACCAAGGGATCTTCTCTCAAGGCTCGAAACTATGGTTCTGATGTCTCAAATGGATCTTCCCGTAAAAGCAATTAGAGAACAGATAGCATCATCTATCAATATAGTTGTCCATCAGGTGAGATTTTTCTGCGGGACAAGGAAGATCACGCATATAACGGAAATCTGCGGTATCGAAAATGGAGTAATACTCACACAGGATATATTTCTTTTCAAGCAATCCTGCTTTGACAGGGATGGAAGGGTAATGGGTAAACTCATTCCTACAGGAATGATCCCGAAATTCTATGAGGATTTAAGACAGAGGGGATTTTCCCTTGACATTTCAATATTTTCCCATGGGGATGATCTATGGAACTCATAATATACGCCCTGATCTTTCTGTTCTCATTCTCATCCTTTCATTTCATCTATGAATATATTTCACCCCGAATATTCGAAAAAGCGGAAAACTACTCAAAAAGATTTAATGAGATTTATCTCTTTATGAATAAAAGAGCACTGCTGATAATTTTTGCGGGAATCCCTGCCTTTCTCTTCATGCTATCCTTTCTGATAACAGCCAGTTTCCTTGTCTCCCTTTTCATCCTATTTTTCTCAGTCCTTTTACCAAGGTATTCCCTTTATATTCTCAGGAAAAGGAGGCTAAAAGAGTTAGAGATGCAGCTCCCCTCGGTTCTGCTGTCACTTTCAAACTCACTTAAATCCGGCCTTTCGCTTCTTCAGGCAATAGAAATAGTTTCAAGGTATGAGAAGCCGCCAATATCACAGGAATTTTCATTAATACTTAAGGAACAGAGGGTTGGAGTTGCTTTTCATCAATCACTGTTAAACTTCTATCAAAGAAATCCTATTGATGATATACAGTTATTTGTTATCTCCTCTATTACAGCAAAAACAACAGGTGGAAATCTATCTGAAATATATGAAAGATTGTCTCAGACTATCGATGAAAGACATCGTATAGAGGGAAAGATCAAATCCCTCACTGCGCAGGGAAAATTACAGGGAATAATTGTTAGTCTGATTCCTCCCTTTTTCCTGTTTTTTCTATCAATAATAGATTATGAACTTGTATATCCACTTTTTTCAGAAAAAATTGGAAAACTCATACTTGCAATTGTTCTTGTTATGGAGATAATGGGATCCCTTCTTATAAGGAAGATAGTAAACATAAAGGTATAAAAATGGAGACCGCTTTTTATATACTCCTGTTTTTTTCTATTTTCTCATTCCTGCTATCCATTTACAGAAGCTTAGGGATAATTAAGGATTTTATCTTAAACCCGATGATAAAATATGCAGCAGCTATTTTCACCATTCAATCGAAAATAAACGAAAAGATTGTAGACCGGAGATATTTTGAATATATAGAAAGAAATCTTAACTCCTCAGGGTACAAAAGGATAAAAAATGCAAGGGTCTTTTTATGTATTCAGGAGTATCTATTCTTTCTATCTCTTCTCACTTTACTTATCTTTTTGAATTCAGGCTTTGCATTCATATTTTCATTGATACTTTCAGTGCTTCCCTTGATTTTACTTAAAAAAGCTGTTCGGAGAAGACATAGAATGATCCTGCTCGATCTTCCTTTTCATATTGATATGCTGACCATCTCTATAGATGCAGGAGTAGATTTTGCAGCGGCAATGGAAAGGATTATAAAAAATGGGAGGCCTGGGCCACTCAAGGATGAATTTGAGATAACATTAAGAAGAATCAAGATGGGGGTTTCAAGAAGGGATGCGCTACTCGAGATGGCAGATAGGATAAATCTGAGCGAACTTTCATCGATAATTTCAGCAATTATTCAGGCTGATCAGATGGGAACTGGCTTAGGTAATGTTCTCAGGGCACAATCAAGAAACCTCAGGATTAAAAGATTTCAGATGGCGGAAAAACTCGCATCAGAAGCACCTGTGAAACTACTTCTTCCCCTTATGCTCTTTATCTTTCCATCGGTCTTCATTATACTTCTCTCACCCATTATCCTGAGAATCATCCATTCTTTTTGATGCCAGGCTATCTCGATTTCTCAAATAGATCAACAACCTTTTTTACATGTTCGCCTTCGTGAATTTTTACCTCAATCTCTCTTTCAATATTTAGATTTTTATTTATCAATCTAATTTTGCGATTCCCGGTTTGCAATTTTATATTAAGTAGTGGCGTTTCACCATATCTGTTTCCATCGATAATAACTTCTGCCCATGGAATTACATTGATGCTTAACAGGCCAAAAGAAGGCTCCAATTTTATCTGTAGGTTCAGGATCTTATTATTTCCCACAGTTACTGTTTTCTTCCATTCCCTGTATCCATCCTTTTTAATCACGATCTCATAGTTCTCACCTGATATAATAGAGTCGATTTCGAGAGGACTCTGCCCCTTATATTTTCCATTAATGAACACCATCGCATCCCCGGGATTAGTCGATATCTTCAAAATCCCATAAATTTCCCCCTTTTCCCTAGCATTTCTTTTCTTTACAGGAAGCTTCGATGTCTCTTCTATTTTTTTTATATCTTGCTCCAAATTTGCTACCTTCAAGTCAAAGCGCAACTCCTTCATCTCACCGGGAGATAATACAAGCTTTCTCTTTTCCTCGGAATAACCCTGCTTCCTGAGGATAATTTCATGTTGATCAGTTATCGATAGATTATCAATTATTAAGGGAGTCTTTCTGGAGATTAACTTATCATTTAAAAAAACATCGACATCGGATGGATTGGAGATAATCTTTATTGAGGCAACTTCTATCTTTTCACTTTTAAGTAATAAAACATATACAATAAGAATCATTATCGAAAGTGCTACAGAGAGAAATCCGACAATTTTGGCCATTTTACTTTTTAACCATGTTACTTTCCTTTCTTTTACATTTAATATCTTTGTAGGTTCAATTATCCTTCTGACATTTGTATCAATTTTTCTTACTTTTGATTCCTCAGGAAAGATATTCCTCATCAGATCGGAGAGCTTCCTCTGATAATCATTACCCCTATATAAGAGATACATTCTTATATCATCATAAAAATATTTACAGTTTTCATATCTATCCCGAATATCTCTCGCTGTTGCTTTTCTTATTATTTGACCTATTTCTTTATGTTTCTCCTCGAGATCATTCAATAAACTTTCAGGAAACCCTTTCTGAATTGCTTCAATTAATTCAATATCATTAAGATGCTCGTAGGGCTTCCTTCCCGTTATTAATTCATAAAGTAAAACACCTGCTGAATAAATATCTGACCTATGATCAACGGACTTAAATGAAACTTGTTCAGGAGACATATAATCTATTTTCCCTTTAAGTATACCAAGTGCTGTATCCTTTGTTCTTAAGGCTACCTTTGCGATACCGAAATCAGTAATCTTTATCTCTCCCTCAAAGGATATCAGGATATTCTGCGGGCTTATATCTCTGTGGACGATTTTGAGTGGATTTCCATTCAAGTCTGTTTTCCTATGTGCATAGTCAAGACCCTTACAAACCTCCGATATAATATACATTCCAATATCAGGATCAAATAGTCCTCTTTTAACAGTTCTTTTCATAAATTCCGCAAGATCTTTTCCCCGAACATATTCCATACATATGTAATATTCATTATTAAAATATCCAAGCTCGTATATGTTTACAATATTGTTATGATTAAGAAGAGCAGAAATCTTTGCCTCTGTTATAAACATTGATAAAAAGTCACTGTTTTTCATAAGGTGATGATGTATCCTTTTTATTGCTACCTCTTTTTCAAAACCATCAGGCCCAACAGAGATAGCTCTGTATACCTCCGCCATCCCTCCCGATCCTATCTTTTCAACAATAATATACTTACCAAAGGGAAAGGGCTCCATAGAAAAGATACAGATTATTTACTCATTCTTTGGTATCTCTATATTGTAGAGCTTGATCTTTTTATGGAGATAGCTTCTCTCCAATCCAATTGCCTCAGCGGTTTTAGATATATTCCAATCATTCTCCCTCAATTTCTGCAAAATAAATTCCTTCTCGAAATTAATCCTCGCTTCCCTGTATGTCTTTGCATTTATTGCACTTTCATATCTCCTTTGTGTTACACCCTTCAGAGAACCGATGATATCCGATGATCTTATTATTCTCCCCGGAGTAAGTATCACAAGGCGTTCTATAAGATTTCTTAACTCCCTAACATTACCAGGCCAGTTGTAATTACATAATATATCAATTGCATCTTGCGTGATCTCTTTTTTATCCCTTCCATTTTCAGAACAAATTTTTGAGAGAAAATATTCAACAAGGACTGGAATGTCTTCTTTTCTCTCCCTTAAAGGCTTTATATGAAAAGGAATAACATTGAGTCTGTAATATAGATCCTCCCTGAAATTTCCTTTTCTTATCTCCTCCTCCAGATTTTTATTCGTAGCAGCGATTATCCTTACATCGACCTCAACAGGTTTTGATCCGCCAACCCTTT
Source organism: Deltaproteobacteria bacterium (assembly GCA_037441565.1). GTDB lineage: Bacteria > Desulfobacterota > JBBIRW01 > JBBIRW01 > JBBIRW01 > JBBIRW01. Next base: position 45,403 of record JBBIRW010000004.1, on the reverse strand, counting down.
CAAATTTTTTTTCTTCGATTATTCGTAAAATCTTTGCCTGGGTTTTTAAACTCATATCACCTATTTCATCAAGAAATATTGTTCCTCCATTAGCAAGATCAAATTTTCCCCTCCTCTTCTGGATGGCACCCGTAAAAGATCCCTTTTCATGTCCGAAAAGTTCACTCTCTATCAGCTCCTCCGGGATGGCAGCGCAATTAACCTCAACAAAAGGATTCATGGATCTCGGACTTTCTTTATGAATTGCCCTTGCAACAAGCTCCTTTCCTGTTCCGCTTTCTCCCGTTATCAGAACGGATGTGTTTGTTGGAGCAACAATTTTAATAAATTCTTTGATTTCCTGTATTACATGGCTGGTCCCAATAATTTCAAGCTGTCTTTCTATCTTTTGTTTCAATAACCTGTTTTCCTCTTCAAGTCTCACATGTTCAAGGGCTTTGTTAATTGCCAGGACCACCTTTTCTAAAGAGAGAGGTTTTTCAATAAAATCATAAGCACCCAGTTTTATAGCTTTAACAGCACTCTCTATCGTTCCATGACCCGAAATCATTATAACCGGTATGGAAGGATTAATAGATTTTATTATCCTGAGCGTTTCAATACCATCCATATCAGGCATCCAGATATCAAGAAGAACAAGATCAGGGTTTTCCTCTTCTACCATTTCACAGCATCTGCGCCCCCCTTCAGCAAGCAAAACCCTGAACCCCTCGTCATTGAGGATACCCATGAGTGTTTTTCTTATACTTTCTTCATCATCAACAACAAGGATCGACTTTGACATATCTTTATCCCTCGTTTTTTATCGGCAGTTCTATTATAAACCTTGTTCCCTTCGGAATATTATCACAAACCCTTATATAACCATTATGGTCAGAGATTATTGTATTCACAATTGCAAGCCCCAGTCCAGTTCCATGTTTCTTCTTTGAAAAATAAGGTTCGAAAAGCCTGAGTTTATCTTCATCAGGAATTCCACATCCATTATCAGCAATTTCAATTCTTGCTATTTTTGAATCTATCTCATAGTGTGTGGATACCACTATTCTCCCATTAATCTCAACTGCCTCAACCGCATTATCCAGAAGATTTATAACAGCCCTTTTTATCTGATCCCTGTCAACTTCAAATACTGGTATATCGGTTGAAGGATAAAATTCAAATCTTATATGTTTGTGGGCTTCACTATAAAGAAGGATAGCCTCTCTTATGATTTCGTTAATATCATTTGGTTTAGGATTTATCGCAGGCATCCTGGCAAATTGTGAAAATTCATCAACAAGATTCTTCAATTCATCAACCTGTTTTATTATTGTATCTATGCATTCATGAAAAACTGCACCCTCTTCATGAATCTTTTCACCAAATTTCTTGCTTAACCTCTGTGCTGAAAGTTTAATTGGTGTTAATGGATTTTTTATCTCATGAGCCATCCTACGTGCAACTTCTCTCCATGCAGCCATTCTCTGAGCCTTTATTAATTTTGTCATATCATCAAAGACGCCAACCATTCCCATATATCTTCCAGCTTCATCTTTTAATATACTCACATGAAGCATAAGAATAACCACTTTGTTTTTTATAATTACCTTGATCTGCTTTTCCATGCTTTCCTGTCCCGATGATTGCATTTCTCTTATAATTTCATCTATTAAATCTATGTATCTTCGCTCAAGAACATCCCTGTAATTTTTGGACATAATCCTTTCAGCATTTATATCAAGGATTCCCTCCGCCGCTTTATTAATTATTGTAATTCTACCTTCACTATCAACAGCCACAACTCCTGTTGCGGCATTATTAAGTATGATTTCCATGTATTTCCTTCTTTGATCAAGTTCCTCATTTATCCTTCTTAACAGAAGATTTGCCTTTTCCAAACCTTCCCTCTTTACCCTCAGATCATCGGTCATTTTATTGAATGAATCAACAAGAATCCCGATCTCATCATCGGTCTCCTTCTGGATCTTAGAATTCAGATCACCATCTGCTACTTTAATCGTAGCTTCTGCAAGCTTTTGAATCGGAACTGTTATAGTTTTAGCCAGATAAAAACCAAACCAGCTTGAAACAAGCACTATAAGTAGAGCTGTTGTTAATAAGATTATTTTATATCCCATCTTAATTGGTTGTTTTAAAATCTTGGTCTGTTTATATTCCTCATAATTTTTTGCAACAGAACTTAATTTCTTAACGAGGTTTTTATCTATTTTCTTTTCAAAAATCAAAAAATATTTAAGGTTATTATTTTCAAAAGGAATCACAATCCTCATTAACTCAACATTGCCATATGGAATTATCTGTCTTGATACTCCATTTGCGATTGCATCCCTTATATTATCCTCCTCTATGGGTTGTGACTCATAATCCTCTTTCTTTATATTAATTATAGATTGATTTTCTTCCGTTATAATACGCATTCCGGAAAAATCAACAAACTGGATTAAACTATTAATCCTTGATGATATCTCATCTCCTGCTCCTTGTATAAAAAATTTATCCCCTGCGAGCTCTTGCCTTATAAGTCTCGCCTGATTCTCAAGATTATCCAGTGTTTCAGAATAGTATGTTTTTGCCAGCTTTATTGCTTCTTCAAGTGAATTTTCAACAGGTTTACTGAACCAGCTTTCAATACTCTTTGTTATAAATCCAGATGATATAACAAATAGAATAACTGTTGGAAGGAATGAAAGACTTACGAATGCTATAACAAGCTTCAATTTTAACTTGGAACCGAGCACATTCTGTTTTCTTTCAAAGAAAAGTTTAATGAAATTCCTTGTAACAAGGAAAAAGAGAAAAAGAAGAAATAAGACATTTATGTTTATTATTGCATATATTAGAAGACTATGAGCGAATGGAACAGTATCACTGAATTCCGAATATTTCGCTTCAAATAATGTTAGAAATGATATGAGACATATTATTGTTATTATGAGTATAAACTCTCTCCTTCTTTTTCTCTTCTCTCCTGTGTCTATTCTTTGCATAAGCAATCCGTCAATACCCTATTTTTTAAACTCAACAATTTTCCACGGCGTCTCTGTGTTCCATATTCCTGGCAGAATAAATAGGAGATGGTCAAGATAAAAAGGAAGCCTTAATCTGTTCAGTCCACCCTTAATCATGATATAGTATTTATCACTTTCATTAAGAGAGGCAGTGGACATAAGTTTGAGATTATTGACCTCACATATGAGCCTTTTCGCCATAGCGGCATCCTTAACAACAGTCTCTCCAGATCTCCGCTCGCTGAATTTAAGAAGAAATTCATCCTTTAATACATCGTACTTTATTGAGTGTTTTATTTTCATCATTAACAGATTCTCATCCATCCATAATTTTCTCTTCCTCATTATCTTTACATAGAAGATGATGTTCACCTTTGCGCCGGATTTTACTATATCATCAATCCTTTCCAAAAAACCCTCATCCAGTCGGAATGAAACCCTCAATTCATTTCCATCATTTCTCAGGAATACATCCTTTATGGTGAAATCGGCTGAAAACGACAGGGGAATGCTATACACAATAACGAAAAGGGCAGTAGAGAAGAAGATTATACCTTTTAAACAAAACCTCATTTATTCCTGAAAAATTTGAATTCTTAAAGATGATACTTTAAAGGGATTATTTTTTCAAGAAAGCTATAATCGGGAGGGTTTTTTATATCTTATTGCTCCGTGATTGTATATCCGCCTGATGTTGTAAAAAGCCTTCTGATAATTTTATGATTAAGTAAATGGCCAGATCTGTAAGCGATCAGATGGCCCTTTATGGGGTAGCCTGCAAGTGCCAGATCACCAATGGCATCAAGCACCTTATGACGAACAAATTCATTGTCAAAACGCATCATCTCCCTGTTGATTACTCCCCTATCGTCGATCACAATTGCACAATCAAGGGATCCACCAAGTGCAAGACCCCTTGCCTGGAGCATAACGATATCCTTCAGAAACCCGAAGGTCCTTGCTGCGGCAATCTCTCTTTCAAACGCACCATCCTCATGACGGTAAAAATAGGATTGACTGGAGATGGCTTGATGCGAAAATTTTATTGTATAGGTGATCCTGAATTCCTCAGAAGGTAAAAGCATGATCTCACTATCACCCTCTTTTATTCTCAACATCTTTTTTACCACAATAAACTTCCTCTTCTCCCTATAATGGCGCACTCCAGCTGCTTTTATTAGCTGAACAAAAGGTTCGGCACTACCATCCAGTATAGGAACCTCTGGACCATCTATCTCAACAAAAATATTATCAATGCAAAGGCCATGGAGGGTTGCAAGGAGATGCTCAACAGTCGAAATGGATGCGCCATCCTTTCCAATAACGGTAGCGTATTGTCCTCCCAAAATATTCTTCCAGTTTGCTTCAATGATATAAGAATTCCTATCCCTTGTTCTTTTAAAAACTATGCCACTATCAGGAGGTGCAGGAATAAGTCTCATCGAAACATCCTTACCCGTATGCAATCCCTTACCCTCGATGATGATTTCCCTTTTTATCGTCGATTGGTGATGAATGCTCATATCATTTAAATAAAATGCAAAGATTATTCCAATCTTATCCATCCAGGGTCAATAGATTTCCTTTTTATTTTCAGATGGTTTCTAATCGGGGAGATTTTGGTTTTATCTTACTGTTTCCATAAGAATATAGCATGAATGGGGTAGTGTGTTCATAAAAACACACTATCTCCTTATTATTGTAAGAATGAGTGAAAGTATTATGCTCAATATGATGCAGGTCATTAATGGAAAGTAGAAGGAGAAGCTTCCCTTTCTTATATAAATATCCCCTGGAAGTCTTCCGATATATGGAATCCTGTCACCCAGAAGGAGGATAGCTCCAAATATTATCATGATAGATCCAAATAAGATTAATAATTTGCCAAAATTCGGGAGCATACTTTTCAACCTCCAAAGAGGGTTCCCTGCTTTTTATTATAAGATATTTTCAAATGCTCATATGCAAGATGCGTCGCAACCCTTCCCCTCTGGGTCCTTTTGAGATACCCACCTCTGATCAGATAAGGCTCATAAACATCCTCGATAGTCTCCTTATCCTCATTCAGTGCAGTAGCAATGGTCTCAAGACCAACTGGTCCTCCATCAAATTTTTCTATTATTGTAAGAAGTATTTTCCTGTCCGTTACATCAAGACCTGCAGGGTCAACCTCCATCATTTCGAGGGCACGAACTGCAATTGGGGGTGTGATGATACCATCCCCCATAATCTGTGCAAAATCCCTTACCCTTCGGAGCAGTCTATTCGCAATCCTCGGTGTTCCCCTTGCCCTCCTGGCAATCTCCTCTGCACCTTTAATGTCGATTTCAATCTTAAGGATCCTGGCTGATCTCAGGAGTATTTGAACAAGCTCTTCATCAGAGTAGAACTCAAGTCCCATATGCACACCGAAGCGATCCCTTAATGGAGAGGTTATCATGCCTGTCCTTGTGGTAGCACCTATCAGGGTAAACTTTGGAAGGTCAAGCCTCACCGTTCTTGCATAAGGACCCTGCCCTATTATTATATCAAGCTTGAACTCCTCCATCGCAGGGTATAACTTTTCTTCTATAATCCTGCTCAGTCTATGAATCTCATCAATGAAAAGGACATCCCTTTCCTCCAGATTAGTGAGGATTGCAGCAAGATCCCCGGGTCTTTCAATAGCTGGTCCGGATGTGGCCTTGATGTTTACGCCAAGTTCATTGGAAATGATATATGCAAGGGTTGTCTTTCCAAGCCCTGGTGGGCCATATAAAAGCACGTGATCGAGGGGTTCAGCCCTTCTCTTTGCAGCCTCAATATAAATTCTCAGATTTTGCTTTATCCTCTCTTGCCCCACATATTCATTAAGAAACCTTGGTCTTAGACTGATTTCGTATATTAATTCATCTGAAATTGGAAGAGGGGAAAATTTCCTTTCATCCATATTTATGACCTCTTTGATGCAATTATTTTCAGACAATCCTTGATTATCTCTTCAATGCGCATTTCATCCTTTCTTGCCTTCTCAAAGGCATCAAGTGCCTCTTTCTTTTTATAACCGAGATTTACCAGTGCTGATATAACCTCTTCCCTAAGTTGCTGATCCCCAACCTTTTTCTCACTCTGATCCGTGCCTAAAAACTTTGCAGCTTTATCCCTGAGCTCAATAACAATCCTCTGTGCAATTTTTGAACCAACACCGGGTATGGATTTTATCCTCTTCACATCCCCCTTACTTACCGCAGAGAGGAGTTCCTGAACAGGAATTCCTGAGAGGATATTTCTCGCCAGTCTGGGGCCAATCCCGTTTATGTTTATAAGGAGTTGAAATGTCCTTAGTTCATCATCTGTGAGAAATCCATAGAGCTCGATGGTTTCCGGCTTCAATACCGTATGCACCTTGATATGTACAGTTTCATTTAATTCAGGTAATCTTGAAAAAACTGATAATGGAACAAAAATCTTGTACCCAACCCCATTTACATTCACAATGAGATACTCAAATGATTTATAGCTGAGCTTTCCCTTTATTTCCCCGATCATATCCCTTCCAGGATGAAATTCTATATGCATGGCAAAGTGCAATGGCAAGGGCATCTGATGTGTCAGCAGAAAGCTCCCTCCTTATTCCAAGCAGATGGACAACCATCTTCATCACCTGATCTTTTGATGCCATGCCGCTTCCTGTAATTGTATTTTTTATCTCCATCGGTGTATATTCCACAACATTCATTCCACTGTTCAGGGCAGTGATTATAATGACACCACGTGCATGGGATAATTTTATTGATGTACTTACATTCTTTGAATAGAAGAGAGTTTCAATGGCAAGAGTGTTAGCCTTGTAGTTGGATATTATTTTAGAAAGCTGATCATGCAATATTTTAAGTTTGTCAGGGAAGGAGGCCTTTAAACTCAATGATAAACTCCCAAACACAACAGCCTGTATTTTTTCTTCCCTCAAATCAATGATACCGTATCCGATCTTTCTTATACCAGGATCAACACCAAGTATCCGAACCGCTGTCCCGCATTCTTTCTTACCCTTAATTCTCCACCCCTCCTTAGCTTGCCATTGCTTCTATAACATCACTTGCAATATTGAAGTTTGCATATACATCCTGAATATCATCACACTCCTCAAGTGCATTCATTAATTTTAGCATCTGCTCGGCCTCTTTTCCTTCGAGTCTTACTGTTGTTTGTGGAATCATCGATATCTCACAAAAAGTGAATTTAATCCCTTCCTCTTCAAATTTTTTCTTAATCTCCTCAAATTTCAACGGATCAGTATAAACCTCAAATGTCCCATCCTCCTCCAGTTCTTTTATATCCTCGGCGCCAAATTCAAGTGTCTTCTCCAGTAGCTTCTCTTCGTCCACATCCTTCTTGTTGAATACAAAAACCCCCTTCCTCTCAAATAACCAGGAAACACAACCTGTTTCTCCAGGACTACCACCATGCTTTGAAAAGATCTTTCTTATCTCAGCAATAGTTCTATTCCTGTTGTCTGTTGTCCCTCTTACCATTACAGCAACGCCACCAGGCCCGTATCCCTCAAATACATACTCCTCCAGTGTCTCTCCCTCAAGCTCACCCGTTCCCTTTTTTATTGCCCTTTCTATATTCTCCTTGGGCATATTAACAGCCTTTGCCGCAGCTATCGCAGCGCGAAGACGGGCGTTAGACTCAGGATTTCCACCACCCATCCTCGCCGCAACTATAATCTCCCTTATGAGCTTCGTAAAGATTTTGCCTCTTCTTGCATCCTCCCTGGATTTTTTATGTCTTATCTGACTCCATTTCGAATGACCTGACATTTAGCGCCCTCCTTAGCAGAATCACAATTAAAAAATATATGAATGTGGATAGTTTGTAAAGTATGAATATTCTGGATAAGTAATACTCTGGCAGAAATTTTTTGAAAATTTAATGAAATATCTGGTGGAGCCGAGCGGATTCGAACCGCTGACCTCCTCGGTGCAAACGAGGCGTTCTCCCACCTGAACTACGGCCCCACATATGGGCCTAGGTAGAGTTGAACTACCGACCTCACGCTTATCAGGCGTGCGCTCTAACCACCTGAGCTATAGGCCCATTTTTATTAAATTTTTAAATTAACACCCGTCTGCTATTTTGTCAATTTCTAACTTTTCTTAAACACTATTCGCTTAATCTTCCTCTTTCCTACCTTGACAATAATACTTTCCTTTGCTGAAATTTGAGATAGTTCATCACTGAGCTTTACCCCATCCATAACCACAGATCCCTGCCTTATCAATCTCCTTGCCTCACTCTTTGATGATACCATCTTACAGTCAACAAGAAGATCGATGATGCTGACCTTCTCAGAGTTTGTGAAGTAATCCATACTCTCTAAATCCGATGGAATACACCTCTTTTCAAACTGCTCCTCAAAAAGTCTCTGTGCATAACAGGATGCCTCATATCCGTGAAATCTCTCCACTATCTCAAAGGCGAGCCTTTTCTTAAATTCCTTCGGATTGACCTCTCCGCTCTCTGCCTGATTCTTCATCCTTCGTATCTCATCCATCGTCAAGGAGCTTAAAAGTTCATAATACCGCCACATAAGATCATCAGAAATCGACATAATCTTTCCATATATTTCCTTCGGCGGTTCATTAATCCCTATATAGTTACCAAGGCTCTTGCTCATCTTTTGAACACCATCGATCCCTTCAAGAAGAGGCATCGTTATTATAACCTGCGGCTCCTGCCCGAATTCCTTCTGAAGTTCCCTGCCAACAATAAGGTTAAATTTCTGATCTGTCCCACCAAGCTCAACATCCGCATTAAGCGCAACAGAGTCATATCCCTGAATTAATGGGTAAAGGAATTCGTGTATTCCTATCGGATAATGTCCAATAAATCTCTTATGAAAATCATCCCTTTCAAGCATCCGTGCAACCGTGTATTTCCCTGCAAGCTCAATAAGTTGAGCAGCTGACATTAAGTTCATCCACTCGCTGTTGAAAACAACCCTTGTCTTTTCCGGATCAAGGATTTTGAATATCTGCTCCCTGTATGTTTTTGCATTTGCAAGGACCTCATCCCTTGTTAGTGGAGATCTCATCTCGTTTCTTCCAGAGGGATCACCTATCATTCCAGTAAAATCACCTATTAAGAAATAAACTTCATGACCTAAATCCTGAAATTGCTTCATCTTCTGAATAAGAACCGTATGTCCCAGGTGGATATCCGGAGCAGTTGGATCAAAACCAGCCTTAATCCTTAAGGGCCTTCCCGTCCTTCTCGATCTCTCCAGTTTCTCTTTAAGCTCCCTTTCTGTTATTATCTCCACAGCCCCCCTTTTAATAATCTCCAGCTCTTCCCTTATATCCATCCGATCTACCTCCTCTATATTACTCAAGGGGTAAAGTCAATCTCTCTATGTTAATAGCACATCCTGTTATATTATCAATATCAATGATAACGCCATCAAGCTTTAGCTGTTTCGTTGCGGGTTCAAATTTCTGCGGCATATTTGTCAGAAACCTTTTTATCACAGCTTCCTTCTCCAGTCCAATGACGGAGTTTAAAGAGCCAACCATCCCCACATCAGTTATGAAGGCTGTTCTTTCAGAAAGGATCCTTTCATCTGCTGTTTGTACATGAGTATGGGTGCCAACCACCGCACTTACCCTTCCATCAAGAAACCATCCCATTGCAGCCTTCTCCGATGTAGCCTCTGCATGGAAATCAACAATTATGATCCTTGCCTCCGATGATATCTTTTCGATCTCTTTGACTGCAATTCTAAATGGACAATCGATGCTGTCCATAAAAACCCTTCCCTGAAGATTGACAACAGCGATCCGCTCCCCTCCTTCGATCTTTAAAATTATGCTCCCCTTTCCAGGTGAAGAATCGGGGTAATTTGCAGGTCTCAAAATTCTTCTCTCCCTGTCAAGGTATTCTACGATCTCTTTCTTATCCCATATATGATTCCCCGATGTTATAACATCAACTCCGATGGAGAATATCTCATCAGCCACATCAGGGGTAATACCAAATCCACCTGCTGCATTCTCACCGTTGGCAATTATAATAGATGGTTTATATTTTTCCTTCAGGGAAGGCAGGAGTGAAGAAAGGACTTTCCTTCCGGGTTTGCCAACAATATCTCCTATAAACAGAACCCTTATCATTTTGCTATTTCAATTGCCCTTGTTTCCCTTATTACAGTAACCTTAATCTGACCCGGGTATGTTAATTCCTTTTCTATCCTCTTCGCAATATCCTTTGAAAGGAGGACAGCCTCTTCGTCGGATACCTTATCACTTTCAACAAAAACCCTGAGTTCCCTTCCTGCCTGAATCGCATAACATTTCTCAACACCAGGGAATGATCTGGCAATCGCCTCCAGTTCCTCCAGCCTCTTTACATAGCTCTCCAGGGTCTCCCTTCTTGCCCCTGGTCTTGCACCTGATAATGCATCAGCTGCCTGAACAAGGAGCGGCAGGATTGTCAGGGGTTTTTCATCCTCATGATGTGCAGCAATGGCATGAACTATCTTTGGCGACTCCCCATATTTGCGCGCCAGCTCCGCACCTATCAATGCATGGAGCCCTTCCATCTCATGATCCACTGCTTTTCCTATATCATGCAGGAGACCTGCTCTCTTTGCATGCTTGGGATTAAGCCCAAGCTCCGATGCCATAATACCCGTGAGAAATGCAACCTCCCTTGAGTGCTGATATACATTCTGTCCATAGCTTGATCGGAACTTCAGTTTTCCAAGAAGTTTGACCAGTTCAGGATGGATTCCATGCAAGCCTGTTTCAAAAACAAGTGCCTCCCCGGCTTCCTTGATTGTATTTTCCATCTCCTGATGAACATTTGCCACAATCTCCTCTATCCTTGCAGGATGTATCCTTCCATCACTGATAAGCCTCTCGAGAGATATCCTCGCTATCTCCCTTCTTATAGGATCAAAACAAGAAATTATAACAGCCTCAGGCGTGTCATCGATAATTATATCAACACCTGTTAATGCCTCTATTGCCCTTATATTCCTCCCTTCACGCCCGATAATCCTCCCCTTCATCTCCTCATTAGGAAGGGGTATAACAGATACTGTTTTCTCTGCAACATATTCACCTGCGTATCTCTGGATGGCAAGACTTATGATCTTCTTTGCCTTTTTATCTGCAACTTCCCTTGCCTCATCCTCAATCTGTTTGATAAGTTTTGCTGCATCATGCCTTGCCTCCTCTTTCATGGACTCAATTATTATCCTTTTTGCATCTTCAGAAGTCATACCTGCAACTTCTTCGAGTCTTCTTCTATACTCCTCTATCATCTCCTCGCATTTCTTTTCCTGAATCAAAACTGTTTTCTCTCTTCTATTAAGTTCAGCTTCCTTTCTTTCTATGGACTCAAGTCTCTTCTCGATGCTCTCCTCCTTTGAAGAGAGTTTTCTCTCCCAGCTCTGTAGATCATGCCTCCTTTCTCTGACCTCACGCTCAACCTCTGATCTTAATCTGTATATCTCCTCCTTTGCCTGGAGGATAGTATTTTTCTTTATCCTCTCCGCCTCTTCCTTCGCTTCCTTCAGGATCCTTTCTGACTCTTCGGTAAGGATCTTTCTCTTCAAGGTATTCTTCAAATATATGTATGTGACGATTGAACCTGCGAAAAATGTAATAATTCCAATTATTATAAAAAGTGCACTTAAAGGCACCATAATCACCTCCCTTTTTACTCGTTTACCCTCATTTGCACAAAATAACCCTCTTTTCCGTAACTATAATATCCACTCTTAAATCATGTTCCTTTTGAGGAATCCTATCAAGAACCTGAAACTCATAAGCAAGTCCTATGATCTTTCCCTTTGCACCCCAGAGTGTTCTATCAAAATATCCTTTCCCATAACCAATACGGAAACCCCTCTCGTCAAAACAGACTCCCGGAATCACAAAGACATCTATATCATCGATCTTTATGATATCACCATCCTCTGGCTCCATTATTCCATAACGACCAGGTCTGAAGATTGTGCTTCTGTCAGCTCTCATAAAATAAAGTTTATCACAATTCTCACCTATTTTTGGAAAACAAACTATTTTTTCTCGCCTTAATGCTTCTAAAAAAATGAGATCGGTGGCCATCTCATTTTTTATACTTGAATAAAGTGAGATTATCTTTGAATCCCTGAATATATCAAGCGAGAGTAGATTTTTTTGCGCTATAATCCCCATTGATTTAAGCTCATGACCCATCATTGAATTCCTTTTCTTAATAAAATGCCTTCTTAATCTTTTCTTTTGAGAATCAACTAAATCTTCGACCATCCTGATGGCTAATATCAGAAAAGATTTTAAAGAAGGGAGGTAACAGAAAATATATAAAAATTTCCCCCACGAATACCGTGTCAATAGCAGTCTTTTTGAACCTTCCTCTACAAGGTGGGAATCCTTTTACCACTTCTGGCTTCTCACTTAAGTGAGCATGCACTCCATGGTAAGGGAGGATCCCCTTCTTTTGTTTGTTGGCTCAAGACATTCCTATTGATCACGCGAATCGCAGGGGAACCTCATCAACCTTTATTTCATCCAGCTCTTTTATCAATTCCCTTGATTTCCCTTCCACAATTTTATTTATATTTTCTACTGCCTCCCTGCATTTAAAATACTCATCAACAATATTTAAAGCTGCAAGGACAACGGCATTCTGCACATTTATAATCTTTCCGCCTTGCATAATCTCCCTTATTTTACCATCAAGATAATCGGCAATCTTTTTTGCATACTCCTCATCCACTTCCGTCTTTAATATATAACTTTGATCCATTATTTTTATCTCAAGAGATCTCTTCATACAAACACCTAAAGAACAGAATCAATCTTTTCAATAATTTCCTCAATCTCTTTTCTTATGTTGCCCCTTTCTATTCTCAATTCTTCCAGTTCCTTTTTCATCTCCTCAATCTGTAAATCCTTCTGTTTCAATGAACTGGTTATTCTTTCGCGTTCTTCAATAAGGCCTTTTGTAATTCTGACCAGTTCCCTCAGCCTCTCTTCAAGTATAAGAAAATTCTCAAGCTGCATAAGACTTCCTTAAGCTATCCTATATTCTATATACCAAAATGTCAAGTTTATGGGGGATAGTTAAGTCTAATTTAAAAGTGGGAGTTTCTATATTCTCAATAGCAGTAAAGATTACCGTAAGGTCTTGATGATACCGGAATCAATTTCTTAAATGGTCTGGAAAAGACTTCATCAATGCGGATATTGAAATATTTGCAAAAATCTTCAATATGCCTTTTAATCATAATCATGTCTTTATCATCAGGCTCAAGAATTCCTACCTCTGCACCACACCTCTTCCTGTTTACATCTCCTCTGATAAAGATTACACCTCCATGCATTCCTGTTCCAAGGTAATCACCAGCAATATCGCCTTTCTCCTCAAGATCAAGAAGAATCATCATCCCTCCTGCCATATACTCAGCGCAGAAATCACCAGCCCTTCCCCCGACTATTATCACAGGCTGTTTATCCATATATCCTTTCATATGGATACCTGTTCTGTAACCTGTATCACCAATTATGAATATCCTGCCTCCCCTCATTCCATAACCTATAACATCACCTCCATGTCCATGTACAACCACTGTTCCACTGTTCATCGTATTACCAATACCATCCTGTGCGTTATTCCTCACAATAATCTCGGGCCCATCCATAAAAACTGCAAGATCATTTCCTGGAACACCATCGATCTCCAGATAAACATCCCCCTTGAGACCTGCTGCAATATAACGCTGCCCGTTCACGTTCTTTATAAAGATTTCCCTTGCTCCATCATTTATAGCCATTCTTATCAATTCATTCAATTCCCGGTAATGAAGGGATGTTGCATCAATAAACATACAAGCAACTCCATCATTATTTTTATAGCCCCGCAGGCTTAACACCAAGAATATTCAATGTCTGGGCATCGAGCCCTAATCCCCGTAGCCTCTCCCTGTTTCCTCTGAGACTTTCTATTGAATTTATTCCAAGTGCACCAAGTATTTCTTTTAACTCCCTGCTCCACGCCCTAATTAAATTTGCAAGCCTTCGGCCAAAAACTTCAGGATCAAGACGCTGTGTAAGCTCGGGTCTCTGTGTTGTTATACCCCATGAGCAGTTTCCTGTATGACAGTGCATGCAAACATGACATCCCATAGCTATGAGTGCAGCAGTTCCCAGTGCAACAGCATCAGCTCCAAGTGCAATAGCCTTGGCAGCATCAGCGCTACTCCTGATACTCCCAGCAGCTATTATGGATACCTGATTCCTTAGCCCCTCCTGTCTCAATCTTTCATCAACAACAGCAAGCGCAATCTCAATTGGTATTCCCAGATGGTCTCTTATTATAGTTGGAGCTGCACCTGTTCCACCTCTGAAGCCATCTATGTATATGATATCTGCGCCTGCCCTCACAATACCGCTTGCTATGGCTGCAACATTGTGAACTGCTGCGATTTTGACAGAAACAGGTTTATATGCTGTTGCCTCTTTGATTGCATAAATAAGCTGTCTCAAATCTTCAATCGAATATATGTCATGTTGCGGCGCAGGAGAAAGTGCATCCGTTCCAACAGGTATCATCCTTGTTTTTGATATTTCATGAGGAATTTTTTCGCCAGGCAGATGACCGCCGATCCCGGGTTTTGCCCCCTGACCGATCTTTATTTCAACAGCAACACCTGCATTAAGATAATCCGGATGAACACCAAATCTCCCTGATGCCACCTGAATAATTAAATGGTCCCTGAAGGGATAAAGATCTTCATGGAGTCCACCTTCACCTATCCCCATGACAATGCCTGTCTTCCTTGCAGCAATTGCCATTGCCTTCTGTGCATTGAGACTCAATGCCCCATAGGACATGGGGGCGAATATGAATGGTGCCTCAAGCCTTATCTGGGGAGGCATTTTGACCGTGAGTGTGTATCTTCCGTTATTTCTGGATATTTGAATATTATCGGGCTTTCTGCCGAGATATGTTCTCAACTCCATCGGCTCCCTTAATGGATCTATGGCAGGATTCGTAACCTGACACGCATCTATCAGGAGATGATCCCAGATAACAGGATATGGCAGATTGTTTCCCATTCCTGTTAACAGAACACCCCCTGTTTCAGCCTGCTTCCAGATATTTCTCAGATGGTAGGGCTGCCAGTTAGCATTTTCCCTCAATGCCATCGGATGTTTTTCAACAAGTAAAGCATCAGCAGGACAGTAAACCATACATCTCCCGCATGCAGTACATTTCTCTTCATCAGGGATAATCTTGTTGTCCTTCTCAGAATATCTATATACACCCCATCCGCACTGCTGGATGCATCTCCTGCATCGGATGCACTTATCATGATTCACTGTTACTCTGAAAAGAGGTGTTACAAGGCTTGGAAACATTTCTCAAAATTCCCAATTTCGTTAATTAATAAATTCCGCAATTACAGGCTCCCCTGCCTTTGGATGCCATATCACATCCGGCGATGGACATATCTCCCTGATTGCCGCCTCTTCACTTGCTATGTATGTGAAACTTCCCTTCTTCGCCGCAACAAGCGGTCTTAATTTTATGCGATCATTAAGCCCAACCATTCCCATTGAATAAGTAAAAATAATTGCAAATGGACCATTGAGAACAGCACTCCCGTAAACCATTCTTATAGCTGTCATTAACTCTTTTTCATCGCTTTCCATTTCATCGATATCCTTCCAGAAAGGAGGGGTAAGTGCAATGCAGGCATGTTTTATATCAATCCCGTGTTTTCTTACCAGCAGGTCAAGGAGATAAGCAACCACCTCTGTGTCCGTAAGTAGTGTGAGTCTGTACCCGAACATCTCCAGGTATCTCTTGTTTATACCGTAGGATGAAATCTCACCGTTGTGCACAATTGACCAATCGAGTATATTAAAAGGATGCGCTCCACCCCACCATCCAGGTGTGTTTGTTGGAAATCTTGTGTGTGCTGTCCACATGTATCCCTCGTATTCATCAATTCTGTAAAATTCGGCTATATCAGAAGGGTGCCCAACTCCTTTAAAAACACCCATATTCTTCCCACTTGAGAAAACATATGCACCATCTATTTCTGAATTCACCTTCATTACAACTCTTACGATGAAATCGTCATCATCAAGCTCATACATGCTCGCCTCTATATCCGCCCTCTTTGGAATAACAAAATATCTGTATAGTGCAGGATAATTTCTTATTGCTTCCAAAGGTCTATGGGGGATCGGCTCGCGCTTTTCAATATGCAGGTATCTTTCAAAGAGTTCCTCTGTATCCTTCACACTCTTTGCACTGTTAAACATCATATGTATCGCATAAAAATCCTTGAGCACTTCGTATATCCCGTACGCTGCAAATCCTGCACCCAATCCATTTCCCCTTTCGTTCATCAGGCATATAGCCCTTTTTATAATCTTTCCGCTGAACTTCTCTTTCTTCTGATTTATGATCCCCACAAGACCGCAGCCAGATATATCCTTCTGAAAGATATGATTCATGTCTCAACCCCTTTCTTTAACCCAAGGAGTTTAATCATCCTTTCAAAATCCTCTCTTCCATCCGCAGGAAGATCAGGCAGATTAAGCTTTTTCCTCAATACAGTTCTCGGCTCACCGAGTTTCGAGGAATTCATAAACATCTCCAATCCCTTTTTCACCTGAAGTGGCATTATACCTCTGCTGATCGCTATCGATTTTAGTTTCGTCATTACAGTCTCCCAGCTGTATCCCTGCGGGCACATCTCGCTACAGGTATGACATTCAAGACACTGCCATATGACCTCCATATTCAGATACTTTTCCCAGTCGTTCCGCAAGATATCACTGTTAATTTTCGTTGGATTGTATCCAGGTACATTTTTAAATGAGGGACAGTCCTCCTCACATCCTCTGCATGCAATACATCTCTCTATTGCCTGTAAATTAAAGATCTCCATTCAATACCCCTTCTCCATTTTTTCAACAAATTGTGATGTATTCATCCTGTGTTGATCAAGACCCAGTTCATCAGGAGAAAACCCGAAAGAAAGGGCCATCAGCTCCTGGAGTGTAAACACAGGTATGTTAAACTCGGGGTGCTCCTTTTTCAAAAGATACTGATAATTGTCGTAAACCTTAAAACATTCAGGACATGTTGTTGTGATAGCATCAACCTTTATTAACGAAAGCTCATGAAGCTTCACACTTGCCATATACAGTGTTTTTGAATGCTGTCCTGTTCTGTCAAGGTATCCTCCACAACACATCATCTTTGTTGAATAGTAAACGGAACGCGCACCAATCCATTCTATAAGTCTGTCATATTTTATCGGTTTCACAGGATCATCAAAATGAATTGCTCTACTTGGCCTAACAAGATGACATCCTCCATGAACGGCAATCCTCATCCCTTTAAGTGGCCTTTTAACCTTTTCCCTTATCTTCCCGTATCCAAGCTCATCATGAAAGAATTCAACTATATGTTTTATCTCGCATCTCCCACTGACCCCTAACCCAACAGAGCCAAGATATCCGTTTACCTCTTTCATTATTTTTGGATATGTCTTTATTTTGCTGTTTACAGATTGCAGTGTGCTGTAACATCCTGTGCATGCATGGAGCATTCCTCTACCATTCTTTTCAGCAATTGCAATGTTTCTTGCAGCTGTTATCATCCAGAGTTTTTCATTGTAATTTTTAACGAGTGTTTTCTCAGGACAACATGTAAAACCAGGAAGATCAACATAATCAACATTTAGCATATCAAGCACAAGCCTTGTTGATTTCTCCATAAAGCTAAATCTTGCTGGAATCTGGCATCCCCAGAAGAATGTATATCCTTTCATTTGTTCTCCACAATATAACAATATTATATTTTTAGAAAATCATAGCGATTATTCTAAAAATATAAAAGAATTTAATCATAATCTAAAATTATATTAGGTTAAGATATATTGTCAATATGTT
Organism: Deltaproteobacteria bacterium; assembly: GCA_037441565.1. Classification (GTDB taxonomy): domain Bacteria; phylum Desulfobacterota; class JBBIRW01; order JBBIRW01; family JBBIRW01; genus JBBIRW01. Next base: position 27,426 of record JBBIRW010000004.1, on the reverse strand, counting down.
TTAAAAATTTTTCAGGAATTAACCAAGGATGGCCTCTGCAAACTCCACAGGATCGAAATCCCTTAAATCATCCAGCCCTTCGCCCACACCTATATATTTGATGGGGATCTTCAGTTCATCAGCTATCGTAAGGAGAATCCCTCCTTTAGCAGTTCCATCGAGTTTTGCAACGATAATGCCTGTAATTGCCAGTGCATCGTGAAAGGACCTTGCCTGTTGAAGGGCATTTTGTCCCGTAGTTGCATCAAGCACAAGGATTATTTCATGGGGGGATCCATTTATATCTTTCCCGAGGACCCTTTTTACCTTCTTTAACTCCTCCATGAGGTTTATCTTTGTATGTAATCTTCCCGCTGTATCCACAATCAGGATATCAAACCCTTTTGCGAGAGCCATCTTTACCGAATCAAAAACAACTGCTGATGGATCTACACCCCTCTGATGTGCAACAACCTCAGAACCCACTCTTCTACCAAGAATCTGCAGTTGTTCTATCGCAGCAGCCCTGAATGTATCCGCAGCCGCAATAACAACCCTTTTATTATCGTCAATGAATCGTTTTGCCATTTTTGCAATAGTTGTAGTTTTTCCAACCCCATTAACACCAACAACCATTATCACAAATGGCTTGGTATTAATATCAATGGTTCCTTTAAATGGAGCAAGTATTTGCGATATCTTCACTTTCATGAATCTTCTCAGATCCTCTTCTGTCTTCAGCTCACCCCTCTTTACAACCTTCCTCGCCTCTGAAAGGAGTGTATCAACAACCTTTATGCTCATATCAGAAGTAATGAGTATCTCTTCAAGCTCGGAGAAGAAATCGTCATCTATCACAGGTTTTGCAGAAAAAAGATTGCTAATTCTGGAGGAAAGATCTTGACGCGTCTTTATAAGTTTTTCTCTAAGCCTCTCAAAAAAGCCCATATTAATAATCAGGAGAGCCTTACGGAAACAAGCCGTGAAATACCAGGTTTTTCCATTGTTATACCATAAAGGCAGTCGGAAATCTCCATGGTTCTGCGATTATGGGTTACCAATATGAACTGAATATTACGGGATAATTCCTTTATAAAAGCAATAAATTTCTCAAGATTTCTTTCATCAAGGGGTGCATCCACCTCGTCGAGAATGCAGAACGGTGAGGGTCTTGTGAGAAAAAGTGAAAAAACAAGGCTTATTGCAGCAAGTGTCTTCTCACCCCCTGAAAGGAGGTTCATATTCTGAAGTCTCTTGCCTGGAGGTTGCACAACTGCTTCCACGCCTGAGTCAAGTATATTCTGAGGATCGGTAAGGATCAATTCAGCATTTCCACCGGAAAAAAGTCTCATAAAAACTTCTTTGAATTTTGCATTGACCTTATTAAATGTATCGATAAACTTCTCCCTTGTTATGCTGTTGATCCTGTCTATTGTGCTATTTAAATCCTTCATTGCATTCTCAAGATCTTCCTTCTGTTTTGTCATATAGAGAAACCTCTGCTTTATCTCATCATACTCTCGTATCGATTCCATGTTTACCTCACCTATCTCATTGATCCTCTCCTTTTTTTCATTCAGCCTTTTTATAAATTCATTAAGTTCCTCATCCCTGATCACCTCATACTCTAGCCCTTCAAGGTTGACCGAATATTTATCCCTTACCTGTTCTATCATGTTTTCCATCTTTAAACGAAGTTCCATTAACTTATATTCATACTCACCGATCTCTTTTTCCACTGCTGAAAGTTCAACACGAAGTGCCCTTATTCTCTCCTCCCTTTCTTTTATAAATCCAGTTACCCCCTCATAAACCTCCCTTTTCTCACGCAGTCTCTTTTCCATCTCTTCTATATCCCTTCTCAGGAGGGCGATTTCCTTTTCGCAATTCATGATCTCCCTTTCGGCTGCTCCCACTTCATTCTCTTTAACCAGCACCTCCTTTTCCTTTGTTGCTAAAAGATCCTTAAGCCTCATCTCCTTCGATTCTACCTTTTTTAAATCCTCGTTGAGTTTTTCTATTATCTCATTTAGTGAGAATGCCCTTGCCCTGAACTCCGAGATTCCTTTTTCCGTCTCCTCGATTTTTGTCCTGGTCATCTTTTCTTCTTCCTGAAGTCTATTTATTAGCGATTCCACCACTGCCTTTTCTTCCTCAAGCCTACTTCGCTCATCCTCAAGCTTTCCCATTTCATCTATCAACGTGGATTGCTCTTTTTCTATATAGTTTATTTCTTTCTCAAGCACCTGTAATTTCAGATTGAGATTTGCTATCCGCTGCGTATAGTTCTCAAGATCCCTTCTATTTTCATTGAGTAATTTTTGGATCTTTTCCAGAGAGTTGCTGGCTTCATTAAGCTGAATTTCTATTGACTCAAGCTCCCCCTTTAAGGCCTCAAGATTTTCTGCTTCCTTTTCCTCTTCACGCTTTACCATCTCGATCATCTTCTCAAGCTCCCTGATCTCACCCCTTCTCCTTATATACTCCATTACACCCTCTTCCCCATAACCACCAGTGACTATTCCTGATGGATAAATAACATCACCATCATCCGTAACAAATGTAAAATCCCCCTCTCTCTTCTTCCATAATTTGTAAGCAACATCAAAAGATTCAACAAGTAACACACCTTCGAGCAGCTTTCTTCCTAAATCCTCATACTCTTCCTTCACCTTTACAAAATTTATAAGTGGGCCCTTCAGACCTTCTTCATAAGATAGTTCCACCTCGTTTGCATCACTTCTCAATGAAAGTGGTATAAATGTCAACCTTCCCTTGCCTCTTTCCTTGATATACCTAAGTGCAGAGATGCAGTCCTCAAACCCATTTACAATTATAGACTGCACCCTTTCCCCGAGAACGGATTCAATACATCTCAGATAACGGGGATCTGCATCAAATATGTCAGCAACAAGTTCCCTGATTCCATTCAAATTCTCACCCTTTGCCATCATGACATCCTTTATACCACCCTTTAATCCCTCATAATTTTTCTGAATCTCTCTAAGTGCACCCAGCCTTGCCTCTAACCTTTCCCTTTTTTCCTGAAAACCACGCAGGTTTGAGTATATATCGTCAAATTTCTTTCGCAAAATCTCGAGCTTTCTCCTCCGCTCTTCCTGTTCAATCTGCTTTGAAGATATATCACTGTCCAGCTCTTCTATAGTTCTCTTTATCTCTGCCTCCCTGTTTTCCAACTCCATACGATTCCTGCTTTCCCTCAAGTACTCTGCTTTCCTCTTTTCCCTTTCTACCGCCAGCATCTCCTTTTTCTTTTCAATTGACTGGATGGAATTTCCAATGCCCGTAATCTCAACAAGTAACTGAATGAGCCTGTCCTTGTTTCTTTCTATCTCCTCGACAATAACCTGATGCCTTGATCTAATCCCTTCAAGTACTCCCTCATCAGAGATAAATTGTGATAACTCCTCTTCATATTTTTGCTTTAACTCCATTTTTTTCGATTTAAGGCTTGTTACTTCATCTGATAGTTCCTTCAATTGAAGTTGTATAAACCCCGCTTCCTCCTTCAGACGAATATGCTGTCCCCTGAGATTGTTAATTTTTTCAATCGCAATCAGCATATTTCTGTCAAGTGCTGATATCCTCTCCTTTGTTTTATTTAATAGTTTCTGTATTTCCATTATCTCCTTCTCAAGTTCAATGGATGTTAATCTTCTTTCCTCTACCCTTGCCTCATCTTCAGAAATCTTGAGTAAAATCATTCCCTGTTTTTCCTTCAAAGGTAAAAGAATCTTCCTGAGTTCCTCATACTGATTTTTCATTCTTCTGTATAGGGTAGAAGAAATCATGAGGTCAAGTTCTCTCAACTCATCCCTCAGCCTTCTATACCTCTCCGCCCTTTTTGCCTGTCTTTCCAGTGAATTAAGCTGTCTTTTTATCTCTCCCAGTATATCCTTCACGCGCTGTAGGTTTGATGAGGTTGCCTCCATTCTCTTTAATGCTGCCTTCTTTCTTAACCTGTATTTACTTATTCCAGCAACCTCATCTATAAAATTCCTGAGTTCATCCGGTCTTGCATTAAGGATTGAGCCTATCCTGCCCTGCTCAATTATCGCGTAAGCCTTTGCACCAGCACCTGTATCCATAAACAACTCTGTTATATCCTTAAGCCGACAGGGTATACGATTGATAAAATATTCACTTTCTCCCGATCTATAAACCCTTCTGCAGATTTCTATCTCGCTGTAATTCGCATATGGGGGTGGGGCAGAACCATCATTTATAAACACTACACTAACCTCCGCCATACCAAGAGGTTTTTTTGAATCGCTACCACAAAATATGATATCGTCTATTGTTTTCCCGCGAAGGGGGGAAAGGCTCTGCTCCCCGAGGGCCCATCTTATTGCATCAACAATATTACTCTTGCCACATCCATTGGGTCCAACTATTGCTGTTATCCCGGGAAGGACATGTATAACGGTTCTTTCGGGAAATGATTTGAATCCGATCAGTTCAATGAGTTTTATTTTCATTTACAAGCGCTTTAATTATTATCATATTGAAAAAATAAAGTAAAGAGAAAATACAATAGGATGAGGCTAAAAAATATAACAGCACAATATATTGTATTTCCTTAAAGCATTATCAGTAAAGGGATATGTGCTTTTTGAATAGATCAGGTCACAATCCTTGAAAAATCTGCAATTCTCAGGAAAACCTTTGATAATTCCCTCAGGAGTGCAAGCCTGTTTCCCCTCAATGCAAGATCATCGCACATTACAAGCACGGTGTTAAAGAATGCATCCACAGGACCCTTAATCTTTACAAGCTCAAGCAGGGCTGATTCATAATCCCTTCGCTCGATAAAATAATCCATCCTTTCTGAAAGGGAGGTATATGCTTCAAAAAGCTTCTTTTCGGCTTCCTCCCGAAGATCCTTCTTAACAATCTCCTTTCCAATCTCAGCGGGATTTGCATTCTGAACCATGTTTATAACCCTTTTGAATGCCGTAACTATCTCCAGAAAATCCTCCCTATTTTTAAAACCGGACAATGCCTTAACCCTTTCTGATGCATCATAGATATCATTATAGGAAGCTTCAAGGACTGCATCCGTTATATCAGTGCTCAGTCCCTGGGAGAGGAGATGGAATTTCTGCCTCATCTTTATAAACTCAATAACCTCATTCTTAACGACATTTGCCGGTCTTTCTATCCTGCCATTGAAGAGCTCTATAGATCTCTCTACTAACTCTTTTATGGAAAGACGATATTTCTTATCAAGAAGGATATAAATAATTCCCAGCGCTGCCCTTCTTAATCCATATGGATCTGCTGCTCCTGTTGGTGCCTCACCAACACCAAAAATCCCCACAATGCTGTCCATCCTGTCAGCAATTCCAATTATGGCGCCTGCATCAGTTGCAGGAAGCATATCGCCCGCATAGACGGGAAGATAGTGTTCCCTTATCGCATCAGCAACATCCCTTGATTCTCCGTGAAGAAGTGCATATTCCCTTCCCATTATCCCCTGAAGCTTCGGGAACTCACCAACCATCTGTGTGACGAGATCGGCCTTGCAGAGATAAGCAGCCCTTTTTATAATGCTTTTCAATTCGGGATGGACCCTTTCTGCTATGAATTCTGAAAGTGCTTCAATCCTCAGGACTTTATCGTAAATGCTTCCTAACTTTGACTGGAATATTATACCCTTAAGTCTCTCAACCCTCTTCTCCAGAGGGTATTTTTTATCGTCCTCATAGAAGAACTTTGCATCTGCGAGCCTTGCCTTGAGAACCCTTTCATTTCCTGTTACAACAACACTCATATCCCTTGCCCTTGTGTTGCTTATCGCAATAAAGTAGGGGAGTATATTCCCGTTTTTATCAACAACAGAAAAGTATTTCTGATGCTCTTTCATTGCATTAACAAGGACTTCTTTTGGAAGGGAGAGATATTCATCACTGAATTTGCCCCTCAGGGCAACAGGGTATTCCACAAGAAATGTATTTGTTTCAAGGAGCTCCTCATCCTTTAAAATTTCACCACCAACCTCTCTGGCAAGTGTATCAATCTCCTTCTGGATAATAGACCTTCTTTCTTCGGGATCAACTATAACATATGCCTTCCTTAATGATTCCTTATAGCTGTTAAAGTCCTTTACCTCAATTGGACCAGGAGCCATGAACCTGTGACCGAAGGTCTTGTTTCCGCTTTTCACATTTCCCAGCTCAAATTCGATTACCTCACCGCCGAGGAGTGCAACAATCCAGTGTATGGGTCTTGCAAATCTTATATCCAGATCTGCCCATCTCATCGTCTTAGGGAAACTCAGGGAAAGGATGATTCTCGGAAGGACATTAGCAAGGACCTTTTTTGAATCCTCACCTTTTATCTCCTTTTCAATAGCCGCATACTCACCCTTTTCTGTTTTTACAACCCTGATTTCTGAAACATCAACATTCTGGGATTTTGCAAAACCAAGTGCCGCCTTTGTCGGACTTCCATCAGAATTGAAAGCGTCCTTCTTTGGAGGACCAAGGATCTGCATTTTTGTATCAAGTTGCTTTTCAGAAACATCAATTACGCACAGCACAATTCTTCTTGGTGTTGCCATTGATATTATGTCACCAAATGTGATCCTATTTTCCTCCAACTCTCTTTTTGCAATCTCCTTTATCTCATTAAGAACCGGCGGCAAAAATCGGGCGGGTATTTCTTCCGTTCCAATCTCAAGGATCAATTCCTTCCCCATGAAACCTCCTTTTTATCCTGACTTCTAAATCGAGCATGAAGAGTTAAAATTTATTCATGAAGGGATATCCCATTGCAGCCCTCTGCTTGAGGTATCCCTCTGCACACATCTTTGCCAGGTTTCTTACCCTTCCAATAAATCTCTGCCTTTCAGTAAGACTCAATGCTCCCCTTGCATCAAGCAGGTTGAACGTGTGGGAACATTTGAGACAGTAATCATAAGCAGGCCAGACAAGCTCCTTTGCTATCAGCCTCATGCTTTCCTTTTCATACATATCAAAAAGCTTAATGAGCATATCTACATCAGCTTCCTCAAAATTGTATCTGGAAAACTCAACCTCCCCCCTGTAATGAACATCACCATATGTGATTTTTCCCACCCATCTCAGATCGAATATATTATCTATTCCCTGAAGGTACATGGCGATTCTCTCAATCCCATAGGTCAGCTCACCACAAACAGGTTTTAGATCGATCCCTCCTGCCTGCTGGAAATATGTAAACTGCGTTATCTCCATTCCATCAAGCCATACTTCCCATCCAACCCCCCATGCCCCTAATGTTGGAGATTCCCAGTCGTCCTCAACAAACCTTATATCGTGATCAAGCGGATCAATACCAAGTGCCCTGAGGCTGTCAAGGTATATCTCCTGAATATCCATGGGTGAGGGTTTAAGTATTACCTGAAACTGGTAGTAGTGCTGGAGCCTGTTGGGGTTCTCCCCGTATCTTCCGTCCTTCGGTCTCCTTGAAGGCTCAACATAGGCGACATTCCATGGCTCTGGCCCGAGAACCCTCAGGAAGGTTGCAGGATGCATTGTTCCTGCCCCCTTCTCCAGATCGTAGGGCTCCTGGATCACACACCCTCTGTCTGCCCAGAACCTTTCAAGGGCAATAACTACGTCCTGATAATCCATGTTGCACCCCTTGGAAAATTTTAGATGAAATTACCATTTATTATGCTAATTGTCAATAATTGGATATACAAACCTCATCGATCTTATTGATAGATCCGCATGAAAGATAAGCAGTGCCTTAAGGATCCCTGCCCATTCATAAAGGACAGCTTCAGAAACATCAGGGATCAGATCACAGGGATCCATTTTGATTGCATCCTGCAGTCTTTTTAGAGTCTCAGCATGGATGGGATGGAGGTTCTCACCTTCATTAACACACTTCTCACATACAACACCACCCTTTGCTGCATTAAAGAAGATTCTTTTAGTGTATATATCCCTGTTCCCACAACGCAAACATCTCTCAATAACGGGTCTGTAGCCCGAAAGTCTCAGCATCTTCAATTCGAAAATCATGAGGGAGAATGGTTTAAAAGCTTCCTTTGCAAACAATCTCAGCACATTTAAAAGAAGCTCAAATGCTGCATCGTTCCTCTCCCTTTCTGGAAGCAGTGAATCAACAAGCTCAACCATATAGCTTGCAGTGTAAAATTTCCTGAGATCCTCTCTTAGAGAGATAAAGTTATCGATTATCTCACATGTAATAACTCTCACGATACGTGAAACATCCCTTTCATAGATCTGAAGGTTAACATGGGAGAAAGGCTCAAAACCTCCCATGAACCTCCTCATACTCCTCTTACCACCCTTTGCAATTGCTGTTACTTTCCCGAAGTCCCTGGTGAGGAATCTTATAATAATATCTGACTCTCCATGGGGACTTCTTCTCAGTACAATGGCCTCTGTCCTTCTGTGAGACATATCCAGTATATCAATCCTTTGAAGGAAGGCTCATTCGCACGATCTCCCCTCTTTTTCCGGCAGGTGGCTGAAGGATATCGTTCAAGCTGATCTTAACACCACCAGCATTTCCAATAATAAGGAGGAACTTCTTCTGTGCATGTTTGATGATCACATCACCAGGCTCAAGAAGGGCATCAGCGGGTGTTCCATCATCCACAATAACCCTCACCCATGCTTTTTCCACTGCCTCAATTGTCAATTTCAACGGTTCAGACTTTGCCTTTCCCTTTTCCACGGAAGGTTGATCCCCTGTACGGGGTTTTTCAGGGGTGGAGACCTCTGATTTCAGTATATCTTCCTTTATGATCGATGATGGCGGGGGCTGCTTTGCTACTGTGCCACTGTCATCCCTTATTATTTCTCTGTAAATGAGAAGCCCTAATCCGGTAATGACAAGAAGGGCAAGAACCACAAATTTTACGACATAATATGGCTCCTTCCTCTCAAAATCCTTTTCAACTGTTATAATATCTTCATCCTTAGCTTCTTCTAACTTCTGAAAACCCCTGTATCTTGTGATAACATCTTCCGGATCAAGACCGATATGCCTTGCATATGCCTTTATAAATCCGATTACAAATACTTCTGGAGGAAGCTCATCCACACGATCATTTTCTATTGCAGCAAGGATGGATTTTCTGATCTTTGTAGCACTGCTTATTTCATCAAGACTGATCCCCCTTAATTCCCGTTCCCTTTTCAGATAACTTCCGAAGGATTCCATAATCACTCAAGATCCTTAATATACTGGTTTGCGAGGGCTTTGTACTCACCTTCTGGCGATTCCCTCACAATATATTCAAACTCCTGGAGTGCCTTTTTCTTCTGTCCCATTTTCAGATATACCTTTCCCAGATAAAATCTTGCTTCTGTATATCCGGGAAATATCTCCAGGGCCTTCTTTAACTCTGACTCTGCTTCCTCAAGCCTTCCTTTTTCAAAAAGTGCAATCCCAAGGTTATTCCTTGCCTGTGGAAAGGAGGGATTCTGTTTTATAGCCATCTTATAATTTTCTATTGCCCTTTCGATAAGACCCTTTTTATAAAAAGCCCATCCCATATTGTTGTATGCAATCTCCGGGGTGGGATAAAGCACATCTGCAAGTGCCTTCTTAAATTCACTAATAGCACTGTCGAAATCCCCGATAGCAAGATACACAACACCGAGATTGTTATGGATGGATGATGCCTCGGCTGACCGTGGATTCAGTTCTATTGCCCTTTTGTAGTGCGTTACCGCCTCCCTGTATAAACCCTTGTTGTAGTATATGAGACCCAGTGCTGACTGAATTGACTGATTTTCAGGGTCCTTTTCCGCTGCTATCAGCAACTCCCTTAATGCTGTGGTATAGTCTGCTTGCATCATATATGAAAGGGCAGTCCTGTAATGGAGGTTTGCCTGCTCCTTCAGGAGTTCCCTATCGGTAGTACAGCTAATAAAGGAGATTGACGCAATAATAATTCCGATGGAGATTAGAAATCTCACATTTCACCCTTCCTTCTCTCCATGCTTATGTTGAATTGTATTAAAAGCGACGAAGGATCGGATTTTTTGATGTAATTGAGCTTAGGTGGTAGAAATCTCTTCCTTATTTCATTATTATTTTTTAGTCTCTCAAGGAATCTGCCAACCTCTTTTATATTGGGCTCTTCCTTTGGAGAATAAACATAGCCTTCTATATATAAAATCTTCACATAGTCTGACGTCTCCTTCCCTGAAGGAACCCCCTTTATCTCCGTTCTTATACTGCTTAACCAGAGATTCGATGGTATTTCTCTGCTTATAACAGAAAGCTTTTCCCACCAATCATCCTTCTCAGCAATTAATGCATCCAGTGTTCCCTTAAGGGATGTCATTTTTCCAAGATTTTCGTTCAGAATCGATACCCTCTGTTCATATTCCTTAATTTCCTTTGAAAGGGATGATAGCATGGTGACCATATTACCTCGGATATAATAGAAAAGAAAAAGCTCCAGGATGAAAAGCAAACAGAGGCTGACAAAAATGGGTGAAGGTGTTATTGCGATTTTCTTTTCAGGCTCTTTTTTAATTGAACGGACAAGATTGATTTCAAACATCCTTAACTAATCTAAACCCCCTTTGCACAAGTCCCCATGCAAGTGCAAAGAGTGGTCCCTCCTTCTCCGTTAATTTAACATCAATTCCCTCTTTTCTCAAACTTTTGAATGGATCGTATATCTCGATTTCAATTTCAAGCCTTCTTGAAAGTGAATCCTGAATGCCTGAGAGTTCAAAAAAGCTCGTAAGCCCTCCTGTCAAAAGGATCTTTGAAAGAACCCTCCCCCTTCTGCTCTCGTAATATATAACATTCTGTCTTATCTCATTCTCAAGAATCCTAACTTCATCCTCCAGTGCCCTTCTCAGCTTCTCCCTTTGCGATTCTTCCCATTCAAATATCCCTTTCAGAATACCCTTGATCTCATCCACATTTACAAATTTTACATCGAGCAACTTCTCCTCGATCCTCTTTCCCGTTATAGATATGGGTCTTACAAGATATATCTGATCATGGCTGAATATGGAAAAACTCGCAAAGGATCTTCCTATATCGATAAGCACAATATCTTCTTTTTCAGCATAATCTGGGGAGAGCAGGATGCTATTCATCAGTGCAAGTGGCTCAACATCTACAATATCAGGTGGAAAGCCTGCCCTGGACATCATGTTGTAATGTGAATCAAATACTTCATTGGGAACAGCAACGAGAATCACATGGAGATTTCCTGTTACAGGATCCCTTCTCACTAACTGATAGTCAATAACAGCATCTGAAATGTCAATGGGTATATGCTTCTTTGCCTCCCATTTTATGGAATCCCTGAGCTCCTCATCAGTCATATAGGGAAGGTCAATACTTCTTATAATCACTGATTCACCGCCGATTGCCGTAACAAGAACCTCCCCCCTGTAATCAATCTTCTCCGCACATATCTTAATAATCTTTGAGATACCCTCTCCCCTATCCTCAAGCTCAGTAACCCACCAGGAAATGGGGATTATCCTCCCCTTTTCATCAATTGACGCCTTAAGTGCCTTTATGGAAAAATCGCCTATATCAAAAGCAACAGAAACCTTCTGAGTAGTCTGCCTTCTTCCCTTCTTAATTCTAAAAAGATCATAAAACTTTTGCTTAAGACCTGTTATCAATTTATCTGCCTCCAGTTAAAGAATTGCCACCTCAGGGCATAAGGAAGATTATGCCTCCTTGAGGGAGTGTATCCTGGAAAAATGATATCGTCAACAAGTATGTCCCTTGTAATCTGGTTAGCATCTGTGCATATGATCTCAACCGTTACATCTGTAAGATCGAGATTTAAGGCATTTGAAAACTCAATAAAATAGAACTTCCTAAAAAACCACTGATTAGGTGTAACAGCAGGGAATGGAAACTCTATATTTATATTACCAGCGAGAACAAGTTTAAAATTTGATGTATCACCGGGTATACCTGGCCCCCCTTTCAGATTGATCCCCTTTGTCCAGAGGGATATACTATTCAAGCCAAGGATATTCTGTGAGACTATATACCTTACACCGTCATTTACAGCTTTATCATTTTTTATATCAAGGCTCATCGAAAGGGTTCCGGGTGGCACTGGATCATCAATCCTTGTGCAATACTCCAGTCTCCTTGCTCCTCGAGTACCACATCTCTTTGTTGTGCCTTTAACACCATCCCATTTGGAAACCCCTCCTTCAAAGTCATCAAGCATCAACTGCTGGTAATCTAACATGTTTCCATTTAGTATCTCACTTCCACCTGCATCCATTTCATCAAATTCTATATCCCATCCCGGGGAGAAACTAACAGCACCTCCTGTTACTATGCTTCCTCTGAACCATGCGGATTTTGTTGCAAGATCAGGAAGGGAGAAGAATGTCCCTGCTGATGGTCCAACAGTTGAAAAATTCACACCACCAGCCGAGATGAATATACCGTTTATCCTCGTTCCCCAGAGTACCCCCTTTATGTTAATAACACCACCTGCTATAAGAACAAGCCTGCTTCCTGTTCCTGTGTTTACCCATGAAAGGGGCACAGCATTTGCATCAATTGTTATGTCTCCGGTTGCAACGATGGTAACATCCTTTGGTGTTCCATATGGGGGCCAGTCCCTTTCTATGTCAAGCTCCCTTCTTTCAACAGCTGGTGATAAACTCCCTCTTATTGTTACGTTTCCCACAATATAATTTACATCATTCCTTCCCGTATGTGGAGAGCCATTCTTTACAGGATAGTTTGTCTTATCAAAGATCTGATCGCCCGAAAAGATCTGGATGTCTGCACCTGAGAAGTATGATGGATTAAGGGGGAAAAGTCCATCAGGAAGAACAGCGCCTGTCTGCAGATATGGAACTTCAATGATAATCCCTGGAGAGGAAAGAGGGAAAGGCCCTGATGACCAGAGCCCAACTGTTCTTGTTCTCCCATTTAGCATCAGGGAAAAGGTTCCCATGTCAGATAAACCCCCAGGAATGACAAAACCACCCCCTGCTGCAACTGTATAGTTGTTTCCAAGGGATCCAGGAAGCTTTACCCACGCCTCAACAAGCCTCTCCACGCTGAAGAAGCTATCACTGACTGTGGGATTTATTCTACCTGCATTTCTTAAAAAGAACCATGAGTTTCCCATCTGCGGCGGATTTGAAGGGAGGGGGAGATCCCTTGGATCGGGTGATCTTGAGGTGTATCTTGAATAGTCCACAAGGTCTGTAATTGTAAGTGCACCAAGGAAGGGATCGTTATTAACAAATGGTGATGAATTGTTCTGTATCGGACTGAAGGATGGATCAAAGGGGTTTATGAGATTCTCCTTTATCCTCCAGATTGTTCTGTTCATAGATGCCTCTGATGAGTAGAAGGCCTGGGAGAGGCGACCACCATAAATGACCAGGCTCCCTTCAACAGTCCCCAGCAGAAAATACGCAGCTCCTATCAGTATTATGACAAGGACGATCATTAAGGATAAAACAAGTGCAGAGCCCCTCTCACCCATCAAAGAGCCTCGTTTCTGAAATTTACCTTTGTAAAAAATCCCATCTCTTCATCATCAGATGGATCCTGTGGGTCCATCTCCTCTTTTAGAACCATTGTTACAGAAATGGAATTTTTGATACCGCTTCCCTGCGGCTCAAAATGGAGTCTCTTTACCGAGATACCAGCCCTGTCGATAAAATCCACTCCATTTTTAAGAAATCTCCCTGCTCCGTCACGTTCAAACGTTGCAATAATATTACCCCCTGAGGCATAAATTACTATCCTATCACCACTGGCATTTATATCGGCATAAGCACCCCTTCTTATCTCCCTTGCAATCTCCTCTATGCAGAGATCCCCCATCCTCTGAAGTCTTGCCTTAAGCTGCCCCCTCCTGTATTCAAAACTGCTATGGAGAAAGAAGTATATAAGTGAAAGAAATATGAAACTTCCTATCGCTATAACAACAATAAGTTCAACAAGTGTAAATCCCTTTTTTGCTGAGTAATTCAGGGACATCTGTATGTGCTTATCCTGACAGGAGCGGCTGGTTTCCCTGTCTTGAAATCGATCCATGTTACTGATACAAGAATAAGTTTGTAGTCAGGAGTAACATCATCAGCTGGTGAAAGCCCATCCTCTTCATCATCTACATCATAAACGATCCAGGATCTCCTCCATTCAAGGCTTTCATAGTAAACTGATTCATAATAAGGAGGGTTTGTGGGATGTAAAATTCCTGATGGTGAACCAGTTAAATCAGTATGATCAAAAGGTATCTCCCTTAGCACTTCAAGCTTCTCTTCAGCAAGCTTTACCGCCCTCCTTTCCATACCATGCTGTTCGATAAACCCCCTTGCTGTCCCCATTGCATAAACTAATGATATTATGGCAAAAAGGAGGACTGTAATGGCAACAATAAATTCTACTATTGATAGGCCCTTCTCATTCATAAATATTAGTGCCTGCCTGTTCTGGAAAAACAGGCAGGCGAATTCTTTACTCAGGTGTCGGTATATCAGAGGGATTACCTGATGTCCACACAGGTCTTCCGTAGGACTTAACAACTACCTCGAGCCATTCATTTGCACCTGTAAATGGAGATGCCACACCCGTTGCCCTGAGCGTTATGGTCTTCGGATCGCTGGAATTATCAACAGCACTTATAACATACTTGAAGTATTTTGCAGCCCTGAGATCAACACCGGGTAGGAGATTTTGGTCACCACTTTGTGAGCTAGGATCCCATATAGTACCTGTTGAATTTGGATATTGCCCCCATCTCTGATAGTAAACTTGAGCAGCTGTAACACAGGATCCAAGGAGATTTGATGCCTCTCCAGCCTTTGCATGTTTTGTATAGCTTGTGTAAAGGGGTATTGCAATTGCAGCGAGCACTGCGATGATGATAATGACAACCATGAGCTCAATGAGTGTGAAGCCTTTTTTATCCCACATCCTCATTCCTCACACCTCCTTTCTCTTTTGAATTTTTATATGGAAAACTATACTTCACCTTACAATCCTTCCTATATAAAAGATCGGAAGGTATATAGCAACAACAATAAATCCAATCACAGCACCTATTGCTACAATAAGAAGGGGTTCAAGTACCGATGAAACAGCATCAACCCTTCTTATTACAGATTCCTCATAGTATACTGCAACCTTTTCTGTCATCGCAGGAAGCCTTCCTGTCTCCTCCCCCGATGCGATCATCTGCACGAAAAGTGAAGGAAAACTACCTGTCATCTTAAATGCGTGGGAGATCGAGCTTCCGGCCTCAATCATATCCTTTACCCTCAGAAGTGCATCCCTCATCCTAACGCTCCTCACAACGTCTGATGTGAGGACTATACTTTCTGTAACAGGAATTCCACTTGCAACAAGGGTGCTCAACGTTCTTGAAATCCTTGCAAATTCAAACTGGCGGAAAAGAGAGCCAAAAAGTGGAATCCTGAACTTTATAGAATCACTGAATCTTTTTCCCCTTTCAGATCGAAGGAGTATAACAACAACTATGATCGATACTATCAGTGCAACTGATATCATTATAAGATTTGAAATAATAAATCTGCTAAAACCGATGAGCGCCTCTGTGAGAAAGGGGAGCCTCGCCCCAAAGGATCTGTAGACACTTTCAAAAATGGGGATAACCTTGAGCACGAGTATGCAAACAGTAATTATGCCAAAAATGACAAGAAGTGATGGATAGGCAAGTGCTCCCCTTATCTTTGCTGCAATCCTTGATACATTCTCCAGATACACAATAATCTGGTTGAGGATTCTGTCCATCTCACCACTTGTTTCTGCAGCATGGATAAGATTAACATATATACGGCTGAATGCTGACGGGTGTTTGGAAAGTGCTTTAGAGAAGGAATCCCCTGCCTCTATATCCCTCTTCACATCACCGATAATCTTCTTGAATGATCTTCTGTTCACCTCATCCTCAATTGCAGTAAGTGCCCTGTAAATGGAAACACCTGATGCAACCATTGCTGCGAGTTGATATGTAAAGAAGAGGAGATCAACTGTTCTTATCTTTTTTCTGAACTCAATGGGTTTTTTTAATAACTCAAGATAGGCTGAAAGCCTTCGATATAAGGATTCCCTTTTCTTCTGTATGTTCAGTATAAAAAGTTCCCTTGATGAAAGTTCCCTGAAGGCTGCATCCTCATTTTCCGAAACTATCTCCCCTGTTATAAGATTTCCACTTATGTCCTTCGCTCTGTATATGAATGTATTCATCCCTTACTTATTCCTCCTCAACACATACCCTTATAATCTCCTCTATTGTCGTTTCACCACTTAACACCTTTTGAACGCCTGCATCCTTGAGAGTAACCATAGCTGCCCTTAATGCCTCCTCCCTCAGCTTATCAGAATAGGGGTTCTCCATTATTATCTTCCTCATCTCCCTGTTAAGCTCAACATATTCAAGGATGGCCATCCTTCCATGGTATCCAATATATTTACAGAAATCACACCCCCTCCCCCGATAAAAAACAAAACCATCTTTTAATTTATCCAGGAGGTTGAATTTCTCAAGAAGCTCGGGAGAGGGTTTATAAACCTCCCTGCATTCAGGACATATTCTCCTAACAAGCCTCTGGGATCCCACAAGATTTACAGCTGTTGCAACGAGAAAAGGCTCAATACCCATATTTACAAGCCTTACTATCGTCCCAAGGGCATCATTTGTATGAAGGGTCGAGAAGACGAGATGTCCTGTTAGTGCTGATCTTACAGCCATCTCAGCTGTCTCTTGATCGCGGATCTCACCAATCATAATCACATCAGGATCCTGCCTCAGGATGTGCCTCAGTCCATTTGCAAATGTAAGACCTATTTTTGGATTAACCCTCACCTGATGGATGCCCGGAAGCTGATACTCCACTGGATCCTCAATAGTAACAACATTTCTCGATTTTATATCAATCTCATTTATGCAGGCATAGAGTGTTGTTGTTTTACCGCTTCCTGTTGGACCTGTAAGGAGCACCATCCCTTGAGGCTTTTTTATATGCTTTACCAGAACCTCCTCCGCTTTGTGATGAAGGCCGAGCTGTTTAAGTCTTAATGGGGCTGTTTCCTTTATTAGAAGTCTCAGGACAACCTTTTCACCAAAAATGCCTGGAAGCGTGGATACCCTTATATCAACCTCCCTTTTTTTATGTATCACAGTAAATCTCCCATCCTGTGGAAGCCTTCGCTCAGCTATGTCCATATTTGCAAGAATCTTTATCCTTGATGTTACAGCCATCTTTAAATCCCTGGATATCGTTGTCAGAGGATAAAGAATTCCATCAATCCTGTATCGAACATTGAGTATATTCTTAAAAGGTTCAATATGTATGTCGCTTGCCCTATCATTTATACTCTTCAGGATTATATGATTAACAAGCCTTATCACCGGTGGATCATTTACCTGTGACCTTAAATTATCCAGGTTTATATCCTCCTCAGCGATATCTCTGTATACATAATCGGTCCCAGGAGGATGTGTCAGAACCTCGAAAATCTTCTCTTCCTCGGGCTCTGCTTTCCTGTAAATTTTGTTAATATATTCAGAAATCTTGCTCCTTGTTGCTATTACAGGAATTATGTTCAGCTTTGTTATTGCTTTCAGATCGTCAATTGCCATAACATTAAAAGGATCTGCCATTGCAACAACAAAGGAGCCGTTCTTCCTCCTCACGCCGATCACCCTGTGTTTCTCTGCAATGTCTCTCGGTATTATCCGTGCATCCTCCTCACTCACAGGTAGAGTATCCGAAGATAAGCAGAATGATATCCCTATCTGTTCTGCAAGTGCCTGAACGAGATCATCTTCACTGATAAGGCCTTTCTCAATAAATATCTCTCCAAGCAGCTGCCCTGTTTTTTTCTGCTGTTCTATAGCATCGATCAGATCTTTCTCAGTGATCAACCTTTTTTTAAGGAGGATGTTTCCAAGATTATCATGTTTTTTCATCACCTTTTTATCCTCCATAATTACCCCTCATCACCAGTATCTCTTACGATCCTGGGAGTAATAAAAAATAAAAGCTCGCTTCTCCCCTCCGTCTTCAATCTTGTCTTAAAAAGACTACCCAGATATGGAATATCTTTCAGATAGGGAATACCCTTTTCCTGTTCACCTTCTGTTAACTGGTAGATTCCTCCTATTACAACTGTTTCTCCATCATTTAGTGAAACCTCAGCCTGGGTTTCTTCTGTGAGTATCGTGGGGTTACCAAGGACACTTTTCGAAAAATCTGGTGTATTTTTTGTTGCTTTAATCTTAAGGATCAATTTCCTATCTTCAACTATATGGGGAATAACCTGAAGGGTAAGTGCTGCCTCTATAAATTCAACGGTCTGTGTAAAGAACTGTACCTGCTGTCCAGCTGGAACAGTAACATAGGGTATTCTGGCACCCTGGGATATCCTTGCCTCCTTATTGTTAAGGGTAAGGATCTTCGGGCTTGATAAAACCTTTGCTTTCCCTTCACTCTCAGCAAGTGTAAGCCGTGCATTGAATGTTGCGAAGCTTTCCCCTGTTATCCTGGCAAAGTTAAGATTGATACCACCAAAGGGCGTCTGGCCGGGAAAAAGAGTAATGGGAAGATTAACGATGGTATTTCCGAGATCCCCTGTTCCTGTTACAAGTTCACCTAATTGTGAAGAGGGCAAAGGCTGACCTCCTGCAAGTCCTCCTCTCCAGTCCCATGTTCCACCGTGTGATGTCCTTGTAAAACTTCCGCCCCATTCAATACCCAATGAACGACTGAAATCAAGGGATGCCTCAACAATCCTTGCCTCTATGAGAACCTGCTTCCCCTTCACATCCAGTTCCCTTACTAACTTTTTTATCTTCTCAATATTTGATCTTGTGTCGGTTATTATAAGTGAATTGGTTCTCGTCATAACTATTATCTGGGATCCAGTTCTTCCCGACAGATGCTTTTCAAGTGCCTTCTTTAGCTCATCAAGATCGCCACCTTTTTCCCATGATGGTGCATATCTCACCTGCAATATCTCGGTCTGAAGAGGCTCAACCTCCCTTGTCTTTTTTATCTCCTCTATTGTGTGTATCTTTATCATCCCATTCTCCACAATGTAGCCAACGCCAGCACTGGAAAGAATTGCCTCAAATGCCTTCTTCATGGGGATTCTGTATAGACTGACTGTTATTCTGCCCTTAACCTCTTCACCAAGGAGGATATTGAGATTTGCTTCCTTTGCAAAAAGCCAGATGACATCCCTGAGTTCAGCATCCCTCAATTCCACTGTTATGAGTTTCTGAGGGAAGAGATCATCACTACAGGAACTGTAACCCGAAAGGAGAAAAACAGCTGTCAGGGAAAGCAATGCGACTAAAAATATCCTCGCATACATCCCTTTAATCCTTTAGCTCCAGATAGTATTGCACATCCTTCCTTTGAAGTATAAGCCTTTTTCTCTCAATCCGCTTTATATCAAATCCCTTTATCGAATCTCCCTCATGCATTATCTGTCCATTTATGATTGCTGCCTTCTTTCCCTCTATATCCATAATCCCTTTCAACTCAACCCCTTTAAATATATCCATAGCCTCCCCCTTACCGATGGAAAAATAGAGGAACGGCGGTTGAAAAGGATCCCTCTCAACAGCAGAACTCTTAATCTTCCCTCCATAATCAGATTGAATAGTGACACCTTCAACAAATTGTCTGTCTATCTTTAATGAGAGGAGATTAGCAAGAAGCTGTGTATTTATTAATCCCCTCTTTTTTGGATCTTCTTTTAACTCAATCTCAGATATTATGAGGGATGGTATCTCCTCAAGACCTTTTATGAAGGTTATCATGGATTCATAGCTCCCCTCTGCGACTAATTTGAAAGGAAAACCTTCACGACCCGCAATCTTTCTCTCACTTTGCGGCTCAACGAGGATTAAATCTACACCGGATTTTCCAGCGATGTATGATAGCTTCGAAAGAAACAAACCTGTGTCCATATCCTCCCATAACAGGATCTCCCTGATTATGTTTGAATAATCACTTCTGGAAAGTGTTTCCTTTAACCTCCCATATTCCATCTCTTTTGTTGATATCTCGTCTTTGAGGGAAGAAAGCTTTGTTTTTAATCTGTTTATTTCCGCTGAAAGCGGAAGATGGAAGATCAACCAGTAGATTGCTGCTGAAAAGAAAATCAATGCAACAACTATTATAGTTGAAACCCTTATCCCTGCAAACTTCATCAATTATTATGCATTTAAATATTTTCCAATCAAAATATCAAGCTTTTTTTTCAATTCGGGTGATATTTTTTCCTTCTGAGTCATTATAGCATTCTTAAGTGCTGAACCACACAGACAACTTTTCTCATCGGGAAGTATCTTTACCACATTCCTTATGATCCCCTTTGATGTTTCGATATTTTTCCTGAGTGTCTCCATCACCATTTCTGCTGTTACCACCTCCTCGGTCTCATGCCAGCAGTCATAATCTGTCACAAGGGCAAGTGTTGCATAGCAGATCTCTGCCTCCCTTGCAAGCTTTGCTTCCGGAAGATTTGTCATTCCAATCACATCAACGCCCCAGCTTCTGTAGATATGTGATTCTGCCTTTGTGGAAAACTGTGGTCCTTCGATACATATATAAATGCCCCCTCTGTGGACATCTGCAGCAACATTTCGGGATGCCCTGTAAAGACATTCTGAAAGAACAGGACAAACAGGCTCGGCAAAGGAGATATGGGCAGCTATACCTTCCCCGAAAAATGTGTTTATCCTCGATCTCGTTCTGTCAAAGAATTGATCGGGAATAACAATATGCCCCGGTTTTAAATGCTCCTTCATACTGCCAACAGCACTTACCGAAACTATCCACTGTGCCCCAAGCTTTTTCATCCCGTAGATGTTTGCCCTGAAGTTTATCTCCGAAGGAAGGATTCTATGACCCCTTCCATGTCTGGGGAGAAAGATCATCTTTACATTATCAAGATAACCCGTGATAAAGCTATCCGATGGATCACCGAAGGGTGTGGAAATAACCTCCTCTTTTACATTTTTAAGACCTTCCAGTTCATAAAGTCCGCTTCCACCGATAATACCAACAATTTTTTCACCCATTTTAACCCTCCTTTATGAGATTTTCTGTTTGTTTTTCAAATGGAAAGATGCAAGCTGACCGCATGCAGCATATATGTCTCTTCCCCTGCTTTCCCTGATAGTCACAGTATAACCCATAGATGAGAGAATCTCCTGGAATCTTCTAATACTATTTTCCTCAGGCTCCCTGAAGGAAGCTCCGGGATAGCTGTTAAAGACGATGAGATTTACCTTTGATCTTATTCCAGAAAGAAGCTTTCCAAGCATCCTTGCATCGGATTCTCTATCATTGAAACCACCGAGGAGCACATACTCAAATGTTATACGTCTTCTCCTACCAATGGGAAGATCTTTGCAGAGTTTTATAATTTCATCAATAGGATATTTCCTGTTCACAGGCATTATTTCATTTCTTTTCTCATTTGTGGATGCATTCAGCGATATTGCAAGATTAACGGAAAATTCCTTCAAGAGCTCGGGAATTTTTGGAAGTATTCCGCATGTTGAAAGTGTTATCCTTCTGGGGGAGATGGAAAGACCTGATTGATGTGTAATTATGCGCAATGATTTTACCAGATTCTCAAAATTATCCAGGGGCTCACCCATACCCATAATTACGATGTTATGAATGAGTCTGTTTTTTTTATGATCCTTAATGTAAAGTATCTGATTTACAATTTCAGCCGGGGTAAGATTCCTTGAGAATCCCATCTTTCCCGTATAGCAGAATGAACAACCCATCCTGCATCCCACCTGTGTTGATATACATACCGTGCTTCTCCTCTCCGACGGAATGAAAACACTCTCAATGATAAAACCATCGTGGAGTAAAAAGGAAAACTTCTCTGACTCATCCTTTGATGTAAGATGGGAATGAATTTTCAAAGATGAAATGTATGCATTTTCCTTCAGGAGTACTCTCATCCCTCGGGGTATATCAGTCATCATTTCAAAATCCTCAACCCTCTTCTTATAAATCCACTTCATCACCTGGTAAAATCTAAAGGGCTCCATCCCGAGGGATTCTACAAATTGGACGCCATCTTCCGGATCAAGATCTTTAAAATCGATCATCTTCTCAATAACTGAATATCTCCATATCGCTGAAAAAGAATCTTATCTCCCTTTGAGCGCTTTCAGGACTGTCAGATCCGTGAACGATATTTCTTTCGATCTCAGTAGCAAAATCACCCCTTATGGTTCCCCTTTCCGCCTTCCTTGGATCGGTTGCACCCATCAATTCCCTGTTTTTTGAAATAGCATCCTCTCCTTCAAGCACCATAACAACAACAGGACCTGATGCTATAAAATGTGTAAGGCTCTTAAAAAAGGGCTTATCCCTGTGAACCTCATAAAACCTCTCCGCCTCATCAACTGACATCCTGAGCATCTTCATTGCAACAACCCTGAGTCCGCTGCTTTCGTATCTCCTTATTACCTCTCCAATCAATGCCTTTTTAACACCATCAGGCTTTATAAATGAGAGTGTTCGCTCAACCATATGAATACCTCCATAAATGAAAAAGAGGGGATAAACCCCTCTTTTTCAGATTTTCTCTTAAGGAAATCCTTTCTTTAACTTATGCAACGGATCCGAACTTCTCCCTGTATCTCTTCACAAGCTCGAAGCCCTTATAAAGCGCCTTTCTGTTAAGATCTTCTGTTCCCTTCGGAACTCTTGCCATAACAGCCTTTTCAATGGATTCCTTTGAAACGAGCCCTGTGATTTCAACAATCACACCGAGGGCAATTATATTAGCAACAAAAACCTTCCCTATCTCCCTTGCTGCAGTATCAAGAATGGGAAGCCTGTAGATCTGATACTTTCCATCAGGAACCCTTGTGACGTAATCCGAATCGATAATCAGTATACCACCCTCTTTTAAATCCTTTATGTATTTGTCACAGGACTCCTGCGTAAAGGAAAGCAACAGATCAACCCTTGTTGCCTTTGGATAATCAATAGGACCATCACTTATCACAACCTCAGATTTACTTGCCCCTCCCCTTGCCTCAGGACCATAGGATTGTGTCTGGATTGCATTTTTACCATCGTATATTGCTGCTGCCTCAGCCATGATGATCGCAGCAAGAATAACACCCTGTCCACCTTCTCCACTTAATCTTATCTCGTATCTTTCAGGCATTTTTCTCTCCTCCTTTTTATCTTACAGATGCAACACGTTCAATTAACTCCCTGTATTTTTCCGTAAGCTCGGGTTTATCCTCCTTCTTGAATATACCTGTTAAGATTTTCCCCTGCAGCTCCTCTGGTTTCATCTTCTCTGCTGCCTTTATCGAGACAGAAACCTCTTTCTGCCATCTTAAAAGATCAGATGGTGAGCGAAATTTATTCTTTCTCCCA
Source organism: Deltaproteobacteria bacterium (assembly GCA_037441565.1). Taxonomy (GTDB): domain Bacteria; phylum Desulfobacterota; class JBBIRW01; order JBBIRW01; family JBBIRW01; genus JBBIRW01. The sequence continues at coordinate 4,024 of JBBIRW010000004.1, read as the reverse complement.
TAGTATACAGGACATCCAACGAGCACCTCAACAACGGAAAAACCTTTATGCTGTATTGCCTGGGCTATAAGTTTCTCAAGGGCAACATTATGATACGATGTTCCCCTTGCAACAAATGTTGCACCTGCACCATCTGCAAGCTTACATATATCAAATGGGTTCTCAATATTCCCGTAGGGGCTGGTTGTTGCAAATGCGTCCATCGGCGTTGTTGGTGTTACCTGACCGCCTGTCATTCCATAAATGAAATTGTTGAAGATAATAAGTGTCATGTCTATGTTTCTTCTGCAGGAATGTATAAAATGATTTCCACCGATTGCAGTTGCATCACCATCGCCCGAAACAACAATCACTGTAAGATCCGGCCTTGCTAACTTCAAGCCTGTTGCAAAGGCAAGTGCCCTTCCATGCGTTGTGTGAAGCGTATAGAAATCAACATATCCGGGAAGCCTTGATGTGCAACCTATACCTGACACAAATGCAACCTTATTCTTATCAAGCTTCAGGAAGTCAACAGCCCTTATTATTGCCTTCATCACGATGCCATTGCCACATCCAGGACACCATATATGGGGCATCATCTCCATCCTTAGGTATTTCTCATAATCAAAAGCCATCTTTTCCTCCATCTATTTGAATTCTAATATCCTATCAAGGATCTGCTGTGGTGTTATAGGCTCGGGGTCAACCCTGTTTACCCCGACAACCTCTGTTCTTCCCTTCGATGCCCTCTCCACCTCATAGATTATCTGGCCAAGGTTAAGCTCAGGAACTACTATGAATTTCACTGAGCCTGCAATGTCGTATATCGCATCCTCGGGAAATGGCCAGATTGTAAGCGGTTTGAAAATCCCCACCTTCATACCCATCCTTCTCGCCTCATTTACTGCTGCCTTCGCAGATCTTGCGCTGCTTCCGAATGCGAATACAACACCCTCAGCATCATCAATCATATATGTTTCATATTTGATTATATCCGCTGCGTTCTTCTTGATTTTATTGATCATCCTTTCTTCCTGCTCCTGGATGATCCTGTTTACATTGGTTGGAAATCCTTTATCGTTGTGATTGAGTCCAGTAACATGGAATCTGTACCCCTCACCAAAAACAGCAAGTGGTGGAACATCATAACGGGAATCATAGGGAAGATACTCCTCAGGGGGGCATACAGGCTTCACCCTTTCTATAACCTCAACCTCTGAGGGATCAGGAAGCTCTATCTTCTCCCTCATATGGCCTATAATTTCATCAGTAAGAAGGATTACAGGAATTCTGTACTTCTCTGAAAGATTGAATGCCCTTATGGTCTCATAAAAGATCTCCTCAACAGTTGATGGAGTAAGGGCTATGGTGGGGTGATCACCATGTGTTCCCCATCTTGCCTGCATAACATCAGATTGAGAAGGTCCTGTTGGCATACCTGTGCTGGGTCCACCCCTCATAACATTTACAACAACACATGGTATCTCTGTCATGTAAGCATACCCCAGGTTTTCCTGCTTCAGCGAAAATCCAGGACCACTTGTTGCAGTCATTGATTTTACACCACCAAGTGATGCACCTATTACTGCACCCATCGAGCCAATCTCATCCTCCATCTGGATGAAAATCCCGCCTACCTGGGGAAGCCTCATAGCCATATATTCCGCAATCTCCGAAGACGGTGTTATTGGATATCCTGCAAAAAATCTGCATCCTGCATAGATTGCTCCTTCCCCACATGCCTCGTTTCCCTGCATTAAAAGTGGTTGTCTTTGCACTTATAAACCTCCTTGATTTTTATTTTTCCACTTTTATCGCAAAATCCGGACATAAAAGTTCACACATCATACATCCTGTGCATGCATCAGGTTTTACAACAACCGCCACAAGTTTATCCATTGCAAGTACATTTGTTGGACAGAATTGAACGCATATATCACAACCCTTGCAGAATTCAGCCTTTATTATAACAACAGGTTTTTTCTTCTCTACCACCTTTGGAGACTCCTTTACTGTTGTTTCCATTTAAATATCCCCCTTAAACCCTTATTTTTTTCTCATCCTAAGGACTTCGGCCATCCTTTCTCCCATATCCGCAGGGCTCTCAACAACATGTATGCCTGCATCCATAAATGCCTTTATCTTTTCCAGTGCTGTTCCCTTTCCACCTGAAATTATAGCACCGGCGTGGCCCATCCTCTTCCCTTTAGGTGCTGTTCTTCCCGCAACAAATCCCACAACAGGTTTTGTCATGTACTCCTTTACAAACTTCGCAGCTTCCTCTTCTGCTGTGCCTCCAATCTCGCCTATAAGCATAACTGCTTCTGTGTGTGGGTCCTCTTCAAATAACTTTAATATATCCACAAATGTGGAGCCACATATAGGATCCCCCCCAATTCCTACACAGCTGGACTGTCCTATGCCCCTGCTTGTAAGCTGGGCAACAGCCTCATAGGTAAGGGTCCCGCTTCTTGATACCACACCTACACTCCCGGGCATGTGGATATATCCAGGCATTATTCCCATTTTACACTCCCCCGGTGTTATAATTCCAGGGCAGTTGGGTCCTATGAGCCAGGTTTTTCTACCCTTCATAAACCCTTTTACCTTTACCATGTCAAGGGGTGGAATCCCCTCAGTGATGCAAACTACCACTTCAAGTCCTGCATCAACCGCCTCCATTATTGCATCAGCTGCAAATGCTGCAGGAACAAAGATCATCGAGGCATTGGCGCCTGTTTCCCTGACAGCCTCCCATACCGTATTGAATATGGGAATGCCATCTATCCTGGTTCCCCCCTTTCCAGGGGTTACTCCCCCCACAACCTTTGTTCCATATGCGATACACTGCTGGGTATGAAACCAGCCAGCACTACCAGTAATACCCTGTGTTATAACACGTGTATTCTTACCTATAAGTATCCCCATCTTTCCTCCTCATGGATGGTAGCTTTTTGCTGCTTCCACAACCTTGATTGCTGCATCCTTCATACTTGTTGCTGAAATGATATTAAGTCCAGAATTCTTAAGTATTTCCCTACCAAGCTCTACATTTGTTCCTTCAAGCCTCACGACAAGAGGAACCTGCAGTCCTACCTCCCTTATCGCCTCAACAACACCCTGGGCGATCACATCACACTTCATAATACCACCAAATATATTAACAAGCACCGCCTTTACATTTTTATCAGAAAGGAGTATTTTAAACGCATTATACACTTGCTCCTTTGATGCGCCACCTCCCACATCAAGGAAATTTGCAGGCTCTCCCCCGCAAAGCTTTATTATATCCATTGTTGACATCGCAAGACCTGCACCGTTTACCATACATCCAATATTCCCATCAAGCTTTATATAACTTATCCCATACTTTGCCGCCTCCACCTCAAGGGGATCTTCCTCCTCCACATCCCTCATCGCCTCAAGATCCCTATGTCTAAACAGTCCATTATCATCAAGGTTTATCTTTGCATCAAGGGCAAGGATTTCTCCATCCTTTGTCACAACAAGTGGATTTATTTCTGCAAGGGAGCAGTCCGCCTCTACAAATGTCTTATAAAGTGCACTCATAAAATTAACAGCCTTGCCTATAAGCGCCTTATCAAGATTAAGCCCATAGGCAAGTTTTCTTCCCTGATAGGGCATAAATCCAACTACAGGATCGATAGCCTCCTTAAGGATCTTCTCGGGTCTTTCAGCAGCAACCTTTTCTATCTCTACACCCCCTTCTTCACTCGCCATCATAACAACCTGTGAAATGGACCTATCGATAACCATTCCGAGGTATAGCTCCCTTTCTATTTGATAAGCCTTTTCCACAAGAACCTTGCGCACTATCTTCCCTTCCGGTCCAGTCTGATATGTCACAAGTGGTTTCCCAAGCAGTGAACTCGCTGCTTCTTTTGCCTCTGATGGTGAGTTAACCAGCTTTATCCCTCCCGCCTTTCCTCTCCCTCCTGCATGGATCTGTGCCTTTACAGCGCATCTCCCACCTATCTGCCTGTAAATGTCCTCTGCTTCCTCAGGAGTAAAGGCAACCCTA